>BTVV01000024.1:0-68098 GCA_045863855.1 Planctomycetota bacterium | reverse complement strand
TGGCTCTTTGTTAACCGGATGCGCAGATTCTAAGAACGGCCACTACCTTGTCAATACGTTCTTCATTTTTCCTAATCGTTCGCGCTATTCACGCTCGCATCAAGGCTTACGGAGTGCCGCGAAAACCGACCAAGTGGGATGATTTCGCGCGCCGCGCCGTTCGCGTACAAAGCCTTTCTTAACGTGCTCCTACTCAATCGTTTACAATTAGTAACACGAACAAGATCAATCGTGCTACGATGGCGCTTGCGGAGAATTTTCCAGCTCCAGCGAAAAATCCAGCACCGGCGCCGAGTGCGTCAACGCACCCACCGATATCCGGTCTACTCCCGCATGCGCGTACGCCGAAACGGTTTCCAGCGTGATCCCGCCCGAAGCCTCGAGCAGCGGGCGATTCTCGCGCGAGCGATAAAAGTCGTCGCACCACGCCACCGCTTCTCGAATCCGCTCCGGAGAAAAATTATCCAGCAGTACGTACGCCGGCGCGCTGTGCTTACACACGCGCGCAAGCGTCGGCAGGTCCGTGACTTCGATCTCCACCGGCAAATGCGGATAGCGCGCCTGTGCCACCGCCACCGCTTGCGCCGGATCGCGCGCACCCCACAAGGCGAGGTGATTGTCTTTGATAAGCACCATGTCGTACAGGCCGCGGCGATGATTCAACCCGCCGCCGCACGTCACCGCGTATTTTTCGAGATCACGCCACAGCGGCGTCGTCTTGCGTGTATCCACGATGCGCGCCTTCGTCCCCGCGCACTGCGCGACGTAGCGCGCCGTCTGCGTCGCCACGCCCGAAAGATGACAAACCAGGTTAAGTGCCGTGCGTTCGCCCAAAAGCATCGCGCGCGAGGAACCTTCCAGTTCGGCGACGGCCATGCCGCGCGCAACTCGTGCACCATCCTTGCAGAGCGACTTTACACGAAAACCCGATGCCTCCGACCGCGCCGCCAACTCGGCCACCTTCCCGGCGTCCGAGCGGCCCGCCTTCAGCGCTTCGCCCGCTTCGTGCAACTGCGTCTTGCGCGTCTGCGCGTCCGGCGAAAGCCATTCGTCGGCCATCTCGAAGATCAGGGGAAGCAAATGGATGCCGCACAATACGCCATCGGCCTTCGCCTGCAGCACCGCGCGCACGCGGCTTTCCGCAGGCACCAGCGCGCGGCTCGTCACGTCGCCCGCATCGCCGGGGCCTAAATCTTCGAGCAGCGTCAAACGCAAACGATCGTACAACGCTAACGTAACCGCTTCGCCCGCGTGTTCTTTACGCTCGCTCATCGTGCGACAACCTCCGCCTCCACGTACGAGGCGCCTCCATCACGGATCTACTGCGCGCTTCACGGCCGAGCGTAAAGTCAAACTCAGTACAACGCAATTCGCTCCGCGATGTTGGAAGTCAAACTCGGAAAATTCTAGAATCTCTTCGCGCGAACTCGTGAGATAGCCTTTTGCAAGCATGAACGATGAGCCCTGCATGCAACGCTTGCATCGGCACCATCGAACCATCGCGAACGCGTACGGCAAACGTCAACTACACTTGATCGATTGGAATCTACCTGCGCGGCCAAGTATGCGAACTCAAATTACGGGCGAACTCATTCAGCGAGGCTCATCTTACCTAAGGAGTTGAGGCCGATCGAAAAACTTCCCCACTGCTTTTCCACATTAGATCGGACGATTTTCAAGTGCTTCGTTCTCCACCGAGTTTTCCACAGATCTTCCACATGCTGCCGTGGATCGCGACGATCGATCCACAAACGTTTCCATTGAGTTTCCCACGGCTATTCCACAAGCGCTTTATGCAATTGTTTAACCTTGAGGGGTGCTCCTATTCTCCAAACGCGCCGCGAACTTCCAGCACCGCAACCGGACCCGTTTCCGGGTCGGCGGCGACCGCCTGGGCCAAGCTCTGTTCGGCTTCGTCTTTCTTTCCGTTGGCGATCTGGAAGACCGCGCGGAGCACCCAGTCGTCGACCTTGGGCGAGGTGCAAAATGCCAGCGCGAGATTCAAGCAATCCTCGCGCGCACGCAGCTTGGGCCACTCGAACGGAAGCTTGCTGCCGCGGTACTCGACCAGAAGCGTCTTCTCGTCCGCCGACAACACCTTAACGGCTTCGGCTTTGGCTCCAAAGACGCGGATAAACGCACGCGGATGCTCGCCCGCCGCCACGCGCGCGCGGATCTCCGTATGCAAGCGCTCGATCCATGGTCCTAATTCGGTCTCGCTAACCGCGCTCTGCGCCCCCGCAGGTTGAACCGGGGCAACCACTTGCGTCACATTGCGTACGGGCTGAGGCAACGGCGGCCGCACGGCGGTTGCCAACGCCACCGGAGCCGTCCCTGCGCCTGGGCAGACTCCGGCCAAGTCGGTCAGCGGCGAACCCGAGCGCGGAACGTATTCGTGCTTACCGCTTTGCAGCGCGAAGGTGAATTTTTGGCCGTTCACCGTCAGCACCGCCCGGTCGGCCGCAAATTCGGCTTTCACGCTCGGCGTTGCCGCGCCGGTCGTCAGCAACGTAAAACACCGCCATCCCGCGCGCGGGCCGGGACTTGTGATGCTGAAGGCCTTGCCCGCTCCGCTGGAACCTACCTTGTTTTGATTCCCGCCTTCACCCAGCGCCGTCACCCGCGCATGCGTACCGATCCGTGCGCCGTCTTGAAAGCTCGCATCCCCCTGCAAGTCTTGGTCGCTGTGCAAGTTGAGCGTAAACTGTGCGGGTTTCGACGCGGCCAGTTCGTCAAAGACGATGACCCAATCCTCGTCGCTGACCACCATATGCCGTCGGAACAGCTTAAGCGGTTCCTCGTAACAGGGCGTCACGTCGCAGACCAAGTACCGATCGGGGCCGCTCTTGGTGCAACGCTCGATCGGAGCGGTCGCCGGACTGGCTTCGCGGCCTTCAAAGCGGCCCTTTTTGGCCTGGCCTTTCCCATCCACCAGCAGCGTATTGTGCACCTCGGTTTCACGCTTCCCGTAGCCGGGATCGTTCAGCAGGCGCTGTCCGTTCGCATAAACCAGAAAGGTTCCCGCATCGAGCTGCCCGTGGTTGGCGCCCAGGTCGCCCCCTTTGAAGGGCACATAGAGATTGGGCGTTCGCAAAACCGCCCAATGTACGTCGCGGTACCAGCGCACATCAGAAGCCGGCGGCGCCGCCGGCGTGGGACCCGCCGGGCGCCAGACGATCGCAAACGCCTGCTCAAACCACTTGGGCCGATAAAAGTCCCCGTACCACGCGTGCGCCGGCTGTTGAAAACGCGTCGCGCTCAGGAACAGCTCGGCGCATACGAAGCTCGGCGTAATAAAATTGCAATCGTTGAAGGCCACAAGCTTTCCGTCGGGCGCGGTAAAGTCGATCAAATACTGCGGCGTCAGCGCAACGCCGGGTAACTTGAAGAACCCCGCATCGCTCCCGGTCACGCGCTCCAGCGCCGCGAAAAAATAGACCGCGTGCCCGAATGTGGTGCTCCAATACATCGGTCCTTCGTCCCAACCGCCGTCCTCGACCTTCTGGTCGAAAGCGGCCTTCAGATTCACCATGCTCTTGACCACCTGCTCGACCACCTGCTTGGCCAGCGGTTCCTCGTCGTAAAATGCCAGCGCGCTGACCCCCACCCCGCCGCTCAGCCACGCCGCCCAATTGCAGTAGGTGTCCGTCCACCATTCGTAGTGCCCATCGGTATCGGTGGGATGCCCGTTCCGCCCCGACCCGCCCGCAAACGCGGCCAGATACTTCGGCCAGACGCGCTGAACCAGACAGTCGCGGATGGTTTTGCGTTCCTCGGCGCTCATGGCGTGGTAGAGCAGGTCGTAGCCCGTACCCAGCACCTTGGCGTTGGTTCCCGTTTCGAGCCCGCACCACTTGATATCCCCGTGCCCGGTTCCTTTGCGCGAAGGCCAAGAGGTATCTTTCGCGATTCGGAGCAGGATCTGGATGGCCGGGCGAGCGAACTTGTTGTCGCCCGTAAGGTTATAGGCTACGCCAGCGGCCTGGACGCCACGGATATCGAAGTCTCGCGGTGGGCTTAACGCCGCCTGCTGCACGCGCCCCCAAAGCTCGGCGAGCGAAGCGTCCTTCGTTCTCTGTTGCAGAGTAGGGATATCGCTTTTGCCGAACCAAAGCGCCGGATGTTCCGTCGACCCGGATTTGCAAATAGTAGAGCAACTTACGCAAATTAAAGCAATTAAGGCCGACCTTGTCGAGGTTCTCTGCATGATCAGGCCCTCCGATCGTATACAGGACAACGGAGAGCATCGCACACATTCCTCAGCAAAAATCGCATGATTTCAACACTACTTTACAAGATATTTTGTAAATTACGGCAATATCTATTGAGGGCTTAGGTAGTGAGAGTACCGCGGAAGACCGTCACCGCTTGGCCACTCAGCTTTACGCGATCGCCAGCCAAAACCATTCGAACCACTCCGCTGCGCGCCGATGCCTGATAACCCACCAACTCCGTCTTCTTCAACTTCCGAGCCCAATACGGCGCCAGCACGCAATGCGCAGAGCCGGTAACCGGATCCTCGTCGATCCCCAACCCTGGCGCGAAGAAGCGCGACACGAAATCAAACGCGTTGTCGTCGCTTCGAGCAGTCACGCATACGCCGTCCTGCAGCCGTCGCAGTGCCTCAAAATCCGGTTGGAGGCTCCGGATCGCTTCGGCATCGGCCAGCTCGACCAAATAGTAGAGCCGCCCACGCGTAACACTCCGTGGCTGCTCGCCTAGTGCTTCCGCCAATAATTGAATCGATTCTATTGATTGAGGACCAACTACTGCTTGAGGAGAATCAACGGGGAGATTTAGATCGATCCATTTACCAGATCGTTGGGCCTGCAAGGTTCCACTCAGCGTCTCAAAGGCAATTGATTGACTCGATTCAATTAAACCACCAGCCCAAAGTGCATGCGCCGCAGCCAGGGTCGCGTGCCCGCACAATTTCACTTCGGTCTTGGGCGTAAACCAGCGCAGTCGCCACTCCGACGGTGGAGAACCTGTCGCTGACGCGTTGGAAGTTGCGTCCAACGTGCTTGAAATAGGTTTAGAAGTCCCCGCGTTGATGTTGATAGCCTGTGGATAACCCTTGGAGAACCCCGGCAATAGGAATGCCGTCTCCGAGAGGTTCATCTCGGCCGCTAAGGCTTGCATCCAGGCATCCGGGCGAGACTTATCGAGAAAGCAGACCGCCGCTGGGTTCCCTGCGAAAGGTCGGTCGGTAAATGCGTCGATCTGCCAGAGTTCCACAGCGGGGGATCAGTCTTTCGAGCCGCTACCCGGCACAGTGGTGTCCGGATCGATCTGCTGATACAGCCCCGATCGCTCCAGCGAACGCACCAGTTCCTTAAGCTGCTTGATCAGCTCTTCCTTAGATACTTCCGGCTTCACCTTCACGACCACTGGAACCACCGAATCGGCAAAGTCTTCGCCGATCGAGGAAACCCAAAAGGCCTTACTCGGTTTATCCGGATTGGGATCGAAGGGCGATCCTAAAAAGTAAAGGCCGACAATTCGCCCCAGACCGGGCTCGCTGCGCCGCATGGTCCATCCCCCCTACCCCGCACGTCACACCTATAAGCTCGTTCATAATAAGAGTTAAGAAGCTCAGAATCAAGCCTCCAGCCCAAGAACCGTAAAGTACGTTTAGGCTTGCCAAAGTCCAGGTAACTTAAAATAACTAATCTTATAGATGATATTTATTGAAATTATTAATCTAAGACTTTCAATAATGCATCCGAAGGCCTTGTGGAGATTCAGGAAATGGAAAAGCTACCCCCGGCATGCCCACAGTGCGGACAGGCGATGGTCCTCAGCGCCTTTGCCTGCGGGCCATGCAAGAGCCGCCTGGAAGGCAGCTTCGAGCTTCCGCCGTTGGCGCGGCTGAACCCCGACGATCAGGCTTTCGTCTGTGCATTCGTGCGCGTCCACGGCAACCTGCGCCGCATGGAGGAGCTTTTCGACATCAGTTACCCCACCGTCAAAAACCGGCTCAACGCGGTCTCGAAGCAACTCGACGCCGCGTTCGAAGCTCCGGACGAACGGAGCGTGGTGCTGGACCGCCTGGCGCGCGGCGAGATCACCGTCGCACAGGCGCTGGAACTGTTGCCGTAACCTTTTAGGAGAGGACCGTCCCATGAGCGACCATCAACGCCAAGTGCTGGACATGCTTGCCGCCGGCAAAATCACGGCCGATGAAGCCTCGAAGCTGCTGGAACGCCTGAACAAGCCGGCCGAGCCCGGCGGCTTTGGAGGCGTGGACGAGCGCTACGAAGCCAGCGCCGGTCCTGCGGGCGAGCCCGGAAAGCCGCTACCCAAGTATCTGCGGGTGACCGTCAACGACGCGGGAAGCGCGCAGGTCAAGGTGAACGTGCGCATTCCGCTAAGCCTGGTCCGCGCCGGGGTGCGCTTGGGTGCGTTGCTGCCCAACGACGCCCGCGAAGCCCTGCGCGCCAAGGGCATCGACGCCGCGAAGCTTTCGCAGCTCGAGCCCGACGAACTGATCGCGGCGCTCAACGAGCTGACCGTCGACGTCAACGGTCCCCAAGGCGAGACGGTTCGGATTTTCTGTGAGTAAGCCGTAAACGCATGAATTCCGGAGGGTCCTTACCGCGGGCCCTCCGTGCCCTCTATTTTCGTCCCCGATACGGCAATCCGGCTATTCCCTTCCCTTCGCCCGGCAGGCGCTGGGCGAGCGGCCCATCACGCGCTTGAACGCTTTACTGAAACTCGCGTGATTCGCGAAGCCGAGCAGGTACGCGATCCGTTTCATGCTGTCGTTCGTCGTCTCCAGCCGCATCAGCGCGTGGCTCATCTTGAGCTGCAACAGGTAATCGTGCGGCGTCAGGTGCCCGCCGAAGCGCCGGAACAACCGGCACAGGTACTCATGCGAAATCCCCTGCCGCTCGGCGACCTCCTCGGCCGACTGGAGCTTCAGGTAGCGCTTTTCCATATCGCGCTTGCAGGCCAGATAGGTATGCAAACGCTCAGGCGCCGCGCCGGGTTCGGCCTGCAGCGCCTCGCCGACGGTAAGCAGCAGGACGGAGACGTAATGCGCGAGGATACGTTCGCAGTTCGAGCCGCGCGCTTCGCCGATGGAGACCATCGACTGCATCAGCGTCTGGATCTCCAGGCCGCGCCCCGGCACGCACGCGCCGTAAGGCGCGACTAGGGTCTCTTTCACCAGCGCCGGCAACTGCGCGCCGAACGCCGCGCACAGCAGCACATTCAACGATTCGTCCGGATCGCACCAGATCTCGCGGTAGCAGCCGGGGCTGTTCCAGAAAATCATGCCCGCCGCGAGGTCCATGCGGTGGCCATCGACCGCATAGTGCCCGGTCCCACGTTCCACATAGAATATCTGAAACTGTTTGAAGTGGCTCCGCGCCTCGAACCCCGGCCACCAATAGAACTGCGCGACATGGAGTGCCGCGATGGGCCAGTGCTCCATGCCGCTGCGATTCAGGACGATGTTGGCCACGACCCGTTCCTTCCCTTCAGATAGGTCAAGAATGGACACATTCCGATCAAGATCAAGCACCAAACCGCCCTTTCGAGAGGGTTCTCGAATGTTGTACTGTCAATACAAGACAAGCACGACCCGCCGCGGGAAGCGGCGCATCGAATCGATCACCTGACGGGCCGGAGCGGGACCTCTCGCATCCGGGTGCGCAAGCGCTCGGAACCGGGATCCTTCGCGCCCTCATGAACGCAATCGCACCGCCGGTAAGCCCGAACCGCGCGGAACCAGGACACCCAACCATGACCCAGGCCGCCGCCACGCCGACTTTGCGCTTCGCCAACCATCACCATCACGAAAAAACCGCCGGCGACTGCCGCATCCTTAAGGCCGAACCGCTCGAACTGGTCCGCCACCGCGACCTCGAGAGCCGCGCGGAGGCCATGCAAGAGGACGGCTTCGTGGCGTTCCCCGACGTGCTGAACGCAACGCAAGTCCGCGAGCTGCGCGCCAAGATGGAAGCCATCGGCGAGGCCGACGAGACGTACTATCAGCGTGGGCATTACGGCAAGACCTCCGCCGACGGCGACGCGTTCCGCACTTACAACAAGCACATCGGCAAGCCGTTCACGCTCGACGCGAGCTTCTTGCAATACTTCGATAAGCCCGAGGTGCTGGAGGTGGTCGAAGCGATTCACGGGCCGAACTGCCGCGTCATCGGCGGGAGCGTCTGGGTCACCGGCGCGGGACGTTACCCGATGGGCCTGCATATCGACTACCAGCCCATTGCGCTGCCCGAAGATATCGCCATGGACCGCCGCGTCCACATTCCCATCTTCATCAGCACCGCACACTACTACCTCAACGACATGTACGACGAACTGGGCCCGACGGTGATCGTCCCCGGCAGCCACCGCGCGGGACGCGCGCCCAACGGCGAAACCTCCTGGCGCGGGCAGGAAGCGCAGAGTTTCCTCTGCAACGCCGGTGACGTGCTCCTGTTCCGCAGCGACCTCTGGCACGGCGCGCTGCCCAACGTGAGCGACGAACGGCGCTACATGCTGCAGGTTCATTACGGTAACGTGTACATGGATTTCGGATACGCGAGCCCGTTCAAGGGGCATGCCATGCCGCCGGAGATTCTCGCGCAAGCCAATCCCGTGCAGCGGCGCTTGATGGGCGAACGCGCACCCGGCGGCGCGCAGGGCAGTTACATTAAGGAACCGATCCGCCTCGAGCGCCGCGGCCGCGATGCCAAGCGGGCGAAAGCGTAACATCATCGCAGAGCACGCGGAGAGCGTGGAGCAGGCAAAGGCAGATTAATGACAATCGCCTTTCGCCGTGTGCTCTGTGCACTCCGTGGCGAATAGACGTTAAAACTCAAGGGAGCCGCGCATGTTCGAACTCACTGGCCGCCACATCTTCATCGCCGGAGGCAGCCGCGGCTTGGGCGCGGCGACCGCTCGCCTAGCGGGGAAACTCGGCGCGCGCGTGAGCCTCACCTACAACGCCAACCGCGAAGCGGCGGAGAAGCTCGTCCAGGAGATCCGGGCCGCCGACGGCACGGCGCAGGCCTACGCGGCGCAGATCGAGGAAGACGCCTCCATCGCGGCGGCCGTCGATCAGGCGGTGAAGGATCTGGGACCGCTGGCCGGCATGGTCGTCAGCTCCGGTATCTTCGAGCATCGCAAGATCGAGGAACTCGATACGGAGTTCTGGGAGCGGACGATGAGCATCAATCTGCGCGGCACGATGCTGGCCGTGAAAGCCGCCGCGCGGCACATGCGCCAGGCCGGAAAGGGCGGTTCGATCGTGATCTACACGTCCACGGCCGGGCAGAGCGGCGGAGGAGGCGGCGCCAGCGCGTACAGCGTCAGCAAGGCCGGACAGATTATCTTCGCGCGCTGCATGGCCCACGAACTGGGCCCCGACGGGATCCGCGTGAACAGCCTCGCGCCGGCATGGACCGAGACCGAGATGGCCGCCCCGCACCTCGAACGCCTGGGCCGCGAGAACGTCTCCAAGCAGTTCGCGCTGCGCCGCATCGGCCAAGCCGACGATGTGGCCAAGGCCACGTGCTATCTGCTCAGCGATGCTTCGGGCTTCGTGACGGGAACTTGCCACAGCGTGGACGGCGGAATGGCGATGCGGGGGTAGGAGCCTGCCACCGCGCGCATTAATAGTTGCGACGGAAAACAGTTGAACCCAGTCGTTCGCTTAGTTAGGATGTCATGACAAGTCGGCGAGAGGCAGTCTCGAAAGGAGGTGAGCCCTATGAATAACCCCATTTTTGTCCATCGATATCTGGCTCGCTCCTCCAGCACGGTCCGCGTGCGGTAACTTCACCCAGACTGCAGCAGCGCTCGGCCAGACTTTCTCGTTCCCCCATTCGGCTCCGCCATGTAGTGGGATACCAGGTATCGAGGCTTTGGTCTCTGATACGGAGGATCTCACTTGAGATCATGTGATACAGCCTGCGATTTGTTGTGGACGATCGAAAATCCATACTTCCGTGATGTGACTCGGCAGTGCGTAGATCAATGCCGCATGTATCTGGGTAGCAGGCTCCATTCGTTCTACGTTTGGGGCAGCGTGCATCGCAACGAAGCGGTGCCTGGCGTTTCCGATTTGGATACCGCCATTTTTATTAAGGATCCTTGGGACAAGGAGAAAGATGAAGGCTGGTTGCGGTCGGTCAATAAGAAGTTGAGTGGGAGTTTCATGGGAGTCGGAGGGCTGAGCCGACCTCACCACGTGGATGAAGTGCTTAAGGGCATGAGGGCGGATGTCAACGAACGCGATCGAACCCGAACCGAGGCTTGGATGCATCGACTGCGATACGATGCGACTTTGCTCGAAGGGCAAGGCATAACGGGTCCGCTGGACCTTTTTTCGCCCGGTCCGGCTTGGGCGTCGGAAGCCTTTCAGTCGACGCTGGATCTTGCTCGCGTCGCGGTCGGACGGCACCCGGAAGATACGTTGGAGTTTAAACTCCCGGCAGAACCGCGCCTGCGTCTGAGAAAGCTCGCGCGTTTGGGCGTTCTCGGTGGCGCCTATCTCTTGATGGGTCAGCACCGGTTTCAGTCTTACAAGTGGACGGCGGTATTGCCGCCCATCGCAGCGCGCTTTCCCCGGTGGAATGGATTCCTCCAGGAAACGGCCGGACTATGCGTAAACCTGACACCCCTCGGCGCGGACGGTCATTTTGACTATCCGTATCGGCTAATGGCATGGCTCGATTGGGTTCAGGAAGGATTGAACGCCGAAATGGCCAAGGTCGCATAAGCCCGGAAGCCGCAATCGCCCGGATGGGCGGGTGTCCGGGCGCTGCAGGTGCCTCGAAGCAAGAGCCGTCTTCTTGTGTGGTGCTGAGCAGCGTCTGGCCCCGCTCAAACTTTCGCCCTCGCTGTCGGTTGGGCTCGGATGTTGCGCACGGCAGCATACGTCGGTGATGCCCATCTTCAGGAGATTGCCGCGGATGAGCATTGAATCTCGCCTGCGTATACATAACCTAAGGGGTACTAATAGGTTGTAAAGCTACACGGATTCTTATCCACAGCCTATCCATATTCTTTCCACGTACCCTCCATACCTGTTCCACGTCGTTTCAACGCCTACCTCAGGGCCGCTTGACACTTACGCCTTGCGTGCACCCCTGCCATGGTCCCACGTGCCCCCACGCGCCCCCGTGCGCCAACGCTTGTAACCCGTTGACTCGTACCGATCTTTACCGTATCTTGCACCAGTGCAGCACTGGTGGGCTCGCTTATTTTTGGGGGACTTCCATGGCGACGGTCATTCCGTTCTGCGGCATCCGCTACAACCCTCACAAGATTAACGGATCGCTGGATACGGTCGTCGCTCCGCCTTACGACGTCATCGATTTCGATCAGCAGGAAGCCCTTTACCGAGCCAGCCCCCATAACTCCGTGCGCCTGATCCTCGGTCGCCAGTACGACGGCGACAGCCCCAGCGACAACCGCTACACGCGTTCCGCCACGACGCTCGACAAATGGCTGCGCGAAGGCGTGCTCCGCGAAGACATGAAGCCGGCGTTTTACGTGTACGAACAGAGCTACACGATCAAGAGCGGACACCCGGCGGTCGAGAAGACGCTGATTCGCCGTGGGGTGCTGGTCGCGCTGAAGCTCGAAACGCTCGGGCAAGGCACGGTTTACCCGCACGAAGAGACCTTTCCGTCGCATAAAGCCGACCGCTTGAACCTGATGCGCGCCTGCCGCGCGAACTTTTCGCCCGTCTTCGGGCTGGTGCCGGACCCCGAGAAGGATCTGCATAAGCTGCTGCAGGAAGCGCCGCGCGGCGCGAAGCCCGAATGGGAGATCAAGGAAGATCACGGCATCTCCGACCGCCTCTGGCCTGTGGACGATCCGGCCATCTGCCAGCAACTGATGGAGAGCTTCGCCGGGCGCAAGGTTTTCATCGCCGACGGGCACCACCGCTACGAGACGGCTTGCAACTACCGCGACGAACGCCGCCGCAACGACAGCACGCCGTACTTGAAGGCCGAGAAGTTCTACGACTTTGTGCTGATGATGTGCGTGCCGATGAGCGATCCGGGGCTCTTCATCCTGCCCACGCACCGCCTCATCCACAAGCAAGGGCTGAAGGCCGCCGAACTGGCCGCGAAGACCGGCGCGCACTTCGAACTTGCCGAGGCCTCCGACAAGGATCTGTACGCCGTCTCCGAACGCTCCGACGGGCCGGTCCGCTTCGGCTTGGTTTTCCCCGACGGCGCCAAGCGCCTGCTCACCGCCAAGCCGGCCGTCGCCGCCGAGATGAAGGCCCTGGCCGCGGCCAAGAGCGACCACTGGCGCGAGCTGGATGTCGCCATCCTGCACGAACTTCTGCTCAAAAAACTTCTCGACGTTCCCGAGCAGCACACCAAGACCGGCGGCCCCATCGCTTACACCAAAGCCGTGGAAGACGTGCTCAAGCGCGTCGCGCCGGGCGGTGAATTCGGCTTCGGCGTCGTGATGCGCCCGACGCGGATCGAGCAGGTCTGCGCGGTGAGCGAGACCGGCGAGCGGATGCCGCACAAATCCACGTACTTCTATCCCAAGCTGCTCAGCGGCTTGGTCATGCGCCGGCTCTGATCGGCCGGTCGCCGCACAGGCGGAGCCCCTCATGGCCGACGCCGGCCTGGACATCGAACGCCCCGAGGAACTGATCGCTTACATGCGCGAGGCCGGCCGCCTCGAACCCGGCGAGACACCGCGCATCGAGATCCTGGCCGGAGGCGTCAGCAACAAGACGGTCCTCTTCGAGCCCGAGTTCGGGCAGACGCTGGTCCTTAAGCAGGCGCTCGCCAAACTGCGCGTGAAAGCCGACTGGTTCAGCGATCCCGCGCGCGTGCACCGCGAAGCCGAAGGCTTGCGCGCACTCATCGAACTGGCCCCCGTGGGCACGATCACGCCGCTGGCCTTCGAGGACGAAGGCGTCCACCTCCTGGCGATGTACGCGGTGCCCAAGCCGCACGAGAACTGGAAAGAGCTGCTGCTGGCCGGCCGCCTCGAATCCGGCCACGTCGCCGCTTTCGCCGAGTTGCTCGGTACGATTCAGCGCCGCGCGCACGAACGACACGACGAACTTGCCGCGCGCTTCGCCGATCGGAGCTTCTTCGAATCGCTGCGACTCGAACCGTATTACGCCTTCGCGGCCGAAAACGTCCCGGAAGCCGCCGGCTTCCTGCACGCGCTCATCGCGGCGGCGCGCGCGCGCACGCTCACGCTGGTACACGGCGATTACAGCCCCAAGAACGTCCTTATCCACAAGGGTCGCCTGGTGTTGCTGGACCACGAGGTGATTCACTGGGGCGATCCGGCTTTCGATATCGGTTTCGCGCTGACGCATTTCTTAAGCAAAGCGCATCATTTGCCCGTGCAACGAGCTGCCTTCGCGGACGCGGCGGTGCTCTTTTGGAACTCCTATCTCAAAGCGCTGGGCGATGTTCCGTGGCGCGGCGACCTCGAAGCCTGCGCCGTGCGGCACACGCTCGGTTGTCTGCTGGCGCGCGTCGCCGGCCGCTCGCCGCTGGAGTACCTCACCCCGGACTCGCGCGTGCGGCAGCGGGCCGCTGTCTGCGCGCTGCTGAGTTCCTTGCCCCCCACCATCCCGGCGCTTTGCACCGCATTCCTCGCGCGGCTTTAAGCTCTGCCAGATTTCTCGAGACGACCGGCCGATCCTGGGGTATAAAGTCTAGACCATAGACCGATGAACCTTAGATGTGCCTGCAACTCGTTGCTATGGCAGGAGATATACCTTGTCCGATAAATCGATCAAATGGGTGACGAAGGCCGAGCAGATCGAGCAGATGATCCGCGATCAGGTTCAATCGGGGAGTTTGAAGGTCGGCGAGAAGCTCGAAGCCGAGACCGCGCTCGCGCGCCAACTGGGCGTGCACCGTCTGACCGTCAATAAAGCGATGGCGACGCTGGTGCGCGAAGGGTTGCTCCGGCGCGTTCAGGGACGCGGGACGTTCGTCGCCGAGCCCAAGGCACACTTGGAAACCGGGACGCTGGGCGTGCTTTATTCGGCCGCACCGGACCGGCTGCGCTCCGACAGTTTCTACGGCCGTATTCTGGACGGCTTGCGCGAGGAAACCAAGGGCGACGTGCTGCTGTTGGGGCGTTCGGGCGGCGCGAACAAGATGGCCGGACCCGACTTGGACGAACTGGCCTGGGACCGGGTGGACGGTTTGGTGCTCCTGGAAGTCTTTGACGAAGACTACATTGCTTCGGCGATCAAGCGCTCGCCCGTGCCCGTGGTGATCGTCGACTACGAGCCCACGCGAGTGAAGTGCGACTACGCGATCCTCGATAACTACCAAGGCATTCGTTCGGCCACCGATCATCTCTTAAAGCTTGGGCATAAGCGAATTGCGTGCGTGGGCGAACCGCCGCCGCCGCAGAAGATCAACGTCGATCCGGCCTGGCAGGACCGCCGCAAGGGTTGGGAAGACGCGATGAAAGCCGCGGGGCACACCGATTTGAAGCGCCTGTTCTACGCGCTGCCCGGACGCGGCGCGGCGGGACTGGAAGCCTTCATGGAGCAAGCTCTGGCGTTGCCGCCCGCGGAACGCCCCACGGCTTGGGTCTGCGCAGGCGACGACATCGCCATCAAGCTGATCGCGCTGGCGCAGCAGGCGGGCGTCAAAGTGCCGCAGCAGATGAGCTTTACAGGTTTCGGGAACTTCGATCCGGCGACCTGGACGCGCCCGACGCTGACGACGTGCAAAGCCGACTTCGCCGAAATGGGCCGCTGGGCCGCTCGGAAGATCCGCGAGCGCCGTGCCGGCGAGAAAGGCCCCGCGCAGCGCCACGTGGTGCCGGTGTTGCTTGTGGAACGCGATTCCTGCGCGCCGCCGCCGAAGAGTTAACGCTCGCTAGCTCTTATCCACTACTAATCGGAGCGGTCCATGCCGCAAAGTGCGAGCGCCTTACGCCGCAAGTATTTAGCGTGTCTCGGGCCGTGGCCGAAGGCGGGGCCGCTCCAGACGGAAACGCTGGAACGTTCGGAGTATGACGGCTACGTCCGTGAGAAGGTGCGCTTTCAAACTCTGCCCGGGGAGTGGGTACCCGCGTATCTCTTGATTCCGCATAAGCTTAAGACTCCGGCGCCGGCGATCCTCTGCTTGCACCAGCACGCGGGGCAATTCGAATTGGGCAAGAGCGAAGCGGTGGGGCGGATCGGATCGGCGCACGCGAATTACGCGTTACGCTTTGCGCGGGAAGGGTTTGTAACCTTCGCCTTCGACGCGCGCTGTTTCGAAGAACGGCGCACGTACTGGGACGGCGACGGGATCGAGCGCGATAAGCAGAGCATGCTGGGAACGTCGCTGGCGAAGCTAATGCTCTGGGATATCAAGCGGGCGCTTGAGGTTATGGAAACGCGCCCCGAGATCGACGCGCGGCGCATCGGCGCGGTGGGGCATTCGATGGGCGGTTTTGAAGTGGGCATGGCGATGGGGCTGGAGCCGCGCATCGCCTGCGGCGTAATCTCCTGCGGGATGCGGACTTACGAAGGGACTTTTCGGCGCGGCGAACGCGTCCCGGCGATTCACTACGTGCCGGGGTTGTACGCGCACATGGAGCTGCCCGAAGTGTACGGCTTGGCCGCGCCGCGCCCGTTGCTGGTCATGGGTGGAAAGCATGATACGACCTGTAAATTCGAAGATCTGCAAGTAGGCTTGAAAGTGCTATCAAACTACTATAAAAAGGCCGGCGCTCGAGACCGTTTTGCACATCATGCAGAAGACGCCGGGCACACGTTCAGCACGGTGATGTATGCCAAAGCGACACGCTGGTTCAGGAAGTGGTTGAAGGCGTAGGTCGGTTTCCCGTTTCCCGTTTCCCGTTGCCGGTCCTCGCCGGAATCATGCGCTGGGCGCTTTCGGTTAGCGGCTCTTCGTCCGGTACGCGCTCCTTTGAGCATCGCGGGCGGGGCGAGTTTGAATGACATGGCGCATCCTTCCCGGCTCTGGCGAAGCCTCGGCGGACCGACCCGCCGAGGAATGGGGGATGCAACCCGAAGCGGCCGTCGCGAAGTGGGTCGACTTTAACGTCGTACTCTTTTGCGTGACGCCGCCGCCCGTTTATCGCTCCGGCCGGCCGAAGAAAAGCAGATACCCGTCGAGATCCTGCACTTCGAACCCGCGCAGGCCGTCTTCCGTGTTCGTCGAAAGCGGTTGGAAGAAGGCGACTTGGCGGGAAGCGAATTCCGCGGCAAGCGCGTCGGGATCGGGAACGCTGACGAAGGCGTCCCAGCGCGCGATGCCCTGCTTAATGTCGCGCGTGTAGTTCGGCACGGGCTCCACACCGATGGCCTTGAAGAGGATCATCGCGCCGCCCCGGCGTACGATGCCGAAGAAGATATCGTCCGGCGGCCCTTGGAACGTGATCTCGAAGCCCAGCTTGTCGCGGTAGAACGCGAGCGCCGTGGGCACGTCGCGGACGATGAAGAAGGGCGCGATGCCGGAGATCGCGGTGGGGGTCATGGGAAGTCCTTGGGGGTGAATGACGGCATAATACCCATACAAGCCTGGATCGTATTACCTACCCTTTTGAGGCACGCTGAATTTCTCGGAGGCAAGGCGAAGCGCCTCTTGGAAAAACTTCCGGGGATCGCCCCAATCGTCCGAAGAGCCGTGATTGGCATGTCCGGCCCCATCGAATACGCCTAGGAAATGCGTGCCTCCGCCGAATGATGCCTGCATCGCATTGACCTCGGAAGATACACAGAAAACGGGCTCCTGCGTCTCGTTGTCGAATACCATAAAAAGGAAAGAGTATTGAACTGAGCCGGCAGACTTAATCTTGTCAAAAAGTATAGCGGTGCGCTTTTCGTCCAGCCGCCCGGCGCCGACTCGATTCATTGACTCTACGGCCGGCATGTAATTCATAGCATCTCCTCCGAGTTTGAAAGTGCAGCCTTATTCATCCTGCTGAAATCCAACCCAGCTGTCACTCTACAGGTCACTTAGCCAGCGCACGCCGCCCATGCGACGCAACTTCGTCTTGGGGTCGGTTGGGTCTGGCGGTGGATACACAGCGGCATCGGGCTGAAATAATCTGTGAAAAGGCAAGGTAACAGGCGAAGCGAGCCACGAAATGCCGTCGTTGCGTTGCTTCACATGCAGGACGTAACAGCCAAAGTTGTCCTTTTCGCCCGCTCCAACGAAGGGCGGTAGCCAAAGCATTTGAAACGCTCCGGTGCCTTGCCAGCCCCGCTTTCTAAGTTCGAGAGAAACTTCCTTCAATAGCTTCGGAGCGCAACGCCAGCCGTTAAACACCTTGAGGGCAGAGGGAAGAAATGACAGTTCGTCAAGGTATTCATAGGCATAATAGTGGTAGTTGCGTGCACACCGAGGTGTACCGAATCGCTGCAGCCAGAATTTAGCTGTGTGGTTTGTCTGATAATGCATGGATGAACTCATATTTTAGTTTCGGTTGCTTGCCTATACTCGGGTAGTACACACAAACCCAATGTTGGTGTGGTTAAGCTTGCGTTCCAAAGCGGCTAGACCCATTCGAAGCCAGCGTATCCGCTGAGGCTCCATTGAGAAACGCTTCTTGTACCCTTTCCACGCCCTTACGTTCCAATCCCAAAGTCCGGCACGCTAGGATCTGATTTCCGGCTCGTGGGCAACGCCAGCCGAACATTGCCGTGGGTGTTGCCCGGAGCCGGGGCCTTCACGATCTGCATGCCGTGCTTTTGGTACAGCTTGATGGCCGGCAGGTTCCCGGCGGGCGTGAGCGTCCAAGCTTGCGGCCCCAGGGCTTCCAGGGCTCTCTTAAGGAGTTGATCGCCGATGCCTCTGCGGTGCCAGTCGGGATGTACATATAGGAAGGACAGGTAACCGCCGCCTTTCCATGCCCCGCGATCCCGCCAAGCCGCGAAGCCTACCCGCCGTCCATCCACCCAAGCTACGATCGCGGAACTCGTGAGCGCAAACTTCTCCGGATCTTCTTCCTCGGAGAGGGATTTGAACGACGCGGGATCGCGCCCGCTGAGCTTCATTTCCACTAGAGAAGCGGCCCGGTAGGCCTCGCCCAACGCGTCCCAGTCTTCAGGCGCGAGGGGCCGGATGTCCAAAGGGATCTGAGCCATGACAAATCCTGTAAGAGCATAGCTCAAGGAGCGCCTCTTTTGCTTTAGGCAGCCACAACAATCTACGGTTTATGTGGGCTACCTGTGGCTTGACATCCAAACAGACCCTGTTGATTCAAGCCCTCTTCGAGAAGAACCAGCTTGGCCGGAATACCGGCTTTTAGTCGGGAAGCTTGCTGTACGATTGATTCTCGATTGCACGCGATCAGCCGGCGCTCTTCACCGGTGTCGTAGTCGCTTTCACGCATGAATAAGTTCGTCTGCGACGCGAATATCTCTACCCGCCACCCTTGCTCCAATTCGTTATAAACGATCCCGATAATCGGCATTGGGGATGCGAGCGCGTTCAGTACATTTTGAATCTCGTTCCAAGTCCAATCCCAAGGCCAATCGATAGAAAGGTCGTCGGAAACAAAAACTGCTAGCCTGAGGTGAAATTGCGTGTTAGATGTGCGAATCTGTTGTCCATGCGCAGCCATAATCCGGAGCAGATCGGAACAATAACGCCGAACCTCTTCGAGATCGCTTGGGGTTGCAGTTGCTATAGAAATATATTGAATGTCAGGCATCCAACTATCGAGGGATTTGCATTGCTTACGAATGTCGCGATGGGCAACCTGCGGCCTGTATAGGGGCGTCCGCAACTCCTTCCACTTTTCTTTCGAGAAGTCGTTTTCAGGGCCGACGTACCACGAGTCCCAAACGAGCACGCCAAGGTCTAACACCGCCTCGTGGGCAGGTATACAGCGAGCGATCCATTCTGGCGTCTGCATAAGAATCCTTCCCGAATGGTAGCGCTAGCCGCCTGACTCCGCACTTGAATGTGTATCTTACCGAGGACTTGGCGCCCTTGCGCTGCGGCCGTTTGCTGCCCGTGCTCAACGGCGCAAGGCTTACGCTTAGCCTCTGTGCCGCATGCGCACCTCCTTATGCTTGGTACCATTAGGCACAATTAGCCATCCATCTACCGGTCACTCGCTCCTGGGGGCGGTTCAGCTTGCGTATCTTGTTTGACCGCGATTGGTAGCTCCCCGGTACCACTGGAAACGACTGGCCGAAACTCCAATAGTTCATCCCTATGACCAGAAATCCACGGCCACTCTCTCCAAGAGAATGTTTTGGCAATCAACTCCACGAAACCGTTACGGCCTTGTATTACATAGTGAGTGGCTTTGTCGGGTAAGAACTCTACCAACCATCGAGACTCAACCGCGACCCAAAATCCCGAGATTGGACAGTAGCCATCAGCTCTCCATTGATCCCAATACCACTTGAGCCGTTCAACACCTCGTGGACTTTTCTGCACAAGGTCAAAACCCTCTGCCTCAAGCCCATAATCATCCCGCTTGGGTGCAGTACGTGCATGCCAACACCCTTCGAAAGTTATTTCGACTCGACTCATATCAATTTTGCCATCAACTAAAAATCGCATTGCGCCAACTACAACTTTACATTCCGGCCGAGTGTCTGTTTCGGTATGGTTCAGCGTTACAGATCCCATAGTCGGACAGATTAACCATGGAACCCGGCATGGGCGTAAACGTGCTCGATTTGGTGCTGTCAAGGCAATCCCCTGTCACATTCAGACGCAAAACATTTAATTGTAATTCCCAAGATGTAATTCAATACTGCATACTCAGATTGGCTGTCTAGTTCAACAGAATCAGCGATTGGGCGGGTGTCTGGGACGGACCATTGATGGCTGTCGCGGCGGACGACAAGGAGCCAGCACCGTATACTTGTTCCCTGCCGCGCTGACCGTTCGAGGCATGCCACGGCATAACCTTGCCAACTGATGAGTGGGCGGCGGCTTGAGCGTGCGTGATGGGTTCGGCACGGAGCAAGCCAACCACGCTTGCTCCGTGGCACCGGCTCCCGCGCCACCCGTTCCAAGGCGTTACTTAAGTTGCTCGGCCAGACCGACGATGATGCCCTCAGGCCCGCGCAGGTAGGCCAAGCGATAGCTGTCTTCGTACTTCATTTCGCCGATGAGCTTGGCCCCGTGGGCGAGCATATGCGCGACGACCGCGTCGAGGTCATCGACGGCGAACATGAGGCGGCGGATGCCCAGCGTGTTCACCGGTGCGTCCACGGGACCGAATCGGACAGCGTGGGGGGTGTGGAACTTATCCAGTTCGACGCCCTGCCCGTCGGGCGTCCGCAGCATGGCGAGGGTGGCCCGGACGTCCGCGAGCCCGATCAGTTGGCCGACCATGGGGCCTTCGACCGTCGTTTCGCCTTCCAGTGTGAGGCCCAGTTCGAGGAAGAATACCTTCACGGCCTCCAGGTCTTCGACCACGATCAGGACGTTGTCCATGCGCTTGAGCGACTGGGCCGTCTTGGGCTTGGATGGGTTGGTCATGGTTTCGGGCCGCTGGGTGTTGGGTGGCGAATGGCTGGGCTTTCGTTTCTCGGCGCGCGCGAGCAGGGCTCACCGGAAGTCGACCGACCTCCGTTCCGACTGCTGCCGCTTTCGAGCACCAAGTCTAAGAGCCACTAACAAAACCATCATCGGTCGTCTGCTTGCGGCGGTGCTTCGCGGGACGTCATCAGGCTCCGTCGCCGGATGCTCGTCCCGATCCGGCTTCTTCGCCTTCTTTGTCCCGCTTGGCCGGCGCGGCGCAGCCGCCTCGACGCTGGTTTTGTTAGCGGCTCTAAGAGTCACGTTCATCCGGATCAACCGTCGAGTGTTCGCCCGGGCCTTCTTCGTGTCTGCCTGTCTCGGCGATCCGTTTTTGCTACGTCAACTTCGGTTCACGCACTTCTTTCAGCAGCATGTGGACGATCTCGACGGCGCCGATGCCGTTGGATTCGGCTTGGAAGTTCGTTCCCAAACGGTGGCGCAGCACCGGCACGGCGACGCGGCGGACGTCTTCGCAAGCGACGTTGACGCGGCCTTCCATGGCGGCGAGGGCTTTGGCGCCTTTGATCAGGTACTGCCCCGCGCGCGGGCCGGCGCCCCAGTCGATGTACTCCTTCACGAACTTCGGCGCGCCGTCGGTCTTGGGGCGCGTCGCGCGGACCAGCCCTGTCACGTATTCGAGCACGTAGTCGCTGACTACGATCCGGTCGACCGTCTCCTGCACGCGGAAGATATCGTCGGCGGTGAGGATGGGTTTGAGCTTGGTGGGCTTGCCGTGCGTCGTGAAGCGGTAGATCTCGGTTTCTTCTTCCGGCGACGGGTAATCGACGAAGATGTTGAACATGAAGCGGTCCTGCTGCGCTTCGGGGAGCGGGTAGGTGCCTTCCTGTTCGATGGGGTTCTGCGTTGCGATCACGAAGAAGGGATTGGGGAGCGGGAAGGTCTGATTGCCGATGGAGACCTGGCGTTCCTGCATCGCCTCCAGGAGCGCGGCCTGGGTCTTGGGCGGCGTGCGGTTGATCTCGTCGGCGAGGAGCACGTGGGTGAAGACCGGGCCGGGCAGGAATTTGAAATCGCGCCGGCCGCTTTGCGGATCTTCGTCGATCACGTTCGTCCCGGTGATGTCGCTGGGCATCAGGTCGGGGGTGAACTGGATGCGCTTGAACGAGAGCTGCAGGACTTCGGCGAGCGCGCGGACGAGCATCGTCTTGGCGAGGCCCGGGACGCCGACGAGAAGGCAGTGCGCGTTGCAGAAGAGCGCCGCGAGGAGCTGATCGATGACCTCGCGCTGCCCGATGATCACCTTGCCCAGCTCGGTGAGCATGGCGCGGTGGGTCTCCTGGAAGCGTTCGAGGTCCTCGCTGAACTGCTGCTTGTCGCTCATCGTGATCGGCTCGAGAGGGGGCATCGCGCGGCTCCGCGTGGGAACGGTTCCCTTTTGATGCGACGCGCGCGCGGAATGGGACGGGATTCTATACGAAGGGCGGCCGAATTCGGAATGCGGATTGACGGGGCGTTAGCCGCCCGCGGCGTCGGCCGGGGTTTCGGACGCGGGTACGCCTTCGACGTAGTACTTGGTGAGGTTGCCGGTCTCGATCAGTTCCTTGCACAGCGGCGCGTCAATCATGGTGATCGCTTCGTGCGGGCAGACTTCGGCGCAGAGCGCGCAGCCGATGCAGGTTTTCTCGCCGACGAGATGGCTGGTCTTGACGTGATGGCCCTCAACGAGGCGCATCTCGAGCACGTTCTCGGGGCAGTAATCGACGCAGTATTCGCAGCCCGTGCAATTCTCGAGGTTGACCACAGGGCGCGGGCGGTCGGTCATCTTCTTTTTGGGCACGAAGCCGTCGAATTGATCGGTGATGCAGGTGACCGGACAGACGTTCCCGCAGACGCCGCAATCGATGCAGCGTTCGGGAATGATGACGTGCTGGGTCTTCTTGTCGCCGATGATCGCTTCGGTGGGGCACTTGGTCAGACAGGCCGTACAGCCGATGCAGGTGTCGTGGATGAAATGGGGCATGCGCCGCTTTTCCCGCTCGAGGGTCTCGAAACAGTCAGGCTACCGGTTGACGCACGAAGTGTCAACGGCGTCCGGGCTGCAGGCCGCAGGCTACGACTCGAACGGAATAGCCCGGCCGCTCGCTTACCTAAAGGAGTGCGGGTAAGCTGAAAGCCGTAAGGAGGCGCGTGTGCGCGGAGCATGGCTGGGCGGCGGCGTGGCGGCGGTCTTGGCGCTGACGGGCTGGTGGCTCGCTGGAGCGCTTGCCTACCCGGAGCGAGCGCAACCCGCGCGCGCGGAGCCGCGGAACTCGGGCGGAGGCGCGTGCGCCATGCCGGCTTCTTCGGGAACCGAACCCTTGATCATCGAGAACAGCGTGCCCGCGGATGCGCAGGAGCCGGCGTTGCCGGCGCAGATCCGCACGGCCACGTTCGCGATGGGGTGATTCTGGGGCCCCGACTCCCGGTTCGGGAGTCTCCCCGGAGTGCTGCGGACGCGGGTGGGTTACACGGGCGGGACGAAGCCCGATCCCACGTACTACGCGTTGGGCGACCACACCGAGACGCTGGAAGTAGATTACGATCCGCGCGTGATCGACTACGCGGCGCTGCTGGAAGTCTTCTGGACCTCGCACAGCCCCGTGGCTCGGCGCGGGAATCCCCAGTACAAAGCGGCGGTTTTTTACCGCACGCCGGACGAGCGCGAACAGGCCGAACGGAGCAAGGCAGAGATCGAACGCAAGCGCGGCGTACCGGTCACGACCGAACTGCTGCCCGCCGGGCGCTTCTACCGCGCCGAGGATTATCACCAGAAGTACTACTTGCAGCAGCACGCGGAGCTGATGCGCGTGCTGAACGACTTGCACCGCAGCGCGGAGACGTTTACCGACAGCACGCTGGCCGCACGCTTGAATGGTTTGGCCGGGCGCCATGGGGATTGGGACGGCGTGGCTCGTTCGGCCGAGTTCGCGCAGGCCGAAGCGGGATTGCGGGAGAAGCTGGTGAATGCGGCGCGGGAAAGTCTAACGAAACCCTGAAGCGTCAATTCAGGCGCGCCAAAGCCGGCAGAAAAAGGACTCCCGCCTCGGTCAGTTTGTACGAAGCGGCGGGGGGGAATCCGCCCACGATCTCCCGGCTCACCAGGCCCGCGGCATCCATATCCTTCAATGCCAGGGCCAGCGCACGAGGAGTGATTTCCGGCAGCGCCGCCTTCAGCTCGTTGAATCGCAAGGACCAATTCTCCAGCACGATCGCGATGGGTAAGGTCCAGCGGCGCAGGGCCAATTCTTCGATCTCCCGCGTACGCGCCAAGTCGAGGACTTCCGTGCAAGGCGGGGCCATGCGCCTGCCTTTGGTCGTAAGGGCATAGACCACGCGCCCGCTTTCGCTGCGTAAGATCAAGCCGGAATCCTTGAGCGCATCCAGCGAACGGGAGAGCGAATCGCGGCTGATCCGCATGGTTTCGGCGAGATCGTTGAACGAGTCTTCGCCGGACGCGCCCAAGTGTGCGACCAGTGGGAGGTTCCAGCGATGTCGAGTGAGCGTGAGAAGCATATTTCCGACTTGCATGGGAAAAGCGTAGTTGATTCCGTCTAATATATCTAGTATAAAAACCGTACTTACTGTGGATGCCGCAAGAACGCATGCCGAAGCGGGAGTTTCCCGGTGGCGCAGCTCCTGGCGTGGAAGGAATGAATGCATGGCTGGAACGGAATCAGACTCGGTTACGCACGACTATCTTGAATCGCTCCTGGGGACTCCACATGCCGATGGCGTGTTTGTCCTGAGCTTGGGGGAAGATGCACGCGGAGGGACGGACAGCCTGCGCCCCGGAGACATCGTGACGCATATTGGAGGACAAGCGTTGACCGATATGGGCGTCTATTACAAGGCCATGAAGCCAGGGGGCGCGGACGACAAGACTCGCCGCCTGACCCTTGCGCGGCAGGACGGCCGCCGCCTCGAGGTAACGGTCCCGTCCGGCGCACGGAGTTTGAACGTCTGTCCGGTAAAGACCGGCGTACCGGCCTGGACGCAGGTCTCCGATTTCGAAGAGGAGCCGGATTTCTCCGCGCTGCACGACGGCGTCGAACACGCCCTCCGCAACAGCTTCGGCGAAGAAGCAGCCGGTTGGGAGCGCATCCGGATCGCGCGGCGCGGCGAACTGATCGATGTCGAAATCGATTTCCGCTTGGGCGGCCATTCCGAACCGGGCAAGACTTGGGAGTACTATACGCTTTCGCGCAGTACGCATCGGCTGGACCGGAGCTTGAGCCTCGCCAGAACGGCATTCTGGGACGGAAAGCCCGGACAGCGAAAACTGCGCGGCGACGTCGAACTCGGGGCAAACGGCCTTTGGCGCGGTGTGCACGTTTCTCCCAGCTGCGAAGAACAACGCGTCGAATTCAAGAGTCCGTCCCGCGGCATGCTCACCGGCTACACGACCACGCTGCTGCCGCTGATCATGCCTCTGCGTGAAGGCGCGGCGAAGACCTTCGCCCATACCGCGGACGGCAACGGGCGCTCCGGCATCCGCGAACGCATCGAATGCACCGGCCGGCAAACGGTCAGGGTGGACGGCCAGGACCTGAATGCCTGGTGCTTCGCATGGCGCCATTACGGCACGCGCCCGCCGGAAGAGGACGAGAAATTCTACGTCACCGACGACCGGAAGCTGGTGCGCATCGACTGGGGGCCCAGCTATGGCTTTTGCTGGTGCGAGGCGGTGCCGAAGGATCGACTCGCCGAGGGCGTTCCGGCCCATGTATTGGGGGAGGATTGAACGCCGCGCCGGTTCGCAAGCACTCCACTGACCCGTTAGCTTGTGCTTGCCTGCGATAGAAGCTCCGGTCAAACTGCTCTTCTCGCATTTCACTTGAGAGGAGCCCCGCGCGATGCCGCAGCCGAACATTATTTACAT
Organism: Planctomycetota bacterium; assembly: GCA_045863855.1. Classification (GTDB taxonomy): domain Bacteria; phylum Planctomycetota; class SZUA-567; order H5-PLA8; family H5-PLA8; genus H5-PLA8. The sequence continues at coordinate 42,742 of BTVV01000024.1, read as the reverse complement.
GCACTCCCACGACACGGGCCGCTACATCCAGCCCTACGGTTATGGGGTTTCGACGCCGCGCATGCAGCGCTTCGCCGAGGAAGGCGTCGTCTTCCGGCAGGCGTTCTGCGCGAATCCCACGTGCTCGCCCAGCCGCGCGGCGCTGTTGACCGGGCAGTATGCACACGTCTGCGGGATGCTGGGGCTGGTCAACCGCGGCTGGACGCTGGAGCATCCCGAGCGGCATCTGGCTCACACGCTGCGCAAGGCCGGCTATCAGACCGCGCTGGCGGGGGTGCATCACGTCACCAAAGACGTGACGCAGCAGGGCTACGAGCGGCTGCTGGTGCAGGAGCAGAAGGATCTGCCGAACGCCGAGCGCGCGGTACAGTTCATCGGGGAGAAGCACACGCGCCCGTTCTACCTGGACGTGGGCTTCATCGAGACGCACCGCCGCGGCCAACACTTCGGCCCGCCGCCTCCGGGCGAGGCGCATAGCGACGCGCGCTGGCTGCGCCCGCCGGCGCCGTTTCCCGATAACGCGCGCACGCGCGAAGATATGGCGCTGTACGCCGATTCCGCGCGGTTGCTGGATGTGTACTACGGCCAGATTCTCGATGCGCTGGACGCCGCCGGACTGCGCGAGAACACGCTGGTGGTCTGCACGACGGACCACGGGATCGCCTTCCCCGGCATGAAGTGCCATCTGACCGACCACGGGACGGGAGTGCTGCTGATGCTGCGCGGGCCCGGGTTCACCGGCGGCCAGGTGCTCGACGCGATGGTCAGCCACCTGGATGTTTACCCCACGGTCTGCGAAGCGGCGGGGGTGGCGAAGCCCGAGTGGCTGCAAGGCCATTCGCTCGCGCCGCTGGCGCGCGGCGAGAAGACCGAGTTGCGGGAGGAACTGTTCGCCGAAGTGAACTTCCACGCCGCGTACGAGCCGCAGCGCGCGGTGCGAACGAAGCGCTGGAAGTACATCCGGCGCTACGACCGGCGTTCGAGCGCGGTGCTGCCCAATTGCGACGATTCGGAGAGCAAGACCTGGTGGCTGGAGCAGGGCTGGCGAGAGCAGACGATCGCCGAAGAGCGGCTCTACGATCTGGCGTTCGATCCGCACGAGACGGCCAATCGCGCGGGCGATCCTGCTTGCGCCGAGGTTTTGAAGGATCTCCGGGCGCGGCTGGAGCGCTGGATGCGCGCGACGAACGACCCGCTCCTGAAGTCGCCGGTGCTCGACGCGCCGGAGACGGGGGAAGTGAACGACGCCAACGGCAACTCGCCGGGCAGCGAGGCGCATTTCCCGGCGCGAAAGTGGCTGAAAGAGACCTACGGAAAAGCGGGCGGATAGCCGCGGATCAGGGCATCTTCATATCGATCAGGCCGTGCGCGATGGCGTATTTGGTCAGTCCGGCCGTGCTGTGAATGTCCAGCTTGCGCATGATCCGTTCGCGGTGCTTCTCGATGGTGCGCACCGAGACGCCCAGCTTCGCGGCGATCTCTTTGTTGCTGAGCCCCTCGGCGATCTGGCCCAGCACCTGGGTCTCGCGGGCCGAGAGCGCGCCGCCAGCGCCGACCGGTTCTTCGGACGAGACCCCGGCTTCGGCGAGGATCTCGAGGACGCTGGAACTGAAAAAACGCTCGCCGCGATGCACGGTCCGGACGGCCTCGATCAGTTCGCGCGGCGCGGCGTCTTTCAGCGCGTAGCCATCGGCGCCGGCGCGCAGGCCTTCCAGAATGTATTCCTTATTGTTGTGCATGGTCAGCAGCAGAATGCGCACCTTGGGGAGGAGTTCCTTGAGCTTGCGCGTCGCCTGGATGCCGTTCAGCCCCGGCATGGTGATATCGAGCAAGATCACGTCGGGGCGCAGCCGTTCTGCTTCCCGCAGGGCGGCTTCGCCGCTGGCGGCTTCGCCGACGACGCGGATGCCTTCGTCGCGGGCCAGGCAGGCGATAAGTCCTTCGCGCACCAGCGGGTGGTCGTCGGCCAACAGAATTCGGATGGGCGCCGTGGAGGTCATGGTTGGCGTGGCTCCGGGGCTGTAATCGGAATTCGGACGCGCAGTTCGGTGCCCTTGCCCGGTTGAGTGTGCACTTCGAAGTTACCGCCCACAAGTTCCGCTCTTTCGCGCATGTTGTCCAGTCCCAGGCCGCCGCGCGTGCGCAGGCGCGTGCCGTCCTTGGACTTCCCGATGCCGCGCCCGTCGTCGGCCACGCGCAGCGTCAGCGCCCGGGCGGTCGCGGCGACGCGCACCGTAACGCGCGACGCCTGGGCATGGCGAGCGACGTTGTTCAGCGCCTCCTGCAGGATGCGGAAGACGGCCAGTTCCACCGGAGCGTGCATGCGCGCGGGGAGCCGCGAACAACGCAGGTTCAGGGCCAACCCCGACTGCTTGCGGAATTCGTCGCAGGCGCTGCGTACGGCCGCGGCAAGTCCCAGATCGTCGAGGACGGCCGGGCCAAGGTTATGGGAAATACGCCGGATTTCGCCGATGGCCTGGTCGACGAGTTCGCTGGCGCGCCGGAGGTCCTTCGCCGCGGGGCCTGCGTCCGGAACGTCCTGGGCCAGCGCTTCGATCTTCATTCGGCTGGCGGAAAGAATCTGGTTCACGCCGTCGTGGAGTTCACGGGCGACGCGCCGGCGCTCGGTCTCCTGTGCATCGAGCAGGCGCTTCGAAAGATCGCGCATGCGGTCTTCCGCGCGCTTGCGTTCGGTGATTTCGCGCAAGGTCCCCAGTCCTCCGACGATGCGTCCGGCGGCGTCGCGCAGCGGAGAATAGTGGGCTTCGAAGTAGCCTTTGCGGTTCGCCTGCGGAACATCGTAGGACCGGTCCAACGCGTCGACCTCGCGCCCCTCGAGCGCGCCGCGCATGAAGGCCAGTTCGCCGGACGCTTCCAGAAAGGGGAACAGTTCGTGCGCGACGCGCCCCAAGGCCGCTTGGGCTGGGACGCCCGCGATGCGCTCCATGCCGGGATTCCAGACCGTGTAACGCAGGTCTAAATCGTACGCCACGATCCCGTCGAAGCTGGAACGGATCAGTTCGTCGGAAAATTCCTTCTGCCTGCGAAGCTGTTCGGCGGCGCTGACGCGCTCGATGGTGCGGCCCAATTGCACGCCCAGCACGGCGAGGAGATCGAGTAGCACGGGTTCGGGCGGCGCCTTGTCGGTCGAAAAAAACTCCAGCACGGCGACCACTTCCTGTCCCGTGCGCACCGGACAAGCCACACCCATCCGCAGACCCGCCGCGCGCGCGGCCGCACGGCGCCGAAAGTTCGGGGCATCTTCCAACGGCGAGATCCACCGCGGTGCGGCGGCATTCAAGACCAGCCCGGGCAGACTCTCGCACAACTTTTCGCAGTCCAGCGAAGCCAACCGGAACGCCGCCTGTTGCTCGGGATGCGTATCGTGCCAGATACCCGTGTCGGCCAGCCGCGGCCCGCCCGGGCCCGATTCGACGCGGAAGGCATGACCGAGCGTCCAGCCCGTGGCCTCGCAGACTTCCCTCAGCACCGTGCGCACCGCGTCTTCGACCCGGTCGGCCTGGTTCGCGGCCATGGCCACGGCGCTGAGCATCTCTAACGAGCGCGTGCGCCGTTGCAGCTCGTCTTCGGTGCGCAGGCGGTCGGTGATGTCCTCCACCATCGCCTGCCAGCACAACTGCCCGCGCAGCTTCACCGGCCGCAGGCTCATCAGCGTCCAGTAAGGATTCCCGTTCTTGTGCCGGAAGGCAACCTTGACGCGGTCCACCCGCCCTTCCTTGCGCGCGATGCCCAGGATGCGTTCGCGGTCGGCCGGATTGTAATACAAGCTGGCGACGTTCCGGATCTTCTCGATGTCTTCGCGGGAGTAGCCGCCGAAGCCCATCATCGCGTCGTTGTACGCCAGCAGGTTGCCCTGCATATCCGAAATGCCCAGCCCCAACGGAGCGGACTCGAAGAGCGTGCGGTACAGTTCCTCGCGTTCCTGCAACTCGCGCTCGATGCGCTGCTTTTCGGTGACATCGGTCTGTACGCTGATCCAGTAGGTCTTGCTCGCTCGCCGGAACAGGCTGACGCGGCCGTGCGAGACGAACGGCGTGCCGTCCTTGCGCTTGTCGTTGAAGTACCCTTCCCAATAGCCCAGCGTGTGCATCGCATCGGCGACTTCGGCCACCGCCTTCATGGCTCCTTCGGGCGGCTCGTTGCTGAGCACGCTGACGTGCTTTCCGTTCAGCTCGTTCCGCTCGTATCCGAAGATCTGCTCGAAGGCCGGATTGGCCGTCTCGATGGTGCCGCCGTCGTCGAGGACGATCACGCCTTCGGCCATGCGTTCGAAGATCTGCGCGTGCATGCGCCGCGAATCCTCGGCTTCGCGGCGCTGCGTGATGTCCACGAAGGTGACGACGACGCCGCGCAGCTTGCCCGAATCGGGGTCGGGCATCGGCGCGGCGGTAAAGATGGCCCAGCGCATCTGGCCGTCGGGACGCCGCACGCCCAAGGTCTCCGGGCCCTGGGACCGTCCCGTCGCGATACAGCGCGAGACGGGCAACTCTTCGATGGAACAGGCGCGCCCGTCTTCGAATACGGTTACATTCTTCCAGTCGGACACGTACCGCTTTGCCATCTCCTCGTAACTCAGCCCGAGAAACTGCACCGCGAAGCCGTTGGCGTTCTGGATCGATCCGTCCAAGCCGACGTGGACGATGCCCGACGGGATGGTTTCGAGAATGCGGCGCAGCAGATCGTCGTTCTGGCGCAGCGCGCGCTCGGTTTCCTTCAGCGGCGTAATATCGGTGAGCAGCCCCAGCATGCTCTCGGGCTTGCCGTCGGAGCCCATAATGGGTGCGCCCGAGACGAGCACGTTCCGCCGCGTGCCGCGCAACCCGCGCATCACCATTTCGTAACGCGTAGCCAGCCCGCGCTTGCGCTTTTCCCATTCCGCCTGGGCCGCTTCGAGAAACTCCGGCGCGACGAATTCCGCCACCGGCCGGCCCACGATATCTTCGGGGCGATCCAGCTCCAGCCATTGCGCGAGCACCCGGTTGATCGAGATGCTGCGGTAATCGACATGGGTGTGCCAGATGCCGATGTCGCCGTGGCGCGCCACCGTTTCGAGCAGCCGTTGCGGAGAGGTGATCTGGGTTTCGGGATTCATGCCAAGCGGCGGCCTCGCGCGCCGGACCGCCCGGCACGCACATATCCTAGCCTTCCGGACCGCTACTTAAAAGGTGGCACTACTCGTTCGGCAGCGCCAGGCGCGGCCGAGGATGAAACTGCGGCGTACGCGGAGGATGCGCCTTCAGCAGCTCCAGCACCACGGCCAGCCCCTTTTCGAGCTGCGGATCGCGCCCCGCGGCGAAGTCCTGCGGCGCGAGGTCCAGATCGATATCCGGATCGGTGCCGTAGTTCTCGACCTTCCACGCCACGTCCTCGAACCAGAAGCTGTACTCCGGCTGCGTCGTCACGCTGCCGTCGACGAGGCGCTGCTTGGGGTTGATGCCGATCACGCCGCCCCACGTCCGCCGGCCGATCAGCGGCCCCAGCTTGTAGAGCTTGAAGCAGTGGCTAAAGATGTCCCCGTCGCTTCCGGCCAATTCGTTGGTCAGCGCCACCAGCGGCCCGCGCGGCGCGTCGTTGGGATACGGCATCGGTTCGGTCCAGCGCGTCATGTCCCAGCCGACGATGCGGCGGCGCAGCTTCTCGAGCAGCAGTTGCGAGACATGCCCTCCGCCGTTGTAGCGCACGTCGATCAGGAGCGCGTCCTTGTCCACCGCTTCGAGATACTGGCGGTGGAACTCCGCGTAGCCGTGCGGGCTCATGTCGGGCACGTGGATGTAACCCACGCGGCCCTTCGACTCGCGCTCGACGCGCGCGCGATTGGCGTTTACCCATTCGCGGTAACGCGCCAAGACTTCGCTGCCGACGGCTTTGACCGTCACGCGCTTCCCGCTGGCAAGGGTGAGGGTCACGTCCTGCCCGGCCTGGTGGACGAGCAGTTCCTCCGGCGGCAGGCGTTCGGCCAGCGCCCGGCCGTTGATGGCCGTGACGAACTGCCCTTCGCGCAGGCCCGTGCCCGGCGCCAGCAGCGGGGAGGTTGCGCCCGGATCCCACGGATCGCCCTTCACGATGCGCTCGATGCGGTACGCCTTCTTCGCGCGGTCGTAGGTAAAGGTGCAGCCCAGCTTGCCCACGGGGTAGCTGGGGCCCTGGCGGTAATCGCCGCCCAGTTCGTAGGCGTGGCTGGTCCCGGTCTCGCCCTGCATCTCCCAGATCAGATCGCTGAATTCACCGCGGCTGGCAACGCGGTCGAGCAGCGGAAGGTAGCGGTCGCGGACGCGCCGCCAGTCGACGCCGCTCATGTCCTCCACCCAGAAATGGTCGCGCATCAGACGCCATGCTTCGAGATACATCTGGCGCCATTCCGCCACCGGGTTGACTTGAATACGCACGCGCTTCAGATCGATCCAGCCGCTCTTGCGCGCCGGCTCCTCTTTGTCGCTGGGTTTCTCGCCGGCCTTGACCACGCGCAGCTTGGCCCCGGCGCGGAAGACGAGCGTCTGCGCGTCGGCACTGAGCTTGAAGTTCGTGAGCGCACCGACGAGTGTGTCGGGCTTTCCGTCCTCGAACTTGAAGACCTCCAGCTTCGCCCGCGCGCTCGCGTCGCCGCTGGCCCAGTTTCGCCCCAGCGCGCCTTCCACGTCGTAGCTCGTATAGACCGCGCCGCCCGCGATCCCGGCGATTTGCCCATAACGCCCTTCCGGCGCCGGGAACGGAATCACGCGGTCGGGCAGGCCCTTGAGGTCGATCTTGACCGGCGGGGCCTTGCTGTCTTTGGGCGGCTCGGCTTTCCCTTTCTCTTGTGCCTTTTCCTTTTTCAGGTTTTCGGCGGCGGCGGGTTGCCAGTCGCGTACGAACGGGCTGCGCACGTCTTCGCGGAGCGCGATGGCGTACGGCCGCATCATGCGCGGAAAGCCGATCTGGAACAGGAGCGTGTCGTAAACCGGGTTGAACTCCCGCGCCGAAAGGAAATAGAGGTACTTGCCGTCCGGATCGAAGCTGGGGCACCAGTCCACGGCCACCGCGCGCGTCGCGTTCACCGGCTTGCCGCGCTTCGCCTCGCAAAGCCGGATCACGCCGGTGTGCGCCGTTTCCATGAAGCCGTACGCGAGCCACTGTCCGTCGGGCGACCACGCCACGCCGTGGATGGCTTCGTGGCGGCTGGCGTCGATCTTGCGCAAGCGCTTGGACTTCAAATCGACGGTGAGAAGTTCGTGGCGGTGGTTGGTCACGGCGACCAGGTCGTCCGCAGGCGAGACGAGGAGTTCGGTCGGACGGCCCAGGTCGAGCGCGCCCAGGAGCTTCGGCGCGGCGCTTCCGTCGGCCTGGAAGAGGACCAGTTGCTCTTGATCCTTCGCGCCGCCCAGATCGGTGACCGCGACGAGCCGCCGGCCGTCGGGCAGCCAGCGACCGAGACGATAACGCACGCCGTCGAGCTCGCCGTGGACCGTCACGCCGCCGTCGTAGTTCCCGAAGCTCGCCACGCGCCCGCGGCACGTCACCGCCAGCGCCTCGCCCTTGGGATGCGGCGCGTAATCCTCCAGGTACTGCGCCGTCTCCACGAACTTGCGCTGCCGCTGCGTCCGAGGGCTCTTCCAATCGAACTTCACTTTCGCGCTCTTGCCCGTGCGCGGATCGAAGACGAACAGATCGGCTCCGGCCTGGTAGGCGATCCGGCGGCCGTCGCTGGACGGATGGCGCAGGTAGAAATTCTTATGCTGAGTGTGGCGCTTGAGGTCTTCCCCCTTCGGCGTGCAGCTATACAGGTTGCCGATGCCTTCGTGGTCGCTGTGGAAGTAGATCCGGTTGCCCAGCCAGAGCGGGGCCGAGAGGTTCCCGCCGGTCTCGATCAGGCGTTCGAACGCGCCGTCGCCCTTGCGGTCGACCCACAGGGCTCCGACGGTGCCGCCCTTGTAACGCTTCCAACGCGCCGGATCGCCGCCGTGGCGGCACAGAACCACCGCGCCGCGCGGACCGAACGAGTGGAACATCGCCAGCCCATAAGGTTCCTCAGCCGGTTCGCCGCCGTCGCGGTCGACGCTGAAGAGCGCGACCATCCGCGCCAACGGCTGGCGCGCGTTGGTCGCGAAGAGCACGCGCCGCCCGTCGCGGCTCCAGCCGCTGATCCGCGGCACCCCCGAACCCAGGAAGGTTCGCCGCACCGGCAGGCCGCCGTCGGCCGGCATCACGTACACTTCGGCATGGCCTTCCTCGCGGCCCACGAAAGCCAGCCACTTCCCGTCGGGCGAGAGGCTTGGATGGCTCGCCTCGGCCTGGCCCGAAGTCAGCCGCCGCGGCACGCCGCCGGAGACCGAAACGGTCCACAGATCGTCCTCGCAGACGAAAACGAGCGTGTCGCGGTGCAGCGTGGGGTGGCGGTAGTAGCCCTGGGACATGCGTGGTTTCTCCGGATAAAGCGGCACCGGGTTTACCCGTTCGGCGCGCGGGCTGCAAAGTCAGGCGCGTCGGCCTCGACCGCGGGCGCGCGGTAGGCTATGCTGCATGGACCAGCGCCCCGGGAGGATGCCGCATGAGCGCCCCCACGTACACGTGTCCGATGAGCCGCAAACAGGTGGTCGATGCGTATTTTCTGGAGCATCGCGCCAAGCTGCTCGATCTGGCCGCGTTTCTCGACCGGCTCGAGCGCGCCGATCCTCAAGGCGAGACTAAGGAGGACTTTCGCGTCGCGGCCTTGCGCAAAGCGTTCGCGATCCTCGACGACGGCAAACCCGACCGCGCGCGCCGTGTCCTCGAATCGTTCAGCGATCCCAGCACCGCCCCGATCCCAAAAGCGCCGATGAAGGGCGCGCTGGGCGCGTACGACGGAGGCGCGCGATGAGGTACATCGATCCGCACGTGCACATGGTTTCGCGCACCACCGACGACTACCAGCGCATGGCGCTGGCCGGTTGCGTGGCGCTCACCGAGCCCGCGTTCTGGGCCGGTTTCGACCGCTCCAGCGCCCAAGGCTTCTTCGATTACTTCCGGCAGCTCACCGAGTACGAGCCCAAGCGCGCCGCGCAGTACGGGATCAAGCATTACACCTGGCTGTGCATCAATCCGAAGGAGGCCGAAGACCCGGTCTTCGCCAAGGACGTGATCGCGCTGATCCCGCAGTTCCTGAACCAGCCTAACGTGCTGGGCATCGGCGAGATCGGGCTGAACAAGAACAGCCGAAACGAAATGACGATCCTCGAGGCGCAGATCGACCTCGCGGCCAAGCACGGCCAGCTGATTCTCGTGCACACGCCGCACTTGGAGGACAAGCTGAAAGGTACGCGCCTGATCATGGACGCGATCGCCGCGCACGGCAAGATCGAGCCCGGCCGCGTGCTGATCGACCACGTCGAAGAGCACACCGTCAAGCCGGTGCTGGACCGCGGATTCTGGGCCGGTATGACGCTGTACCCCGATACCAAGTGCACGCCGCAGCGCGCGGCCGATATTTTCGAGACGTACGGGAACGAGCGGATGTGGATCAACAGCGCCGGCGACTGGGGTTCCAGCGATCCGCTCGCCGTGCCCAAGTGCCATCAGGAATTGCTGCGCCGCGGGCATCCGGCGGCGTTCGTGGAGCAAGTCAGCTTCGGAAATCCGGTCAAGTTCCTGAGCCAATCGCCGCGCTTCAAACCGCCGGCGTAATTTCGCGGCTCATTTAACATGCAGCGGATTCTCCACGGTCCGCTTCAGCGCGAAGACGTCGGTGGCTTCGACGATCCAAGTTCCGGCCGGATCGTTGAACGCGGCCGGAAGCGCGACATCCTTCGGCTCCGCCGCGACGATGACCACCGGTTCCCACGCATCCAAATAACCTCCGCCGGGCAGGCTTGCGCGGAGCTCACCGCGTGCTTGCCGTGCGCAGCGGGCACGTGTACGCGCAAGGATACGACGGTCCCGCGCGCGGGTGCGGCGGCGGGAATGCGGGCCTGCTACGGACTTCTTCAGCGCAAGGCTGCGATCAGCGCCTCGATCGCGCGCACCGTCGGCGCAGCCGCGTAACCTTCGGGCGCGGCAGCGCCCCACGCCGCGCGAATCTGAGCCGGACTGACCGCCCGGTTGCACGCGTCGCGCAGATCCTCGGCGTAGACCCGCACGTTCCACGTGTTCAAAGCCGCCGCAAAATCGCCGCTGTCCCCCACGCGCAAAAGCCCCGGGATCTGCGCATCCAGCGGCAGGTACGTGTGGCGCTCGTCCAACGCCGATGCGAAAGCGAACAGCGTCCCGCGCGCGAGCACCGCCTTTACGCGCCGCGTTTGTCCGCCTGCGGCGTGGAAGGCGTGCAGCCCCGCCGCCAGCGCCAGCCATCCGCCCGCGGGCTCGGCTCGTACGACGGGCTCGGGCGAGCACGCGCGGAAACCGGTCTCGGAAAAGCGCAGCGCAGCGTTCGGCGCGGCTTGCGGTTCCACCAAACCATCGCCCCACAGCGCGAAGCGCTGCGCGTCCAGCCCTTCGCGCGCGGCCAAAAAGGCCAGCGCCGTGCGCACATCTTTCAATTGCCGCAGCGGCAGGCTGTCGCGCTGCATCCACAGCACCGTCGCAAGCGTCGCCGACGCGCCTTCCGGATCGCGCTCGGGCCCGGGGCTGCTCTCGCCGCAGCCGCGCACATCCAGCAGCGCAACGGCCACGCCCGCCGCGAGCAGGCGTTCGACCTCCGCCGCGCGCTCGCGCAACAGCCGCGCTTTCCCGGCCGGCGCAAAGCCCAACACCGCCGGGTGCGGCGCTGGACCCGCCGCCGGCGTGAATAGCCAGAGCGCCAGGCCCGGCGGCGGCGCATCGGCCGCCGCCGCTTCGGCCGGGAACCAGAAACCTTCCACCTTCGCGCCGCGCCAGAGGCCGCGGTCGAGTGCTTTAGCGCCCGCCGCGTCCGGCGCCAGCGGCTCGGTCTCGCCCAATACCGTGGCCAGTCGCTCGCGCAGTTCGTCGGGGGCCTGCGTGCGCGCATACGCACCGGCCAATTCCTTGGCGTAGGCGTGCGGCTCCCGTAAGCACCCAGCTTCGCGCAACGCGTTCAAGTGCGCACGGCCCTTCGGCGATTGGAAGCATTCCAGATTGGCGGCGTTGAGCTTCGGCTTGAACTCGGAGGCCTCGTCCTTCGGCAGCTCCAGCCCCCACCATCCGTTCAGCGCGCGGTACAGCGGCATGCGGTGCAGCGCGGCGAAGTGCGTCGCGTGCGTATTCGCGCCGCCGTGCATGAACGTAAGGTTCGCTTCGGCGCCCAGCGCGCCGTAGACACGCTTCAGGAGCGCGTGGCTGGATTGGCAGGCCTCGCTCCAATCGAATTCCTGCGCCTGGATCAGCCGCCGCGGCGCGACCAGCGCGTCGATCAAGCACGGCGTCAGTCCCGCCGTGTGCGATCCCACCAGCGTGCGCGGCGGATCGTAGTAGCCGCCCATGGGTTTGTGCGCCGAGAAGTTGAACGGGATCGTCACGTCGAAGCGCTCGTCGAAGACCCCCGCGACCGCCGCCAGATCCCCGCCACCGGCTACACCGCCCAGAATGCCGATGCGCTTGGAGTCCACGTCGCCGCGTTCGAGCAAGTAATCGACGCCGCGCGAGATATCCCAAGCGATCCAGCCGGCGAGTTCCTCTCCGGCCAGTGCGAGCTGCGCGCCCGCCATGCAGCGCTGATACGTTTTGTGCTCCCATCGCGCGCTGACGGCGCGCTCGCCCGAGCCGATCGATTCCAGCGCCAGCGCGTAGCCGCCCGCGCGAGCGATGTTCGCGCCCATCACGAACAGGTCCGGCGCGTTGCGCGGCGTGTGGTGCGCGGGAATCAGGATCAGCGCCGGACGCGGTGCGCCCTCGGCAGCCGCTTGCGGCGGGGCGAAGAGCGTGCCCGGCACCGGAAGCCCGGGCCGCGACTCGAAGATTACGCCGATGCAACGGAAGCCGTCGTGCGCGATTTCGTAGACGACCTGCGCGTTCAGCGGGGTGCGCGCGGGCGGCTTGCCCGCCGTAGCCGGAAAGAGGCTCGCGCGCAGTCGCTCCCGCAGCGTCGCCGCGTACGCGTTCCAACCGTTCGCATCCTTCAAAGCGAGCTCAAGTTGCGCGTCACGCTCCGCGGCAAAGCGATCGCGGCGGCGCGACGCCCAGGCCTCAACCAGCCCCGTGGCCTTAAGCTGCGCGCGCGCTTCCCGGTCCAGGACCGGAGCCGGCAGTTCAACCGCCGTCTCGGGCGCGTGCGGAGCAACCGCGTCTTCCACGATGCGCAGCAATCCGAAGCGCAGCGGGCAGTGCGATGTGGCGCTATGAGTCAACGCGAGCAACGAGCGCTGCGCGGTCTGGCCAAGCGCTTCTCGCTCGGGACGATTGCGCACGATCTGAATACGCCACGGGTACACGGTCGGATCGAGCCCGTTCGGCAAACCCAGCGCGGAGCGCAAGGCGCCCAGCGGCAGGCGCAGCGTCGCCGTCCATGCGTGCTCCGATTTTTCGGCCGCGTACGTCACGCCTTCCGGAACCGTCGCGCCGCGCACATGCCGCCCGCCCGTCTTGCCCTGCGAAGCCGTGAAGCGTCCCTGCGGCCCGCCCGAGAACTGAATATATGGCCACAACTCTGGCCCGATGAAGAGTTCGAGGCTGTCCTCGCGCCAGAGCTCCTGGCCGGCTTCCGAGAGCGAGTCCAGATGCGTTTCGTGGCAGGTGACGCGCAGGCAAAGCGTATCGCCCGCCATCACCGCGCGGACCTCGGTGGGCTGGAAGGCCGGATCGACCGGAGCGAAGCCCGATTCTTCCCGTAACGGCTGCGCCGGAAACGCCGACCACTCGGCCGTGCCGGCGGGCTCGGCGTCACACTTTGCCGCGGCCAGTGTAGCGCGCGCCGAAAAAACCTGTGGAAGCGCCGTCTCGATCCGGACCTCGGCCGCGCCGCGCCACGCGCCGGCCGAATCCAACGCCAGTTCGGGCGTCGCAGGCTCTTCGTAAGCCACCAGACCGCGCTGCTGGCGCTGCCGCCGCACGCGCAGCGTGAGCCTGTCCTTCGCGGCGCCAAGCGCACCCGCGTTCACCGCGATCTCGGCCCGCCAGCGGCCGTCCCCGCAACGCGCGGCCGTCTTCACCGTTCCGTCCACCAAAGGAGCCAACCCCGTCTTGCCGTCGAACTGGCACCACGTGGCTCCGAAGGGATTGACCGTCACTTGAAGCGTGTGCGCGCCGGTCAGGACAATCGAAAACGCGTCCTCGAACCACGGTTCGCCTCCGTGCACGCCTTCGCGCGCCACGAGGCCCTCGGGCTCCAGCGCGTCCAGTCCCAGCACGAGCCACCCGCCCACCCGCAAAGCGTGCACGCGTGTGGAGCGACCGGCGGCTTCGGGAATACCGTCCAAGGTAAGCGCCGGAAGCTCGGCCGCGAGCGCCCAGATTCGCCCGCTGGCCTCGCCGCTCAAGAAAAAGGGTTGGTCCGCGCGAGCTTCGGGCAACGCGAACGGCTGGGGCGGTTGGTCCTCGGCCACGGCGGATCCTCCGGCGCCTCCCACATAAAGGAGGGGCCACAGCATCACGCTCGCCAGAAGACGTAACGGACGAAGCATGTGCGCAGCTCTCGAAGCCAATATCCAATCAGCGGATACGAGAGCCGGACTATAGCGGTGAGTGCTTTTGCGGTCTAATCCATAGGCGGCCGTGCCCAAGCGCGGGCTGCGTCTTGAGCTTCGCCGGCGGTTACTCCCAGGGAGCTACTTCGCCCACCGGCTCCGGCGGATCGAAGCGCGTCGTCAGTTCCACCAAGCCGCCTTTGAGCGAGGCCTCGTTGAGTCGCTCCGCGATCTCGACCAGATGCCGCGCCTGGTACGGCGAACAGCGTACAGGACGTTTGCGCCGAATCGCGTCGGCCAGATCGACCGGACCTTTGCCCCAGTCGAGCGCGTTGGGCATCGCTTTCGCGGGGGTCGGAACCGGCTTAATCTCGCCCGAATACTGCGACCACGTGCGAATCCCCGCGCCGTCGTTGTGCGGATTCAACGCGAAGCCGCCCTCGGTGCCGCTGACTTCGAACGGCGGCGTATCGGATCGTCCCGACCAGCCGCAGTTCAAGAAGCCGCGCATCCCGTTGGCGAACTCGAGCAACCCCATCACGTGGTCGGGAATCGCCGGCTTAAATGGGGTGCCCGCGCGCGGGCCGACCATGAGCTTCCGTTCCGGCACCACGTTGCGCGCGAAGCCGAAGACGCGCGCCACCGGCCCGAAGTACGTCGTCATCATGATCAGCGGGTACGGCGCGGCGTCGCCCACGACGCTGATGCCGTCGGCCATAAACGCATCTGCGTTGGGGTGCCACGCTTCCAGGCGCGTGCAGGAAAAGTTTCCGATCACCGTATGCGGCTGCCCGATCTCGCCGGCGCGAATGCGCCGCCAGACGTCCTGCTGTTCGTACCCCAGCGGCGACGACGGCGCGCACGCCAGCTTCAAGCCGCGCTTCTCGGCCTCCTCGATCAATTCCGTCGCCTGCGCCGACGTGATGCTGATGGGCTTCTCGGAATATACGTGCTTGCCCGCCTTCAATGCCGCCAGCGAGAGCGGGTAGTGGCCTTTAATCGTGGTCAGGTTCAGAATCGCCTCGACCTCCGGATCGGCCAGTACGTCCTCGACGGAGTCGTACACCTTTCCGCCGCCCGCCTGCGCCGCCAGCCCTTCGGCGCTCGGCCGGTGCTGATCGCAGTAGCCGTGCAGCGCCACTTTTTTCGGATACGCCTGCAAGCGCGGCTGATAACCCTTCTGGGCGATCGAACCGCAGCCGACGATGACGAAACGAACCGGCGCATACTCGAACATGCTCTAGCTCCTTGAAGGTACGGCTGCGTGCGCTCGAAAAAGCGCCCGCGCCACCGCCAAACTGCGCGCCGCCGATTCCCGCGGCATCCGGCCCGGCGCTGGCGCGTTCTGCTCCAAAACGATCCAGCCCGCGTAACGCCGCTCGGTGAGAAAGCGCCCCAGCGCGGCGAGATCGCACGGGCCTTCGCCGAGTTCGGAATTCAAACCCCGCTCCGGCGTCCACGCCTTGAATTCCAGGACACGCATCCGCGCCCAGTTGCGCTCCAGGAAAAGCAGAGCGCGTTGCTCGGCCGGATGCCCCGCGAAATCCTGCGTAGCGTGGCCCGTGTCGCAGAATCCGGCCAGATGCTCCGGATCGATCCCGCGCAGCAGCGCCTCGGCCTCTTCCAGCGTCTCGAACGGCGTCCCGCTGTGGTGATGATACGAAGCGCGCAGCCCTCGCTTCGCCGCGCGCGCACCCAGCTCGGCGATGCGTTCCGCCGCCGCCGCGCGTTCGGCCTCCCCGCCCCTGGCGCCGCCGTGCAGCACCACATCCGCGCAATCCAGTTCGGCCAGCGCGCGCGCCAGCGTCTCCAGATGCGCGTCCGCGTCGTGCAGCGGCAGATACGCCGCCGCCAGCTTCAGCCCGTGCTTCGCCAGCAGCGCACGCGCGCCGTCCGTGCCGCGCAGCGTCGCCGCACGCAGCGCGACGCCTTCGAAGCCGCAGGCGCGGACCTCGCGCAGCCAGGGCTCGAACTTCACGCCCTCCACGCCGCCCCACATCAGTTCCATGCACGCGAATCGCGGCATCGTGCGCTCCTTTAGCGCCGCGCGCCCGCGCGTTGCGGGAGCTTCAGGTTTACGAATGCTTCGACGTGCTGCGTCATCGCCGTCTCGACCGGAAGGCGTTCCATGCTGCTCGCGCCGTAGAAGCCGTCGATGCCTTCGCAGCGGTCCATGATGTACTGCGCGTCGGCCGGGCTCGCGATCGGCCCGCCGTGGCAGATCACGATCACGTCCTCGCGCACCGCCTTGCACGCATCGGCCATGGCCTGGACTTCGCGCACGGCCTGGTCGAGCGGCTTGAAGGTTTTGGCCCCGATGGTCCCCGAGACCGTCAGGCCCATATGCGCGACCACCAGGTCTGCGCCGGCTTGTGCCATCTGCTTCGCTTCGTCGGTGTTGAAAACGTAGGGCGACGTGAGCAAGTCCATCTCGCGCGCCTTCGCGACCATCTCCACTTCGGTCTTGTAGCAGATGCCCACCTCTTCAAGGTTCTGCCGGTACACCCCGTCGATCAGCCCCACGGTGGGAAAATTCTGCACGCCCGCGAAGCCCATCGCTTTCAGTTCCTGCAGGAACAGATCGCGCAGCATGAACGGATCGGTGGCGCAGACCCCGGCCAGGACGGGTGTATGCGTCACAGCCGTCAGCACCTCGTACGCCATCTCCTTCATCACCTGGTTCGCGTTTCCGTACGGCATCGTGCCGCACATCGATCCGCGCCCGGCCATGCGGTAGCGCCCCGAATTGTAGATCACGATCAGATCGATCCCGCCGGCCTCCTCGCATTTGGCCGAAATCCCCGTGCCGGCGCCGCCGCCGATCACCGGGCGGCCTTCGGCGATCTTGCCGCGCAAGCGCTTGAGTATCTCCGTTCTGCTCTGATTCACGTTCGGCTCCTTGAGGTTCGGACTTCGTGCCACGCGTCCACCGCCGCTTGGGCAAATCCGGGCGCGTTGATGTGTTCCGGCACGCGCGACACCTTGCGCTGCCGGGTTTCCTGCACGCTGCGTTCGATGCCTTCGAAAAGCGCCGCGTCCGCTTCGGGGTCGAAGAACGGCTGACCCTCCGCGTCGATGGCCGACACGCCGCGCTCGGGCAGCAGCATGCGCACGGGGCTTTCGAAACGGTTGAGCTGCTCGCCCAGCCAGCGCCCGATCGCCGCGTTCTCGTCGCGGTTCGTCCGCATCAGCGTCGCGTGCGCGTTATGCCGGTAGAAAAGCCGCTGCTTCAGGTGCGCGGGGATCGTCTCCGGCGGGCCGAAGTTGACCATGTCCTGCGCGCCCACCGAGGCCACGATCGGCACGCGCGCGCGGATCGCCGGCTCGAAGTAGCCGGGGTTCGTCCGCTCCAGGCCCGGCGTGAAAATCGCGAGCTGCGTCGTGGTCAAATCGAGCTGCCCGTCGAGCAGGTTCGAGGCCGCCAGCTTCTCGAGAGACTTGCGCCCCTGCGCGGTGGCGTGAAACACGAGGCAGTCGAAGGCGCTCTCGAGCTTCTGGCGGACCGCCGTAACGCACGGGGTCGTCACGCCGTACATCGTCAGGCCCAGCGCCGGCTTGGGATCGGCCGCGGGCGGCGCGGGCCGGACCATCATGCCGTACAGCGCGTGCGCCGCGTTGGCCAGCACGACGCGCGAAATGCTGTTCAAGCCCGCGATATCCGTCACCGCGTACAGCATCGCGATATCGCTGCCGCCGACGTACGGCGCGCAGTTCCCCGCCGCCACCGTCGAGACCATCAGCTTGGGCAACCCCACCGGCAAGGCCTGCATCGCGTGCGTCACCAGCGTCGTATTGCCGCTCCCGCCCAGCCCGATGATGCCGCCGATCTCTTCGCGCGAACGCAGATACACCGCCAGCCCTTCGGCCATCCGCGTCACCGCCGCGCCGCGGTCGTCGAGGTCCAGCAGCGCCGCGCCGCCCGGCGCGCAGGCGGCCACTTCGGCCGCCGTCACGTCCACGTCGCTCGCACGGCTGCGCGTGCCCACGTCCACCAGGCAGGTCTCCAAGCCGGCCGCGGCGAGCAGATCGCGAACGTAGCGCAGTTCTTCGCCCTTGGTGTCGCAGGTCCCGACGACGTACGCGCGCTTAGACATGCGCCGGCCCCCGCAGATCTTTCCACGGCGCGCGGTCGAAGACGTCGACCACCTCGTAGCCGTCGTCGCCGGCGCACGGTCCCAGAATCGCCAGCACCCGCGCGGGCGCCTCGAAGCTGTTAAAGCTCGCATGCACCGTCGCGCGCGGAATAAAGAGCGCATCCCCGGCGCTCAGAATGCGCCGCTCGTGCTCCAACCACTGTTCGATCCGGCCTTCGAGCACGTAGATCGTCTCTTCCTGCTTGGGGTGAAAATGGAAGCTGTGCCCGGCGCCGGGATTGAGTTTCACATCCATGATCGTGAGCTTCTCGGCGCCGGTGAGACTCGGAGCGCTCAGGCGCGCGACCTGCCCAAAGGGAAGCGTCGCGTACGCACGCTCGGCTTGGATGAAGAACCGCTCCAACATGGTCAGCTCCTTTATGAGGTGAAGTAACGCAAGGCTGGGGCCAAGCCCAAGCAGTTGGGGTTACATCACAAACCATTTATTGACAATACTTTATAATTCAATCAAGGTGCTTATGCAATGCCGAAGTGTATAGGTGTATACTTGTATTATACACTTTCAGTATACACTGGGGCCCGCGATGAGCTTGAAAGCCCTCCTTATAGATGGCGCGCGCCGGAAGGAGCGCACCATCGGCGTCGTCGCCGGGTCCGGCGAAGTCGCCCGCGCCGCCGTCCACGCCGGCGCCGACTACCTCGTCGCGCTCAGCGCCGGCTACTTCCGCACCTTAGGCCGCTCGAGCATCGCTGCGTTCATGCCTTACGGAAACGCCAACGCGCAGACCGAAGCGTTGCTGCGCGAGCACCTGCTTCCGCACACCGGCGCCTGCCCGGTTCTGGCCGGATGCTTTGGGCACGCCGGCGATCCCGAACTGGCCGCGGCGCTCGAACGCTACAAGCATTGGGGAGTTCGCGCGTTGACGCTCTGGCCGTCCGTCGGCGCAATCGACGGAACCTACCGCTCGGCGCTCGAAGCCGACGGGTTGAGCCTCGCCCGCGAGATCGAGGCGCTGCGGTGGGCCAAGACGCTGGGCTTCGAGACGTTCCCGTATGCGTACACGGCCGAAGAGGCCGCGCGGTGGGCCGAGAGCGGTTGCGACGGCGTGGTGCTGGTAATGGGCCTCACGCAGGGCATCGCCGATTTGCAGCAGAAGCGCGACCGCTTGCAGCAGGCGTTCACGACACTGAACGCGATGCACGCGGCGGTGCGCGCGGTCCGCCCCGGCATTCCCTGTCTCGCCTACGGCGGGCCGGTCACGACGCCCGAAGACCTGGAACTGCTCTTTCGCTTCACGAGCGTCGAAGGCTTCGCGGGCGGCTCGGTCTTCGAACGCCTCCCGCTGCGCGACATCACGGGCACGACGGTGCGGCGCTTCAAGAGCGTCGCGGCGGCCGTCGGCTCGCCGGGCGAAGCGAGTCTGGGGCCGATGATCGGGCGCAGCCCGGCCATGGCCGAACTCTTCCAGCTCATCCGGCGCGTGGCCGGCTACGACGTCGGCGTCCTGATCGAAGGCGAGACCGGCGCGGGCAAGGAACTCGTCGCCGGTCAAGTGCACCGCCTCAGCGCCCGCGCGCACCAGGCCTTCGTGACGCTCAACTGCGGCGCGCTCCCCGAAACCCTCCTGGAAAGCGAACTTTTTGGGCACGAGAAAGGCGCGTTCACCGGTGCGGACCGCCGCCGACCGGGCAAGTTCGAACTCGCGCACCGCGGAACGCTCTTCCTCGACGAGATCGCCTCGCTCAGCCCGCACGGCCAGGTGGCGCTCCTCCGCGCGCTACAGCAGCACGAAATCACCCGCGTCGGCGGCAATCAGGTAATCCCCGTCGATGTCCGTGTCGTCGCCGCCGCCAACGTCCCCCTGGAACGGCTCGTCGAACGCGGCCTCTTCCGTGCCGACCTGTACCATCGCCTCAATCAGTTCACGCTCGGCGTCCCGCCGCTGCGCGAACGCGGCGGCGATCTGATCCTGCTGGCCGAAGAGATCCTCCGCCGACTCGCGATCCAGCTCGACAAGCGCCTGATCGGGCTGGCCCCGCACTTCGTCGAACGCCTCGAAGTTCACGCCTGGCCCGGTAACGTGCGCGAGTTGCAGCACGTGATTCTGCAGGCCGCGCTGCGCGAAGACGGCCCGGTCCTGGAAGGCGCTTTCTTCCAGCCGCTGCGCACCATCGCCGAGCCCGGCGCAGGAACCGGGCGCGGCGAAGCCTGGCGGCAAGCCGTGCGCGCGGCCTATCGCGACGCCAAAGGCAACAAAGCGCGCGCCGCCGCCGCCTTGGGCGTGACGCGCAAAACGCTCTACGGCTGGTTGCGGGAATGCGGGCTGGTGTAGACCTTCAATCCGCCGAAGCAGGCGCCGCTTCGCGGGCCGCCTGCGGCGCGTGGCCGCGCCACTTCGCGTAGCCTTCGCTCAGCCGCTGCATCATCACGAAGAACGCCGGCACGAAGACCACCGCCAGAATCGTGGATGCCAGCATCCCGCCAAAGACCGCCGTGCCCAGCGCGCGCCGGCTGGCCGAACCCGCGCCGGTGGCCGCCGTCAGCGGATAGACCCCCAGGATGAACGCGAACGAGGTCATCAGGATCGGCCGCAAGCGACGCTGCGACGCCTCGACCGCCGCTTCCAGCAGGCCCGTTCCTCCCGCACGCAATTCGCGCGCAACCTCGACGATCAGGATCGCGTTCTTGCTCGCCAGCGCGATGATCAGCACCACCCCGATCTGCGTGTAGACGTTGTTGTCCATCCCGCGCAGGGCCACCGCCACCGCCGCGCCCAGGATCCCCAGCGGAACCACCAGGATCACCGCCATCGGGCTGGTCCAGCTCTCGTACTGCCCGGCCAGCACCAGGTACACCATCAGCACCGCCAGCGCATAAATCCACAGCGCCTCGTTGCCGACTTTCCGCTCCTGGTACGCCATCCCCGTCCACTCGTACCCCATCGACGACGGCAGCGTGCGAGCGGCCACTTCTTCCATGCGCAGCAACGCCTCGCCCGAACTGCGCCCCGCCGACGCTTCGCCGTTGATCGTCGCCGCCGTGAAGAGGTTGTAGCGCGTCACCACCTGCGGGCCGCTGCGTTCCTCGATGTTCACCAGCGTGCCCAGCGGCACCATCTCGCCATCCCGATTGCGGGTGCGGATGCGCTTGATCTCTTCGGGATCGGCGCGGAACGCGCCTTCGCCCTGCACGCGCACCTGGTACGTCCGCCCGAACTTATTGAAATCGTTCACGTACGCCGAACCTAAATACGTCTGCATCGCGTTGAAGACGCTGGAGAGCGGCACGTTCATGGCCATCGCCTTGTCGCGGTCGATATCGGCGTAAACCTGCGGCACGCTGGGCCGGAAGGCGTTGCTCACCGCGGCCACTTCCGGCACCTGCCCCGCCGCGCCGGTGAAATCGCCCAGCGCCTCGTCCATCGCGTCCATCCCGATGCCTTCGCGGTCCTGCACCATCATCTGGAAGCCGCCCGTCGAACCCAGCCCGCGCACCGCGGGAGGCACGAACGCGAAAACCATCGCTTCCTGGATGTCGAAGAGCCGCATGCGCAGGTTGGCGACGATGGCGTCCTGCGATAGATCCGGCGTGGGCCGTTCTTCCCACGGTTTGAGCCGCACGTAAAACGTGGCCGCGTTGGGCGAGATCGTCCCGTCGAGCAGATTCTGGCCGCCTACCGTGATCACCCCGTCGATCCCCGGCGTCTCCATCACCACCTTGTTGATCCGGTCGGCCACTTCGCGCGTGCGCTCCTGCGACGACGCATCCGGCAGCACCGCGCCGCAGATCAGGTAGCCTTGGTCTTCGGGCGGAAAGAAACCCGTCGGGAGCGACTGGTACAGCCAACCCGCGAAGCCCAGCAGCGCGACGAACGCCAGCATCGTGACGGCCACGTGCCGCACGACCCATTGGACGCAGCGCACGTACAGCGCCTCGCCACGGTCGTAGACCCAATTGAAGGCCCGGAAGAAGACGTTGCGCCGCTCGGGTGTTTTCTTCAGGAACTGCGCGCACTGCACCGGCTTCAGCGTCACCGCGTTGATCGCGCTGATCAGCGCCGTCGCGGCGATGGTGAGCGCAAACTGGCGGTAGAGCTGCCCCGTGATCCCGCCCAGGAACGCCACAGGAAGGAAGACCGCCAACAGCACCAGCGTGATCCCGATGATGGGTCCCAGCAGTTCGTGCATCGCGTGGATCGCGGCGTCTTTCGCCGACATGCCTCGCTTGTCGATGTTATGCGCCGCGCCTTCCACGATCACGATCGCGTCGTCTACCACAATCCCGATCGCCAGCACCAGCCCGAAGAGCGTCAGCATGTTGATCGAAAAGCCCAGCCAGGACATCGCGAAAAACGCACCGATGATCGTCACCGGCACCGTCGTCGCCGGAATCAGGACCGCCCGCCAGTCCTGCAGGAAAACGAGGATCACGATCAGCACCAGGATCCCCGCTTCCAGCAGCGTGACATAGACCTCGTTGATCGACTCCTTCACGAACTTTGTGGTGTCGTACGGAACCGTGTGGACCATCCCTTCGGGAAACGAACTCTTCAACGACTCCATCTTGTCGCGGACGTCCTCGGCCACCTTCAGACTGTTCGCGCCCGGCGACTGGAAGATCGCCAGCCCCGCCGAAGGCAAGCCGTTGACCTCGAAGTACTGGTCGTACACCTTGCTCCCCAGCTCGATCCGCGCCACGTCCTTCAGCCGCGTGATCCGGCCGGAGCCGTCGCCGGCCGTCTTGAGCACGATCTCTTCGAACTGCGCTTCATCCTCCAGGCGGCCCAGCGTCGTGACGGTGTACTGGAAGTTCTGCCCGCTGTCCGCCGGCGGCTGCCCGATCTGCCCGGCGGCCACCTGCACGTTCTGCTCCTGAAGCGCCGAGATCACGTCCTGGCTCGTCAGGTTCCGCGCCATCATGCGCTCCGGATCGAGCCAGACGCGCATGCTGTAATCTTTGTTCGGGATCACCAGGATGTCGCCGACGCCCGGGATGCGGCTCAGTTCGTCGCGCAGCCGGATCGTCGCGTAGTTGCTCAGGAACAGGTTGTCGTAACGCCCGTCGGGCGAAATCAGGCAGACGAACATGATGATCGAGGTGGACTGCTTGCGCGTGGTCACGCCCTGCCGCTGCACGTCCGACGGAAGCTGCGGCAGCGCCGACGAGACACGGTTTTGCACCAGCACCTGGGCCATGTCCAGGTTTGTCCCGATGTCGAAGGTGACGGTGAGCGTGTACGAGCCGTCGCTGGCGCTGGTAGACTGCATGTACAGCATGTTCTCGACGCCGTTGAGCTGCTGCTCGATCGGACTGGCGATGGTGTTGGCCACCGTCTGTGCGTTCGCGCCGGGGTACACGGTGGAAACGCGGATCGTGGGCGGCGAGATGTCGGGGAACTGCTCGACCGGAAGCCGGTACAGCGCGACGGCGCCGACGATCATCGTCACGATCGCGATGACGTTGGCCAGGACCGGGCGCTCGATGAAGAAGCGTGAGAACATGGATTACTCGCGGCCTTTCGGGCGCATGGCCGTCTGAGCGGTTTCGGGGCCGGCCTTCGGAACCGCCGGCGCAGTGCCCGCGAACATCGGCTCTTCGCTGGGCGCCACCACCGAGCCCGGCCGCGCGCGCTGCAAGCCCTTCACCACCACGCGTTCGCCCGCCTTCAGCCCTTCCTTCACCACCACCAGCCCGTCGCCCGCGCGCGAGCCCAGCTGGATCGAGCGGCGCTCGACCTTATCCTCCGCGCCCACCACCAGCAGATAGCGCCCGCCTTGGTCCTGCCCCACCGCCCGCTCGCTCACCAGCAGCGCGTCCGGCGTCTCGGTGAGCAGCATCCGCACCTTCGCGAAATTTCCCGGGCGCAGGAACTTGCCCGGATTGGGAAACTCGGCACGCAGCGTCAGCGTCCCTGTGCCGGCGTCCAGCGCGCGGTCGACGAAATTCAACTTCCCTTCCTGCGGGTAAAGCGCGCCATCTTCCAGGATCATGCTTACCGGCAACGAGCCGTCGCGCGGCTGCCCCAGCTTCTCGTCCCCCGCCAGTTTGCGCAGCTCGAACGCCTCACGCTCGCTGATCGAGAAGACCGCGTGCACGGGGTTCACTAGCGAGACCGTCGCCAGCAGCGTGGATTCGTTTTGGCCCACCAGCGCGCCGATCTTGACCTGCGAGAGGCCCACGCGCCCATCCAGCGGCGAGTAGATCTTCGTGTAGCTCAGCTTCAGTTCCGCGTCCGCGACCGCCGCCCTCGCCGTCGCGACCTGCGCCTCGGCCTGCGCCACGCGCGTGATGTAATCGGCCTGCGACTGCGCCAGCTTCGCCTTCATCGCCTCGGCGTTCGCGGCCTCTTCCTTCATGGTCGTCTCGGTGATATTCAACTGCTCGCGCGGCATCGCGCTGGCTTCGTACGCCACGCGCGCGTCCCGCGCCATCTGCTGCGCGTTGGCAAACATCGCCTCGGCCTTCGCGACGTTGGCCTTGTCCACTTCCACGTCGCGGACGTTGCGCGCCTGCGCCAGCGCGGCTTCGGCCGTCAGCAACTGAGCCTTCGCATGCTGCAGCGCAACCTCGTATTGGCCGGGGTCGATCTCGAAGAGCAACTGGCCCTGCTTGACGTCCGCGCCTTCAATGAACCGGATCGCCTTCAGGTAGCCCTCGACGCGCGCGCGCAACTCCACCGTCTGAGGCGAATCGAGCTGCCCCACGTACTCGCCGTACACCGGCACCGTCCTCTGCACCGGCTGCGCGACGGTCACCGGAGGCGGCGGCATCGGCGGCATTTCCTGCTTCGCGCAGCCCGTCAGCACCAGCACTGCCGCTATCGCACAGGCGTTGCGTCCCCTGCCCAAAAGGTTCGTCATGCTCATCGTTGTTCTTCCCGGATGCCCAACATGCCCGAAGTCACCGCCCACAGCAGGCGCGTCTGTTCCGCCCGCGGCGGCACGCGGCCCGTCGTGATCCACCTCGCCGTCGTACCCACGCACAGCGCGTGCATGAAATCCACCAGCTCGTCGGCCGCGATGTCCGAACGCACCACGCCCTGCCGCTGCCCAGCCGCCACCACCTCCGCCTCGGCCTGCCGAAGCGCCTGGTACACCTCCAGCGCCTCGTCATGCAAACTCTGCTGAATCGTGGCCTTCACCGTCGGGCCGGCGACGTAAAAGACACGATAAAATTGCGGATGCCGCTCGAAGTAATCCGTCGTCGCCTCGATCTTCGCCCGCAGCTTCCCCACCGGCGACGTCTGCGCATCCATGGCCGCCTGCGCCAATTCCACGATCGCCGAGCAATGCTTGGCCACCATCGCGTTGAAGAGTTCTTCCTTGGTTTTGAAGTAGAGGTACAAAGTACCCGTGGCGCACCCAGCCGCCGTCGCGATGTCCTGCATCGTCGCCCGGTCGTAGCCTTTTTCGGAAATGACCTGCTCCGCCGCCTCGACCAGCATTTCGGCCACGGCTTCTCGTCGCTTGACCCGCAAACCGCTTAAGCTCATCGCAATATTCTCCATTGCCTCGAATGTTCACATTAATGAATGATAGTTCATAAATCTATAGTTTATATTCAAGCATCATAAATCAAATATAATCAATGCCTTATGAGATTACCTGCGCGGCCCACGGTGCGTCATGACCGCCTAGTCCAGTACAAGAATGGTTACTCCCATTTAACTGCATGACCGGGCGGTTCGATCCAGCCAAGCCAGCGCCGCGTCGGCAAAAACGCCTTGGTTCTTGTATCGAAAGGTTTCGGGCGGGTAGTTGCGTAGCGCGGCGGCCAAGCGCGCGGCGCATTCCGGGCGCTGCTCGAAATCGGCAAGAGGCCGAATGTAGGTTCGAATCGTAAACACGATCGCACCGCTGTCCGGCAAGCGGCGCAGCGTTTGACGCTCGACTCGAAAAAAGAGTTTCTGGCCGGCGTTTGCCGGAGTGATCCGCGGATCGGGTGCGACGCCTCCGGGTCCGCGCGGCTGAAAAGGTTCGCCGCTGTCGTGAACATTCCAGTTCAGCCGCCAGACCGGTTTATCGGCGCTCAGCCGCTCCATGAACCGATCGGCCGTCTCGCCCAGCTGCTCCTTATAGTGCGCGACCGGCGCATGAATGGCCTGCATCGGAAGGCCCAGCTTTTCCTTTAAGGCCCAGCGCGAGGGAAAGGCGACGGACGCTGCGGTGAGGACGTACTCCGATCCTCGCGCCTGCATAAGACACAGATCCTCCTGGACCCAGCGCGCGGCCAAGTCCAAGGGATGGTGCGCATCTCCTGTCAGATTCCAGCATTCTCCGGTGAGCTTGTTCTCGAGGACGCCGTCGCGCCGCTCGAACCAGCCCGGAAAGCGCTCCGTCAGATGCCGCGCCAGCAGTTCCAGCGCTTCCCGGCTGGGTTCAGCGCTGCCGGGCAGGGCGGCAAAGACTTCGCCGTGGCGTTGAGCGAGCAGTTCGCGCTTTAGATTCAGGTCACGGGGATAATGCGCATCGATCTCGATCCAGTCTTCCAGGCGCAGTGCCGTCAAACCCAGCGTGAGCCGAAAAGGTGCGGCGCTAAACGGAAGGTATTCGAGCGGCGGGGGTAGGTTCGAAGCGTAAGCCATACGGAGATTCTCTCACCTGCCGAATTCTACTTCGATTCGCGCACGGCGCCGGGCCAAGCCTGCATCGCCCGGTCGGCCACGCTGCGCATTTCGTCGCACGTCGCGCCGGTTGCGGCTTGAACGGCCATGCCGTAGATCACTGCCGTGATGAAGCGCGCCAACCCCGCGGCGTCGCAGCTTGCCGGCAGGTCGTGCTCCTGTTGAGCCCGTTCGAAACGCGCCTGCAAAGCGGCGAGTCCCGCCTGCCGCCGCGACTTGAGTTCCTTGCGCACGGATCCGGCCTCGTCGCCGCAGGCCAACGCGCCATGCACCATCAGACAGCCCGCGGGGTGCCGGCGATCTGACTGCATCTCGATGGCGCCGTACAGCAGCGCCTCGGCCACGGCGCGCGCGGTGGGCGCATGGAGCGCTCGATTTACGTACGCGGCGGGGCCGGCCTCGTACCGGTCGAGCGCTTTGCGAAACAACTCCTCTTTGTTGCCAAAGGCGGCATAAAGACTGGGCCGGTTGATGCCCATGGCGCGGGTCAGATCGGGCAGTGAAGCGCCTTCGAACCCTTTGCGCCAGAATACTTTGAGCGCCTGATCCAGGGCTTTGTCCAGGTCGAAGGCGCGGGGCCGTCCGAGTGCCATGCCTTGCTCCTTTCTTTATGTACCGAATGATAAAATATTGGGCTTGACGATTCAAGTCCCTGTGCGTATTATGTACTCATCGATACATAAACCATAGAATAGGGAGAGCGGGCAATGTCGAACAAACTGGCCGGAAAAGTGGCGGTGGTTACAGGCGCGTCCAAGGGGATCGGGGCTTCCATCGCCCTGCACCTGGCTGCAGAAGGCGCGGCCGTGGTGGTCAACTATGCGTCGAGCAAAGCGGGCGCCGACCGTGTCGTCGGCGAAATTCAAGGCAATGGCGGCAAGGCCATCGCCGTGCAAGCCAATCTGGCTCAAGAGGCGGAGGTCCGGCGTCTTTTCGCGGAAGCTCAGTCGGCTTTCGGGCGATTGGACATCCTGATCAACAATGCGGGGATCTACGATTTCCAGCCGCTGGAAAACGTAACGGCTGAACACTTCCACAAACAATTCGACCTGAACGTGCTGGGGCTGCTCTTCGCGTCGCAGGAAGCGGCGCGGCGCTTCGGTCCCGAAGGCGGAAGTATCGTGAATATCAGCTCGGTCGCGGCCACCGCGGGCCTGCCGAACGCGGCGGTGTATAGCGCCACGAAAGCGGCCGTGGACGCCGTGACGCGTTCGCTGGCGGCGGAACTGGGTCCGCGCAAGATCCGCGTCAACTCGATCAACCCCGGGATGGTGGAGACCGAGGGCGTGCATGCGGCGGGCATCTCCGAAAGCGAGTTTCGCAAGCAGATCGAAGCGCAGACGCCGCTGGGGCGGATTGGCCAACCCGTCGATATCGCTCCGGCCGCGGTCTTCCTGTCCTCGTCCGACGCGCAATGGATCACCGGCGAGACGCTCTACATTTCGGGCGGCAATCGCTAAGCGCCGAGGCGGCATATGGGGGCCGCGGGAGCGGCCCCTTTTCATATCGAAAGGAGAAGCGCCATGTCGGGAAAGTTGAACGGCAAGGTCGCGCTCGTAACCGGGGGGTCCAGCGGGATCGGCCTGGCCACAGCCGAGCGCTTTGCCGCCGAAGGGGCGCGCGTCTTCATTACCGGCCGGCGCCAGGCGGACCTCGATGCGGCGGTGCAGCGGATCGGGCACGGAGCGGTGGGGGTTCAGGGCGATATTTCGAAGCTGGCCGATCTGGACCGGCTCTACGAAATCATCCGCACGCAGGCCGGCCGCCTGGACGTGCTCTTTGCGAATGCGGGCGGCGGCGAATTCGTGCCGCTGGGCGAGATCTCCGAAGCGCACGTGGACAAGTGGTTGGGCATCAACATAAAAGGTACGCTCTTTACGGTTCAGAAGGCGCTGCCTCTGATGCCCGACGGGGCGGCCATAGTGCTCAACGCGTCGATCACCTCCATGAAGGCGCTGCCGGCCTTCAGCGTGTACAGCGCCACCAAAGCCGCCTTGCGCTCGTTCGCACGCACATGGTCGGTCGATCTGCGGAAGCGCAAGATCCGCGTGAACACAATCAGCCCCGGCACGATTGTCACGCCCGGATACAAGAACGAATTGGGCCTGGACGACGCCCAGATCGCGGAATTGGAATCCCAGGCCGCCGCCAACGCGCCGTTGGGCCGCACTGGAACGCCCGACGAGATCGCCAAAGGCGTCCTCTTCCTGGCATCGGACGACAGCAGCTACGTCACCGGTATCGAACTCTTTGTCGACGGCGGCATGGCACAGGTCTGACCTGTGTCCGGCCGGCAGATCAAAGCGGCGGCGCGGACTCCTCTTCGTGACGCCGTTATTGTTTTCTTAAGTCCCCGCCCTTATCCGGCCCTTTAACCTGTACGAGTTCCTTTCCGGCAACTCGCGTCCCGGGATTCCGGAGGCGCGACTCGAATCGCGTTGCAAGCCGGTCGGCGATGCCTACAATGCCGCAACAACGAATCGCTGAAGCGGTTTGAGGGATCCTGCGTTTTATCTCCGTCCGTGCGCGCACGCATTTCATACTCGAGTGAGGGGGCCTGCCCATGTCCGCGACCACGCAAGTGACCGGTTCGATTTCGGCGCCGGGAGTGTCCGACAACCCGACCAGCAATCCGTGCATCATGCTGATTTTCGGGGCCTCCGGCGACTTGACCAAACGGCTGCTGGTGCCAGCGATGTACAATCTCGCCTGCGACGGCCTGCTGAGCGATAACTTCGCGGTCCTGGGCTCGGCGATGGACAAGCTCACCACCGAAGAGTGGCGAGCGCGGATGAACGAAGACATCAAGAAGTTCCATACGCGCAAGGAATTCGATCAAGCCGTCTGGGACAAGCTGGTCAACCGCTTCCATTACATTCCTGCTGGCTTCGCGGACCTCGACGCGTTCCAGACGCTGAAGAAAAAGGTCGCGGAACTGAACGACCAGCATCAGGCGCAGGGGAACGTGCTCTTTTACTTCGCCACGGCGCCGCGCTTCTTCGGCCTAATCTGCGACAACCTGAACAAGGCGGGCTTCCGCGAAGGCGCCGGCTGGAAGCGCATCATCGTCGAGAAGCCGTTCGGGACGGACCTTGAGTCGGCGCTGCAGTTGAACAAAGAAATTCTGGTGCACTGGAACGAAGACCAGATTTACCGCGTCGACCATTACTTGGGCAAGGAGACCGTCCAGAACCTGCTCACGTTCCGCTTCAGCAACGGAATGTTCGAGCCGCTCTGGAACAAGAACTACATCGACAACATCCAGTTCAACGTCTCCGAAGCCGTCGACGCCGAAGGGCGCGGCGGATACTACGACCAGTCCGGCGTGCTGCGCGACATGATGCAGAACCACATGTTCCAAATGCTGGCGTATTTGTGCATGGAGCCGCCGGGCTCCTTCGCGTCGGATTCCATCCGCAACGAGAAAGCGAAACTGCTCCAGGCGGTGCGCGCGTACACGCCGGAAGAAGTGGAGAAGTACGTCGTACGCGGCCAGTATGGCCCACAGGTGGACGATGCCGGCAAGGTGCTCAAGCCTGGCTACCGCGAAGAAAAGGACGTCAATCCGGAGTCGAAGACCGAGACGTACGCGGCGGCGCGGCTGCACATCGACAATTGGCGCTGGGAAGGCGTTCCGATCTACCTGCGCAGCGGCAAGGCGCTCTGGAAGCGCGGCACCGAGATCGTCGTGGAGTTCAAGAAGGCGCCGGAGGTGCTCTTCCGCAACACCCCATGCCAGCACCTAGGCGCGAACCGCTTGATCTTCCACATCCAGCCGTACCAGGGCATCGAGATCCAGTTCCAGGCCAAGATTCCCGGGCCGCTGATGAAGATCCAGCCCGTCCACATGCGCTTCGGCTACGGCGATGCGTTCAAGGCTTCGCGCTACACGGGCTACGAAGTGATGATCTATTCGTGCAGCCTCGGCGACGGCACGCTCTTCTCGCGCGGCGATTTGGTCGAAGCCGCGTGGCGTATCGCGCAACCGCTGCTGGACAGTTGGAAAGCCAATCCGGCCGACTTCCCCAACTACGCGCGCAGCAGTTGGGGCCCGAAAGCCGCAGCCGAACTGATCAAGCGCGACGGCCGGCGCTGGCACGAAGTCGTCACCGAGGAAGTCCTGAAGCAGGTGGACCTCTTCAAAAATGGCGACATGCTGTTCCTCTCGCAAGTGATCATGGCGTTGAAGCCGATGCAGACCGCCAAAGGCGAAACGATCATCAAAAAGGGCGATTTGGGGCAGGAGATGTACCTGATCGCCCGCGGCGAAGTGGAAATTCTGGATGATTCGGGCAAGGTGATCAAGACCTTGAAAGACGGCGACTTCTTCGGCGAGATCGCGCTGCTGATGTCCACGCCGCGCACCGCCAACGTGCGCTGCAAGTCTTCGTGCGACCTGTTCGTGCTGGGCAAGGCCGATTTCTGCCGCATCCTGCACGATCACCAGCAGTTCGCCGAAGGCGTCGCGAAGATTGCGCGCGAACGCTACAACCTGAAGGTCAATGCCTCGAACCTGATCGCGAATGCCTGATCGAACGATTGGGGCTTACGCACGCGGCATCGAGCAGGCATGGCGAAGGGGTATAGTGGGCGATGAGGGATTCGAACCCCCGACCCCCTGCTTGTAAGGCACGTTACTAAAAATTAAGTTGTTTTGGTATAATAGTTTATAAAAACGTCAAGTGAGTTTGTAACAGCGTTTTGTAACACCCTAAAAGGTAATTGCAATTAGGGTCCTTTGGTTGTGAACTCATTTTCTTGAGCGCCGGCGTCATCGATTCCACCTTTTTCCGAGCCCATAGCTAAGAAAAACACCGGTACCGAGCTGCGAGGCCCGGCACCGGCGCGATGTCTTTCGATGAACCCGAAACTACGGGCATTCGGTCAACCGATTTCGCTCGATCCATACGATCTCCGCTTGAGTCGAGGCGCCGCGAGTACGTGTAGCCGGCAGCTTCGGCCCGCCAATAGGTGCAAGATCCGCTTGCCAGCGGCCGTCGGAAGTAGGTTCGACGTGCGAGGCGCGCAGGACACGGCCTTCGCCTTCGAGCAGGAGCGCGCCGAGCGCATCGTCGTACAGAAACTCCACCTGCCCGTCCGGGCGCACGGCGATCAAAGCATCCATCAGAAGCTCCTTTCCATGTTCAGCGCCCGGTCTGCTGGCGGTGATCCTGCCGGTCGGGCTGGTGGAACTCGGGCGTGCGCCGGTCGGCCACGGCGGTCCCGAGCGCGTCTTCAAGCTTGCGGGTGAGATCCTGGCAGGACGGTCCGGACTGGCCTTCGACCCGCACTTCGATTTCGCCTTCGGGCGAGATGGTCACAACGATCTGGCGCGGCATGTGGCGGGCTCCTTTGCGATGGGTGGGACTTCGACTCAGGCGCGCAGGCGCAGCAGGATCGTCCCGTCGGCGCGCTCTTCGCGCTGGACACTGGCGCCCAGGCGCTGGGCGTGGCGCAAGGCGACCCGCTCGGAGTAGCGGCGCAAGAGCGCATGCAACTCGCGCGTCGCGCCCCACTGGCCCTCGAAGTTGTCGTACTGGACGGTGCCGTCGTGCAGGACCGCGACGGGGTAGGTCCAGCCTTTGAGCTGGACGCTGGCGGCGCTTTTGACGACGCCCGAGTAGAGCCGGACGTCCGGCTCTCCGAGGTCGCAGGGAATATTCAGTTCGCCGCAGACTTCGGCGAGCAAGGCACGGTCTTTCAGCTTCACTTTCACGGTGGCGATGTGGCTCATGGGGTTCTCCGGATACGGGGGGTGCGTTCGCCCACTTCGGCGCGGAAACAATGCGGTATAAGTCGTGTCTTCCTTTCAGCAGGCAACTCACTTGGGAATACGGACGAGGGCTTCGATGGCCAAGCGCGTGATCTGGATCATCGACGGCGGCTACATGCATGCTTGCGCTCCCGGGCGGTTCGATTATCTGAAGCTCAAGCACCTGCTCGAAGGCCCCGGCGACGGTCGATTTATCGAGAGCTACTTTCTGGACAGTAAGTCGCCGGAGCCCAACGAGAAGCAGGACGCCTTCCTGCGCTGGCTCAAGCTGGCCAGCCCCACAGGCCCGCAATTCCGGGTGCTGCCTTACGCCTTGAAGACTCAGCGCCTCACCTGCCCGGCTTGCGGAAAGGAACACGAGCGTCCTGTCCAGAAGGGAGTGGACGTGGGCATCGCAACGCTCCTGATCAAACTGGCCGCGCAGGATAAGTACGATCGGGTGCTGCTTTCGTCCGGAGACGGTGACCTGATGGATGCGGTTTCCTACGTAAAGGACGACCTGAAGAAAGAGGTCTACGTGGCTGGCTTCGAGCGGTCCGTCTCGTCGGATCTTCAGAGCGTAGCCAATAGATGCGTATGGCTGAACCCACATTGGGATGAGTTCAAGAAGGACACCTAAACCTCAACGGTCACCTGCTTCCTGGCATCGTCGGCTTCGATCGGGCGTCCGGCGGGCACGGCCCGTCCGCTGCGGCACCACTCGCGCAGGGCGTCGATCTTTTCGGCCATGGTCCGCGAGAGCGGCACGGTGTTCCGGATGGCCTGGAGTACGTCGGCCGGCCGGACCTTGCGTTCGCCGTCGTCGAAGGCCTCGACCAAGGCCGCTTGGACCGCCGCTTCCAGTTCGGCGCCGGTGTAGCCCGAACAGGCGCCGGCCAGGTCGGCAAGCTCGCTCTTCTTAAAGGAGGCCTTGGCCTGCTCCAGGTGAATGCGCAGGATCTCCTCGCGCGCCGCCGCGTCGGGCAAGTCCACGGCGAAGATCTCGTCGAAGCGACCTTTGCGTAACAACTCCGGTGGTAATACGCCGATCTCGTTGGCGGTCGCCACCACGAAGCACTCGGCCTGCTTATCGGAAAGCCAAGTCAGTAGGGCGCCGAAGACCCGTTGCGAAGTCCCGCCGTCCTGCCCTCCGCCTTGGGCGAAGGCCTTCTCGATCTCGTCGACCAGAACCACGCACGGCGCGATGGCCTCGGCCGTCCGGATCGCTTGGCGCAGATTGCTCTCGGACTCACCGACCAAGCTCCCGAAGAGCCGCCCGGCATCGAGCCGGACCAGCGGGAGTTTCCAGGCCGCGGCGATGGCGCGCGCCGCCAGCGTCTTGCCCGTACCGGGGACGCCCACCAAGAGCAGCCCCTTAGGCGCATGGATTCCCGCAGCCCGGGCGTTGTCTTCGAAGAGCCGCCGGCGTTTGGTGACCCAGCCCTTCAGGAGTTCCAGCCCCCCCACCCCAGCCAGATCGCGCTGGGGCTCTTCGTATTCCAGCACTCCGCTTCGACGTACGATCTGGCGCTTTTCGCGAATGGCCAACCCGATCGAATCGGCGCCCAAGGCCCGGTAGCTGACCAACGAAAGGGCTACGATGCTGCGCGTCTCGTCAAGCGTGAGCCCCTGGCAGGCGCGGGCCAACTCGGGCAGCGCCGCTTCGTCGATGCTGACTTTGTCGGCCAGCTGCGCGCGGTACAGGACTGCCAGGGACTGGATGAACTCGTTGAGTTCGGCCCGCGTGGGCAGCGGCAAGTTCGCAACGAACAGATCGGCCTGGAGTTCGGGCGGGATCTTCCAATCGCGCCCGACCAGCACAATCGCCTTCCCGGAGCCCCGCGCGTGCGTCAGCGCTTCGCGTAACGCGCGCACGAAATACGGGTTGCCCAGTTCGGCCCACGGATCGAGCAACGCCAGGACGATATTTTCAGAGGACTTCTTGAAGTGCGTAAAGGCGTCGTCTAGGGCGCAGGGTTCCTGGACGGGCATGCTGGGCAGATCGTCGCTGGGCGGAAGGTGATGCAGCCCTGAGGCCGAAGACCAGCGCCATAGCACCCGCGGCGCCAGTTGGCTCGACAGGGCCTGCACGGCCTGTCGCAGGGCTTCCAGGGCACGAGCCTCTTCGAGGGTGCGTAAATGCACGCCCGGCAGGCGTGCTTTGAGGGCGGCGAGCAGTACGGTCATGGCCTGCATGTACAAGCCTCCTGTTCAGGGATCGGGGAAGTAAGCGCGCTCGCGGTGAGCGACACGGTAGGTACTTACGCTTCCAGCGCGGGCGCTCGGCCCGCGACCACGGGCAACTGGATCGTCTCCGGGCCTTCCAGCACCACGCGGGCGGCGCGCACCCGCGCCGAGCGGATCGGCGGGAGTTCCCCTGCGTAGGCATGGCGGACGATCTGGGAGAGCGCCCCGCCCACCTTGCCGGCGTGCGCCAACGCCGCGATCACGTCCAGGTCGGCCTGGGCCACCAACGCCAGGTCCAACTCAGAATCCCGGACCTGCCCCAAGAGCCCTGTGGCATCGGTCGAGAGGCTCCGCGCGAAGAGCTTGATTCGATCGAGTTGCGCGGCCAGTTCCTGCCAACGGTTCTTGGCCTTGCGCGGGGTGAGCGCTTCGCCTTGGGCCTCCAAGGCCTTCATCTCGCCGACTACCCTGCCAAGATCGCCGCGCACGGCCTCGACGAGCATCTCCAAGGCCTTATCGCGGACCATGGTATTCTCGGCCCCCACGGGGACGGTTACGCACTGCCCGCCCAGATCGCGCACGAAGGCCGCGACCTTATCCATGAGGGCGCGGTTCTCCCGCGGCACGAAGTAGATCGCGCCGGCGTGGCGCAGCTTCACCATCCCTTTCTGGGCTTCGAAGATCCGGCGTACGACCTTGGTGATGTCCCCGGCCAGGTACAGAGCGCCGTACTGGGCGAAGAGCGCTTGGACCTTCTCCAGGAGCACCGCGTTGTCGGCGCCCACGGACTGGTTCGCCTTATCGAACCAAAACGCGGCTTCGAACTCGTAGCCCAGGCGGTTCTCTTCGCGGTAGCGCCGCGAGAGCTGCCAGGTCCAGCGCGTATCGGTCTCGCCGACTTCGTCGATCAGCCCCTCGTCGCGGAGCTTGTTCTTGGCCCGCGAGAAGCAGAAGCGCTTGGCTAGGTCGCGGGCCATCTGCGGATCGAGTCCCGAGGCCTCCAGGCTTGAACGGACGCGGTCGGTGGTGACGGGCACGAGCCCGTCCAGGAAAAACACCGTGCCTAACGACAGGTTCGTGGTCATGGGCTGCTCCGGGTTCAAGGGTTGGAAAAGCGGGATTCCCCAGGAACGTGGGGAGCGTGAAAGGCGTGGACTTTTTTTGCGGACGCATCCCTAGGCTGAGGCGCGGGCCAACGAAACCAAGAGCGGCGGGAAGATCCGGATGCCCCGTTCTTTCGTAAACGCGTCCCACTCCGAGTCGAGCCGGTCGGTGTCGCACTCCATACGTTCGCGGAACGATTCGATTACATGATCCAGGAACGGATCGCAGTCGGTGTCGCAAACCCATTCGGAATCGACCACCTCGTCTTCGGCGGCTTCCTGGTCGGCTTGAAGTTGCATCCGCTCAACAGAACGCGCGGCGTTGCGATGAATGCGCGCTTCGCGCTCTTGTGGGTCCAGATTCGCTTCGTCCGCGTCCTCGTCCTCTTCGACGTCCTCGGCCAGAGGCCCGTCGTAGGTGCCGTAGATAGTCCGGTACGCGCTGTCGCAGCCGTCGCAGTAACCGCGGCAGCCCTCACGCACGTCGTCGTAGTCGGGCAGATCGATTCGATCGCGCCAACCCGGGTAGACACGGTTGGTGAACTCGATTAACAGCCCACGCAGATGGGCGACGGGCACGTCATAGAACAAATCGTCCTCCAGTTCCCGATCGTTCGAGAAGGCAAACGAAGGCGATCCGGTCATGCGCCGGACGATCTGTTCCATCCATGCGACGTATTCGGGGATCCACAGGCCGTCGCCTTCGTCCATCGAGTAGTTGTCCCTCGAGTCCGTGGCGGTAAGTGGGAGGATCACCTGCGTACTGGAGTTATGGGCGGCCTGAAGCACGTGGGCCGCATGCAGGACGAAGATCGGCATTGGCTCTCCTAACGTGGTGCGGCGGGAACCAGCGCCATCGCGCAGGCTCCCGCGTCGAAGTAAAGCTCCTGCGGCACGACCGAGTTCTTCCGCCGGCCGTGGCGCTCGCCGTGAGTCCAGAGCGCATGAAACGCGGCTAAGAGCCCCGCGGCGGCCATGAAGTTGGTCACCAGAAGCTGGGTCTCGCCCTGTTCGATCAGGTCTTCGCAGCCGGCCTCGGCTCGGTCGCCGGCCTGGCTGCGTGCGACGTCGGGATGCCGGGCCAAAAGCGGCACGGTCAAATCGCGCCCGCCTCGGCGCCAGGTGACATGTACGTTCCCGTCGAGGCGTTCGTTCCCGGCCGAGAGTACGCATACGTCGCGTAGCCGTTCGGCCTGCAACGCGATCCGGCGCCGAGCGGGGTGGTTATCCACCGCCACCAGCACGATCGTGCGATCGCGTACTGCGTCGGCCACCGTTCGGTCGGCGACGTACTCGGGATGCGCATAGAGCCGCAGAGCCGGATAATGGGTCAGGAAGCACTCAGCCTGGACCTGCGCCTTGTTTGCGCCCAGGCGCTCGAAGGCGAACTCCTGGCGCTGGGCGTTGCTTTCGGCATAGCGATCGCCGTCCCAGAGATGAATCTCGCCGGCATAGCGCTCGGCGTTCAGGAAGCGCAGCAGCGGGGCCAAAAACCAGCTCCCAATCCCGCCGCAACCGACCAAAGTAATCCGTTCAGCGTGTGGCCGCATGGCGTTCTCCGATGGGGGGTTCGTACTGTCCGGCCTCGTAGATCCGCGCGTCGAGGTCCTCGCGCAAGGACTCCAGGTAAAGCAGATACTCTTCGTGGGTCTCGAACTCTTCGGGCAGGGCTTCCTCCCAGAACGACGGCTGCCCCCCACCCGATCGGCTCTCGGCGAAGGCCGGCGCTTGCGCCGGCTTCGGACGCGCCTGGGTGACCTGCGCCAGCCACTGCGCCTCGGCCTTCGGCAACGCCTCAAGCCGGACGACGTCGTCAAGGTCGGACTTGAACGCCTTGCCCGCGATCATCCAGCGGCAGGCGTAGCTGCGCTGCGGCCTGTCCACGTGCCCGACGGTGATGTGCAAGCCGTCGAAGTGCGCTTCGTCTTCGTCGTCGGTCCCCGAATGGAACGCATTCACGTTGGCATGGCTGTGGACGGTCCCGAAGAGCTGATACCCGGGCGGTGGCTCGGGGAGCGTCTCCAGGCCGTACTCGACATGCAGACCGCGCACGGTCTGCGGCGGCGCAAGCGCCTCCCAGCGGCCTTTCACCGGATCGCAGTACAGGAGCACCACCGCCTCCGAGCCGTACTTGTGGAAGACGGCCACGAAGAACGACTCGATCCGGCGGAACAGCTCCAGCGGCAGCTTGGGCACGTGCAACTGGGCGCCTTCTTTCAGATCGGCCAAGCCGGCCACTTCGCCGGCCGGGACGCAAGCGCTGTAGAAGGGATTTCGGATGACCTTGAACAACCCCGTGGCGCCGGCGACGTAACACAGCGGCTCTTTCGGCAACTCCGGCTCAGCGCCCGGAGCGGGCTTGGGAATCGGATGGATCTGCACGCGCGGACCTCCTGCGCTTGGCCGGTAAAGCACCCAGAGCGGACAATCGCCCCAGCGTGTCCTGCAAGGTTAAGAAAGGCTCGGTCTGCTGCTGGAGCGCTTCGCTAAGCGGGACGGAACTGCGGGCGTAGCACGTAAACTGCGCGGCCAGTACCTGTCCGGGCGATCCCGGCAGCTGCGCCAGGGCGTCCAGATCTTCGGTCACCAGATCGCCCAGGAAATCGCCCAGCGAGCGGCTCTCGAACGGCGGGCAGTTTCGAAGGGCGGCTTCCACGGCATCGAAGGGCTTCACGGGTAGCGGTCCTTTCTGGGTTAGGGGCTGGGGGCCAGGTGCAGCAGGAGTCCGCCCAAGGTGGCTTGGCGGTGCGGTTGATAGGTGATCTGACGGTGGAACGCCGGATCGGCGGCACTCTTTTCGGCCCAGTCGGCCAGGCTGGCGATCTCCAGGCGCTCGAACTCCGGCATCAGGTCCGTGTTCCAGGCCGAATCCAAAACCCCGTGGATGGCCGCGTCGATCCGGTCGGCCAGCGGGTTCTCGCAATTGCCCACGGAAAGATTGCCCATGCAGATGGCGCCGTGGCCCTCGTGGTAGATGTTCGGCATGGGCAGGCAGAATATCGGCGTGTTGCGTTCGGTCTCGCGCACGGAGGTCTTCACGGCCACGACCCACAAGTCCGTGACGACGATCGCCGCCTCCGCCGCGGCCTGGCTCGTGCGGCAGATCCAGAGCGTGCGCGGCCAGGAGAGGTTCAGTTCCACGACTTCGTGCGCAGCGTTGGAGTCTTCCGCGTCGTCTTCGGCGCCGGGATCGCCGTTGAAGTGAATCCGCTGCATGCCCGGAGCTCGTTCGATCACGTACAGGTTCGAGCAGCGCTTCTGGGCGTCGCAGCGCCGCGCCATGAGCATGCAGCCTTCGGGCAAGACGCCGGTATCCACCGGCTGCATCCGCGCGATCTCGGCCAGAAAGTCTTCCGTACGGGCTTCGCGTTCGATCACTGTCCGTTCCAGGCGCACCAGCCCGCCTTCGATGGCGATGCGCCGGCGTTCGTCTGATGTGGCCATGGGGGCTCCTGGGTTTATGGCGGCGCGCCCCAGCCGGGTTGGTCAGGGCGCGCCGCCTAGGGTGGACTCCGGCCGAGGGCTACGCGCCCTTCTCGCCGGCGACCTTCACGAACTCGACGCTGGCGCCCTCGGGGACGCCCTGGCCGTCGACGGCCGGGAGCCCGTTGACGCGGACCTGCGCCGTCTCGGGGACGTTCAAGAGGCCGCCGACCTCCTCGCGGACCTGCGCAACGGACTTCCCGGCCAGCGTCTCCAGCGTGAGCGTGTTGACGCCGTGGCGAACGGTTACGGCCATGGGTACGGCCCTCCTTAAAGGGGGTGTGGGATGGCCCGGGCTTCCAAGCCCGGGCGACCATGCGCACGCCCGCCGACGACTTCGAACTCGCCGCCGGCTTCCTCTTCACCGAAGGGCTGCTCAAGCGCCGCGACGACGTGCTCGACGTCAGCTACTGCGTCGACGGTACGCCCGAACCGCAGCTCAAGAACGCCGTCCGCGTCACGCTTCGCGCGGGCGTGGCCTGCGACCTCGTCCGCGTGTCGCGGAACTTCTACACGACCTCCAGTTGCGGCGTCTGCGGCAAGGCTTCGCTGGAAGCCCTGGCCATCCACGCCGAACCGCTCCCCGTCCCGCAAGAACCGCTGCTTTCCGCCGCACGGCTCCAGGCCATGCCCGAACGACTCCGCGCCGCCCAAGCCGTCTTCGAACGCACCGGCGGCCTCCACGCCGCAGCGCTCTTCTCCGCCGCCGGCGAACTGCTGGACCTTCGCGAAGACGTCGGCCGGCACAACGCGCTCGACAAGCTCATCGGCGCGCACTTTTTGCGCGACGAACTCCCCCTGCGCGACCGCGTGCTCCTGGTCAGCGGACGGGCCAGTTACGAGCTGCTCCAGAAAGCCGTGATGGCCGGCATCCCCGTCGTCGCGGCCGTCGGTGCGCCGTCCAGCCTGGCCGTGGAGACAGCCGAACGCTTTAACGTGACCTTGGCCGGGTTTCTGCGCG
This sequence comes from Planctomycetota bacterium, assembly GCA_045863855.1. Lineage (GTDB taxonomy): Bacteria > Planctomycetota > SZUA-567 > H5-PLA8 > H5-PLA8 > H5-PLA8. The sequence goes on along the minus strand of BTVV01000024.1, from coordinate 2,991 downwards.
CCAGCGGATGTAATATTTACGCGTGCGCCAAGCGCCTGAATTAAGCCTCTTCGCGAAGCCGAATTTCGCGCCGCGCCTTGGGTTCCTGCCTTCGCCCTTCGGCCCGCCTTGGTTTTTGAACCGCACCTTGCGCCGATTCGATCCGCAGCCGGACATCGGTCCTTTTCGGCCTTCCGGGCGAGGGTAAACTGTCTTCAGCCGATTCGCTTTTCAAACCCGTTCGGCCCAAGAAAGGACGATGTCGCCATGGCGCTGAAGGAAATCCTGCTCACCCCCGGACCCAGCCAGGTGCCGCACCGCGTGCGAGCCAAGCTGATGGAGCAAGCCTGGTATCACCGCTCCACGCGCTTCCGCGAAATTTACGCCCAGGTCCGACAGCGCCTCCAGCAGGTCTTCGAAACGAAGAACGACGTACTCGTCTTCACCGGCTCCGGCACCGTCGCCATGGAGGCCGCGATCGTCAACGTCGTCAGCCCCGGACGCAAAGCCGTCGTCGTCAGCGCCGGCAAGTGGGGCGAACGCCTCGTCCAGATCTGCGAACAGTACAAGCTCGGGCTCGATGTACTCAAGCTCGACTACGGCCGCAGCCCCACGCCCGAACAGGTCGCCGAACGCGCCAAAGACCCGGCCGTCCAGGCCGTCTACCTGCACCTCTGCGAGACCAGCACCGGCGCGAAGTACGATATCGAGAACATCGGGAAAGCCGTGCGCAAGGTCAACCCCGAAGCGCTCTACGGCGTAGACGGCATCAGCGGCGCCATCGGCATGGCCTGTCCGGTCGATGCCTGGGGCGTCGACCTCTTCATGGCCGGCAGCCAGAAGGGCCTGATGATGCCCCCCGGCCTCTCCATGCTCTCCGTCAGCCCCCGCGCCTGGAAGGTCGTCGAAGCGAACAAAGGCGCGCCCACGTATTACTCTTCGCTGCTCCGCGCGCGCAAAGGACTTCCCGAGAACGATCCTCCGTTCACGCCGGCCAATACGCTCTTCGACGCGCAGAACGAAGCCCTCGCCATGCTCGTCGAAGAAGGCATCCACAACGTCCACAAGCGCCACGCGGTCCTGGCCCAAGCCACCCGCGCCGCCGTCAAAGCCCTGGGGCTCGAACTCTTCCCCGACAGCCCCGCCGAGGTGCTCACCGTCGTCAAGAGCCCCGGCGGACTCGACAGCAGCGCCGTGATCAAGACCGCCCGCGACCGCTACGGCGTCACCCTCGCCAACGGCCAAGGCGAGATGAAAGGCAAGATGTTCCGTATCGCGCACATGGGCTATTGCAGCGGGATGGATACGCTCAGCGGCATCGCGGCGTTGGAACTGGGCCTGAAAGCCAACGGGTACGGGGTCAAGCTTGGCGCCGGACTGGCCGCCGCGCAGGACGTCCTGGCCCAAGCGCCGAAGGAAGTGCTTCTGTAACTCGTTTGTAGTTAGTGGATTAAACAAAACAGGCCGCCCTTGAGGGCGGCCTGTTTTCGTTCCGATGAATGCGCGCCTACCTTATAAGGTAGCGCTCAGCGTCCCAGCCCGCGGCGCAGCGCCTGAACTTCGCGCTGCATGTCCTCATCCTTCTTAAACTGCCGATCCATTTTGCGCACGGCGTGCAAGACGGTGCTGTGATCGCGGTTGCCGAAGAAACGCCCGATTTCGCTGAGGCTGTACGAGGTGAGCTGCTTGCAGAGAAACATCGCCAGATGCCGCGCCTGCACCAGACCCGCATGCCGCTTCGCGCCGCGGATCTGGTCGACTTCAAAGTTCATGCGCTGCGCCACGGCTTCCAGAATCTCGGCCGGCGAAAGCGGACCCTCGCGCAGGTATCCTAATTCGCGCAGCGCCAGCGATGCCATCTCGCGGTCGGGCAGCCGCCCTTCGGCCGCCGCCAGCGCCGAGAGCTTGCAGACCGCGCCTTCCAACTCGCGCACGCTCAAGTCGATCCGCATCGCCAGCAGTTCGGCCAGCTCCAGCGGCAAGGTCATCCGTCGCGCCACCGCCTTCGACTGAATCAACTCCACCCGAGTCTCGTAGTCCGGCCGGTCCAGCCGAACCACCAGCCCCGACTGGAATCGCGCCAGCAGCCGCGCGTCGAGTTCCTTGATCGTCCGCGGAGCCTGATCCGCCGTCAGCACCACCTGCTTGCCGGCATTCACCAAGGCGTCGAACGTATAGAGGAACTCTTCCTGCGTCTTCTCTTTGCCGACCAAAAACTGCACATCGTCCACCAGCAGCACGTCGCTCGAACGATACGTTTCGCGGAAGCGGTCGATCTTGCGGTCCTGCACCGCGCGCAAATACTCGTTGGCAAAGGCTTCGCACGAGAGCAGCTTCACCTTAGCGTTCGGGCGCGCGATGCGCAGCGCCCTCTCGAGGCCCTGCAACAGGTGCGTCTTGCCCAAGCCGTGATCGCCGTGCAAAAAGAGGGGGTTATACGCCGTGGCGGGGGAATCGACGAGCGACCGGGCCGCCGAATAGGCCAGCCGGTTGCATGCGCCCTGCACGAAATCGTCCAAGCGCCAGCCCGTCCCGGAACTCGCCCGCTCGAACGCGCTGCGGTCGTCCTCGGCCGGCGCACGAGTGTCGCGCGGGCGCGGCTGAATCACATTCTCAAGAATGCCGCCGATCGCCGTGGCCTGTGCGCTGCGTTCGGTCACCGCGGGTTGCACGTGCAGTTCCACCTTGCGCGTCTCCGGCTCAACCTCGCGCGCCGCACGAAGCAACTCGCGACGATAATGATCTTCGATCCACTGCTTCACGTATCGATTTCGAACCGCCAGCTTCAAGCACTCCCCGTCCCACTCGACCAACTCGACCTGCTGAAACCACGTGTCGAAGGACTCGGGACTGAGTGCTGCTTGCAGGCGTTCGCGCACGGCATGCCACGAAGCAACCCGCAATTCGGCCACAATAAGGCTCCCCGGCGCGCGCAATACGGCTTGGCACAACCAATGGCCCGCGCACGCGCGAACGTGCTACCGGACTTTTTTTTGTGTACCCGGAAGGATT
>BTVV01000023.1:0-68342 GCA_045863855.1 Planctomycetota bacterium | reverse complement strand
CGATACCGGCCAGGCGGCCCGCGCCGCCGGCGCCGATCCCGGCTACGCCGCCTGTTTTGGAATCGGATTCGCACATCGGCTTCATTTAAATAGGCACGGGCAGCGCATCGCGCTGCCCGTGCCCGCCTGCACAGGAATGGACGGCTTAGTACTCCAGCTTGACTTCGCGGTTCTCCGCGCTGCTGCGGTACAGCCCGTCAAGGATCGCGATCACATCCAGCGATTGCTCGGCCGGAACCGGGCTGGGCGCGCCGGTGGCGACGGCTTCGGCGAACTTGACGCACTCCAGCGCGTGCGGCTCGGTGTTGTGCGGATTGCGCTTCAGGCTGATGTTCATGTGCTGCTGCGATTCGTTGCAGGTCTTGTAGAGCGTATTGCTGGGCCAGTGGCTGCCGCCTTCGTCGCCGTAGAGCCACATCTGCATGTCTTCGCCCTGCGTATCGTGGTTCAGGAGCCAGCTTACTTCGAGGACCAGGGTCGCGCCGTTGGCGAGGCGCACGAAAGCCGAGGCGAATTCTTCCACGTCCCATTCCGGTCCGATCGGACCGCCCCAGTTGCTGAACGCGCCTTTGCGCTTGCGCAGGCGGTCCTGCGTGATCCCGCTCACAGCCACCGGCTTGGGATTGCCCATCATCCACAGCGTCAGGTCGAGGATGTGGACGCCGATGTCGATGCAGGGTCCGCCGCCGGCGTGCTTTTTGAGCACGAAGCCGGGGGTGGTGGGCGCACCGGCGCGCCGCAGCATCCAGCTACGCGCGTGATAAACCTCGCCGAGCACGCCGCGGTCCAGTTCGGCCTTCAAGGCCTGGCTGCGTCCGTCGAAGCGGAAGTGCTGCGCGGTCATCAGCAGCTTCTTGGCTTTGTCGCGTGCGGCGATCATCTTGCGGATTTCGCCCGGCGTCGGCGCCAGCGGCTTTTCGCAGATGACATGCTTGCCCGCTTCCAGCGCGGCGATCGAGAGCGGCGCGTGGTACATGTTCGGCGTGCAGACGTCGACGATATCGAGATCCTTGTCGGCGATCAGGTCTTCGGTTTTCGTGTAGCGCTTGGGCACCTTCAGTTCGTCGGCCACCTTATTAAGCACGTCTTCACGGATGTCCGAGAGCGCGGCGAGTTCGACGTGCGGGCTTTGCAGCCAGCCCGGAAAATGCGTCTTGGCGATACCGCCGACCCCGATGACGCCCACCTTCAGCTTCTTCGACATGTCCCTGCTCCTTGAGTTCCGATCGAGCTGCGCCCGCGACTCAAACGGGGCGCGAATCCGGATGACGCTAGCAAGCGCGGCGGGGATGTCCATTCCCGATGCCGGGGCGGAATAATCCCCGCGCCTTCAGGCATCTAGCGGCATCCGCGCCCCAAGGCGCGAGTTGTCCTAATAAGGAGCGAACGTCGATGCCCTCCCCAACCGATCAAGCGCTCAAGCCGGCGCATCCCGTCGTCCACGTGAAGTGCCCGCTCTGCGGCCAGCGCGTGCCGAAAGAATCGTATTTTGTGCATGCCACCGCCGAGCGCTGGGTGCTCGAAAAAATACAAGCCGCGCATCCGGAGTGGGTCGAACAGGACGGCGGCTGCCGACCTTGCTACGAATACTACAAGCAGCTTTGATTCTCGTCTTCATCGTCGATTCATCTTGCCTCCCACCGGGCGCGGGCCGAAAATAGTCCGCGAACCGGCGGAGGAAGCAGCATGCGCGTGGCGTTCTTCAGCACTCATTCGTACGACCGCGAATTTTTCGACGCGGCCAACGCATCCGGCGAGCACGAATTGGTCTATCTGGAACCCAAGCTGAACGCGGCCAGCGCCGTGTGCGCGGCGGGCTTTCCGGCCGTTTGCCTCTTCGTGAACGACCGCGCGGACGCGGAGACTATCGAACACCTGGCGCAAGGCGGGACGCGCTTGATCGTGCTGCGCTGCGCGGGCTTCAACAACGTGGACTTGCGCGCGGCGAAGGCGGCGAACGTCGCCGTGGCGCGCGTGCCGGCCTATTCGCCGCACGCCGTGGCCGAACATGCACTCGCGCTGATCCTGACGCTCAACCGCAAGATCTGCCGCGCTTATACCCGCGTGCGAGACGGAAACTTCGCGCTCGACGGCTTGCTGGGATTCGATATCCACGGCCGCACCGCCGGCGTGGTGGGGACCGGGCGAATCGGACAGGAGATGGCGCGCATCCTCAACGGGCTGGGTTGCACCATTCTGGCTCACGACATTCACCCGAATCCCGAGGTTATGAAGCTAGGGGTGCGCTACACGGCCTTGGAGACGCTTCTGGCCGAGTCCGATATCGTGACCCTGCATTGCCCTCTGACGCCACAGACGAAGCATATGTTCGATGCTACCGCTCTGGCGCGGATGAAGCGGGGAGCGATGCTGATCAACACCAGCCGTGGCGCGCTCATCGACACCGCCGCCGCGATCCAGGCGCTCAAGGGCGCCCAACTGGGAGGTCTGGGACTGGACGTGTACGAAGAAGAAGAACATCTCTTTTTCGCGGATCGTTCGAACGAGATCCTGCAGGACGATATTTTCGCGCGGCTGCTGACCTTCCCCAACGTGGTGATCACGGGGCACCAAGCGTTCTTCACGCGGGAGGCGCTGGAGAATATCGCGCGGACGACGCTGGATAACATCGGCGCCTTCGCCGCGGGGCGGGAACTGCGGAACAAAGTCGAGGCGGGCGGTTAAAGCGGCGGCTTACTTTTCGCGGAAGACGATGCGGCCCTTGGTCAGGTCGTAAGGCGACATCTCGACCAGCACCTTATCGCCGGGCAGCACGCGGATATAGAAGCGCCGCATCTTCCCGCTCAAATAGGCCAGGATGTCAATGCCGTTGTCCAGCTTGACGCGAAACTGCGTATTCGGCAGCGCTTCCGATACGGTGCCTTGAACTTGAAGCGTTTCCTCTTTCGCCATGGGACCCTTCTACACTTCGATGCTGAGTACGCCGGCGCACGGCTCTGGACACGAGCCGCCTGCACCGCCGTCCTATGAATCACCTGGCCCGTCCGGGGCTTGGCAACGAAGCCAAGAGTTTCCCGTCCGCCCCCCGCTCGTGCAACTCTAGATTTCCATGCCGGACCCGCTTCCGCTAATCTTTCCTTGGACCCGCACGCAAAGGAGCAGCGCTTATGGCGACCCGCGGACTGGCCGTAATCCTGGCCGAGAACATTTACGAAGACCTGGAACTCCATTATCCGCGCCTGCGGCTCGTCGAGGCCGGCTTCGACGTCAAGGTCGCGGGACCCAAGGCCGGCGAGTCGTACGCTTCGAAGCACGGCTATCCGGTTCAGGCCGACGTGACCTTCGATGCGGTGAACCCGCGGTCGGTCAAGATTCTGGTGGTGCCCGGCGGCTATGCCCCGGACAAGCTTCGCCGCTATCCGGCCTGTAACAAGCTCGTGGCCGACGTGCATGCGGCAGGCGGCGCGATCGGCTTCATTTGCCACGCCGGTTGGGTGCCCATCAGTGCGAAAATTCTTAAAGGTAAGCGCGTAACGGCTCATTTCTCGATCCGCGACGACCTGGAAAACGCCGGCGCGATCTGGGTCGATCAGCCTTGCGTGGTGGACGAGAACCTGGTCAGCGCTCAAGTGCCCAAGGATCTGCCTGAGTTTATGCAAGCGCTGCTTAAGCTGACGACTTAGAGCACATGGTGCAGGGTCATAAAATTGTTAAGGCTTGGGGTTTCGCTCCATGGGGGGCGTTGAGTACAATCTTCCCCTTATCATCTGGAGCGCGTCCTTGCGATTGAGTGGCTTAGGGCTGTTGGCCCTATTGTTGTGTTTCGGCTGCGGCACGCGCGTGCCGAATGCCGGCTTGGACACGTCCTATCGTTCCGCGCCCAACGAGCCGAGTGCTCCCGTTGCCGAAGCGAAACCCGCGAAGCGGCCCATCGGTATTGTGCGCTTCTGGCGGCGCTTGGGCGGCAAGAACGATAATCCGAAGCTTGCCGAACGGCCGCCCGTAATCGAAACGCCTTCCGCTCCGGCCGAATTGGTGGTGTTGGACGAACCGCAGCCGGTGGAGCCGGCCGCCGAAGAGCCCGCGCACTCGATCGCCGTCAACGTCGTCTCGTCTGAGTACAGTCCGAATCAAGATCGCGTGGTCGCGCTGCCCCAGTACGGTGCGAAGCCGGTGGCGCAACCGCAGCCCGTCACCATGGCGCAGCTTCCTCAAGAAGAGGAAGCTGACGCGCCGGGTATCGTTCCCGCGGTGAAACCGCAGCTCAGCGTGGCGGGGATCCGATCGGCCGATCCGGCTGCGCCGCCGCAAGCCGTCTCGCTGGAAGCTCAAAAGCCGATGGTGGTGCTGGCCGGATTGGGCGGCAGCGAGATCAAGATTCCCTGCGAATGGATTTATCACGACCGTGGGGCCAGGACCTACCGCTATCGCGACGAAGCCGGCCGCATGATCGAATCCCCCGAGAAGCATATCCTGCGCACGGAAGGCACGGTTGCGGCGACCGAGCCCAAACTTGTGCCGCGCACCCTCAGTGGATTCACGTGAGGGCCTTCCGGCTGTCCGGACGGTTCGTCCGGACCTTCTCAGATTACGCCGGTCTCGATCCCGATTCCCGCCTTCAAGTAGGCGGAAACGGCCCCTAGCGCACCGACTTGTTTCGCGGATATCGCCCCGTGCCTTTCGAGCCTGACGCACCCGAAGCCGACGCGCCGCGCAAAGCCGGAGCCAAGGTCTGGCTGTTGCTATTCGCGATGTTCCTGATCGGCGTCGTGCTTCCGGGGTGGTTCGCCTACACGTCGTCCATCGAGCAGGGCCGATTGATGGAGCAGTACGCGCGCGAAGTCGAAGAACAGGCGCAGATGCTGGAAGAGCAGGTCCGGCGCGAAGAGTTGGCGCTGGCGGCGGAGCAACGGTTATCCGAAGAAGCGGCGCGCACGCCGGAGCCCGCGCGCCCCGCGCCCGCCGCACCCAGCGCCGAAGAACAGCCGTCCACGCCCGAACGGCCGCCGGCCTTCGAGCCGCCGCCCGCCCCGCCACGGCACGAAGCCGAGGCCAAGCACGATGCCCAGGGCTTGCGCTACGTCGAGGTCCGTTGCGCGCCGCGTCCGGCGGATTTGGGCGCCGGCTTGAGGCAACTGGCGGTCGCGGCGAACGGCAAGCAGGTCTTTGCGCGGCACGAAGGCCAGGCGCGCGTGCGACTTTTCGACGCCGCGACGCTGGCGCCGGCCGGAGAGATCGTCACGCCGCGTTTCCCGGACCATCTGTGGTGCGAAGGCGCGGAGGTGGCCGTCTGTTGCGGCGAATCGAAGGTGCTCGTTTTTGCCGATCCGGCGGCGCAGGAACTGAAGCGCTCCGTCACCTTCAAGCAAGACGGCGAGCCGCTCGTGCCGGTGCGCGTCTTCGGGCGCACGCCCGGCGGCGAACTCATGCTGCGCCTGCATCACGAAACGCATGACGCCGATTACCTGTACCACTTGCGCGGCGACGGCACGTACGAGCGCAAGATGCGCGCCGCGTCCGAAAACGCCGTCTGGTTGACCGATCCGCTCCGCATCCTGACCCAATCGAGCTTTCGCGGCAGTCCGTGCGGCGCGCCGGATGTGCGCGACGAAACCGGGCGCAACCTGCGGCTTGAGGAAGCCCCCGCTTTGGGTCCGCGAGCGAACTGGCACCGCGACACCGGCCGCATTTTCGCGCTCGCCCGCGGCCGGCACCTTGCGCTGCCCACCACCCGCCATGCCGAGCCGCATGAGTTGATCACGTATCTGCTGACGCCCGATCTCCAGCGCCTGGCGCAGACGTTGCCCGGTGCGGCGTTCGCCGAATGGCCCGAGCGCGGGCTAGTGATCGCCTGGCGCCCCGATCCGGACGAGAAGAAGCGCGACGCGATCCAGATTCTGTACGTAAGCCGCTCGACCGGACGCATCGTCCGTATCGTCCAGCCAGAGAAAGCGTACGTCCACCCGACGCAGTTTCTGCGCTGCGCGGGCATGGGCGGGATCGTCTTCGTGCCGGAAGGCGAACGTGTGCTTTTCTTCGAACCGCACCGCGGCGAAGCCGAACAGAAGGTGCTGGCCATTCCGTGCGGGTTGCCCGATGGGCTCCAGGACGAACCGGCCGATCCCTTCCTGACGTTGAAGAACTCGCCGCCCACCCGGGCGAACGTGAATGCGCCCTATCGCTTCGACCCGCGATTCGAGAACGAGCCGGCCGGTATGGCCATCGTTTTCAAGCTGGCCGCGGGCCCCAAAGGGGTGCAGGTCGATGCCGCGACCGGTTCGGTGACCTGGCTGCCCAGCGCGGCTTATCTGGGCCGCTACGACCTAGCCTTGGTCGCGGTGCTGCCCAATCGACAGGAAATTCCGCTCGCGCAGTGGGTGCTTGAGGTCAAGCCTTAGCGGCTTTTTTCTTGGAACCGTGCCGGTTCGCTCCGTTCGCAGCGGCTTCTTCCAGCAACGCCACCATCTCCCGACCGCGCGCCGACTGGACGACCGTGCGCCCCCGCGCGTCCTTGCGCAGAGGGTCTGCGCCGTGCTTCAGGAGCAGCCGCGCAATCTCCAGTGCCGCGTTTTGCTTGCCCGCGGTGCCGCCGGCGCCGGTGTTGGTGACCGCTCGGCGCAGCGGCGTGGAGCCGCGCCCCTTGTCCTCGGCGTCCACCGCGGCGCCGTGTTCGAGCAGCAGCTTGACGGCCGCTGGCTGCCGCGCCCGGACGGCGCGGTGCAAAGCGGTAACGCCAAGCCTATCCCGCGCGTTCGCGTTCGCGCCGTGTTCGAGCAGCAGGCGGATCGTGGCCGCGTACGCGGGGCCGGACGCGAAGCGCAGGTCGCTGGCGCACATCAAGGGCGTGCGGTCTTGCGCGTCGGCGGCGTTCACGTCGGCGCCGTGCTTGAGCAGCAGCTTGACGTGATCCGCACGCAACGCGCACGCCGCGTAATGCAGCGGCGTCGAGTTCGCCTCGTCGCGCAAGGTTGCGTGTGCGGGGTTCGTCTTGAGCGCCGTGGCGAGGGCTTTGGACGTGCCGGATGCGGCGGTAACGAAGAAGTTGGAACGAGCGCCGTGCTTGCGCAGAAGGGCGGCCATCCGGGTGTGCCCAGCCGCAGTTGCGGCAAGCAGGGGCGTCAGGTAGCGCTGTCCCCCTTCCACGTCCGCGCCGTGGCGCAGCAGGAGTTCGGCGGCCGCGCAATGGTTCATGCTCGCGGCGGCGCGCAGCGGAATAAGGAGTCCGTGCGAGGCGCTATTTTTATTTACGGGAAACGGCGCATCCGGCGGATACCCGGCTCTCAAGAGCTTCGCCAGTTCGGTTTCGCGGCTCCGAATCAGCGCAGCCCAGAATGCTCTGGATTTGTGGTCGGACTTCTTCATGCCGAGTCCTCGCGGCGTACCGTTTCGACAGTTTTTCCACTCTAAGAAACCTCGCAGCGGCCGGCCAATCCCATTTTGGCGGCGGCATGCTATAAGCGTCGCATGCCCAGGACTCCCCGCGCCGTGCGGCCGAACCTTCAGCCCAGGTTTAACGCGCCCATCGCCGATCGGCTCGCCGAACGCGGTTGGTACCTCACGCTTCGGCAGCCGATGCCCGGTACGAGCTTCCATACGCAGCCCGGCCTGGAATTGAACTTCACGCACGAAGGCCGGGGGACGCTCTGGATCTCCGGCCGTCCGATCCCGGTCTCGCCGCGTTGCGTCGTGCTCTTCGATGCGCGCCGGCCCCACCGTCTGACGCTCGACCGCCCGCAGCCGTACCGTCGCACGGTGCTCTGCCTGGACCCCGGCAAGCTGCGCGAACTCGATCTGACTTGGATCGGCGGCGGGCCGCCTCTGACGGCCTGCCTGACGAAAGAAGCGTACGGGAAGCTCGACGAATACTGCGGCGCGCTCCAGTTCGAAGCGCTCGTGCGCGGGACGGAGTGGGAGCCGCTAACGCGTGCGCTGCTGACCCAGATCGTCGTCTTGCTGCGCCGGCAGACCGCCGGGGTTCAAGAGCCGCGCAGCGACGAAAGCGCCGCGCGGCTCACCTCGCTGGCCGCCGGTTACGCCGCGGGGCGGCTCGACCAGCCGCTGCGGCTCACCGAGGTCGCGGGCAAATTCCACGTTTCGCCCGAGCACCTCACGCGCGCGTTTAGGGTCGAGTACGGCGTTCCGTTTCATCGCTGGGTGTTGCGCATGCGCGTCGCCTTGGCGCAGACCATGCTGCGCGAGGACCGTTCGGCAAGCTTGACCGAGATCGCCCTGCGCTGCGGTTTCGCGTCTTCGGCCCACTTCAGCCGCGTTTTCCGGCAATGGGCCGGCTCCACCCCCTCGCAGTACCGCGCCGGCGTCGCCGACCTCGAGGCTTAAGCTCTTCCGCTCGAAGATAGCCCGGGCTCAGATCAATTTTCGGCAAAAGCACGATCAAGCGCCGCCAAGTTCGCGATTCCGCTGCAAGGTAGAGTTCGGCATACGCGGACGAGCGAACCCCGAGGAATGCGCGATGCTGATCGACTGCGACGTACACAACCATCCCCCGTCGCTGGACCAATGGCTGGAGTTTCTGGACGAGCCGTACCGCAGCGAGGTGGCGCGCTGGAAAGGGTTGCGCCACACGTACAGCGGCTTGCGAGGCGAGGGCGGCAGCCGGCTCGACGCCGATGCGCGCACGCCGCAGTCGGTAAAGGAGCAGTTGCTCGACGTCTACGGCCACCGCTACGCGATCCTGACTGGCACCTACGGCTTCGCGGCCGCGACGAACGATCCCGAGTACGCCGCCGCCGTATGCCGCGCCTACAACGATGCGGTGATCAAGTATTGGCTGCCGCAGGACGACCGCTTCGTCATGGGATTGGCCGTTCCGATGCAGGATCCTTTGCTGGCCGTGCAGGAGATCGAACGCCTGGGCGACCACCCGCGCGTCGTTTGCGTCCTGTTCTGGGGTGCGAGCAACCGCATTCCGTATGGGCAGCGCTACTTCTGGCCGATCTACGAAGCCTGCGTGCGCAAGGGGCTGCCCATCCACGTGCATCCGTCCACCACCACGGCGGTCTTAAATCACAGCACTACGCCCGCCGGCATGGCGACGACGTACCTGGAGATGCACACCTGTTTGCCGCAGTACTACATGGCCAACACGGTGAGCCTGATCTTCGAGGGCGTCTTCGAGCTCTTTCCGGCGTTAAAATTCGCGCTGGTGGAGGGCGGCTTCGGCTGGGCGCCGCATCTGATGTGGCGCATGGACAAGGAATACAAGGGCTTGCGCCAGCAGGCGCCGCGCTTGAAGCGCCTGCCCAGCGCGTACCTGCGCGACCACGTCAAGTTCGGCACGCAGCCCATCGAAGAGCCGCAGAAGGCCGCGCACCTGCCGCAGTTGATCGACATGCTTGGCGGCGACGAGATGCTGATGTTCGCCACCGACTTCCCGCACTGGGATTTCGATCCGCCCAGCGTCCTGCCCAAGAGTCTGGGCGAGTCTTCGCTGCGCCGCATCCTGCACGATAATGCCGCGGGCTTCTTCCGCTGGCCGCAAGGCGCGTTCGCGCCGACGTGCCGGCCGGAAGCGCTGGCCGCGCAGGCTTGAATTTCGAAAGGGGAACCGGCATGAACTGGCATCGCGTCGTTCGCCACGAGGAACTTGCCGAAAACGCCTGGACGATGGTCACGGTGGAGCGCAAACCCATCGGGCTGCTGCGCCGAGGCGGCGAATACCACGCGGTGCTGAACTTCTGCCCGCACGCGGGCGCGCCCGTCTGCCGCGGAGACGTGACCGGGCGAGTCACCTGCGACGAGCGGGGCCGCGTCGGATACGACGCGCAGGCCGCGACGCTGCGCTGCCCGTGGCATCGCTGGGAGTTCGATCTGTCGTCCGGCCGCGCGGTCACGCCGATCCGCGAACGGCTCAAGACGTTTCCGACGCGCGTCGTCGAAGGCATGGTGGAGGTGCTGGTGTAGGCGGTGGCGAGTGGAGAGCGCGGGCGTAGGATGAGGCCTCCAGACTCGGGAGGACCGCCGCGTTGCGTATCGCTCACCTGACCGATCTTCATCTGCGGCATCACGTGCCGGGTACGGCGCAAGTGCCCGCGCGGCGCAGCCGCCGGATGCCGGAGTTCCTGGAGCGGGCGGCGAAAGCCATCCAGGACGCGCGCCCCGATCTGCTGGTGCTGAGCGGCGATCTGCTCGACTATCCGCCCTACGCGATGCACGACCCGGAGATGCAAGCGCTGGCCGAACGCGATCTGCGCCTGATCGCGCAGAAGCTCGAAGCGATACTCTGTCCCAAGGCCGTCGTGCACGGCAACCACGATCACGCGGAAGTCCAGCGCCGCGTCTACGGCACGCTCTCCTCCGATTTTGCGTGCGCCGGGCACCGCGTGCTCTGCTTTCACGACGACGAAGGCGACGGGCATTTCCCGCGGCGCCTGGGTGCGCAGCGCGAGCGCTTTCTGGAAGCGCTGCGCGACGGCGACCCCGCGCCGCAGATTCACGTCCAGCATTACCTGGTTCACCCCGAGCGAAACGCCGGATACCCGCACACGTATCGCGAAAGCGCCTCGCTTCGCGCGGCCATCGAAGCCAGCGCGCGCGTCAAGCTGGTGCTCAGCGGACACCTGCACGCCGGGACCGTGCCCGATACGCAAAGCGGAGTCACCTACGCCGCCGCGCCGGCCTTCTGCGAGTTCCCGCATCGCTGGCGGCTGTACGAGGTCGGCGCGAACGGCGTCGAGGCGATCGAGCAGGCCGTGCAGAGCGCCTCCGCGCCGCGGCGGCGCGCGGTTTTCCTGGACCGCGACGGCACGATCAATCCGCAGCCTTCGTACCGCTGGGGGCCGGAACCGTTCGAGTTGCTGCCCGGCGCGGCGGAAGCGCTGCGCGACCTGCAAGCGGCGGGTTACGCGCTGGTCGTCGTCACCAGCCAGTCGTGCGTGGGGCAAGGCTACGTGACGGCCGAGACGGTGAATGCCGTGCACGACAAAATGGCGCGCCTGTTAAAGGAAGCGGCCGGGGTGGAGCTGGACGGCGTGTACGCCTCGTACCATGCCGGAGATCACGCGGTGCTGCCGGAGTTTCGCGGCTCGCACCGGGACGTGAAGCCGGACACGGGACTGCTGGAGCGCGCCGCGCACGATTTGCATCTGGAATTACAGGGCTGCTGGATGATCGGTGACAGCGCGACCGATCTGGAGGCCGGCCGCCGCGCCGGCGGGCAGAGTATTCTGGTGCGTACCGGCCACGGCGCGCGGGTGGAAGCCGAGTTGGCGCCGGGCGCCGCGGCCTTCGTCGCCGCCGATCTGCGTGCGGCGGCGGAGTGGATATTGAAGCAAGAGGGATCGAAGTAAGAGGTTGAAAGCGATCGAGCGGGTTTACGCCTGCCTGTGCTGCGCCGGGACTTCGGCGGGGTCGTCGGCGGACGAGCCGTCGCCTTCGGAGGCGGGTCCGGGCGCATCGTCCACGGGCGGCAGATCGTCCGCCGATTCGGGTTTGTAGACCGCCGGCTGGATGGGATCGTCTTCCGCCGCGACGGTGTGGATAGGCGGCGGAGTCTTGACGCGGTCTTCGGCGGCCTGCACGGCGGCCTCGGTCAGGGGTTTGAAGTGCTGCGTCTTGCCCGGCGGGACGCGGCGCAGGCTGACCTTGCGCACGCGCCGGCCTTCGCGCTTGACCACGCGGATGATCACCTGCCCCACACGGAACGTATCGCCTTCGCGCGGCAGCTTGCCGGCCAGATGCAGCACCAGCCCGCCCACCGTATCGAAATCGCCTTCGGGCCATTCGATATCGGGGAACAGATCTTCCAGGCGCTCGACCGACGCTTTGCATTCGACGAGGTACACGCCGCCGGCCAGTTCCTCCACTTCGGCGGGTTCCTGGTCGGTCTCGTCCTGAATCTCGCCGACGATCTCTTCGACGATATCTTCCAGCGTCACCAGCCCGGTGGTCGCTCCGAACTCGTCGACGACGACGCCGAGGTGGATGCGGCGGCGCTGGAATTCGCGCAGCACGTGTCCCAGGTTGCTGGTTTCGGGGAACTCCAGGACCGGGCGGAGCAAGTCGGGCAGCTTAATGAGCTGCGGATGGTGCAGCGAGTAGATCAGATCCTTCACGTACACGATGCCGACGATCTCGTCGAGTTCGCCGTCGTAGACGGGCAGGCGGCTGTAGCCGGACTTATGCGCGACTTCCACGACCTCGGTCTGCGTCGAATGCAATTCGAGGGCGACGATATCGGGGCGCGGGATCATGATTTCGCGGACGGTCTTGTCGTGGAAGCGGAAGACGCGCTCCAGCATCGCATGTTCCTGATCGGTCAGGACGCCGGCGCCGCGGGATTCGGCCAGGATCATGGACAGCTCTTCTTCGCTGTGCACGCGCGAATGCCCGTGCGGGGGCTTCAGGCCCATGAGCTTGATCAGCCCCAACGAACTGGCATTGAGCAGCCACGTGACCGGGAAGAACAAGCGGTGAAAGAAGCGCATCGGCCAGGCGATGTACAGCGCGAGGACCTCGGGGAACTGCAACGCGAGCGTCTTGGGCATCATCTCGCCGATGACCACATGCAGAAACGTGACCATGCCGAAGGCCAATACGACCGCCACGACATGGGAACTCAGGGTCGCGATGCCGGCTTCGAAGCCTACGAGCGTGAAGATCCATTCGAAGATCTTGGCGAACGTGTCTTCGCCGAT
Organism: Planctomycetota bacterium; assembly: GCA_045863855.1. GTDB lineage: Bacteria > Planctomycetota > SZUA-567 > H5-PLA8 > H5-PLA8 > H5-PLA8. The sequence continues at coordinate 55,728 of BTVV01000023.1, read as the reverse complement.
CCAGCCCAGGCCCAAACTGGCCAAGGTGATCCCGACCTGACAGGTGGAAAGGTAGGCGTCGAGGTGTGCCAAGATCGCCTTGACCGCCAGGGCGCCCTTGCTGCCCTCGTCGATCATCTGCTCGATCTTGGTCCGTCGCAGGCCGACGAGCGCGAACTCGGCGGCTACGAATAAGGCATTGGCCAAAAGGAGGAGGGCCGCCGCCGCGATAAAACCTATGCTTACGTCCATTGTCCAAAACAGCCACGCCTTAGGGAACTCACCGTCCGGCGCGACAGCCACCGACCTCCAGAGACCTTAATATCGAACCCGGCGTATGCTACCACCTCAAGGGTGCGCTGCAAAGCATGAGTGTCCTTGGAAGGCGTTGAGGTTTCCGGATTTATTGCACGCGTGCAATTTTGGGCCGGGTCGCCAGAAAACTCATAACTAATTTGAATTAAAGGTGTTAGGTGGTAAGAACGAAGCGTCTGCAGCGACCGGTATGAAGCTCGATCCTAGGGCTGGCGTCTTGTCGGTCGGCATGCACATGTGAATCGATGACGCCGATGTGGGGCTTGGCCGATACCCAAGGCATCCCCAGGCCCCTAGCAGGAACCGTTCGATGCCCGACCCGTCTGCCTCAAAAGCTCCCTATTTGAGCCTCGTGGCCCCCGTTTACAACGAGCGGGAGTGCATCGAAGAATTCATCGCCGAAGCCGATCGGGAACTGAAGAAGCTCGGCAAACCCTTCGAGATTGTCTGCGCCGACGACGGCTCGACGGACGGCTGCCGCGAACTGATGATCGAGTTAAAAAAGAAGTATCCGTGCTTGCGGGTGGTGGGGCTGGAAGGGAATCACGGGCAGTCGGCTGCCTTCGCGGCGGGCATACAAGCCGCTCATGGGGAAGTCATTGCCCTGATCGACGCCGACCTGCAGAACGATCCTGCGGACATCGCGAAGATGCTGGCCCTGTACGAAGGCCCGGGCCAGCCCACCTGCGTGGCCGGCCGGCGCGCGAATCGGCAGGACAATTGGTTGCGCAAAATCAGTTCGAAGATCGCCAATGCGGTACGCATCTGGATCACCAAAGACCCCATTCGCGATACCGGCTGCAGCCTCAAGCTCTTCAAGGCCGAGGTGCTTAAGCGGGTCAAGCTGTACAACGGAATGCATCGGTTTTTCACGACCCTGATCCGGATGGAAGGCGGTACAGTGGTGGAGGTGGATGTGAATCACCGGCCACGCACCATGGGCAAACCCAAGTACGGACAAGGTTTAGGTCGCACGTTCAGGGCCCTGCGCGATGCCCGCGCTGTGCGCTGGATGCAAACGAGATACTTGCTTTATCGGTCTAAAGAACTGTAGAATCGCGGTTTCATGCTCACGTGCGGAGAGGTGGCTTAAATGGACACACCGATTTTCAGTGCGCACGGTGAGTTTCTGGGCTATCCGTTCAATTTCGTGCTCACCGCTTGGAAGTTGTTCGGATACGTCGGGATCATCCTGTTCGCGGGCAGTTGGCTGATTCAGCTATTGCAGAGCCGCGCGGCGGGCCGGCCGGTGATCAGCAAGTGGTTCTGGTTGAGCCGCATGTCGGGCAGCTTGATGCTCTGCTCGTACTTTCTTTTCAGCCCCAAGCAGGACAGCGTAGGAATCTGGAGCAACGTCTTCCCGGTCTTCGTCGCGGCGTACAACCTGTATCTGGAAGCGCGGTACAAGCGCACCAACGGTACGTCCAGCCCGGCCGAGAAAGCCGACCTTCCGCCAGCTAAGACCCTGGCCAAGCCTGCTTCGAAGCCGGCGCTCAAGCCGGCCTCGAAGATGCGCAAGCCCGATCGCGCCAAGGACGAAGTACGCGCGGCGATCGTGAAGCCGGTTACGGCCGAGTAATTCCTCGCCGCCACATCCGACTCAGCGTTTAACCTCGTAGTAGTACGTCTTGAACCGCCCGTCGATGGTGATGGCGTTTCCGCTCACCGGCGCCTGCTTGCCGGTCCGGTCGCCGTACATGTCCACCACATTCACTTCCTTGGGCGGCGCGCCTTTCAGCGTGATCGTGGCTTGCACGGGCTCCAGCAGGAGCGGCGGGCTCCCGGTCTGCTTGAGCTGCGTGTAATCGGGGCTGTACTCGGCCCCGGTCTGTTTATCTTGCGCCAGCGCGGTGATCAGGATCTGCTTCGATTGTTCCAGCGGCTGGTCGTCCAGCGCGGTCAGGAGCAAGCTGACAAATGGCGTCTTGAGTTCCACCGTCGCGCCGGGCAGATCGTGCGTGCGCCCGCCGGCGAAGCCGATCAGCCCTTGCGTCTTCGGCGCGCGGACGGCGACGAAGCGATGCCCGTAGTCCCAGACCAGTTCGCCGGTCAGGCTCGTGACGATCTTCTTCTCCCGATCCCAGTACTTGGTCCATTCGGCCTTCTCGCTCTTCAGGTCCTTCCCGAACTTGACGGTGACGCGCCCGATCGCGAGCACCTCGGCTGGCGTGGCGAGGTTTCCCTGCACGTCCTTCTCGTCCGTTCCTCCGGTCAAATCCTGGCTAAGCGCATCGACGCCTTTGAAGATCTGCTCCGGATCGAGCCTGCGCGCGGCGGCGATCGGGGCTTCCTGGATGTGCTTCTTATGCAGCGCGAAGGCCAGCGCCGGAAACTGTCCGGCGTAGTGTGGCGTGTCCGTTACGTAGCTGGAAAGGCTCGGCCAGCCGCCGCTCAGATGCGGGCGCGACGAGAGGAAGTGGAAACTCGCATCCCAACCTTGCAGACCCAAACCGTACAGCGCGAAGAGCGGCGCGGCCTCGGCCTTCCAGGGATTCGGCGGCTTGCTGGTCCATTCGGTGGTGCTGAAGGGCTTATCCTCGATCTGGTAGAGGCTCGTGGAGAGGAGTCCGCCGCCGGGGCTGCCCATATGCGTCGCGGCGTTGACCTTGCCGGGGGCGATGTTGTGCCCGCCTTCTCCGCCCCCGAAGTAGTTATGCCGGTTGACCATATCCATCGCGTCGTCGCACCACAGGTTCGCCGGATCGGCTGCCGGTCCGCCGGCCTTCCACGCCGTGGTGATCGTGACGCCCTTGAAGCCCAGTTCTCGGAGCTGCTTTTCGCGGCGTTCGTAGTAGCTGCGCTGCTGTTCGGCCAGGAAGCGGATGAAGTCGCCCATGCGCTGCGTTTCCTTCGCGTTGCGCTTCGGTCCTTCGGCGGTCATCTCCCACGCACCGTAGATGCCCATCGCCGGGCTGTCGACGCCGTCGCCTTCCCTGAATCCTTCGCCCCAGGCGGCTTTGAGTTTCTCGTCGGTGCCGTAGCGCGCCTTCAGCCACGCCGCCCAGCGCTGCTTCAGCCGCGCGGCGATCTTCGGGTAGCCTTTCCCGCTTTCCAGCGTGTTGAGCGGACTGTGCCAGAAGACGCTGTCTTCGTTGTGGATTTCGACGATCGCCAGCGCCGGGTCGTCCACGTAGCGCAGCCCCGTGTGGGGGTTCTTGTGTTCCAACAGGGTCTTGAGATACGTCCACTCCGACTGCTGCAAGCCTTCTTCGATCGCCACTACGCCGCTGCTGCTGCGCAGTTCGCCGCTCTTGTCGCGTTTCCCGGCCGGCAAGTCGTCGAAGAGGTCGTAACCGTCGTCGGCGGAAACTAAGTGCGGATAGAAGACCGACCATGCGGTGTAGATGCCCTGCTTTTTCAGTTCGGCGAACCACCAGTCGTATTGCTCCAGCTTGGCCGCATCGAGGACCCGTTCGCCCTTCTCGTTCTTGACCAGCACGCCGACGTGGGCCTGGACCGAGTGCTGGCGGACGATGTTCACGCCGTACTTGGCGAGATACTTCGCCCAAGCCGACTGCGTCTCGCGCGGCTTGTCTTCCTGTACGTTCGCGCCGCAGCCCCAGAACTTCACCGGCTTCCCGTCGATCATCAGGTTCGCGCCCTCACGCTTCACAAAGCCGAACTTGCCGGCCGGCGCGTGCCAGAGCTTGCGCATGTCGATGACCGAATCGGCGCTGAACGGATCTTGCGTGGGCAGGAACGGGAACCACTCATCCGGCGCGCCTTCCTTCGCGGCCGCACCCGGCTGGATCGTGCCCGAAGGGGTGAAGGGCACGTTCGAGAGCACGAAGCAATCGATCCCGCCGTGGTTCTGGAGCTTGCTCGACAGCCGGAAGGCCAGGGTATGCGCGCCCTTTTCGAGCTTATGCGCTCCCAGCGAGTGCCACCCGATCGTGCGATGATCGGGCTTCGGCGAGATCATCGACGTTTCGCGCGGATCCTTCGTCAACTCGCAGTCTTTCCATTCGCCGCCGTCGAACTTGTAGTGTTGGGTCACCTGAAGGTTGTTGCAGCGCACCCAGAGCGTGTAGTCGCCGCCTTCCTTGACGTCGAGAGTATAGGAGGCCTCCCCCGGCTCTTTGCCGTAGTGGCTGAGCCAATTGGCGCCCGAAAGGCGATCTTTCAAGACCCCGTCGTACCAGCTGTGCTTTAAGAAGGTGCTCTTCGTCGGCTTCTCGCCTTCGACCCAAATATGTTCGGCCCGCACGTGGGTAGCGCTCAGAAACAAGACTCCCCAAAGGAGGCTTTTTACAACGACTCGTTTCCAGGACTTTATGTAACCATCCATGGCAATGCTCCTTACCGCTATTTGCGAATTTCAAGTCTTACTTACCGCTGTTAATTACACCCCTAGTGGCTCAATATCATCAGCTTTGAAAGCAATCGTCGCAGGTTTCTCGCGGCCGACGAAAAAGCCGCCGCGAGGAGGCCCCGCGACGGCTTGGAAAGCAACCGATGCGTTTGAATGCTCGTTAGATTCCTACGCGTGAGAAGTGTTCCGGTTTGCCCTTCGCGTTCAGGCCGGTGATGCGGAAAAGAGCGCCTGCGTCGGGGCCTAGCTTATCGCGCTCGTGCCCGCCCGCGGTGGTGACGTAGAGTTCATCCAGATTTTCGCCGCCGAAGCACGGGCAACTCGTATGCGGCGTGGGAAGTTTGACGCGGAACTTCTCGACGCCGTCGGGTCCGTAGCAGACGACGCAACCGCCGCCCCATCGCGCGCCCCATACATTCCCTTCGGCATCCACCGTCATGCCATCGGGCTTGCCTTCGCTGGCCGGCGCGGGCGGCACCATCGTGAAGTTCCGTTGCCGCGTCAGTTCGCCGGAAGCGCGGTCGTAATCGAAGCGGTAGATAATCCCCATGCCCGTGTCGGTGTAGAAGAAGGTTTTCTGGTCGGGCGAAAAGCCGCTCCCGTTGGAATTGTGAATCCCCGCCAGAACCTGATGGATCGAAGCGTCGCGGTCGAGGCGGTACAGCTTGGCGTCGCGGAGGATTACTTTCTCCGGCGTTCGCACCGGCATCGTTCCGCAGTAGACGCGCCCTTCGGGGCAGGCGCAGACGTCGTTGAATCGCGTATCGCGCTCCAGCGGAATGTCTTCGACGATCGTCTTGGCGATCTTCCCATCCTTCCAGAGCGATACCGTGCCTTTGTCCTGAAAAAGGAGCATGCTCCCGTCGGCCTGGATGGTGAACGCCGCCACTTGGCGGCCTTCGTAGACCTGCTTGTGGGTGTTCGTCTTCGGATCGTAGCGGAAGAATTTTCCCGCCGGGATATCGGTCCAGTACACGGCCTTTTCGAGCGGGTGCCAGATGCAGCCTTCGCCCGTGTTGCATGCGTAGTCGGCGATCTTTTCGATCTTCATGTCAGGCTCCTTGTACACCGCTCGTCCCGGCCAGCATTCAGGCCCGGGGGAGATTGCGAATCGCGTCCAACGCCCGCCGGTGCAGCGGGCCGTTGGTTGTCAGAATGCCGCGGTTCTTAAGCAACTCGCGCCCGTGCGTGAAATCGAGCGGCTTGCCCTCGATGTCGCTCACCGTCGCGCCGGCTTCCGTCGCCACCAGCGCCCCCGCGGCGTGGTCCCAGATCTTTTCCTGGTACTTCGCGCCGGTGGGCAGGCGCATGTACAGGTCGGCTTCGCCACGCGCAACGAGCGCGTACTTGGCCATGCTGTCCAGCCGCCGCGGCGGGAGCACGATGCCCAGCGCTTCCGCCACGCGCGCCGCGTCGCTCTGCGAACTGTGCCGCGATTCGACGGACTCGCAGTAGCGCGCCTGCGCCGCATCGCTCGAAGTTCGAGCGCGAATCGCGCCGCGCGGGCCGCCGGAAAGCGGTTCCGTCCACGCGCCGCGTCCGCGCACCGCCGAAAAAATCACCCCTTCGCCCGTTTCGGGGCCGGCCTGAGGAGGCAGATTCGGGCACGCCACCGCCGCCACCGTCACTTGACCGTCCACCAGCAGCGCCAGCGCCACCGCGTACTGTTCGCCGCGCAGAAATCCCTTGGTCCCGTCGATGGGATCGAGCGTCCAGAAGCGCGAGCTGAACGTCTGAGCGCCGCCGCGGTCGATCCACGCGCAGGCGCGTTCGGCCGATGCGCCGGGTGCGTGGCGGCTCACGTGTTCGGCCACTCGTGCCAGCAGCTTCGACTGGCCCGCTTCGCGCAGCGCCGCCGCGTCTTCCTCGCCGATCACCGGATCGGACGGGAACGCTTCCTGGAGCGCGCGGCAGATCAGCGCCTGGCTGCCGAAGTCCGCGATCGTCACGGGGCTCTTGTCGTCTTTTTCCAGCACCGCGCCCTTCAATTCGCGCTGCACGTCCCGGCACAGCGCCGCGGCTTGGCGCACCGCGGCTACGGCGACATCCCACTCCTGGTCGAAAGGCTGGCTCACGCGGCGTTCCTCGGCTTGTAGCGGCAAACATTATGCGCGCCGCCATCGCGGCAGACAAGCCAAGGCCGCGAAAGGCTCCGCGCGCTACCACTTGATCTTCGCGAAGTCCCGCTCCAACCGCGCGGCCTTCTGAGGATTCACGCTTTTTACGAACGCGAGCTTGCCCGACAGGTACGCCCGGAAATCCGCGTGTCCGGAACGGTTCTGAGAGGCCGGTCCCTGCTTCACGCAGTTGTGCAGGATCGCCTTCAGCGTCTCGAACTCCGCCCGGCCGACGTTGGGCTTCTCGTTCACCGTAAGGCCGGTCACGACCTGCCGCGAGCCGCGGCGGACCACGCGGACTTTCTTCGGATGCCACTTGAAGCGTTCGTTGCGCACGATGCCGCGCACGTAGCGGACGAAGTAGTTGATCCGCCGCTTGCCCATCAGTTCGGCGGAGCCGCTGAAGGTCAGGTCGTCGGAATAGCGCGTGTAGACCGCGCCGAACTTCTTCGCCAGACCGCTCAGCCGCACGTCCATGGCCCAGGCGCAGAGGTTCGCGAGCGCCGGGGACGTCGGCGCGCCTTGCGGCACGTGCCGGCCCAAAAGCGTGGAGGTGTTACCCACGATGGAATACAGCGCCCAAGTGTTGTTAGTGCCCGGGATGCTCAGGCCCGGCGGCAGCCGGTTCGTGCACAGCCGCGCCAGCCACTTCGAGATTTCGACGTTGTAGCCCAGCCCGCGGAAGACCGAGACCACGCGCTTGAAGCGGATGCTGGGAAAGAAGTGCGAAAGATCGGCTTTCACGATCGCGTACTTCCCCGCGTGAGCGGCGGCGTTGGTCTTGATCGACCGGCCCGCGCGAAACGCATGCGCAGCTCCGTGCGGCGGGACGCGGTCCAGAATCTCGCGCAGCACGCGCTGCTGGCAGTGCTTCAAGAGCGGCTTGGGCGCTTCGATCAGGCGCCAGCCGCCGGCCTTCTTCTGCTTCCAGACATAATGGTAGTGTTGCTTCTTCTTGATCTTCTCGTCGGCGTTGCGGCGATGGTAATCGCACAGCCACGCCAGCGTCTTGAGCGGCACACCGCACAGCTTCGCGAGGTTATCGGGCGTCTCGAGCCGCGGGAGGTTCCATCTGCTCTGGCGCTCGTGCTTCTCTCCCACGCGGCCGTCCAGAAAACAAGCTCGGGGTTCCTTCAACGAGTCTGGTGCAAAGAGCGGGAAGGCGTAGGGCTTGCCGGTGGCCGGAATGGGCAGATTCGTCGGCGCCGCCCGGTGCGCGCCGCGCACCGTGGTCGGCTTGCGCGCGAATGGCTTGCGCTTGGGCTTCGGAGGCCGCGATGCCTCGTCCGATCCCCCGCCGAAGAGGCGTCTCAGGAAACCCAAACCCATCCCGATTTACCCCTGAGCGGTCGAAAACAGGGCGCCGGCGCCGGGGGAAATCAACAGCACCTGTGTGGAGCTAGCGCGCGATGGCGCGTCCGCGCCCATCGCGCGTCTAGCTCATACGACGGATCCAAGCCGTGTCTTCGCCCGCGGGGTAACCCCGCGGCCCGAGCTTGCGCTCGTTCGCTTGACCTGTCCCCGGCGCCGGACGCCGAGCAGGTACTGTAGCGCGATGCGGGAGGCCGAAAAGCTCAAAGCAAGCGAATCAATAGGGTCGTTCGGGCGACGGCAGGCCGGGGGAGGGCATCAACTTCGGCTCTTCGCCTTCCGGCAGCGGTGCATCGGCGGCGGTGGGCATGCGGATACGCTTCGCCGCCGCGCCCAGCCAGCGCTCGAAGGCCTCCAGCCGCGCGCCATCGAAGAGCCACTCGTGCCCGCGCCCAGAGACTTGCGTGAACTCCACCGGCACGTACGCGCGCTTCCAGGCGGGCAGCACGTCGGCCCACAGCGGCGCGCAATCGTCGGTTTCGCCCACCAGCACGTAGATCGGCGTCCCGCGGTGCGGTTCGGCCGGCGGCGCCAACGGAGCGATCTCGCCTTTCGCGTGCCAGATGCGCATGTCGGCGGGGCGCGCGGCGCTCACGATCAGCGCTCCGTACGGTCCCGCCGCGTCGCTCCATAGCGCCAAGGCCGCTTGCCCGCCCGCGCTATGGCCCCACAAGATGGGGCGCGTGATGTCCACCCCGCGCACTTCGGCCAAAGCCGGGAGCGTGCGCTCGAACAGGCGCGCCAGGTCTTCGCCGTTCCAGCCCTGCGTCCAGTCGAGCTGCACCGGGACCAGCAGCGCGAGGTTATACTTGGCCAGCATCGGCGCGAAGGCCTCGATGCGTTCGACCATCGACTCGCCCGTGGGATGCAGCCAGATCACCAGCCGCTGCGGTTTGCCCGGCGCGGCATCCGGATGCAGATGCAGCCGCACGCGCAGGCCGCCTTCGGGAAAGTGTTCCTGCGTCCGCACGCCATCGATGCGCACCGCCGCCGGCGCGGGTTCGCCGCGCCGTTCTTCGGACGCGCGGACGGTCTTCAGCACCTCGGCGAAACGGGCGTCCTCGCGCAGCGCGGCGAAATGAGGGTCATGACGCAAGGCGTATGGATCGTCGAAGCCGCGCGCGGCGGCTTGCGCCAGCGCTTCCAGCGCCGCCGCGGGCTGGCCCATGCGCGCCCGCGCTCGAGCCAGCGCGCAATACGGCACCGCCAGATCCGGCTGCAAGGCGATGGCCTGCCGCGCGTACGATTCGGCGGCGCGGAAATCGCCCGATTCGAACGCGGCCTGGAACCGCCGCGCGATCTCCTGCTGCGCGTTCCGCACGCGCTCGGGATCGAACCCCGGCACAGGCTCTGCGCCCGCGCACGCGATGCAGCACGCCGCCGCCAGGACCGCGCAACCGCTCTTCAAGGAGTGCATGGAAGTTCCGCGAACGCAAAAGGCAAGCCCGCTCGCCCTGAGCCGGTCTACCCTTTTGCTACCGGTACGATGTTAATTCTCGATGGCTTGCGTCGTAAATTCGGCCCGATTGTCCAACCCGACTTACCCCGCAGGCTTCTGTGCGTTTAAGGCGCTTAGGCCGAAAGGTGGCCGGAAGCGGGTGCAATAACGCTAATTCAGGCACTATAAGAAGTTAAATAGGCTTGGGGTTTATTTCGCAGCCTGCGGCTCGGGCGCAATCGGCTGATCGCTGGGGCGTTTGCCGTTAGTTACCGCATCCAGCCACGCCGCCAGTTCGGCGCGTTGTTCGACGCCAAAGAGCCACGCGTGCCCTTTGCCAGGTACGGTGCGGTATACGAGCGGGATGCCCGCTTCCAGCCATTTAGGTTTGATTTGGGTCCAGAGTTGGTGCCCGCCGTCAGCTTCGCCGACCAGCGAAAAGATCGGTACGGTTTTAATGGCTTCGTCCTTGGGCAGATCCATGGCCTGCACTTGCCCTCGTGCGTAGGCGTTCGTGTCGAGCGGGTAGGCCGCGTCGATCACCAGTCCGCCGTAGCGACCGGGGCTTTCCGCCCACAAGGTCAGCGCCATCTGCCCGCCGGCCGAGTACCCGAACAGGATCGGCTTCGCGGCGTCCAGGCCTTCGACCTTGCCCAGCGCTTCCAGCGTCGGGGCCAGCTTCGCCGCGTCCTCGCTGCTCCAGCCCGCCCAGGCTTTTTGCGTGAAGACCGCCAGCGCGCAGCCGTGCTTCGCCAGCAGCGGCGCCATGTTCTCGGCGACCTGGTTCATCGAGCCGCCGCTGGGATGCAGCCACAGCATCAGGCGCTGCGGCTTCTCTTTCGTCGCCTCCGCGCTCAGCCGCAACCGGTAGCGCAGCCCGCCTTCGGGAAAGTCCTCGATCGATTTGAGGCCAGGAATTTCAGGGCCTTTTTCGTAGTTGCCTTTCTGTTCGTTCTCGCGCGCCTTTGCCGCCAGATCCTTGAAGCCCTGCAACTCGCGCAGCGACGCCAGGTCCTCGTCGGCTTTCAGATGCGCCGGATCGTTGTAGCCCTTCTCGACGGCCGCCCCCAGCGCGGCCAGCGCCGCGTCGGGCTTGGCCTGCCGCGCCAGCGCGCATGCGAGGTTGTAATGCCCGTTCGGTTCGTCCGGCGCCAGCGCCAGCAACTCGCGGCACTTGGCTTCGGCGGTCGCGTAATCCTTCTGCGCAAACGCCTGGTGCAGCTCGCGGCTTATGCGCATGACCTGCTGGCGCTGGGGCTCCTGAGCGCCCAAACCGCCGGCCGCCAGGAACAGGACCAGTACCTGAAGCGCGTTGCGCAGTCTCATAGTCATGCTCCTGGGTCCGCTTCTTATAGACGCAGCCGGGCGTGCGATTGTAACCGCAGATATCTAAGGGGAGCCTTGGAGCCCGCCGCTGCTGCCGGAATTGTGCGGAGGACAAGGTGCAGGGCCGAACTACAGGGAATGCGAAGAGTAAGTCGAACGAGCCGAATGCGGCGAGTGTGAATACTCGAAGCTCGAAGGCCGCCTAACGTTCAGCATCAGCGGCGGTGCGTAGCGCCAACCGCTGAATACTGTTGTTCAATCGACGGGTGCTAGCCACGAACCGCCGCCTCAATCACGGCGACGTCTATTTTCTTCATCGTCATCATGGCATCGAACGCCCGCTTGGCGGCGGAGGGATCGGAGCCGGTATACGCCTTGATCAACGCGATGGGCGTGATTTGCCAGGAGATACCCCATTGGTCTTTGCACCAACCGCACTCGCTCTCTTGGCCGCCGTTGCCGACGATCGCATTCCAGTACCGATCGGTCTCGGCCTGGTCTTCCGTGGCAACCTGGAACGAGAACGCTTCATTGTGCTTGAACGCGGGCCCGCCGTTGAGCCCCAGGCAGGGAATCCCCAGCACCGTGAACTCGACGGTCAATACGTCCCCTTGCTTACCCGACGGAAAGTCGCCGGGTGCGCGATGCACCGCGCCGACGGACGAATCGGGAAAGGTCTTGGCGTAGAAATGCGCCGCCTTCTCGGCATCGCGTTCGTACCAAAGGCAAATCGTGTTCTTTGCGATCTTCGGCATGACGGACCTCCTCAACACCGCAAGCAAGACATCTCTGTTTCATGACGCTCGGAGTGCTTAGCCAGAGCCCATTTCTGTCTGTTCCAGCAAGCTAATTGCTCACGTCTTCAGGTCAACCAAGATGCAAAAGGCAAGACCATGCCTCGCCGGGAATGGCGGCGTCCGCACATTGCCCAGGGGCGACTGGCCTGATTCAACGCCTCCGACGCGCTTTCGTCCCGCCGCGGCGCATGATAGAAGATCGGCATGGAGACGCCGAACGAACCGAACGCCGGACGCGACGGGAGCTTCTACCCGAAGCCCGAACGACGCCGCGCGCGCGAGTTTCCCGAGTGGCTCAAGAAACCCTGGCCCGCGCAGTACGATACGCGCACCAAGGACATCCTCGAAGGCCTCAAGCTCAACACCGTCTGCCAGTCCGCCGAATGCCCCAACCTGGGCGAATGCTGGAACCGCGGCGCGGCGACGTTCATGATCCTGGGCGAACACTGCACGCGAGCCTGCCACTTCTGCGCGGTCAAGACCGGGCGCGGCGAATCGCTCGAGAGCCTTGCTGACGAGCCCGCGCGCGTCGCGCAGGCCACCAAGCAACTGGGCTTGCGGCACGTGGTCGTCACCAGCGTCGCGCGCGACGACCTGCCCGACGAGGGCGCCGGCCACTTCGCCCGCACGATCACGGCCTTGAAGCGCTACTGCGGACCCGAGCTGGTCGTCGAGGTGCTCACGCCGGACTTCCACGCGCGTGAGGACTGCCTGCGCGCGGTCGTCGAAGCCCGGCCCGATGTCTTCAACCACAACACCGAGACCATCGAGCGGCTGCATCCGCCGGTCCGGCCGCAAGGCAACTACCGCCGCACGCTCGACGTGCTGCGCACCGTCAAACGCCTCGATCCGGGCATGACCACCAAGAGCGGCCTGATGGTCGGCCTCGGCGAGACGCCCGACGAAGTCCTGCGCGTGCTCGACGACTTGCGCGCCGCCGAGGTCGACATCCTGACCGTCGGCCAGTACCTGCGGCCCAGCCCCGAACACCTCCCCGTGGCCGAGTTCGTCCATCCCGATACCTTCAAGCGCTACGAAACCTACGCCCGCTCGATCGGCTTCAAGTCCGCCGCGTGCGGGCCGTTCGTGCGCAGCAGCTACCAGGCCGAGCAGGTCCTCGCCGACTCCGGCCGCGGCGCGCACTGATCGATTTCGCTTAGGTTTGAGTCTTGCGGGACGCTGGCCGACCGATTCCGGCCGCTCAGACTGCCTGCATGGATTGCGGCGTGTCTTTGTTGGGCTGGCCGTCCGATTCGTCTTCCGGCGGCGCTTCCGAAACGGATGTGCCGGGCTGGGGCTCTTCGGAAACCACGCCGCCCAGCAGCAGTTCGACGGCGCGCGCTTCGGCGAATTCCTTGCGGCAGGCCGCGCAGGCTTTGAGATGCGCGGAAAGCTCCTTCGCCTCCTCCGCGGTCAACTCGTCATCGAGGTAGTGGTTGATCAGGACTTCGGCGCGATGGCAGGAGCTGTCGGACATGGCGAAAACGCAAGCTCCGCACCGGCATGGCGAGACCTTCACGGTATCGACGAATGCCGCACAGTGTAGGAGGCCTCCGGCGTGCCTGCAACACGCCGCAAGCTAACCGAAAGCGTATGGATGGAGGTCACTTGCGGTAGCGCGCGGGAATCGCCTCGCCGGCGCCCACTTTGGTTTTCGAGTTTTCGTACAACATCAGCGCCTTGCCCTGAAGCTGTTGAAGCTGGCTGACGCGCGTATCGCCGCTGGGATGCGTGCTGATAAACTCGGGCTGCCCGCCCGACGACCCGAAACTCTGCCAGAACTTGACCGCTTCCGCCGGGTGGTAGCCGGCCTTGGCCATGTAGTACAGCCCCAGCTCGTCGGCCTCCGTTTCGTGCGTGCGGCTGTAGGGAAGCAGGATGCCCACCTGCGCGCCGGCGCCGAAGGCGGCCATGGCGATGTTTTGCGTCGTCGGTTCGACCCCCTTGGACTTCAGGTACGCCGAGAGCCCCACCGCCGCGCCCTGCACCAGAATCCCCTGGCTCATCCGTTCGCCGCCGTGCCGCGCGATCGCGTGAGCCACTTCGTGGCCCACCACCGCGGCAAGCTGCGCCTCGTTCTCCATGTACTTCAGGATGCCCGTGTAGACCGCCACCTTCCCGCCGGGCAGGCAGAAGGCGTTGGCCGTCGGCGACTCCAGCACCGTGAACTCGTACTTGAACCCCTGGTCGGGCGCCGCCGCCGCGATCCGCTTGCCCACGCGCTCCACCAGCGCGATCAGCGCCGGGTCCGTCGAACGCTTTTCCGTGCCCAGCACTTCCTGGTAGCTCTGCGCGCCCAGCTTGTTCTCGTAGCCTTCGGTGGTCAGCACCAGTTGCCGCCGATCGGTGCCTTCGACCTTCCGGCAACCGCTCGAACTCAGCAACAACCCCGCACCCAGCAGCATTCCCAGCAGCACGCGCATGACGTACTCCTCCCGATCGCCCGATGCCGAACGCATATCGACTCAAGCAGGGGATTAAGTTTAGCGAAATAAGGAAGAAGCTGGAATGGCCAATCGCCGCGCCCGATTCGGGTTAGCCTTTAACTGGAAACTGGAAACTGGAAACTGGCCTTTTAGTTTCCGCGCTCGAAGAGCGGGATGAGCGGCGCTTTGGGGTCGCCAAGCTGTTGGGGCACCACGCTGCCGGCCTTGAGCTTAAAGCCGCCCTTGCCGACTTCTTCGCCGCCCTTCTTCAGCACCCAGTTCACCGACGCGGCGCCGTCCTCGATCTTGGCGACGGTCACTTCGCACTGGTACGCGCCGGCGTTGAGCGTGGCCTGCTCGCCTTCGCCCACTTGCTTGGAGTCCCGGCCCACGAACGAGAATTGGCCAAAGCCGCCCAGCGCGCTCAAGACCTTCTTGTACGGCGCGAGCTGCGGATCGACCTTGGGGTTTTCGGCGTTCGGTCCCGAGGCTTGGGCGACGGTAACTTTGATGGTGACCTTTTCCGCGGCCTGCGCGGGGGCGTGAAGCAGACCCAGGAGCAGCAGGGTGAGCGTAAGGTGGGGAGCCAGCCGGTACGCTCGTGACGCCTTCATATGCCTGCCTCGTGCTTGACCGGCGCCGAGCTGCTGGCTCGTCCGGTGCCCGTTAAACGTGCGTGTTTACTTCCGCTGGTCTACGCGCCCTTCCGGTTCTTGCAAGAAGAAACAGACCACCGGCTCTTCCAGCCCCGGCACATGCTTGACCACCATAAGGTAGCGGTTGTCGAGCACCTCGGGAAGCGGATCGTATTCGACGTGAGCCACTTGGATCGGTCCGGTGCCTTTGCCGTGGGGCGAACCTTGAACGATGCGAGGATCCGGGGTGCTGGAGGGACCGGGATGCTGCGGCAGGCCGACCAGACCGGCCGTCGCCGCCACGATCACCAGCGCCGCCGCCGCGAGGAACGCCGCGGCCGGCCAGATCGAGACCGCTTTACGGGGCGCCTTCGGCATGGCACGAAAGTCCTGAAGGGCAGGCATCTCGCCGGGGGTCAGATCGGCCATCAGCGGCTCGTGCCGTTCGCTGGCTTCGTCGCGCTTGTGCAGCACGGCCGTCTCGTGCACCGCGGCGGCAGCAACCGTGCGCCGGCTGATGCCCTCCCACACCCGGCCCCAGCGTTCGGGGTCGACTTGGGGTACTTCCGGGAGCCGGCCGGAAACCTTCTTCCAGGCTTCGTGGCTGAGGGTTCCGGCCTGGGCCGACTGAGCGACGGTGCGTTCCTGGACCAGCGCCCAAAGCGTCGCGCCGGTGTCTTCGTCGAGGCTCGGGACGGGCAGGCGGGCGGCTTCGGCCTGGAGGCGCTTGAACTGCGCGAGCGTACGGCCCAGAGCCGCATCGCGCGCCAGGGCGGCTTCGACTTCAGCCACCCCCGCGGCGTCCAGCTCGCCGTCCGCGTACGCGGAGAGTTTTTCCAGCAGCGATTCGTTGGCCATTTTACACCCGCTTCCCGCGCGGCTCGCCCGCCGCAGAGAGGCCTCTCTTTCTTATTCGTCACGCCGGGCCCGTTCGGCCCGTCCTTTTAGCAGCTAGCTCTCGCCTTCCAGGTGCGGAGCCAGCAGTTCCTGCAACTTCTTGCGCGCATAAAACAGGCGCGACATCACGGTTCCGATGTTACACCCGATCGCATCGGCAATCTCGCGGTACGACATCCCTTCGGCGGCATGCAGCAGGAAGACCGTCCGGTGCGCCTCGGTCAGCTTGCCCAGCGCCTGTTCTAAGCTAGAGCCGAACTCGGACAACTCCGCCTTGCGCAAAGGGCTCTCGCGGCGGGCTCGTTCGTCGGGATCGCCCGGCAACCGGTCGCCGTCCGCTTCCTCGCCCCGCCCGAACTGCGCTTCGTCGAACCCGACTTCCACCCCCCGTTTGATGTGCCGCACGCGGTCGATGGCCAAATTGACCGCGATCCGCCGCAGCCAAGGGAAGAACCTGCTCTCGCCGCGCAAATCCCCCAAGCGCTCGTACGCCTTCACGAACGCATCCTGAACCACGTCCAGCGCCGCCTCTTCGTCGTGCAGCACTCGCCACGCCGCCGCGTACACGCGCTGGCGATACTTCACGAACAGTCGCTCGAACGCCTCCGCGTCGCCGCCCAGAGCACGCTCCACCAGCGGGCCGTCCTCCGGGTCCACCGGCGGGCCCGCCGATACGGCGGAACCTTGCACCGGGGTGCTCTGAGATTCCGACGAGGTCGCGTTTGATTTATTCATGAGTGCTCGTGCAACTGCCTGGAATTTGTACACGTGCTGTGCAGTTTATCCTCTTTGCCCGCTGGCGTCATGTTTGTTTAGCACTCAAATCGAAGGACGATCTTCGGTCGATGATGGGGCACGCGTCCCGTGGACTTGACCCCCGAGGCCCTCGAGCGGAAGCTTCCCGCCATGGCTCGCTCACGCAAATCGACGCCCCCTCGTGCAGGAACTTCACGGTCTGCAAAGGCCGGAGTGCCCAAGCGCAAAGTCTTATTCGCGCCGTGGCGGATGGCCTTTCTGCTGGGACCCAAAGATCAAGGCTGCTTCCTATGCGAAGCGGCCCGTGCGAAGGCCGGAGACGAAGCGCGCTGGAAGGAACTGCTGCTGCTGCACCGGGATAAGCACGCTCTGATCATCATGAACCGCTATCCTTATATTGGCGGGCACCTACTGGCCGCGCCGCTGAGGCACACGTGCGATCTGCCGGGGCTTTCGGAGGCCGAAAGCGGAGCGCTGTGGGCGCATGCCCGCCGCTGCGTGGACGTGTTGGGCAAGGTGATGCGCCCGCAGGGCTTCAACGTCGGCATGAATCTCGGCAAAGCCGGCGGTGCGGGGATCGAAGCCCACCTGCACATGCACGCCATGCCGCGCTGGCTGGGCGATACGAATTTCCTGCCCATCGTCGGACAGACGCAAACCGTGCCGGTGGCGCTCGAAGAGCTGTGGGAAGAGCTGCGGCGCGCGTTCAAAAAATAAGACCATTCGAAGGAACGAAGCCATGGCAACGGACCGATTCGCGGGCGCGTGGCGGCTGGTTTCGGGCGAATTCAAGCGCAGCGACGGGAAGGTGATTCATCCGGTCGGCCCGCGCGCGGCGGGGCAGTTGCTCTACGACGGCCGCGGGCGCATGAACGGCCAGTTGATGGGGCTCGACCGGCCGAAGTTCAGCGACGAGAACCCGCGGCGCGGCAGCGATGCGGAGGTTCGCGCGGCTTTCGAGGGCTATCTGGCCTACTGGGGCACGTACCGTTTCGACGAAGCGGCGGGAAAACTGGTCCATCACGTGGAAGGCAGCCTCTTTCCCAACTGGGTCGGGACCGACCTCGTTCGCAACGTCCGCTTCGACGGCGAGCGCATGACGCTCACCACCGACCCGCTGTCCGTCGCCGATGGCTTGACTTACGTCGGAACGCTGGTTTGGGAACGGCTGGCTTGAAGCCGCCCCTGTTTTGGACAAACCTACGCGGCCCGCTACCTTTTCCTGCATGCGTGAACGCGCGAATCTCGAACGGCACCTGGAAATGGCGCTGGCGCCCTATGCGGTGCGCAGCGCCGACAGCCGAGGACGGCGCGTCGCCGAAGACGAGCCGCCTTACCGCGGGCGCTTCCAGCGCGACCGCGACCGCATCGTACACTCCACCGCATTCCGCCGGTTGGAATACAAGACGCAAGTCTTCGTCAGCGTGCTCGAGGACGATCACTACCGCAACCGATTGACGCACACGCTGGAGGTCACGCAGATCGCCCGCACGTTGGCGCGAACCCTGGGACTCAACGAGGATCTGGTGGAAGCGCTGGCGCTGGCTCACGATTTAGGCCATGGGCCGTTCGGGCACAGCGGCGAGGACGCGCTGAACGAAGCCATGCACGGGCACGGCGGCTTTAACCACAATTTGCAGGGCCTGAGGATCGTCGATCTCTTCGAACGCCGCTACGCCGAATTTCCCGGTTTGAACCTCACGTACGAGACGCGCGAAGGGTTCACCAAAAATTTAAGCACCGAGTCGCGCGCGAAATTCGGCTTTCTGAACGACCGGCCTTCCCTTGAAGTGCAACTGGTCGGGCATGCCGACGAGATTGCTTACGACACGCATGACATCGAGGACGCGCTCGTATCGCGGACGCTCGAAGAATCCGACCTGGAGAGCCTGGCGCTATGGCGGCAGGCCGTGGCCGAAGTGCTGAACGAGCATCCGGAGCTGAAGAACGATCATCGCCTGCGCTGGCGTTCGGCGGTGCGGCGCCTGATCCGTATCCTCGCCGGCGATCTGATCGCCGAGACCGAGCGGCGCTTGGGCGCTCAGAAGATCGGCTCGCTGGCCGAGGTGCGGGCTTGTGCGCAGGAGTTGGTGGGATTCGGAGCCGAGTTGCGGCCGAAGAAGGTGGAACTCGAACGCTTTCTCCGCGCGCGTTTTTATTATCACCCGCGCGTGCGCGAGCACGCGGAACTCTGGCAAGGGCGCTTAAAGCAGCTCTTCGCGTACTACGTCGACGATTCCGCGCGCCTGCCCGACGACCACCGCCGCCGCGTCGAAGCCGAGGGCGCGACCCTGCATCGCGTGGTCTGCGACTACGTCGCCGGGATGACCGACCGCTACGCCGAGCGCCGCTGGTCGGAGCATTGCGGCGAGTAGCCCGTTGCTTGAGGACCGACTTTCGCGCGCTAGACTTTTCGCTCCGGATACGCGACAAACGCCATGGGCGCTCCCCATGGCGTTTTTGTGTGCTTCGAAAGGAAGGCTGCATGCCCGGCGACGTGTTCGGTGAACTTCAATGGCGCGGACTGGTCCATCAGACCACCGACCCGCATCTCGGCGAGCGGCTCAAACGCGAAAGCCTCACCGTGTATTGCGGCTTCGATCCCACCGCGGACAGCCTGCACGTCGGCAATTTGCTAGGCTTGGTCAACCTCGCGCGTTTCCAGAAGGCCGGGCATAAAGCCATCGCTATAGCCGGCGGCGGCACGGGCTTCGTCGGCGACCCCAGCGGAAAAAGCGCCGAGCGCGGATTGCAGACGGCCGCCCAGATCGACGCGAATTGCCGCGGCATTCAGGAAGTGATTTCGCGCGTCTTCAAGCACGCCGGCGCGGGCGACGCAAAGCTGATCAACAACGCCGACTGGCTTTGCAAAATTTCGCTGATCGAATTTCTGCGCGATGTGGGCAAGTATTTCACCGTTAACGCGATGATGGCCAAAGAATCCGTCCGCGCGCGCCTCGAAGACCGCGACCACGGCATCAGCTTCACCGAGTTCAGCTACATGCTGCTTCAGGCGTACGACTTCTGGCATTTGTACCGGACTTTCGGCTGTCAAATGCAGGTGGGTGGAAGCGATCAGTACGGCAACATCACGGCCGGTTGCGAACTGATTCGCCGTCGGCTTGCCGCCGATGGCGAAGAACGCGAGCATGTTGCCGTGGGCCTCACGTGGCCGCTTTTAACCCGCAGCGACGGGAAGAAATTCGGTAAGACCGAAGAAGGCGCGATCTGGCTCAGCGCGCACAAAACCACGCCCTACGCTTTCTACCAGTACTTCATTAACGTCCCGGACGCCGACACGGGGAGCCTGCTGCGCTGGTTTACGGAGCTTTCCCGCGAGGAAATCGAAGCGCTCGAGTCGCGTCATGCCGCCGATCCCGGGAAGCGCGAAGCACAGAAGGTGCTGGCGCGCGAACTGACGCGCCTGATTCACGGGCCCGATGAGACCGCCAAAGCGGAGCAGGCCGCCGCGGCGCTGTTCGGCGGCTCGAAATCCGGCGACGCCGGTCTAGCCGATTTGGACGAAGCGACGTTGCTGGAACTGGTCAAAGAAGCGCCCGGCGGAACGCTTTCCAAGGATCGGCTGGGTGGAGAAGGCGCGCTCTTTTTGGACCTGATGGCCGAGAGCGGCTTGTGGAAAAGCAAAGGCGAAGCCAAGCGCGCGTTGCCGCAGGGCGCCGCGAACTTGAACAACGTCCGCGTCGTCGACCTGAACAAAAAGGTTACGCCCGCCGACTTGCTGCACGGGAAGTATCTCGTACTGCGGAAGGGCAAGAAGGAATACTTCCTGTACCGCGTTGAGTAGCCGCGCTTACGCTCCGGCGGCCATGCGCACGGGCGATTCGGACTCTTCGCGCAGCGACGAAAGCGGGATCGTGTTCGATGCCGGCAGCGGGAGCGGTTCGCCGGCGGCCTTTTGTTCGGCCTCCTGGCGCAGGAACTCCGCGAACTTTCCTTCGTAGCGCCGTTCGACTTTCGCGCCGAGTTGGGTCGTGACCACGTAGGGTATCGTGCCGCTGGCGCGCGCGAGTTCTTCCACCGTGATGCGCTCGCGGGCGAGCGGGTCGCTCCCGATCAAGATGACTTCGTCGCCCACCTTTGGCAAGCCCTGCGGTGCGTTGCCCAGCGCGGTCACGTCCACCACCACGAAATCCATCGAGATCGTGCCGATCACCGGGCAGCGCCGCCCGCGGATCAGCACTTCGCTCCGCCCGCTCAGCGCGCGGCGGTAGCCGTCGCTGTAGCCGATGGGCAGCGTCGCCAGAATCGATTCGCGGCTGCAAGTATGCACGCGGTTGTAACCCACCGTCCATCCGGCCGGCCGCTTGCCGACATGCGCCACGCGGGTATGCAGCGAGAGCGCCGGGCGCAGTTCCAAGCCGTCGCGCGCATGATCCCACGCGCGGCAGCCGTGCAGGAGCGCGCCGATGCGGACCAGATCGAGCTGCGATTCGGGATAGAAAAGTGCCGCGGCGCTGTTCGCGGCATGGCGCACCTTGATGCGCACGCCTTTCTCTTCCAGGTCGCGCACGAGACCGCGGAAGAGCGCGATCTGCTGCAGGCTGAAGCTGCGGTCCTGCTCTTCCGCGCTGCTGAAGTGGGTGAAAAGGCCTTCCAGTTCCAGCGTGTTTTCGGCGAGGATGCGCGCGGCCGCCGGCCAGAGTTCGTCGGGCGCGAATCCGCCGCGGCCCATGCCGGTGTCCACGAGCATGTGGATCTTCGTGCGGTTCCCGCGGCGGCGGCCCTGGTGGACTGCCCGGCTGCGTGCGGCGATCAACTCGATCTCGTCTTCGCTGCTGACGCCGAAGGTCAGGTCGCCTTCGATGCCGGGGCGGACTTCTTCGGGCAGGCACGGACCCAGCAACTGGATCGGCGCTTCGATTCCGGCTTCGCGGAGTTCCAGGCCTTCGCGTACGCAGACCACCGCGAGGCGCGAAGCGCCCGCCGAGAGGCACGCGCGGCTCACCGGGATCAGGCCGTGCCCGTACGCGTTGGCCTTCACGACCGCGCAGAGGCTCGCACCGCACGTCAGCGACGCCAGCACCTTGCGGACGTTGTACACGTACGCGTCAAGATCGATCTTCGCCCAAACCCGTACCAAGTCGCCGTCCCCGATGTTCGAATGCATGGCTTTCGCTCCCCCCCGAGAGCGCCGCTCAAGTCGCGGCTCCTGACCGTCCGCATGCGCAGGAATGTCCTTGGTCGAGGTATCGGGCGGGTAGGGGGGCGAACCTGAAGTAAATCGTTGGAATTCGAGGGTTTAAGGCCAATTTCGGCTTCGTTTCGTAGCTTCATTCGGGAACTGTTCGCGAAACTTTGCCGAATTGGCAGGCGTGAAGCCGTGCACCATTAGCGATTTTGGCTCAAGTCGGTTTGAAAAATTCCTGCCGGGAATGCAGACCCCTGCCGTTGTTGAAGTGGGTC
Organism: Planctomycetota bacterium; assembly: GCA_045863855.1. GTDB lineage: Bacteria > Planctomycetota > SZUA-567 > H5-PLA8 > H5-PLA8 > H5-PLA8. The sequence continues at coordinate 33,935 of BTVV01000023.1, read as the reverse complement.
GGCAAACCCCCAGGCGCGCGTGCGAACGCCGTGCCGCGGAGGATTGCCCGCATGCCGACCGACTCCCCCAACCGATCGAAAAGCCTGGCCCGCGAGGTCGAATGCGACCTCACGCCGATGATCGACTTGGTCTTCCTGTTGATCGTCTTCTTTCTGTGCGTCTCCGATCTGATCAAGCAAGAGTACGTGCAGCTCACCTTGCCCCAATCCCTTGCCGCCGCCGAAGACGTCCCCGTGCACACGCGGCGCGTGGTGGTGAATGTGGCTTGGCGCGACGATGCGACGGAGATTCTGGTACGGCAGAAGACCTACCGGCGTACCGAAGACTTGACCGAACTGTTGCGCGCGCAAACCGCGCCGGACGCCGACCGCCCGCTCGAAGTCCGCATCCGAGCCGATCGGCGCGCGCCGTATGCGCGCGTCCAGCAAGTGTTGGCCGCCTGTGCGCGCGCAGGCATTGCCCGAATATCCATCGCCGCCGAACCCCAAAAAGAGGGAGGGATCTGAAGATGCTTAAGCATGCGCAAACGCTGTCCGCCGAGGTGAAGCAGGACCTTACGCCGATGATCGACGTGGTATTCCTGCTCCTGATCTTTTTCATGTGCGCGACGAAGTTCAAGCAAGTCGAGCAGCGCTTGGATGCGTTCTTGCCCGAGCCGGACGGACCGTGCTCCACAAAGAGAGAGCTTATCCGGCCGGAAGAGTTGACCGTCTTCGTGCGCGACGACGCGGTCATGCGTGCGAGCGCCGACTTCCAGACGCGCGCGATGCGTGAGGCGACGTATTACCTCGCCAGCCGCGACGCCACGCCGGTGCGAGACGTGAACCAGCTTTACCAGGCTTTGTCGCAAGTCGCGGCCAACCCCGAAGCCAGCGTGCTGATCGCGCTGTACGACGAGCCGCGCGGCAAAGACCAGCTTGTCCCGTTCTTTAACGTGGTCAAGGTGATCGATCTCTGCAAGCTCGCCGGCATCGGGAACGTAAAGTTCCAAGCGCCGGCACAAGTGGACTGAGGGCGCTACCTGAGCATCTCGACGCGGATGTCGTCGTAGTCCACGGTTTCCTTGCTGTTCGAGTTGTAGAGGTAGAACTGCGCTTGTTTCAAATCGGGCGGAGTTTCGAACTCGGCGCTTAGATGCAGCCATGCGGAGAAGTCGGTCTGTTCCTTGGGAAAGTTCAGGCCGACATGCTGTTGCTTGCCCGAGTCCAGCTTGAGAATCACAAGCCCGTGCATCTGACCTTGGGCGCCGCCGCGACGGGCTTTGACGCCGATGCGGTAGCGGTGTCCGGATTCGAGCCAGAGTTGCCCACCGTGTCCTTGCCAGCCTTCCTTCGGCGGGAGGCGCAAGATACGCTGTCCGTCCGGAGCGGCGGCTTCGGCTGTGCCGCGGCGTTCGAAGCTCGGATCGTCGAAGAGCGGATACAGATAGTTCTCGCCAATCGGTTTGCCTTGGGCGAGCAGCCGGACGAAGCCATGCGCCGCGCCGGGATTCGGCAGGTTCATCTCGTAGCGGTGGGAGAAGACGCCGAACGGTTTGAGCGCCACGGACTGCACGGGCGTTGCCGCGCCGGGTGCATCGAGCAGCACCGCGAGCGTGCGTGGTGCGTCGGTCAGGTTGGCGATCCAGACGCGCGCCGCGAGTCCTTGCGGGCGGCGTTCGACGACGACACCGCCCAGCAAGTCTTCGCCGGCCGGCGCCTGCGCGACGCACAACAGCGCGCTGGCTCCCGCCGCCGGCGCCTGCGTTGCGCCAAAGCCGCGCTCGAAGGTGTACATCGTCGCTTCCTTTGCCTCCCCATCCTCGGTGAGCCAGAATGCGCCGTAGCGCTCGCCCAGTGCGGCGACGTCCACCTCGATCTGACCCTGCTCCACGCCCGCGGGGCGCACGGTCGGGATCAGGATGGCGCGCACGTCCTCGCCCATGCGGTCGTGGCGTGCGGCCAGCAGCCCGCCGCTGGCTTTCACGCCCACCGTATCGCGATAGACCCCGCGCGTGGCCCAGCGCTTCAGCGCAGTGCGGAAGCGCACCAGCTTGTGGACTTCCTTGAAATCCTCGGCGGGGATGATGTCGAACCAAGTGCCGAACAAGTACGCGAGTTCGCAGTTATGGCGCATGTCGCGGTAGCCGCCGTTGGAGCCGCCCAGCGCCAGGATATGGTCGGGATGGGTGTAGCGCAGTGCGCGCAGATCGCGCCAGCCGTAATGCTGGTTGCTGGTCATGCCCACCGCCCAGCGCGTGACCAGATTCGATTTCCCTTCGGCCAGCAGCGTAAATTGCTTGTCCGCTTTCTGGCCGGTCTCGAACAAACGTTTGGCGGTCTCGTATTCCGAGTTGTGCACGTGGCCGTGGTCGCCGCGCGCGAGATCGAAGCTGCGCCCCAGATGACCGATGCCCAGCACATCCTGGTAAGGCGAATCCGAGTTCCAACGCTTGGCGTAAAGATCCACGGTGTACAGTTCGAGGTGCCGGTACCACGTCTCGTCGAGCGGGTTCATGCTGATCATGCTGCTTTTCGGCCACGTCTCGGGCGTGCCCTTGGCCCAGGTGGTCAGTTCTTTCGCAGCCAGCAGGCGGTTCAGGTTGGCGCGGAATTCCTGCATCTGCTGCTCGTTCGCGGGCCATGCGTCGGGCTTGCCCGCGGGATCTTTCACGTACGCCGCGCGCTTGAATTGCTCTAGCGTCAACATGGGGACGGATTCAGGATAGGCGCTGCGGGGCAGATAGCCTTCGTAGGTTTGCGCGTCTAGATAGTTGTAGCGATTCTCGCGGTCGTACATCAGGTAGTAGCCGATGTGCCCGCCGGCATCGCGAATCTTGCGATTCATCGCCGCGAACTCTTCCTGCGTCCCGTAGTTTGGCGAAGGCCACCAGAACGCCGAGCACGAATTCGCGCCGAACTGGCCCCACACCTGGACGTGGTTCAGCCCCATTCGCCGCGCTTTCTCGTAGATGTCCCAGAGCTGCGGCCATTTAAAATGTTTTTCGTTCAGAGCCGAGTTGTATTGCAGCCAGCCGTGCCCGTCGCGCGCCCAGTCGGGGAAGTGATCCGCCACGCCGAAGGTGCTGCGGAACCAGCCCCGGTACCAGTCGGCGCCGCTGTGCCAGTCGCCGTCGTGGAAGTACAGCGCGTAGCTCCAGGTCTTCTTCTCTCCACCGGCGACGCAGTGCTCTTTCTGCACATCCAGCGTCACCGTCTCTCCGTAGCGCGGACGTTCGGGCCGCAACAGGAAATGCGTCGCGCCATCGCGCGGCTGCAGCGTCGCGACGGTCAGGCCCGCGGCCGGGTCGTACAGACTCGCGTAACCCAGTGCGCCCCAGCCCGGGTACTCGCGGTCTTCGGGGCGGAACTCGGCGAAGTACGCGCTGCCCGGCATCCAGGGACCGTAAAAGTTCGTGTTCAGCCACGCGTCGTCGTAGCCGCTCGAACCGATGCGCAATCCGCTCAAGCGCGGAAACGTGTAGGTCAGCACATCCCACTCGGACTTATTGTCCAGTTCCAGCGCCCACTGCGTCTCCAGGCCCGTGCCCAGGTCGACGCTCACCTTCGCCTTCAACTTCCCGTCCAGGAAGAGGTACTCCAACTCGGCTTGCGTGCCCTTACCGCGCACGCGCGCGCTTTTCAGCATCCCCTGTTTGGGCTCGAGCACATGGCGCGGCTCCGGCCACGGTTCGCCGCGCTTCTTCAGTTCCAGCGTAAAGAGCGGCCGGACGGTGGCCGGTGCGGCTTCGGCCTTGCCGCCGCGATGAGTAAGCTTCAATACGCCGTGCGCCGAGGTGTCCAGCACCAGTTCCAGCAGCGCGTTCTCGAGCTTCAGCACGCGTTCGGCGGGTACTTGGATGCGCGCGGAGAAGTGCGCGAAGCGGCTGGTTTCCTCGGCCGACGGCACCGGTCGCGCGTGGCGCTGAGCGGGATCGGCCCGCTGCGCCGGCATGGTCTGAACCGTGGCGGCATCGAATACCGCGCGGACCGTCAGCTTCGCGGTAGCCGGTTGCGTATCCGCGGCCACCCAAGTCTTTCCGCCGTCGTTCGAAACCTGAAGCGCTTTTACGCGCATGGGCTGAGCAGGCTTCAGGCTTTCTAGCCGGCTGCCCGGTGGCAATTCGTGCGTGGCGGTGTCGATCCAATACGCCTTCACCGCGGCTTTTCGAGGCTGCGCCCCGGATTGTTCGGGTGCCGCATCGCCTTCGACCAGCACCAGCTTCTCGATTTGAAAATGATGCGGCCACGGCAGCAACGGCGAATGGTTGTAGCCCGGCCAATCGGGAATCACTTGCAACGCTTGTACGCCCGCGCCGCATTCCACCTCGGCGAGCTTCACCCAGCGCCAGGTATCCGCAAAATCTTTCCACGCATCCTTATCTTTGAGGTCGCGGCCGGCCGCCTTGAGTTCATCGGCGGGACTCCAGATGGCATCGTTCACGTAAAGGCGCAGATCCCGAGGGCTGTGGCGCATGCGCGCCCAAACGGCCACCGTGCGCGATTGAGCCGATTGAACGTACCAGCGCAGCAGCTTGAAGCCCGCCGCATACACCGGTCCGCCCGATTCCTGCTGCATTCCGCCGCCCAGCGCCCACAAGCGCTCGTCGGTCGCGCCAGAGTCGAGCGCCAAGGCGCCTCCGTCGAGGTCGTGCGCCTCCCTGAGCGGAACCCAGTATTCGCCCTCTTTTCGGAATCCGCCGACGCGCTCGGCCGGCAATGCCAGCTCGATCGAAACCGTCTCCGCCGCAACGGCTGCCGTAAACGCGCAGGCCGCCACCCAACCGGCAACGAGAAGCCTATTCCGCATCGATCGATCCCCCGCAAGCATACTTTTTCAGTTCGAAAGCAGTTACGCGACTTGTCCGTCGTGCCAGGAGGCCGGGCGCGAACGCTTCAGCACCTCGGGTTCCACCAGTGCGAAGGGGGACACCACGCGCCGCTCGGCGATGGCTTCTCCGCGCAGGCGCTGCAGCAGCAGTTTGCCCATCGCTTCGCCGTAGGATTCCGGATCGTGCTCCAACTCCACCACCGGAAACGGATAACTCAACCCAGAACCTTTGTTCGAATGCGCCAGCAGCAGCAGGTCTTCGGGAATCCGAATCCCGCATTCCAGCAGCGCCGGTACGACTTCCCGCGCCTGCCAGTCGTCTCCGATCACGAGGCCGTCGGGCTTTAGAGGACTCGCACTCCATAAGCGCCGGAACTGCCGCCACGTTTCACCGACCTGTAAATGGCTCGCCGCCGGCGGCGCCCAATCGGGCGGCGTCTGGAGTCCGTGCGCCGCGCGAAGTTCGTCGAGCGTCCGGTCGTAGTAGGCCGAAGGTTCTTGGCGGCTGTGCCAGCCCAGCAACGCTATGCGCCGCCGGCCGCGCGCCACGAGGTATTCCACCGCGCGGCGCGCGAAGTTCGCGTGATCGTGCGTGACACCGTACTCGTAGCGATGCGCCGGGCCAACTATTGGAACCTGGCGAGCGGTGAGCGGCTCCATCCAAGTTGCGTTCGGCTGCGTGGCCAGCGCCGCCACACCGAGCACCTCCTGTTTTTTCACTGCGTCCGACCAGTACGTCACCGGGCGATCCTTGTCCGCCGGGCATTCTTTCTGGGCACCCATGTAGCAGCGAGCAGCGTATCCTGCGGCCGCGAACAGCCGAACCATTGCCATCGCGGCACTCATGAAAAAGGGAGATGTTTGGGCGTTGTATAGGTGTCCATCGGTCAAAATGGCCAAGTGCAAGGACTTGGGAGGTTCTGCGACATACGTCCCGCTGCCTTGCTTTCGAATGAGCAAACCTTCTCGAGCAAGCAGCAACAAGGCTTCGCGAACAGTCACGATGCTTGTTGTAAACCGTTTAGATAAAGCACTTTCCGAATCCAGTTTAGTACCCGGGCGTAAGCCCGCACGAATCTCATCTCGGAGCGTCTGGGCAATCTGCTCGTGTAAAGGCTCGCGGTGGATGCTCATGTGTCTGCATACAAGTCAACTAGTGACTTAGTTACTTGTTTTTTAAAAATATTTTCTGGGCAATCAACCTGCCGAAATCCTAATGAGGAGTCAAGCTCACCCCTTTAAGTAGCCGAAACCGGTGTGGAGGCTCCGCACTCTTTCCCAAGGAGCCAACCTTACGCGCGTGGGGGCGCTGGACCGATGCTTTCCAAGTATCTATCGCTTCTCCTTTGGTTGAGCTTCTGGACGGTTTGCACCTGCGCCGGCCAAGAAACGCTTCAATCGATCGTTGCGGATCCGCTTTCGGTGCTGAAGCCGCCGCCGCAATTGCCCGGTGGCGCTACGGCGGCAGAAGTCATCGAACTGCCTGAAGATTGGGAAGATCCGCGTTTCGGCGTCTACACGGACAATCCCAGCACGTACAGCGGCCCCAAGATCGACGGTTACCGTATGGTTCTCGGCGGCACGTTGACGCGTGACACCACGCTCACCGCCGATCAAAGCCCCGTCCTGGTGCGAGGGAGCCTGGTGGTCCCCGCGGGCCGCACGCTGTTGCTCAAGGAAGGAGCGAAGTTGTACCTGCAGCCGGACTTACTCGCGCCTCGGCCTCTGCAAGCCGGCGCTCCCGATCCCACTCAGCAAGGCATGCTTTGGATTTACGGCCGGCTGCTTACCGATGGGCTCACGAAAGACCGCGTGGCGCTGCAAGGATCGGGCGCGCGTAACGCCGCGCTTTTCCTATACGGCCGCGAAGCCAGCGAATTGCGCGGAGCGGATCTGTTGGACGTGGCCGTTACGCAGCGTGGCGGTTCGGCCCAATGGCTTGGCTGCCGGTTTACGCGCGCGGAACATTATGCGTTGGCGCGCGGCGCCGCTCTGTTCGTGCACACCACCTTCGAACGCTGCGGGGGCGTCCTGGCAACGTACGACGCCGGCCCGTGGGCTCTGTTGGCGCGGCGCTGCCTCTTCGAGCACGGTCGCGAAGGCATTGTCTTGGGTTCCAATCCCGGCGCCGACGCGCTGCATATCGAACAGAACCATTTCGTGGACTTGGCTGGCGCGCATCTGCGTGCGTTGCCGGTGCAGCCCAAGAACCCCATGGAAGTCCTGATCGGCGAGAACTGGCACGGCACGTCGATTCCCGAACAGATCGACGCGCGCATCGTCGATCGACGCAGCGACCGCAAGCTCAACGCGCGACTTAACACGCGTCCGCCTGCCGAAGCTCCGTACGTCGAGGCGGGCGCGGACGTGGCGCTCAAGACGCTTGCGCGAACTTATCAGGATGCCGTGGCCGCGCGGGAGGCCATGCTGCAGCACTACGCTTGGCGTGAAAAGGAAATGGCGTCGAAAGCGCAGGCCGCCGGCGATGCGACGGCCCAGAACCGCTGAACGGCTCTGGCTTACTCGATGACCTTGGGCACCACGAAAAACTCGCCATCGGACTTTGGCGCGCTTTGCAGCGCCTCTTCGCGCGTCAGGCTCGGGCGCGGCTCGTCAGGACGAAAGACATTCCCCGAAACGGTGGCAGTGATCATCGGCTCGACGTTGGAGGTATCCAGCGCATTGAGCTGCTCGACGTGCCCCAGGATCGCATCCAGTTGCTTAGTGTAGCGTTCGACTTCGTCTTCGCCGAGTTGCAGGCGTGAGAGCAACGCCACGTGTCTAACCTGATCGGGCGTAATGGACATCGAACCGGCCTCCGTGCGTTGCGATCCATTCTTACCGGGCTCCCGCATCGGTGCAAGTTGCGGGGTGGCTTGACAGCGCTCGAACCGAAAATAAAGTATCTGGACCTCCTTTTAGTGGGCGGAGCCTTACAGCGATGAAGATTTACAAAGTGTTGCCGGACTTGTCACGGCAGCGGCACATGTCCATCTGGCACAAAGCCCTGCGCAGCCAGTGGTCGGCCGAGGATCTCGATTGGGGCAAGCCTCAGCGCATTACCAAGGATGTCTCCAAAGATCAGCTCGCCAAAGTACTGACGCCGATCATCATGGGCGAGCAGTCGGCGCTGTACAGCGTTAGCGGATTGATCCCGAAACTCGGCGCAACCTGCGAAGTCGAGAGCCAATTTTACCTCACCACCTGGGCCGTCGACGAAGCGCGGCATACCGAGTTGTTTGCGCGCTATTACCATCGCATCGGGCGCGAGCCGCTCCCGATTCGCAAATTCCCATCCGGGTACCTCTTTCAGAGCGCCATCGTGAGCGACGACGTGGGCGAATGGCTCAGCGGCGTACTGATCAGCGAAGTGCTTGCCAAGCTGGTGATGGAAGATTTCCGCCGCTTGGACCTCGATCCGGTGCTGAGCGAGATCGCCGACGGCATTCTGGTGGACGAAGCGCGGCATCTTGGCTTTAACCACATTTACCTTGAGGAACGCTTCGCGACGCTCTTTCGGAAAGCCCAGCAGGAAGGGCAGACTTTCGGCGAACACCTGCGCTCGCGGCTGCACCGGGTGCTCCAGTTGATTCTTCCGATTTTCGAGGCGCTAGGCCCCGACATGCGCGGCGTGGGGCTCGACCCCGAAGCGCTCTTCGGCGAACTGGAGAAGGATGCGATGCGCCGGCTGGAGAAGTCCATCGAGGCCGGCCAAAAAGTGGCGGCCCGGGAAAGCGTCGCGAGCGATCCCGCGGAAGCCGCGCGCATCGGGCGCGAGTAGCCGTTCGCGGGCGCGTGCATTCGCCGGAATCGCACGCGCCGGATACCATGTCCACCATGCTGGATACGCCTCAGACCCTGCCCGAGATGCTCGCGCATGCCGCGCGCAACGCGCCCACGCGCGGCATCCGCGTCTTCGACCGGCGCGGTCGCGAGAGCGAGTTCCGCGCGTACCCACATGTGCTGGCCAGCGCGCGTGAAGCCGCCGGACGCTGGGCCGCATTGGGCGTGCGCCCCGGCGACCGCGTCGTCGTCTGCCTTCCAACCTCCTGGAACCTGCTCGAAGCGTGGTGGGGCGCGGTGCTCCTGGGCGCTCGGCCAGTCTGCGTCGCGCCCGGCGGCGCGATGGGATCGCAAGAAGCCCATCTGCGCAAACTCGAGGGGATCGTCGAACGTTTGGGCGCCGCGCGCATGCTCTGCGACGAGAGCCTGGTTCAGGAAGTCGAAGCGGCGGGGATGTCGCGCGCCCGGCGTCTGGCCTTGGGGCCTGAAGCCTTTGCCAAAACCACGCCGGCGAGCGGCGTGCGGATCGCCGACCCCGAACCTGAAGAACTCGCGTTCTTGCAGCTTACCAGCGGCAGCACGGGCATTCCGCGCGCCGTGATGATCCCGCATCGTGCCGCCGTGCACAACCCGCGCGCCATCGCCGAATCCGTGCGCGCGCCCAGCGGCCACCTGCTCCACGATCTGGTCGACGGCATCGTCTCCTGGCTTCCGCTGAATCACGATATGGGACTGGTCGGATGCCTCCTCTTTGCGATCGTGCACGGCGTCGATCTGACGCTCATGCGCCCCGACACCACGTTCCTGATGCGCCCGCAACTTTGGCTCCAACAACTCGGGCTCAACGGCCGCACGCTCGCGCCCGCGCCGAATTTCGCCTACCAGCTTTGTGTGCAGCGCGTCGAACCCGAGCACCTCAAGGGCGTCAATTTAGGCAACTGGTACGGAGCCATGACCGGCGCCGAGATGGTTCGCCCCGAAACCTGCGCCGCATTCTCCGAGAAGTTCGCGGCGGCGGGCTTCCGCCCCGAGGCGTTCCGCCCCTGCTACGGCCTGGCCGAAGCGACGCTCGCCGTCACCTTCGATGTTCTATGCTGCGGCGTGCGTACACGTCCCATGCCCAAAGGCGCCGATTCCGGGATGGGCTTGAACGAAGTCGTCTGTAACGGACGCCCGGTCACCGATACCGAGGTCGTGATCGCCGCGCCCGATGGTTCGGCGCTTGCCGAAGGGGGCATCGGACAAGTGCGCGTTAAAGGGCCGGGCGTCTTCGCCGGCTACTACAACGACACCGAAGGGACACGCGAAGGACTTCAGAACGGCTGGCTCGTCACCGGGGACTTGGGTTTCCTGCACGACGGCGAACTGTACCTCACCGGCCGCACCAAGGATCTCCTTATCGTCCACGGGCATAACGTGATGCCGCACGAACTGGAATGGATCGCCGAAGCCTGCGGCGGCGGCGACGGCGGCGGCGCGGAACGCTGCGGCGCCTTCAGCATCGCCAAAGATGCCGCAGGCGAGCAGGCCGTGCTGGTGATGGAAGTCTCCGAGCGCGAAGGCGAAGCATTGGCCGAATTGGAGCGCGAGATCCGCTTGCGCATCGGCCGGCAGATCGGCCTGCCGTTGTCAGACGTGGTCTTCGTCAAGCGTGGCAAAGTTCCGCGCACCACCAGCGGGAAAGTGCAGCGCCGCGAATTGCGCCGCCGCTACATCGACGGCGAACTGGAACGACTGTGAAGGTCCGGCATTTGAAGCGAACCACGAAGGTCAACCGAGGATGCGACAGATGAGCAAGCAGGACACCGTGCTGGATGTGCTGAGTAAGGTCAGCGGGAAACCGAAGGCCGAACTGAAACCCGAGCAAGAGCTGGTCGCCGATCTGGGCATCGATTCGCCCAAGGGATTGCAGTTGCTCGCCGATCTCGAAGAAGCGCTGAAGGTGGAGATCAGCGACGAAGACGCCGCCGCGCTAAATACGGTGGGCGACCTGCTGAAGTACGCCGGAAAGTTGGGGTAAGCGAAGGCGCTCTAGCCGCGCCTGCGTCTCCGGTCCTTCTGCTTCCGCACGCGCGCCTGTTCTTTCAGGCGCGTGCTTGTCCCGGGCGATAGGCGTAATTCGATCTCTTCGGCCAGTTCCCTCAGTGCCAGAAAGCGGTTCAGCGCGCGGCTGCGCTCGCGGGTCCATTTCACCGTCAGCTCCAGCGGCGCGTAACGAAGCTGTACGCCGCTCTCGGTCTTGTTCACTTTCTGTCCGCCCGGACCGCTCGCCTTGACGAAGCGCTCGTCCACCGCATTGAGGTCCACACCCAGCCGGATAATCTGCGCGCGGAGGCCCTCTTTCTTGGCCGGTGTCACCGGAGCATCGTCGGGAAAGCGCATCGGGAATCCTGTTCGGGAAATAATCGACGCATGGCGCCCGTTGCCTCAACTCTATCGGAAGGACGCCCGAGCTCGCCATGCGCTTCGTGATAGAACTCCTGTTGGCGCCGGCAGGGGCAGTAACGGCAGGGTAAATCGTTTCGCGTGACTCGAATTGTCCCGCCGATTCGCCTTGAAAAGATGGTAGGCTGCTGCGCACGGCGCGGCGTTCGGGCTCGCGCCGCTTGAACCTTCGGCGCGCATGGCTCACGATTCGACCGGCCTACCTGTTTCGACATCCCTGGCCCGGTTCCGCCGAGCGCGGCGCGGGCTGCATGCGCTCTGCGCCGCGTTAGCGGGCGCGCTGGCCGTGGCTCTCGCGCTCAACGCCTATTCGAATGCCTACGGCGAACTCCCGGCCAGCGACGAGTGCAATTTCCTCCACGAAAGCTGCTCCATCGCCGAAGAAGGCGGGCTGACCGGCTTCCTTTCGAGTTGCTTCCGCGGCGCGTATCCCTTCGACAACCGCACGCCGGGTTTGCCGCTGCTGGGGAGTTTCTTTGCCGAGCGCAGCTTGAACGCCGTGCATCCGTTCCGTGCCTTACAGGCGGCGCTCGCAGCGCTGGCGGTAGGGCTCGTCTATTTCGGCGCGGCGCGAGCTGCCTCGCCGCGCGCGGGCCTCGTCGTCGCGACGCTTTGCGCAGCCTGCATGCCGTGGACCCACCTCGCGGCCAAGATCGCCGCCGAACCGTTGATCTACGCACTCACCTTCGTTGCGTGGCTGCTCTTGTCCGGAGCGTGGCGGCCGCGCGCGCACGCGTTCTGGGCCGGGCTCGCCATCGGCGCCGCGTACATGTTCAAAGCCACGATCACCGTCCTGCTCGCCGCGTGTGTCATGGCGTGGATCGCCGATCGCGCGTGGCAGCGTTGGCGCAATACCCCAGAGCCTTTGACGGCCGTTTGGCGCGAACGCCTCCGCGCGCTCGGCCTCTTTGCCCTTGGCGCGCTCGTGGTGGCCTGGCCGGTTCTGATCAACAACACGCTGCGTTACGGCAGCCCACTGCATAATCGCAACGCGCAGTTTTTCTGGCTGCCCTATTACGACGCACGGCTGCTCGACGACGGTGCCGCCGGACCGTTGCGATTCATCGAAGAGCAAGGCGTCGGCGAAATCTTCGCGCGCCTGGGCGAAGGGCTGGTCTTGCAGGCCGGAACTTTACTGAGCCTATTCGGCGGATCCTCAGCGCCTTGGGCGCTCCTGGCGCCGCTCGTGCTTGTGCTCGCCTGCGTGGGGCTGCTTACCGACCGCCGGCGCTTTCGCAAGCTTTTTGCTTTGTTCTTCGTGCTGCTGGTCGTGTTTCTTTTTGCATGGTGGGCAAAGTTCACTTCGATCCTGCGCTTCACCGCGGTGTTGACGCCGCTGCTGGCGTGGTACGCGGTGCAAGGCGCAGCCTTCGGCCTGCGCCGCACGCGCGCGGCCCTGCTGCGGCGCGAACGCCATAAGCTGCGCTACGCGCTCGCGTTCGTCCTGGCGCTCGCCGCTACGGCGCTGCTCGCGCGAGGCGTGCGCGGCGCGGGCGTGCGGTCGCCTGGGGAGCCGCTCGAAGCGCCGCCCAAATTCGCGTACCTGCGCGACTGGCTGCTCGAGAATCCCGTCCACCGCCGGCGCGTCACGCTTGTGACCAGCTACATGCGCCCGCATTACGATCTGCTCTGGCTGCTGCCGCAACCGTATGCGATTCACCTCGTACCGCCCTACGAGACCTGGAGCGAGTTCGAAGAGTTCGCTCGCGAACGCGGCGCGCGCTATTTGCTGATCGAGCTGCATTCCTGGCGCGAGCGCGAGCCGCTCCTGCGCCCCTATTTCCGGCGCGAAGCCAACGGCTGGCCCAACTTCGACCTTCCCGGCTGGCGCCCGGTCGCCGCAGATCCCCACCCGCCCGGCCCGGATTATTTAATGTTCGAGCGTGAGTAGGAGTGAAAGGATTTTCAGCTAGCTCTCCTGCGGCGGCTCTGCCGCAGCATCGCTTTCCGCCGCGCTTGTCCTTGGCGCATCCTTCGCAGGACGCCGAATTTTCTGGATTTTGCCGCGCGCCACCAATTCGCCCAAATGAACGATATTGCTCGCCGTCAGCAGCACGTGCGGCGTGAAATCGGTTTCCTTCGTCTCTTCCTTGCCGTCCTTGTTCAATTCCAGCTCGTACCTGACTACCTTATACGTGCCCATATTGCCGCAGGTCGGACACAGGTGCTGATCGACCCGCAAGTATGACCGTTCGCCGGCCGTTGGCGGCGGAACATCCACCAGCGCGGCCAGATCGCCCTCGCCGAGCGCTTGTTGAAGTTCGGGCAGGATCCGCAACTCGGCGCGCGCCACGTCCGGCTTCACTTCGCACCATCCGTTGCACGATTCGCAAAACACTCGCTTGTCCAACTCCCGCCTTGCGTAGTGAACTGCCCCGCCCACGATCATGCCGGCCTCGATCACCCAAAAGGCATACAACGCCACGCCCGTTGGCATCCATCCGAACAGGTTGAACCAACCCGATCCGGCGAGCGTGGGCACGAAATTCAGGACGCTCAGGGGAGCAGTCAGGCAACCGAGCAGGCTGAACCCGCCGCCCGGACTTCCGAATTTTTGGACCAGCGCAAACATGAACGAAGCCCACGCCACGTACAGCCCGGCCACGCCCACGACCGCACCTGTCACGGTGGCCATGAGCGGCGAACGGCACTTCGAGGCGATGCCCGCGCGGCCCACCATCCAGCCCAGCGCCAAGGCGTACCCCCAAGTGGCGAAGAACTGCACGTACAGGAGTGGATTCCAGACGTTCAGAAATCCGTACACGATGCCCAGGACCGCCGTGGTCACCAGGCCCGCTACGAGCATGGCCGCCGGCCCCGCGCCCATGATGCCCGAGTGGCGGTAGATTTTTTCTTCGGTCATGCGACCCCCTGACATTCGATAAGAGGCTTACCCTTATAATAAATTATTGTGCGGAATCTCAGGCTGAATCAAGCGGCATTTCAGTTTGATTCATTCACATAGAGTCCATAGAAAAAGCGTAAAACAGCTGCTTCGCCCAGCTAAGATAAAGTAGCACTGTTGTCATTAGACCCACCAATTCGAATAGACCTATCGACTTTTCTCCGGTTGATGGCAGACTTTTACTTTTACCCATTACTCCTTCCTTTAATAGCTGAATCAGAGTGAGGCCTGTCATCCCAGGTAATGGGAGCAAGTTGAGTGCTGTTAGTTTGGTAGCCAGGAGCCCCAAGCAAGTCATGAAACTGGCGTTCTCCAATATCTTCCGCCAGCATAGAGCAGGCTCTAAACCAGCTGAGATACCTAAGAGGCCCTTAGGAATTTCAACGAATCCATTGACCGCCTCCTGAAAGGCCGCTGATGGGCCTAGAAGAATTATTGCCAAGAGCATGAGCGCGATCAGACCGGCCGATGACAGGAGAAAGCGTTGCCCAAAAGGGAGTGATGTATAATGCTCCATCGCCTCATGCCTTTTTTGCTCGAACTCCGCTTTTGATATCTCAGGCAGATCCGACTCTTCGGGTGAAACCCGAAAGAAATGACCCAAAGGGATGCAACAGAGCGTTAATCGAACGCTTCCCCACTTATACGATAGAATACTGGGGCCGATGAACAGAGCAGCTTCGTAAATCCTTACGGCCAGAAGTCTTATGGTCACCAGCTGTGCGACGAAGCAAAGGATCAGGCAAATTCCATAGACAACGGCGAAAAGCCCGATGGGGTGCATCGAGACATCCTCGACTACGCTGCGATTTCAGCCGTTCAATACGACCTCGCCATTACCACCCGCTGCGCGCTCGGCTGGCCCGTCAGAATACACGTACCCGCGCCGCGCGCGGCATCGGGAATCTGGCTCGCCAGCGGAATGCACCGGATCGACGTCTCGAAGCGTTTCGCCAACTCTTCTTCCTGTTCGGCATTCCCCGCCCAATGCACCCAGGCGAAGCCGCCGTCGCCCTTGAAAAAGGCTTCGAAATCGTCGAGCGTATTGAGGACGCGCGTGCGGCTCTCCCGGAAGGCCAGCGCGCGCTGGAAGAGTTCTTTCTGCATCGAGTCCATCAGCCCGCGTATCTGCGCCAACGCTTCGCCGCGCGGAATGAAACTCTTCTTGCGCTTGCGCCGGTCGTCCTCGCTCTCGCCGGGCTGTTCGATCACGAAACGCCGCACGAGGCAGACGCTGTCCTTTTCCAGGTCCTTCGGGCCGATCTCGATCCGCACCGGCACGCCCTTCATCTCCCACTCGTAATACTTCGCGCCGGGATGCAGGTCGCGGTCGTCGAGCTTCACCGCCAGGCCCGCCTGGCGCAATTCCTGCTGCAGCGCCTCGCAGGCCGGCAAAACCTTGGCTTTCTCGTCGTCCTTGCGGAAGATCGGCACGATCACCGCGTGGATCGGCGCCAGCTTCGGCGGGCAGATCAACCCCGTGTCGTCGCTGTGCGTCATGATCAGCGCGCCCATCAGCCGCGTGCTCACGCCCCAGCTCGTCGCGTACGGATATTCCAGCTTACCTTCCTTATTGAGGAACTGGACTTCCGCGCTCTTGGCGAAATTCTGGCCCAAATAGTGGCTGGTGCCGGCCTGCAGCGCTTTGCCGTCCTGCATCATCGCTTCGATGCAGAGGCTCTCGACGGCGCCAGGGAAGCGTTCGCCCGGGCTCTTCGCGCCTTGGACGACGGGCATCGCCATCACGTTCTCGGCGAAGTCGGCATATACGCCCAGCATGCGGTGCGTCTCTTCCCGTGCTTCCTGCTCGCTGGCGTGCGCCGTGTGACCTTCCTGCCACAAAAATTCCGCCGTGCGCAGGAACAGCCGCGTGCGCATCTCCCAGCGGCATACGTTCGCCCACTGGTTGATCAGGAGCGGCAAATCGCGGTAGCTCTGGATCCAGCCTTTGTACTGGTTCCAGATGATCGTCTCGCTGGTGGGGCGGACGATGAGCGGCTCTTCGAGCTTGGAGTCGGGATCGACCTGCACCTTACCGTCGATGGTCTTCAGCCGGTGGTGGGTGACCACCGCGCATTCTTTGGCGAAACCGGCGGCGTGCTGCTCTTCGCGCGCCAAAAAGCTGAGCGGGATGAAGAGCGGGAAATACGCGTTCACATGCCCGGTCGCCTTGAAGCGGTCGTCCAGCTCGCGCTGCATCTTTTCCCAGATCGCGTAACCCTGCGGGCGGATCACCATGCATCCGCGCACGCTGGAATGTTCGGCCAGTTCCGCGCGCTTGACGATATCGAGGTACCACTGGCTATAGTCGGCCGCGCGCGTCGCGATGCCCTTCGCATCGTTCCCGCCCTGCTGCGGCTGTTGCTGCTGCTTGGCCATCTCCGGCACTCCTGTTCCGTTCGCCCCAAAAGGTGTCGCATTGTGGACCGATTCGCGGCCGCTGCCAGCGGAGATTGAGCCGTTGCGCCGGCCGCCGATTCCCTTCAACTTCCCTTCGGCTTTATCGAATGTTCACGCCCAAGGCGTACCGTTCCGTCAGGTCTGCTTAACAAGCGACTATGCGATCCTCTAAGCCGAAAGCCGGAATGCTATGGACTTGGATGCTGCATCGAGTCGGCGTGGCGCCGAGTCGCCACGCAAGCCCAGCCTGCTGATCGTCGAGGACGAGGCGGATATCCGCTTCTTCCTCGATCACTGGCTGCGCAAACAGGGCCTGCGCCCGGTGCTGGCCCAGAATGCGCGTGAAGCGATGGAACTGCTCAGCGACATGCGCTTCATCGGCGCGGCCTTCGACGGGCTGCTCGTCGATTACCGGCTGCCCGACGCCACCGGCTGCCGCATCATACGCGCCTGCCTCGACGAGACCCCCGGCATGCCCGTGGCACTGATGACCGCCTATTTCGATCTCTCGCTGGAACTCTGGCTTCGAGCCCGGCAGGTACCCCTGCTGCGCAAGCCGCTCGATCTCTCCCAACTCCGTGCTTGGCTCGAACGCATTCCGGTGGTGGCGTGACGGTTCAAATGCTTCTGTCCAGCACCTCGCGAACCTTTTTCGCCAGCGCGATCGGACTGTACGGCTTCTGCAGGAAATTCACGTCCGCGTTCAGCACTCCGTGATGCACGATCGCATTCTCGGTGTACCCCGACGTAAACAGCACCTTGAGCCCCGGATGCGACTGGGCAAGCCGGCGGGCCAGCTCCGAACCGCTCATGCGCGGCATCACCACATCGGTGACCAGCAAATGCACCGGGCTCGCGTGCCGGGCGATGCGTTCCACCGCGTCGACGCCGTTCGAGGCATCGAGCACCGTGTACCCCAGATCCCCCAGGCATTGGCAGGCAAAATCGCGGACGAGGGGCTCGTCTTCCACGAAGAGCACGGTTTCGGTGCCGCCTGTGAGCCGTTCCGTGGCGGCGGACCGAGCCGGAGCGGCGCCTTTTTCGCTGCAAACGGGAAGGTAGACCTTGAACGTGGCTCCCTGGCCTTCCTCGCTGTAAACGGCGATATGTCCGCCGGCCTGTTTCACGATGCCGTGGCACATCGCCAAGCCCAGGCCGGTGCCTTGGCCCACCGGCTTGGTAGTGAAAAACGGATCGAAGACCTGCTTCCTTACCGCTTCGCTCATCCCCACGCCGGAGTCGCTTACGGCCAGCATCGCATACGGTCCCGGCGCCACATCGGCGTGAGCCGCCGCATAGCGAGCGTCCAAGGTGACGTTTTGCGTCTCGACGGTCAACTGGCCGCCGTGGGGCATCGCGTCGCGAGCGTTCACCGCCAGATTCACGATGACTTGCTCCATGCTGCCCAAGTCCACCTTGACCGGGCTCAGATCTTGCGCGGGAACGAATACGAAGTTCAGATCTTCTCCGATCAGCCGCCGGAGCATGGGCTCGATCCCCGCGACGACCCGGTTCAGATCTAAGACTTCGGGCCGGACGATCTTCTTGCGTGCGTAGGCCAGCAACTGTTGCGTGAGGTTCGCGCCGCGGCCGGCAGCTTCCAGCAGGCGGGACAATTGCCGAGCCGGCTTCGTATCCGGCGGCAGGCCAATGCGTGCCAGTTCGGCGAAGCCCATGATCGAGGTGAGCAGGTTGTTAAAGTCGTGGGCAACCCCGCCGGCCAATCGTCCGATGCTCTCGACGCGCTGGACTTGCAGCAACTGCTCCTCCAGGCGTTTGCGTTCGCGGATATCGATGATGCTTCCGCGCACCAGTCTGCGCTCGGGATCGGGAATGCGCACCAGCCGGACTTCGCTGGCTAGGTCGAACCCTTCGCTGTCACGGTGCGTCCACTCGAATACGACCGGCTCGCCACTCTCCATGGCTTGGCGAAAATATTCCCGGGCGGCTTCCGGAGCATGCCGGCCGTCCGGCGTCAGCGGCGCGCTCAGGTCGAGGGGGTTCAGCTTCAGCAGCTGCGCTTGGGGCAGCCCGAAGAGCGCTTCGGCCTGCGGGTTCACTTCCACGAAATGCCCGGCGTCCAAATCCAGGATCACCAGCGCTTCCGGCGCGTGGTCGAAGAGCGTGCGGTAGCGCTGTTCGCTGAGCCGCAGCGCGTCATCGGTCGCTTTCCGCGCCGAAATGTCCACGTCCATGCAGACGAAAACGGGTTCGGAGCCGGTTGGAATACCGAAGGTGGTGGACAGACACCAGCCGCGGCTGCCGTCCTTCCTTCGGAACTGGTACTCCGCCGGTCCGACGGCCTCGCCCGTCGTGTGGATGCGGCCCAGCATTTCCCGAAAGTAGCGGCACTCTTCCGGCGTATGAATCAGTTGATCCAGCGTGCGCCCCAAGGCTTCCTCGGCGCCGAAACCGAACATCCCCTCCGAGGCTTTGTTCCAGGAAAGCACGCGGCCCGTCCGGTCGTAGGTCTGGATCGCGACGTTGGGTGTCGAGGCAACGATGGCGCTCAGTCGCGCCTCGCTCTCGCGCAACGCCTGTTCGGCCTTCACCCGAGAAGTGATATCGGCCGCGCACATCGTCGCGGCCACGATCGCGCCGTCCCGCACCAGCGGCCCCACGTGGACGTGGCTCCAGATCCGCTCCCCGTTGGGCAGTACAGGCCCCTGCGTGTCGTACTCGACGATCTCACCCTTGGTGAAGACGCGTTCCAGCGCGTCGCGGACCGTGGCGCGCGCTTCATCGGGTACGTGGTCGTAACAGCTTGTCCCGACAATCTGCTCCACCGTCTGCGCCGTGGCCGTACGATTGATAAAAAGGATCTTCCCGTCGCGGTCTACGGTCAGGATGTAGTCGGGGGCCGTTTCCAGCACCGAACGGTACAGCGCCTCGAAATGCAGCGTTTTTTCCTGAGCCGCGCGAGCTTCCGTAACGTCGATCGCGAAGACGGCGACGCCTTTGACCTGTTCGCCCATCAGCACCGGGTACAGGAAGTTGCGGTAGTCGCGACCATGATTACGGTCCTCGAAGACTTGTGGCCCACGGGAATCGAACACCTCCCCAATCCGTCGGAAGCGCTCACGCGCGATCGTGGGATCGCGCAGCATGTCCTGCATCCGGCCCCCGACGAGCTGTGGCAGCGGCACGCCCAGCGACCGGGACAACGCTTCGTTGCACACGACTACTCGGAGATCGCGGTCCAGGATAAAGGCCGGCTCGGGGAGCGCGTTGATCAGCGAGCGGAGGCGTTCCTCGGAGTCCCTCAGCGCCTGCCGGTCCCGCTCTCGTTCCGTGAGGTCGCGCACCACGCCCAGCAGCAGCCCGTTCGGGAGCAACTGCTCGGTGATCTCCACGCCGATCCGTCCGCCGTCGCGGCGCACCAAGGTCCACTCGCGCACCAGCGCGCCGGTGCGGACGGAGTCCATTTCCTCCCGCAGCCGTGCCGCGTCCTCGGGGCGAATGATGTCCAGGATGGTCTTTCCGATCAACTCGCCGGGCGCGTAGCCCAGCAGCGCATGTCCGCTGGCGTTGACGGTGAGGTATCGGCCCTGCGCGTCGGCTACGAATATCCCGTCGCGCGCCTGTTCGAAAAGCACGCGATAAACTTCATCCGGATCGAAGCTGGAAGATGAGGCCATTCGATAGCATCCACGGGCGTGCAATAGACCCGCAAGGCTATCATGGGGGTGGAAGGATTCAACACGACGGGCGCTTTGGGTCCGGCTACGCCCGCGACTCTTCGTCCAGCAGCCGGCAGCACTCGAAAATCAGCGTGATCGTCGGCGTCTGCACGTTCGCTTGCCGGTCCGGCGGAAAGATGCGGTTCTTGAACTGGAACGTTCCGTCGCGCAGGCGGCCGAACGCGAAGATCGCGTCGTCGCCTTGCTGCACCCCGGCGCGCGCGCGGAAGATGTTCCCGCGCTCGAAGCAGATCGTCCCGTCCACGCTCGCGCCCTTCACCAACAGTTCGCCCGTCTTGGTGTTGGCGTTGAGGTACTGCATAATCTGCGCGAGGTTCTGGTCGTTCAGGCTCCCCGCCAGCGCGATGGCCGAATCGCCTTCCTTGAGCGGCGACCACGTCTCCTCGCTGTTCACGGCTTTCTGCGGGCGCGTCGGCGGCTGAGCCGTCTCGCGCTGCACGTCGGCTTTGTTGAACATCAGCGTCTGCATCGATTCCATCTGCTGGTGCGCACTGGCTTCGACCTTGCGCGGCTCCAGCCCCGGCAAATTGCTGACGAACGTAAAAACCTTCCCGCCGATGCGCACGTTATCGCCGCTGCGCAGCGGCTGCGGCTGGTTTGGCGTCAGGCGGGCTTCGTTGAAGTACGTCCCGTTGCTGGAACCCAGGTCCATCAGGAAAACTTCGCCGCGTGCGCTGCAGAAGACTTCGGCGTGGTGGCGGCTGGCGTGAGCGTCGTAGAGCACGACGGTATTGTCCGATTCACGCCCCAGCGTGATCGTTTCGCCCGGCCGCACCGGGTACGGGCGGCTGCCCGCGCCCAGCCAGTATCCCACCAGTTCTTCGTCGCTCATGCTCGCGCGTTCATGCCTGCGGCGATCCGCTCGGAGGCGTCTTGCCGCTCTCTTCGTCGATGCGCCGGCAACACTCGAAAATCAAATGTATCGTCTTTTCTTTCACGTTGCGTTTCAAGTCCGGAGGAAATTCCTGCCGCGTGAAGCGGAATGTTCCCGACCGGATCCGGCTGCACGCATATACCGCATCGTCGCCCAGTTGGGACGACGTCGTCGCATAAAATATCGTGCCGTCCTGAAACGCGATCCTACCTTCCTCGGACTTTCCGTTCACGGCCAGTTCGCCGGTTTTCGCCGAACTGTTCAAGAATTGCAGGATCTGCGGCAGCGACTGGTCTTCCAGGCTCCCTGCCAGGATCGCTTCCTTGGGCTGCTCGCGCGGAATGTTCGTCAGCGTCTGCAACGCCTCCGTCGAACGCGGACCGGGCTTTTTCGTGCCTTCGTCCGGCGGCGGAGGAAGATCCGGCTTGTCCATCGAACGCGTCTGCATGTGCGCCAGATCGCGGTACGCCTGCATCCCAACCTTGCGCGGTTCCAGGCCCGGCTGGTTGCTGATGAAAGTAAACACCTTGCCACCGATCCGGATCAGGTCGCCGCTGCGCAGCGGAGTCGGCTCGTTGGCGTCCAGGCGCTTCTCGTTCAGATACGTGCCGTTGCTGGACTTAAGATCTTTCAGCAACACCTGTCCGTCCGGCGTCACCTCGATCACCGCGTGGTGCCGGCTAGCGAACGTATCCTCCAGCGGGAGCGCGTTTTGCGGTTCCCGGCCCATGGTCACCACGTCCGTCTTCCGGAGTGGAAGCGGGCGAGGACCGTGGCCGAGCCAATATCCGAGAACTTCCTCTTGCGGCATACATCGATCCGCCAAGGCGAGAAAACGTACCAACCATTCAGTTTTTACCACAAGGTGAATACCGCGAAACTGACTCTTTTAGCGTTTTATGCCTTCCTTGTTTCATCGTGCGACGGTTTGAGCGCGGCGCCGGTACTGCCGCGGACTCGTCCCCAGCACGCGCTTGAACGCCCGGCTGAAGTGGTACGGATCGTCGTAGCCCTCCGCCCGCCCGATCGCGTAGATACTCCGTTCGGTCTCCAGCAACATCCGAGCGGCCCGTTCGATCCGCCGCTCTTCCAGGTACGTTCGCGGGCTGCGACCGGTTGCTTCCAGAAAGGCCGCACGGAATGCCGTCTGCCCCAGTTCGGTGCGCTCAGCCAGTTCCTCGACACTTGGCCTCCGCGCTTGAAAAGGCCCGTTCGGGCGATCCAAATCGCGCAGCAGCGCCAGGATACGCGGGTCGGCAGCGGCTCCACGAGCGCCTTCTGTGGCGGAGGAGGCAGCATCCTCCACAAGGGTTCGCCACGCCCAGCCCAGCGCTTCGGCGACGCGGGCTTGCGCCGCCAAAGTCTTATGCGCGCGCAGGCTGTACAGCGTACACAGCGGTTCGAGGCGCTCACGCCAAGCGCGCGGATCGCGTACATCCGTGACCATCGGAATGCGCCAGCGCTCCTGCGCGTCCTTTTCACGTGCCAGCTCGAAAACCGGCCTAACGTTCAGCGGCGCAGGGGGATGCGATTGATCGTAATAGCGAATATGCGCGGGATGCTCCAACTGCGGCTGAGCGTGAAAGTCGAAATGCACCGCCAGATGCGACCCCGGCGCGTTGGCCCAGCCGTGCCGGAATCCAGGCGGGAAGAACGCGAGCTGCCCCGGCCGGATCTCCACGCTCCCCGCCGGCTCGTCCACCCAGATCCAGCCCGCGCCGTCCAATTGGAGCACCAGTTCGAAGTCCAGCAGCTCGCGGACTCGTGCGCGCTGCGTGGCGTTTTCGGCCGATGAGGTGGACATGTGCGCCAGCCGCAACCACGGACTGAACGGCCGATCCGGCAGGGCGACGTGAGTGGGCGAACTTGAAAGTGATGAAATATCCATCTTTAGGTGCGGCTCCGTCCATTCCTTCACCCGGACTTCAGAGGTATTCTCCCCCCGGTGACCCGCGGATGCAAGTCCGCTTAGGTGACGAAAAGAACAGGTTCAAGCCCAGGAGACCGCCAGCCATGCTGCTCACTTCGGCCCAGATCGATGAATTCCACCTCCGCGGCTTCGCCAAGGGGCGCCGCGTGCTGGACGACGCCGAGATCGAACGCCTCCGCTCCGAAATGCAGCTCGTCATGGAAGGCAAATCCAAAGAGAAGCCGGTCCTGAACCGCAACCTGTTGGGCGGCGCCAGCGAGTACGGTCCGCAGGCCGATCCCGGCAAGAAGGTGGTCGTCCAGATCGTCAACATCTGGGAAGCCAGCCCTACCTTCATGGAACTCTGCCGCAACCCCGAGATCACGGCCACCGTCTCGCGGCTCTGCAACCACGCCGAAAAGCTCCGCATCTGGCACGATCAGATCCAGTTCAAGCCGCCGGTCGTCGGTGGGCGCACCGGCTGGCACCAGGACTTTCCGGCTTGGCCGATTCTGCAGCCGGCCGACTTGATCAGCGCCTGGGTGGCCCTCGACGACGCCGAGATCGACAACGGCGCGATGTGGATGGTGCCGGGCAGCCATCGCTGGGGCAAAGTGCCGCTGCGCACGGGCGATAACTTCGAACCGAAGTTCGACGAAGCGCTGCTTCCCGAGGGCGTCAGCGTCAAGCCCGAACCGATGGTGGTGAAGAAGGGCGAAGTCGCTTTCCACCACTGCATGACCTGGCACGGCAGTCCCGAGAACAAAACCGACCGGCCGCGCCGCGCCTTCGCGATCCACTACATGCCCGGCTACACCATCTACGCGCCGCGCGCCGCACACCCCGTCGAGAAGCACGTCCGCGTCAAACCGGGCGAAGTGCTGGAAGGCGAGAAGTTCCCCGTCGTCTACGAACGCGTCCTGCAGCCCGCCTAAGCCGACCGTACCGTGGGCTGACACGCGCGCACTACGAGCCCCGCGACTCCCCCTGAATAAGGGGGAGTTTGCTTAAGGGCGTAGCCGCTCTTAACTTTTGCCCTTGGGAGATTGTTTGGTTCTTGCCGTTTGGCGTTTGAAGTCCGGCACTCGAACTCAGCCTTGCGGTCCTTCACCCGCCGCTTCGCGCCGCAGCACCTCGATCTCGGCCAGCAGCGCTTGGCGTTCGGCGCTCCAGATCTCGATTTTCTTGAACCAACGCCAAGCCAGATAGCGGTTGGCCGCTCCGAAGCAGAACGTCAGCGCCGTGAAGACGTAAAAACCGCCCATCCAGTCTTCGAACTTCCGCGACCAGGCGAACATCAGGAACATCATCGCGCCGAAGGCCGTCGCCATCGCGACGGCGCCGGTCAGCAGCGCCGAACTGGGCAGCTTGGGCTCAAGCCGGAATTTGCGTTCGAACTCCGCTTGGCCCGCGGCCAAACGCTGCGCGGCGGACGAATTGGGCGGTGACGTGGCGGACATGCCTGTAGTGATACGCGCGCCGGGCGAAGGGGGCAAGTCAGGCCAGAATAGGGCGTTGCATTAGATCCGGAAGCGCCTCTCGCCGCCACGGAGCCCCAGCTACGGCGTTCAGCGCTTCTCTTCTTCCGCCGCGACCGAGGCGAAGTACGCCTGCAGGCGCTTGCGCCAGCGTTCGGGGAAGCCTTCGCGGTAGGTCTGGAGCATCTCGTCGCGCATCGCCGGCGGCAGTTGCGCCCAATCGTCCTGGTGCCCGGAGACCTGCGCTTCCTGCAAGGCGCCCCGCGCCACGTTGCCGCCCAACTGCGAATCGGCCAGCGGGCTGCTCGCTTGCTTGGGCCCGCTCTGCTGGCCCTGTCCTTGCTGTTGCTGCTGCTGTTGTTGTTGCTGCTGTTGCTGTCCCTGGCCTTGGCCCTGCTGCTGCATCTCTTCGACCTTCTTGATCAGCTCGGCAAGCTGCTTGGCCACGTCTTCCTGCTGACCCTGTACGGCTTGGTCGTGGCGGTCGGCGCGCAGCTTCTCCTCGATCTCCTGCATCTCGCGGCTGAGCTTCGAGAGTTCGCCGCCGTGCTCTTCCGTGGTCGGTACGTCCTTGGTGTGTGGCGTTTCCTGCCCGCGGATATCGCGGATCGCGCTCGCGATCGCCATCTTCACGCGGTAGTCCTGCTCCGCGTTCAGCGCCTGCGCCAGAGCCTCCAGACTCTTGCTGTCTTTGATCTCCTTCAGGGCCCCCGCGGCCTTCATGCGCACGGCCGGCTTGGCGTCGGACGAAAGCGTCTTCAGCAGCGGCGCGGCCGCACGCGGATCCTTGATCTTCCCCAATCCTTCCACCGCCAGCGCGCGCACGGCTTCTTCGCCGTCGGCAAGCCCCTGAATCAGCGGCTCCACGCCGGTTGCGTCGGCCAATTCGCCCAGCGAACTGACTACCGCGGTTCGCACGTCCGTGTCCGGATCGGCGCCCACCGCCGCCGCCAACCCCTTCACCGCCGCCTGCTTGTCGGAGGCGAACTGCAAAACCCGCGCGGACAGTTCGCGGTGAATCACCTGGCTGGCCTGCAAAGCCTGGACGAGCTTCTCCTGGTTCGCTTTGGCGTCTTCCTGGAGCGCCTTCTCCGCGTCGCCTTTGGTCAGCTTCTCGCCGGCGACTTCCAGCCCGCGGTAGGCGTCGAGTTGGCGGCGCAACTTCTGGTACAACTCCAGCGGCAGGTCGTTCTTAGCCTCGCCGTACGCTTTGATCTCGGGCTTGGGACCGTCTTCGCCCGAAGCAGTCAACGGACACGCCGCGCAGACCAGCACCGCCAGCACCCAGATTCCGTATCGCATCGTTTGCATTCCTGTTTTCGTGAACCGCGCCGTTGCCATCCCAGCCCGCCCATCAGTGGTCCGGAGGTCCGCCGCCGCCCTGCTGCTCCAGCGAGTTGGCCAGCTCTTTGGTCAGCCCCGCGATCTTGCCTTCCTTCTGCGCCATGCGCCGCAGTTCGTCCTTCTGAGTCGCAGTCAGATCCTTCTCTTCCGATTGCGCCACCGCCTGATCGATCCGCTGCGTGCGGCGATTGACGTCTTTCTGCATGATCTGCAGCATCTTCAATTCGGCCAGCGGCGGCACCAGCGGGCCTCCGCCGCCCCCGCCTCCGCCGCCCTGCTGCTGTTGCTGCTGCTTGCGATTGCGTTCCTTGCGCAGCGCGTCGATCAGATCGCTCAACTGCTTCAGGATATCCTCCTGGATGTTCTGCGTCAGCGTACCGGTCTGCTCCTTGTCCAGCCGCACCGCCGCCTCGCCCATGTCATCCACCGCCCATTGCAGGACTTCACGGAAGACGATCACGCCCTCTTCTTCCATCTTCTTCACGATCACCTTCGTGGCGTCGGCCAACCCGCGCTGATCGTCGTGGACCTTGCGTACTTGCAGCCGCGCGCGGCGCGGCAGCGCCTCGGTCGGCGACGGGCGCTGCTTCTCGATCTCCTGCGTGTCCACCAGGAGCTTCTTCTGCGCGCCCAGCATCTTCTTCAGTTCCTGTTCGATCTGGAACAGCGTCTCCTGCTGGTCCTGCTGCTGCATCTGCTGCTGGAGCTGATCCAGGTTGTCCATCGCCTCCTGCAAGTCTTCCTCGGCGTCCTCGCTGCTGTCCTGCGAACCGCTCTGGCTCCCGCTGCTCATCGAACTGCTCGCCTGCGACTGATTTCGGCTCGCCGACTGGTTCGACTTGCTCGCCTGCTGCGCCTGCCGGCTGCCCGTCTTGTCGGCCAGATCGTCGAGCTTCTTTTGCAGGCGCAATACTTCCTCGCGGGTCGCGCGCTGCACTTCCGCCAGCTTCTTCAGCACGTCACCCGTCCGCGGATCCTTCTCCTGGTCGGCCAGCTTCGCCATCTCTTCCAAGTTTTTCAGCGCCTTCTCCAACTCGCTCAACGCCTTCTCCTGCTCCTTCGCCGCTCCTTCCGCATTGGGCTCGCTCTTCTGCCCGCTCTGTTGGCCCGATTGCTGTCCGGATTGTTGACCCGACTGCTGGCCGGATTGCTGACCGCTCTGTTGGCCGGACTGCTGGCCGCTCTGCTGGCCGCTCTGCTGGCCGGATTGCTGGCCGCTCTGCTGGCCGGACTGCTGACCGCTCTGCTGGCCGGACTGCTGGCCCGATTGCTGACCGCTTTGCTGGCCGGACTGCTGGCCCGATTGCTGACCGCTTTGCTGGCCGGACTGCTGGCCCGATTGCTGACCGCTTTGCTGGCCGGACTGCTGTTGGTCGCCGGCCAGTTGGTTCTGGGCGTTCTGCATGTGGTTGCTGGCTTGGCGGACGCTCTCGTCGGCCTTAGGCGCGTTGGGCAACTGCACTTGGAGATCTTCGATTTTGTTCGCCAAGGAGCGGGCTTCGTCCTTAAGCTTCTTCTGGATGCGCTCCAGCCGCCGGCCGGGCTCTTTCATCTCGGCGACTTTGCGTTGCAGCGAGGCAAGCGCTTCCTTGGCTTCCTCGAGCTTCTCGATCGCCTGAGCCTGCTGCGTCGTCGCCTGCGTCGGATTGGGAACTTGTTGCTGCTGCTGAGCTTGCCCCATGTGGCCGGCCGCTTCGCCTAGTTTCTCCGCCGCCTTAGGCGCGCCGCCCTCCTGCCCGGCCTGCTGACCGCTCTGTTGGCCGGACTGCTGGCCGGACTGCTGGCCGGACTGCTGGCCGCTCTGCTGGCCGGATTGCTGGCCGCTCTGCTGGCCGGACTGCTGGCCGGATTGCTGGCCGCTCTGCTGGCCGGATTGCTGGGCTTCGCCGGGGAAGGCTTTGGAGTGGGCGGATTCGATCGCTTGGGAGAGTTCGTTCAGTTGCTGCTGCAGGGTCTTAGCTTGTTGCTGGACTTGACCTTGCGTCTGCGCGAGCGCGCGGTGGTTATCGGTTTTGGCTTGGGCGAGCGCGTCGGCGGCTTTCTGGAGCGTCGCGCGCGCTTCGGCAAGCTTTTCAGCGGCTTGGACTTGCTCGCTTGCGGCGCGGGAGGCCGCGGGCGTCTCGGCATGCTCGCTGCCGCGGCGGAGTTGGTCGCTGGCTTCGGCCATGTGCGTGCCGGCTTTTTCGATCGGATCCAAAGCCGCCTGCGCGGCGCTGGAAGCCGTCTTAAGTGCTGCGTCGGCTTGGTTTTCCGCAGCCGCGCGAACCAGTCCGCCCAAGCGCCCGGCGATCTCGTCGGCGCGGTTGCGCCCTTCGGCTTGCTTGTCGGCCACGGTACGCATACCGGTCTGGAGCCGTTCGCGTTCTTCGGCGAGCGCGCGGTCGAGCCCGTCGCGGGCGCGTTCGAGCGCTTCCGCGGCGCGCTGCTGGGCTTGCTGAGCGGCCTTACTGTCGCCAGCGCCTAGCTTTGCAGCGGCCTCGGCGAGCGCTTGCGGAGCTTCTTTCGAGGCTTCGGCGGCGCGTTCGAGCGCACGCTGCGCGGCGGCGCGAGCGGCTTCGCTGCCGGACGCTTCGGGGTGCTGGGCCAACGACTTCGCGGCGGTATCGAGGGCTTCGGTAAGCGCTTTGAGGTCCTTGCCCAACTGCAGCTGCGGTTCCTGGAGCGCTTTAAGTCCTTGCTGGCGCTGCGCTTCGTCGCCGGCGCTCTGTGCGGTCGCGGTCTTGAGCTTGAGCGAATCGTTCTTGGCCAGCCCGTCGCGGACGCGGGCTAGGGCTTCGTCGAGCGCTTTTTGCGGCTGCTCGGCTGAAAGTTGCAACGCTTGCGCCTGCAACTCGCGCTCTTCTTTCTCCAGCATTTCAAGCTCGTGGATCGACCGTGCGAGGATCTTTTCCGGATCGGTCATCTCGCCAATGGTCTCGGCCAGGACCTTATTTTCCTGCTGCAGCAGGTTCTCGAGTTCCTGGCGCGCGCGTTCGATGGCGCGTTCGTAGCGGTCGGCCTCGGTGTTGGGCTGCGGCTTGAACTGCTCGGTCTCCTGCTTGAGCGCCTCCTGGCGCTTGCGCAGGTCCTGCAAATCGCGCTGCGCCTGCGCGACTTCGCGCTGCAACGCTTGCTTATCCTTGATGTTTTCGGCGCGGCGCGTGATCTCTTTCTGCTGCTCCAGCGCGCGCTGGAGTTCGCGCTTGCGCTGTTCGATCTCGCGCATCAGTTCCTTCATGTTCAAGTCGCGCCGGCGGCCAAGGACCTTGATGATGCGTTCGAGTCCCGTCTCGACGCCCTTCTGCTTGGCGTTGGCGGTGCCGAAGAGGAACTGGTCGATGTCCGTCTGCGCTCCGGACATCTTGTCCTTGATGCCCGGGTACTTGTCGCTGCCCACGGGGAGATCGGGGTTTTCGGGCGTCGCGTCGCTGTTGAGCGCGATCTTGATTGCGTCCTCGATGTTCCCGGCCACCCACTTGTCCACGGCGCTCATCTTGCCCAGCGCTTCCTGCATGCGCGTCATCAACGCGTCCATGTCCACGCCGCAGTCGCGCTGATCGCGTTCGACGACCTTCACTTCGGCCTTCTCGTCCTTGCTCACGTCGGCCGGAGCCTTGCCGCCGAACTTATCCTTGAGCCCTTCGGTGGACTTCGTGACCGCACGCTGCTTGACCAAGAGCGCGCGCGCCATGCGGATCAGTTCTTCCGTCTCGGCCCACTTCTGCATCTGTTCGAGCAGCGCTTTAAGCTCGTCGATCACTTCCTGCTGCTGCACCGACGCCGCGCCCAAGTGTTCCTGCCGTTCGCTGTCCTGCTTGGCGATGCCGCAGGCGGCGATCTTTTTGGCGGCGGCGGGCATGCCTTCGGACGCGCAGTCGTGAAGCACGGAAATAATGGCCTGCAAACGCGTCTCGTCTTCCGGCGTATTCAGGTCGTTTGCTTTGTAACGTTCCAGCAAATTCGCAAAGCGGCCTTCCAATTCGATGGTTTTGCGAATGATGGTCTGCTGCAGCGACTCGGCCTCGGTGACCTGTGTCCGTTCGCCCATCCCGAAGGCGTTTCCGGCTTTAAGGTGCTCGACGACGGCATCGACCGATTTCTTGTCTTCTTCCTGCTTCCGGATGATTTCCTTAAGATCGTCGATCAGGCGGAGGCGTTCGATGTCCAGTTTCTGCTTGATATCTTCCTTACTTAAGATGCGCAGTTGAAATTGCAGCGGCGCATCGCCGGAACGCGGGGTGGGACAGAAGTCGTAGGCCTCGCCTTGGTAGACCACCACGTCGCCGGGCTGCAGCGCCAAATCCACAAGTGACCAATCGTGCCGGACTTCCAGCTTTCGAACGCCCTTGCCAAAGCCTTCGGTGGAAAGCTCGAACCCGCCTTCGATGGCCGGACTTTCGATGTCGGGCGCGGCGCGCGGAGCGGGCTGGCCTTCGGCGGGGACGGCGCCGGCACCCTTTAGGATGCGATACTTGACTTCGCTGCGGTGCAGGCCCCAGTCGTCTTCGAGTTGGATGCCCAATGCAACTACTGCGCTGGGCGAGACTTCCAAATCTTGAGCGGGCGCGGTCCAGCGTACTTTGGGGAGGTCGTCGGGGAGCGCCCAGATCTTGTGGCGGATCTGGTCCTTGTTCTGGAAGCCGTCTTCGCAGACGAGGAAGAGTTCGTAGTCCTTGACCTTGTCTATCTCCAGCGTGTGCGCGAACTTATCGCCTTGCAACTCCTGCACGGGAATCTTTTCGACCTCGCCGATGCGGATGAAGGCTTCCTTCAAGGGCTTGTTGACAGTCCCGTAAAGTGTGGCCTTGGTTCCGGTTACGTTACGCAGAGAACGTTCGCGCTTCAGCTCGCTCAGATCGGTGGTGATGTACTCGGGTTGGCGGTACTGGACTTTCAGATCGTTCAGCGTCGGCCGCTCAACTGCTTTCACCGTCTGGGGTTCCGACTGATTGTCGCCGGCTTCGATGTAGTACATGAAGCTCTGAATGACCGGGTTGTACTCGTACTGGAAGTCGATGGTTTTCTCGCCGCTGGGCGTGGCGCCGGCGGTGGAGGTGGTGATCGGTTCGGGTTTGCTCCAAGTCCTTCCCTCATCAGAACTAAAGCGAATGTAGGCGCGCGACGGGAGCGCTCGGGAGCACTCCACCGCCAGCGCGACGGATTCGCCCTTGGGGACCACTAAGTCCTTCTGCTTCAAGGCGATATCGGTACGGACAGGGTAGCGGAAGTTCTGCAGCGTAAACATACGCAGGAGGCCGACGCCTACGTACTCTCGCAGCGGTACGGCCAAAGCCAGGAAAAGGAGCAACGCGCCGCCGGCCCAAGCCAGGACCGGGCGGATCTTGTCGAACTTGACCACTCTTGCAAAGTCAAGCGTGGCCGACTTTTGGTGTGCCTGACGGGCGATTTCCTCGACCATCGCCTGGCTCATGTGGCGGTCGTCGCTCATCATACGTGTAAGCTGAATCGAGGAGATGAGGCTGTCCTGAAGCTCGGGAAACTCACGTTCGACCGAAAGCGCCATGTCGTCTATAGATAGAGGCACCGCAAGGGGTTGCAGGATTCGCCGCCAGACGAAGTAGGCGACCGAACCAAGCAGACCGAGGGTCAGCAGGAGGCGGAAGGCGGTGTTCACGCCGCTGTCCCAGCGGAAGAAGAAGTAGTCGAGCAGGATGACGGCCATAACTCCAAGCACCGCCGTGAGTACCACGAACGCGGCGCCGTGAATGAGGCAGGCGCGGCGTAGCGTACCCTTTAGGGTCTCGAGCCGTTGTTTGAGATCGAACGCCATGTCTTAAATTCCTGGGGTGGATGGCTTTAGCGCTTGTCTTGGGTGCGCTTTTCAGAGCATAGGACGGTGCGGCGCGGGATTTGGCCGAGGCATAACGTGGAAAAAGTGTGCCCGAGGTGCAGCGTGGGTTTGGATGGGGGGTTGCGCGTGGTGATGCATATAGCTTTGCACGGTGCAAAATGTTGATCGTGCTATAAAACTGCTATAAATAGCGCACGCAAAGCGTATTATTTAACGCATGGTGCATGGCGGGCTTTTAAGCTATGCACGACGGGTGAGGGATGGGCGAAGGACGGGCGAGGGGTCGGACGAGGGGTCGGGCGAAGGCGAGGGGCGGGCGAGGGCGAGGGTGGGGCGAGAGCGATGGTGGGGGTGGGGTGAGTGGTGAGTGGTGAACGGTGAACTGTAAGACCAAACGTCAAGAACCAAGCAAACGTCGAACCGGCAGAATGCAGAGTGTCGAAACGTCGAAACGTCGAAACGGCGGATCGGTGGACTGGCGAATGGCGACTGGCGAATGGCGAATGGCGAATGGTGAATGACGAATGGTGAAGGGCGAATGGTGAAGGGCGAATGGTGAAGGGCGAACGCGAAGGGGAGGCCGGGTGGTGGCAGAACTTGGGCGGGAATCGCCAGGGCGCTTAAACGGAAGGACATGGGATAGGGGGAGCGGGCCGGGTTGGGGAAAGGGAAAGCGAGCGGAGTCCGGCAAAGGGAAGCGGGCGCAGGAAGAATATAATGACAGGATGGCGGCGGGTGGGGCGGGCCGGGTGAGGCCAAGGCCGGGTTAGGGCAGGGCCGGTCAAGACAGGGCGAGGTGTGCAATGGCGTTCCATTGTCCGCATTGCAAGGTGATGCTTCCGACGCGGCGGCTCAAGCATTGCAGCACGTGCCAAGGGGTATTGCCGCCGGAGTTGGTGCTGAGCGAACAAGAGTTGGAGGCGTTGCGGCAGGAGGAACGGGTGCTGGAGCAGCGCCGGAAAGCTCGGCAGAAGCAGCGCGAACTGGACGCGGAGGCGCGGCGGCATTCGGGTGGGTGAGGGGTGTGTGGAGCGGGTATGAGGCGGTGCACGGTAAATTCGAGGGCGTACGAGCGGGGGGTCGGAGAGCGAGTCTGTTTAAGGCTAGCCGATGTGACCGCGCGCGGGCCGATTCTCCGAGAGAATGACCGATGTGGCCAAGCGGAGCGTGGTGAAGGGTATCGAATTTCGGTTTAGGAAGGGCTAATCTAAGGCGTCAATGCGAAGAGAAGGAGATGGCCCCTATGTGGTTGGCGATCTGTGCTGGCATTGCACTTCCTATTTTTGTGATTTGGATTCTCAGCCGCAGTTCAAATTATGACAAGCTATTTGATGACGCGCATGTCCTCTGGGTGGCCGGTCAGATATCCCTGCTTAAAGCCGCGGCGCTCGAACAGATTGGCACAGAGAACGCGCCGTTGGTGTTTGCGGTAGACGATCGCCGCCGCCTGATCAGCGATGCGGGGATTGCGATGCTGTACACGATTTCACGAAACGATAGGGGCCGGTATGAGCATCATGCCTCTGTCAGCCTAGCAGGCGCGTATACGCCAAGGGCCATCGGCGAGTTATTTGTCCTGCTTCTAGCAAATCGATTACGCATTCCCTTCGAACGCTTGAGTCTGTCCGTCTCGCCCGCTCGTGTACACCATGTCGAATGGGAGTTCGATGAAGCGGAACAGGCGGCGTTTGTCGAGCGCAGGGTGGAAACGCCTGCCCCCGATTGGCCGGCCTTATTCCGGGAGGAGCGCATGCGGATTCGGCCGCGTCTGAAATGGAAAGAACTGGACATTCGGGTGGAGCGATCGAATTGAGGTTCGGCGGAGGACATTTTAGAAGGGTAGTAAGAGCAGTGAACAGTAAACGGTGAACGGGAGAGGCTACGGTCATGTCTCGCGGCAGGTTTGTGCTGTGCGCCGGTATCGCGCTCGTGTGCATCGCGTACCTCGCAAGTTATTTCATTCTTTCGCTGCAAGGCCGGTATGAACCCGCTGTCATTGGACTCAACGGAGTCAAGCAGTACGGGTGGGCGCCGCGGGGGTTCGTGAGCGAATTCAAATGGGACGCCACGCGGATGCAGGTTTACTTTCCGTTGTATTACTGTGACTGCCGATTCTGGCATACCTCGGACGATGCCTTCGACAAGGGTTACCCCATTAACAAAGTGGATGTCAAAGATAATGGATTGGTATATCGAGCAGGCCAAAGGTAACGCGGGCATTCATGCGGTGATCACGCAAAGAGGTTTTCCGCCTTCGCGCCAAGGGCGCGATTTTGGTTAGCCTAGGACGAGCCGCGCGGTTTCGCGCGGCGATGTCCTGTTGGTTTTTTACTAAAGAGCAGTTCCGCCTTCGCGCCAAAGGCGCGATTTTGGTTAGCCTAGGACGAGCCGTGTGGTTTCACGCGGCGATGTCCTGTTGTTTTTTTCTAAAGAGTAGTTTCGCCTTCGCGCCAAAGGCGCGATTTTGGTTAGCCTAGGACGAGCCGCGCGGTTTC
>BTVV01000022.1:0-69172 GCA_045863855.1 Planctomycetota bacterium | reverse complement strand
CGTCCAGTATCGCGCCGACGAAGCGCCAAGCATACTCGACTTCGTCGCTGCGTGTGAATAGCGAAGCGTCGCCGCGAAGGGCGTCCAGTATGAGGCGTTCGTAGGCTTCCGGCGAGCGCAGGTCGAAGGCTTCCTTATAGAGGAAGTCCATATCGACCTGCTGCAGTCGCATCTGCATGCCGGGCGGCTTGCAGCCGAAGCTGAGGCTGATGCCGTCTTCGGGCTGGATGCGCAGGACGAGCTGATTCTGGATGGGACGGTCGTCGAGCAGGCACAGATCGGCGCTCTCGTTCTGCTTGAAGAGGTGCATCGGCGGCTGCTTGAATTGGATGGCTACTTCGGTGACCCGCTTGGCCAGGCGCTTGCCGTGGCGGAGGAAGAACGGCACGCCGGCCCAGCGCCAGTTGTTCACGAAGAGCCGCATCGCGACGAACGATTCGGTGGTCGATTCGGGATCGACGCCTTCGGCCCCCAGGTAGCCGGGTTCGACGGTCTGACCGTCCTTGAGCTTGGGGCCGTACTGGGCGCGGACGGTGTTGTGGCGGACTTGGTCGGCGTTGTAGGGTTCCAGCGCGCGGAGGACCTTCACCTTCTCGTCGCGGATGCTGGCCGCGTCGAGCGCGGCGGGCGGTTCCATGGCGGTGAGGCAGAGCACTTGGAACATGTGGTTCTGGACCATGTCACGCATGGCGCCGGCGGTGTCGTAGTAGGCTCCGCGCTTGCCTTCCATGCCCAGCGTTTCGCTGACGGTGATCTGGACGTTGTCGACGTACTTGTTGTTGAAGGTGGGTTCGAAAATCGTGTTGCCGAAGCGGAAGCTGATGATGTTCTGGACGGTTTCTTTGCCCAGATAATGGTCGATGCGGTAAATCTGGCTTTCGTCGAGGACTCCGGTGATCGCCGCGTTGAGCGCGCGGGCGCTTTCGAGATCCTTGCCAAACGGCTTTTCGATGATCACGCGCGACCATGTGTTCTCGACCTTGGGATCGTGAATGAGGCGCGCGGCCATGAGCTGTTCGACGACGATGCTGAAAAAGTGCGGGGCCACGGAGAGGTAATACAGCCGGTTGGGCGGCAGGCCGCGCTTCGTTTCGATCTCGTCGAGCCGTTTGCGCAGCGCCTGAAACGACTCGGGCGTATCGTTGTTGCCGGGGCAGTAATGCAGCGCTTGAAAAAGGTAGTGGTTGGGATCGAGATCCTCGTAGCCTTCCTTCTTCATGAAATCGATGGACATCTGGCGGTACGCTTCGTCGCTCATGGGCGTACGCGAAAGTCCGATGACGGCATATTTGTCGGGGAGGCAGCCGTTTTGATGCAGATTGTACAAAGCGGGGATGAGCTTGCGTTTGCTGAGGTCGCCGGAGGCCCCGAATATGACGATGGTCATCGGGTCCTTGGCGCGAATGACCGTGGGCGTGCGTTCGCCCTCGTTCTTGCGAAGGATCTGCGTCGTGGCGCGCACGGTTTGCGGGATGCTCACGCCAGCCTTCCCCTTCGCATGTTCCAGTGGTGAATAGGTTCGTTGGTCTCGTAACGATTCGGAACGCTTCACGGCTCACGCAGCGAGCCGATTACGATACCCGCCAAACTGACTCCACGTCGGTATGAATGCAGATTGCCAGTCGGCCGGAGGGAAGTCAACAACAAGACGATATTGGCACACGCAAAGGGCGCACAGGTGCGTGAAAAGTGCTGGCTTTTGAGTACTCGAATCATTCCCCCAAAATCCACGAGCGCTTCATACGCGGGCCGTAGGTGACCCCGAAATGCTTGAATGCGATGTCCTTTATATATAGCAACGCTTGGGCTGGGTCGTCGGTGACGTGAAGACGGTCGGGATCGTCGGGGCTGATGGTGCCTTCTTCGATCATGCGGCCGCGGATGAAATCGAGGAGCGGCGCCCAGTAATCGACGCCCATGAGGACGACGGGAAACTCCTCGATCTTGTCGGTCTGCATCAAGGTGAGCGTTTCGAAGATTTCGTCGAGCGTGCCGAATCCTCCGGGCAGGACGACGAACGCGTAGCTGTACTTTACGAGCATGACCTTGCGCACGAAGAAGTAATGAAATTCGATCATGCGGTCCAGGTACGGGTTGGGCGCCTGCTCGTGCGGGAGCTTGATGTTACAGCCGATGGACGGCCCGCCGGCATCCTTGGCCCCGCGGTTGGCGGCTTCCATGATGCCGGGTCCGCCGCCGGTCATGACGGTAAAGCCGGCGTGTGCGAGCTGTGAGCCGACTTCGCGCGCAAGCCCGTAGTAGCGGTGGTCTTCCTTGAAGCGCGCGCTGCCGAAGACGGTGACGCACGGACCCACGAAGTGGAGCGCGCGGAAGCCGCGGATGAATTCCCAACCGATGCGCCAAATGCGGGCGAGTTCGAAACCGCGGCGCTGGGGTCCTTGAAGGAATTCGCGGGCTCGTCCGCTTTCGGTGGTGGCGCGGTTGGGGTGCTGCGGAGATGCGTTCATGGCCCGGATTTTAGCGCGCTTTCGCGGGCGTCCACCGCCGGGTCGGCCCCGCCCGCGGCATCGCGGGCGAGGCGCAGGCGCGGCCTACTTCAGGAAGAGTTCGATCACCGGTACGGTCTGGTCGGGCTTGACGATGGGCAGGTGCAGCGTCACCGTGCCGGGCTGGCCGCGCTGAGTCATGTTCTGGACTTCGGCGTGCGGGTCCATCTCCTTGTAGTGGACTTCGGAGGCGTCGTGGAGGAACTGGGCGTATTCGATCTTGCCCGCGAGATCGGGTAGATGGACGTGTTGGAAGGGCCAGGCGAAGAGGTGCAGGTAAAGGCGCTTGCCGTTTTGCGTATAGCGGCAATCCGGCGGCGGGGTGAAATCGCTGGCGGTGCAGCCGTAGATACTGCGGCTGTTGCGCTTCATCCATTGGCCCATGCCGCGGAGTCGTTCGATGGCGCGGGCGTCGAATTCGCCGCGCCCGGTGGGCCCGACGTTAAGGAGCAGGTTGCCGCCCTTGCTGACGGTGTCGATGAGCATGTGGATCAGAAGCTCGGTGCTCTTCCAACTGTACTCGTCGCGGTAGTAGCCCCAGCTTCCGCTGAAGGTCTGGCAGGCTTCCCAGACCACGGGCTTTCCGCCGACCTGGAGCCATTCGCGCGGCTGATACTGTTCGGGCGTCTTCATGTCCCAGCCGGAAGGGAGATCGAGGCGGTCGTTGAGGATCACCTGGGGCTGAAGTTCGCGGACGAGCTTGTAGAGGCGTTCGGACTGCCAGTCGTCCTTGCCCTTGCCCCGCATGCCGCGGTGGA
Source organism: Planctomycetota bacterium (assembly GCA_045863855.1). Classification (GTDB taxonomy): domain Bacteria; phylum Planctomycetota; class SZUA-567; order H5-PLA8; family H5-PLA8; genus H5-PLA8. The sequence goes on along the minus strand of BTVV01000022.1, from coordinate 65,907 downwards.
GCTGATTGGGGTAGCTGAAATCGAACCACATCACGTCGAGATGCCCGAACTGCGTGAGGAGTTCGCGGGTCTGGCCGTAGAGGTAGTCGGCGTATTTGCGGACATCCTTGGTTTTGTTCTTCTCGAGTGCGTCTTCGTCGTCGCGGCGCGGGTGCGTGCCGTCGATGGGGAACTCGGGATGGTGCCAGTCGATGAGCGAATGGTAAAAGCCGACCTTCATGCCCTGGCGCCGGAAGGCGTCGACCATGGGCGTGAGCAGGTCCTTGGCGTAAGGCGTGCGGGTGCTTTTGTATTCGGTGAGCGCGCTGTCCCAGAGGCAGAAGCCTTCGTGATGCTTGGTGGTGACGACGAAATATTTCATGCCCGCGCCGGCGGCTTCGGCGGCCCAGAGGTTGGGGTCGTAGAGATCGGGGTCGAAGTGCTTGAAGTACTTCTCGTAATCCTCGTCGCGGATCTTCTCGCGGTTCTTGACCCATTCGTGGCGCGCGGCGAGGGCGTAAAGGCCCCAGTGGATGAAGAGGCCGAAGCGGTCGTGGACGAACCAGGAGGTATCGCCGGGGGTCTTGTCGGGAACGGGAGGCATTGGGGGTTTCCTTTCTCGAGTTCGGCCTAAAGGCAAACAGCAAACGGCAAGAACCAAACAAACTTCAAGCGGCAAACCAGGACAAACCTCCCTCACTCCGATTCTCTCTCCCGGCGGGAGAGGGAACGGCAAGGGCTCAGTGCGGGAGGCCTATTTCCAGACGGCTCCGTGGGGGAATTCGTGAGCGTCGAGAGATGCGGGCTTCATCTCGATGCTGTAGCCGGGACGCTGCGGGGGCAGGTAGCGGCCGCGCTTCATGCGCACGGGGTCGAGGAAATGTTCGTGCAGGTGATCGACGTACTCCAGCACGCGGTTTTCGAGCGTGGCGGAGACGCGGAGGTAATCGAAGAGCGCGAGGTGCTGGACGTATTCGCACAGGCCCACGCCGCCGGCGTGCGGGCAGACGGGGATGCCGAATTTCTTGGCCATCAGGATCACGGAAAGGATCTCGTTGACGCCGCCGATGCGGCAGGAGTCGATTTGGCAGAAGTCGATGGCTTTCAGTTCGAGGAACTGCTTGAACATGGTCCGGTTCTGGCACATTTCGCCGGTGGCGACGCCGATGCCGAGGGGGCGGACGGCGTCGGCGACTTTCTTGTGGCCCAGGACATCGTCGGGGCTGGTGGGCTCCTCGATCCAAAGCGGTTTGAATTCGGCGAGTTCCTTCATCCAGGCGATGGCCTGGGGCACGTCCCAGACCTGGTTGGCGTCGGTCATCAGGTGGCGGTCGTATCCGATCTCTTCGCGGATGATCGCGCAGCGGCGGCGGTCGTCTTCGAGGCTGCGCCCGACCTTGATCTTGATGTGCGTCCAACCGTCGGCGACGGCGGCGCGGCAGAGCGCACGGATCTTCTCGTCGGGATAGCCCAGCCAGCCGGCGCTGGTGGTGTAGGCCGGATAGCCGTCGCGGAGCATCTCGGCTTCGCGCGCGGCCTTGGACGGTTCGTTGGCTTTGAGGATTGCGAGCGCTTCCTCGGGCGTGAGGCAGTCGGTGAGGTAGCGAAAATCGATGCAGCGGACAATCTCTTCGGGCGAGAGGTCGGCGAGGATTTTCCAGACGGGCTTGCCGCAAGCTTTGCCCCAGAGATCCCAGACGGCGTTGACGACGGCGCCGGTGGCGAGGTGCATGGCGCCCTTCTCGGGGCCGATCCAGCGCAGGTGCGAGTCGCCGGTGACGTGCCGCCAGAAGGCGCCCATGTTTTCGGTGAAGGATTCGAGCGTGCGGCCGACGAGAAGCGGTTCCATGGCGCGGACGGCGGCGCAGACGACTTCGGTGCCGCGTCCGGTGGTGAAGGTGAGGCCGTGGCCTTCGAGGCCCGGCTGGCTGGTGCGCAAGACGACGTACGCGGCGCTGTAGTCGGGCGCGAGGTTCATCGCGTCCGAGCCGTCGAGGTGTTTGCTCGTCGGAAACCGGATGTCGCGGACGGTGAGTTGGGTGACGGTGATGGGCATGAGGTTTCCTTTCAACACGCTTTGAGTAGCAATACCAATGCAATCAGGAATCCGGCAGAAATCAGGAGCTCCACAAGACAGGCTTCTCCAAGCATCGTTAAGAAGCCATCCGAAGGCGGCTTGGCGTCTTCGGGTTTTACATCCGTGGGATTCGGTTCTTCTTCCGGACCGCACGCCATCTTCTCATCTCCGTCAGACCGCCAACTTCCCTTCGGCCTTTAGCCGGCGGAACAGATCCGCCGTCTGGCCAATGCCTTCGTCCAATCCGATGCGCTTCACTTGCGGAAACGCGGCGCGCAGGGGCTGGTCGTCGAGGTGCGATGCGATGGGCAGGTTTCCGCCGCTGCACGTGATGAGCGCCGCCGCTTCGGGCACGTGTTTGGCAAGCTTGGCGATGTAAGTCTTGGAGTCGGCGACTTCGCCGCCGACGGTGTAAACGGAGGCGTTCTCTTTGTTGGTGCTCAGCGCGGCGGCGACGAAGTAGTCGGCGACTTCGGCTACGTGGGTGTAGCAGGTGGGGCCGGAGAAGGGGATATCGAATTTCTGGCCCAGGAGCGCGGCGGCGATGGCGCGCGTAGGGAAGCTGGTGAGCCCCACGTCGCGGCCGGGGCCGTAGACCGTGAGCGGGCGGAAGCCGACGCTGCCCAGACCGTGATCCTGCGCGTAGACGCGGGCGTTGGTTTCGTTGCAGAGCTTGAAGGCGCCGTAATGGGTGCTGGGGCGCGGCCAGCTCGCGTCGCCGACGGCCTGGTGATCGTAGTCGGCATCGCTGCCGAAGACGGCGGCGCTGCTGGCGTAGGCCAGGCCCGGCTTGTTCGGGAGCGCGAGGGCGGCTTCGAAGACGCCGAGCGTACCGAGCACGTTGACGCGCGCGCCGGCGAGCGGCGTCGCTTTGCAGGTGGGGACTTGGAGGCCGGCGAGGTGAATGATGGCCTCGGGCTGGGTCTCGAGCATCGCAGCTTTGACGGCATCGGGGTCGTCGACGCGGACGGAGGCGAAGCCGATGCGCTCGACTTCGGCCGGCGCGAGGATCATCAGCCAACGGCGCGGGTTGAGTTCCATGTCCCAGACGGTGGCGCGGTGTCCGGCGTCGAGAAGCTTGCGCAGAATCCAAGCGCCGAAGAAGCCGCAGCCGCCGGTAATCAAGACGTGAGCCATGCGAGGTCCTTTAAGCTGTATTCGCCGCGGAGGCGCAGAGGAAGGCCAAGGACGATTGCGTGTTCAAGGTCAATCCCGTCTCGTCGTTCTCTGCGTACTCCGCGTCTCCACGGTTTTAAAAAGTCCGTCAATCCAGTAGCGCTCCGCCGTCCACGACGAGATGCGTACCGGTCATGAAGGAGCTGTCCGAACAGGCGAGGAAGACGGCGACGCGGCCGATTTCTTCGATCTCGGCCATACGCCCGATGGGCTGCGCGTCTTCGCAGAGTTTACGCATCGCGGCCGGGTCTTTCTGTTTGGCGAGCCATTCTTCCATCAGCGGAGTGCGGACGTTGCTGGGGCAGATGGCGTTGACGCGCACGCCGTTCTTCGCTTCGTCGCGGGCCAGGCCGCGCGTAAAGCCCAGGATGCCAGCTTTGCTCGAGCAGTAAGCGACCGCGTCGGTCTGTCCGATCAAGCCGCGGACGGAAGACATGTTCACGATCGCGCCCTTGGTTTTGCGCAGTTCGGGGAGCGCGGCCTGGCAAAAGAGGAACATGGATTTGAGGTTCAGGTTGAGCATGAAGTCCCATTTCTCGGAGCTGAGATCGTCGATGGCGTGGGGGAAATGGGTGCCGGCGTTGTTGACGAGCGCGTGGAGCGCGCCGAAGCGTTCGAGAGCCGCGGCGACGCAGGCGCGGATGCTGGCGGCATCGAGGACGTCGGTGCGGACGTAGACGGCCGTGCCGCCGCGGGCTTCGATCTCGCGGACGGTCCGCGCGGCGTCGGCGTCCTTCACGTCGGCCACGACGACACGGGCGCCTTCGTCGGCCATGGCCTTGGCGCAGCCTTCGCCGATGCCGCGCGCGCCGCCGGTGACGATCGCCACGCGGTCCTTCAGTCGGTCGCCCATCTTCAGCGCCTCGCTTTCTTTTTCGGCTTCGGCCGGGCCTTGGGTTTGGGTTTGGCGGCGCGCTTGACGGCCTTGGGTTTCTTGGGCGCTTTCTGGCGGGCCGACTTGCTCGGCGCCGGTTTCGCGGCCGGCTTCGCCGGGGCGGCGTCGAACTTGGGTTTGCGCGGCGGCGCAGCTTTCTTCTTGGGCGCGGGCTTATGCGCCACGCCGTGCGCCGGACGCTTCTCGCGCGTGATGGCGCGGACGGCCGCGGCGGCTTCGAGGAGCGCCTGATCGACGGTCAGTTCGCCCAGGAGCGCGGCGCGGATGGATTCCCAGAGCGCGTCTTCGCAGAGCGGGTAGCGCGGGAATTTGGGCGGGATGGCCATGCAGTCGCGCATGGTCTCGTCGAGGATCGCGAGGCGGCGGGCTTCGCGGCCACCGGCGGGCGCTTCGTTCTTGACGGTCTGCATCGCGGCGGTGGACGGTACGACGCTGCCCAGGCGCGCTTCGTGGGTCTGGCTCTCGTCGCTGGTGAGGAAGCGGAGGAGTTCGAGGGCGGCGGGGACGTCGCGGGTGCCGCTGGTGAGGGCGAACGAGTGCCCGCCGCTGTAGACGCGGCGCTTGCCGCTGGGGCCGACGGGATAGATGGCCACGTCGAAGCGTTCGCCGACGGCCGGGCTGTTTCGGTAGGCGTGGTAGCTGCCGGGCCAATCGGTGGTCATGGCCGCGTCGCCGCGCAGGAAGTGCGCGGCCACCTGGTCGTAATGCCAGTTGGGGAGGTCCTTGGGCGCGGATTCGTGGTACAGGCGCACGAGGAGGCTGACCGCGTAGCGGCCGGCGTCGCTGACGAAGGCCGGTTCGAGGTCCGGCGTGAAAAGTTCGCCGCCGGCGCATTCGAGGATCTCGTAGAAGTGCCCGAAGAGCCCGGACTCCTTGCCGGGGAAGACGAAACCGTCGATGCCGCGGTGCTGCTTGATGAGCGCGGCCATCTCGGCGAGCTGGTCCCAGGTTTCGGGCGGCCGGAGGTCGCGGCCGGTGATCATCTTGTAGCCGTCGCGCAACTCGGGATCGGCGGCAAGGTCGGTGCGGTAGAAGAGGATCTTGCTGTCGATGACGCGCGGCAGCTGTAGAAGCGCGCCTTGGTAACGCATCAGTTCGACGGTGGAAGGCGCGAAGGCGGCGAGTTCGCGTGGATGGACGATTTCGTCGAGCGGTCGCAAGAAGCCGGCTTGGCTGGGCGCGTATTTGCTGTGCGTGCTGACGAGGTCGTACGAAGCGCCGTGAGCGGCGAGGTGCTCGTTGAGCGCCGGATGATCGCCCTTGAAGCCGATCTCGACCTTAAGGCCGTGCGCGCGTTCGAAGCCGGGGAGGCGGGCGTAAAGGCCGTCGTACATGGGTCCGCCGACGAAAGCGACGCGAAGGGTTCGAGCCATGCGGAGCTTCCTTTCAGGCTTCGGAGCCGGGGTTGGATACGGGCGCGCGCATGCCTCGTGCAAGATGCTTGCGTGCGTTTAGCAGATGCTTGCGCAGCGCGGCTTCGGCCGCGGCGGGCTGATCGCGAAAGATAGCGTCCAGAATTTCCATGTGTTCGCGAAAGGTGGCTTCGGCGCGGGACGGGACGTGCCAGGAAGGCATCAGGGCCATGTAGACCGGGAGTTGGGCTTCGGCTTGCTGCATGGCGCGCTTGAGAAACGGATTGGCGCATGCTTCGAGGATGGCGCGGTGGAGCGCCAGATCCAGATCGATGCGCGCGGGGGCAGTGAGGGCGGCCAGTCCGCGCGGGGTGGCGGCGTGGGCGGTTCGTTCGCGCAACGCGGCGAGCGCGGGGCGGTCGAGTTGCATCCAGGCGGCGCGCAACGCGGCAGGTTCCAGCGCCATGCGGTACTCGTACCAATCGAGGTAAGCCTGCGGCCCGAGACGCACGCGGCGCCAGCCGCGGCGGGGCAGGGGTTCGAGGAGGCCTTCGCGGGCGAGCCCGGAGAGCGCGCGGTTGGCGGTGGTGCGGCTGACGCCGAGGGTGCGGGCGAAGGCGGTATCCTTAAGGATGGCGTCCGGCAAGGCTTGAGGATCGTGCAAGAGCGCACGGATGCGGCCGGTGAGTTCGACAAAGGCCGGTTCGGTGGGTGTGCGTTCGGCGGCTTTTCCGGCGAAGGGTTTGCGGGCGAGGAGCTTGCGGGCGGCGACGGGACTGGAGCGGACGCAGGCGCCGTGGCGCGCGGCCTGTTCGAGGACGCCGTGACGGCTGAGCAGGCTGAGGGCTTCGCGGACGGGCGTGCGCGAGACGCCGCAACGCGCGGAGTAGGCTTGCTCGATGACGCGCGCGCCGGGCTTGAGTCGGCCGTCGGCGACATCGGCGAGGATGGTTCGCGCGACGGAGAGCGGCAGCGCCGGGGCCTTTGTATTTTGCATGCAAAAAACAATACACCGCGCGCGCGCTTGCGCAACGGATTTTGCGTGAGCGGATGAAATTCAGTATCTGCGCCATGTGCAGCGGGAAAGAGCGGCGGATTCTCGGAACGGCCCGGCGTTTGAAATAGTTCCGGGCCGCAGCGGCGGGCTGTAGGAGAGCCCTTCAAAAGGAGCCGCCTGCGGGGCGCAGGATGAGGAACTTTTCGACGAGTGTGGAGGATCTCCGCACGCACGGTCTGCTCAGACTCGTCGAACGCCGCACGCTCATCCGATCCGCGAAATTTTCGAAGCGCTCAAAAGACTTGAAAGGATCTGCTGAAATGCCCCATAACGGGCAGATGTTGACCGGTGAATTTTGTGGGGATTGCGAGAGGGGTCTGCGATGCGAACGATGCGTGATCTGAAATGGGTGCTGGTGCTGTGCGCGGCGGTGTGCTGGCCGTGCGTTCTGTCAGCGCAAGAACCGGCGCCCGCGCCGGCTCCGGCGGAGCAGGCTTGGGCGGCGCTGCCGCTGTTGCCGCAGGAGACGCTCTTCGCGGTTTCGTTCCGCGATCTGGCCCAGGCGCGCGTGAAGCTGGAAGAGACAGCGCTGTGGAAGATCGGGAGCGACGAGAACGTGCTCAAGGCGTTCAAGCTGCCGCTCCTGCAGGTGCGCGCGGGTCTGGGGATGGCCGCGCAGCAGATGGGGTTCACGGTCAAGGACTTGCTCGAGACGCTGCAAGGCGAAGTGACGATCGGGTTCCTGGGGTACTTGCCGCAGCGCGGCGAAGACGGCAAGCCGATTCCGGATGTGATCGTGGCCGTGCAGCCGCGCGGGCAGATGCAAAAGTGGATGACGTATTGGAACGGTCTGATCGACAAGCTCAATACGGCCACGCAAGGCACGCTGGCGATGGGCGAATCGAACTTCGACGGGGTATCGATCACGACGATCAGCCATCCGCAGGCGCCTTTCGAGATCTACTACGGCGTGAGCGAAGGGACGTTCATGTTTTCGCTGCGCTCGAACCGGCTGGAGAATCTGCTGGCGGCGAAGCGCATTTCGAAGGCTGCCGGCCCGCCGCCTGAAGCGGACCAGGTCAAGACGTTGAGCCAGCTCCCGGCGTTTCAGCGCGTGCAGGCCAAGACGGGCAACGCGTCGGATGCGCTGGTCTACGTGAACCTGGAGGAACTGCGCAAGATTCCGGACTTCAACATGGATCCGGCGAACGCGGAGCAAGCGGCGCAGCAGAAGCTGGCGGGCCTGGCGGCGATGAAGGCGCTGGCGTGGAGCCTGCGGCTGGAAGGTCCGGGCATGCGCGAGGTGCTGTACCTGGACGCACCGAAGGCGGAGCGGACGGGCCTGCTGACGCTGCTGTCCGGCGCCGCGCTGCCGGCGGAGACGCTCCTGAATGCGCCGAAGCAGACGCTGGCGGCATTCGCGATCCAGGCGTCGCCGGTGGATCTGCTGGACCGGCTGATCGAGGTGGGCGGCATCGTGGATCCCGCGGCGCGGGAGACGGCGAACGCGCGCTTGGCGGAACTGAACCAGAAACTGGGCATCGACGTGCGGCAGGATCTGCTGGGCGCGCTGAGCGGCCAAGCGCTGCTTACGCTATCGGCGCCGGCGAAGAATCCCAAACTCACGGTGGGCATGCCGAGCCCGGTGCTATCGCTGGGGGTGCTGGATAAAGCGAAGGCGGTCGCGGTGCTGGACGCCTTAAAGAAAGCCGGGGCGGCGGAGATGGATTACATCGAAGCGCCGCACTTCGGAACGACGATCACGGTGGCGCGAAGAAAGATCGTGCAAGGCGACGCGGCGGGCCAGATCTGCTGGGCGGTGAAGGAAGACCGCGTGCTGGTGAGCCTGTACCCGCTAGCGCTGAAGGATGAGCTGGACCGCTTGGGCGACGCCGTTCCGCAGGGCACGCTGGCCGACGATGCGGCGTTCCGTGCGGCGCGGGAACGGATGGAGGCCTCGCAGCAGGCGCTGCTGTACATCGATTCGGCGGCGATCGCGACGGCGGCGTACGAGATCCTGGTGCCGGTGGGCCAGATTCAATCGCGGCGCACGCCGCAGGTGGATCTGTTGCAGTTGCCCACGGCGAAGCAGTTGGCGGCGCTGCTGACGCCGCAGGTGATGGGTTTCACGTCGGACGCGGAAGGGCTGCTGCTGCAAGGGTACAGTTCGACGACGCTGGGCGTGGGGCTGCTGCCGCTGGTGGCGGTAACCGGGGAGGCGCTGAAGCGCGGGGGCCGCGGCGGAGGCGGCGAAGAGGGCGGCGCAGAGCCCGCGGTCGAAGACCGGATGGTCGAAGAGCGCCAATTGCTGCGGGATATTCACAAGCACTTGAACGATTACGCTCGGGATAATCAGGGGCAGTTTCCGGCGGTGCTGACGGCGATGGTGCCGCAATACTTTCAGCCCGCGGACGCGGAGAAGCTGGGCCGCGTGACGTACCTGGGCAAGCAGGCGCAGGATCATCTGGTGCTTGCCTATCTGGGTCCGGCGCAAGGGAATCGCCCGGTTCCGGTGCTCTTGCAGAATGGAAGCGTGAAGCTAATTCGTTCGCGCGAACTGCCAGACGTGCTGCAGAACGGAGTGCGGGAAAACGGACCGGCGAAAGGCGAGGCGGTGAAGCCGCCCGCGCCGCCGCCGGAGTTTTAAGGCCAACGGCCGGGACGTGAAGCCGGGGCACGGCGTAAGCGGGACGGGAGAGAAGCGGCGATGCGCAGCCCTCGGTCATGGATGCTGGGAATCGGTCTGTGGTCGGTTCTGGCGAGCGCCGGACTGACCGGAGCCGAGGCGGATACGGCGGCGGGGACAGACCGAACCGAGACGCTGACGTACGACGGCGAGGAACGGACGTACCATCTACACCTGCCGCCGGGCTTCGATAAGACAAAGCCCATGCCGCTGGTGCTGGCGCTGCACGGCGGCGGAGGGCAGGGCAAACTTTTCGACCGGCATACCGGAAGCACCTTCAGCGCCGCGGCCGATAAGCATGGCTTCGTGGTCGTCTATCCCGAAGGCATCCAGAAACAATGGAACGACGGGCGTGAAGTGCATCTTCAGGATCAGGCCGAAGGCAAGCGCGTTCAGGATGACCTGGGTTTTCTCTCGAAACTGATCGATACGATTCACGCCGAGTTCGGGACCGATCCGCGGCGCGTGTATGTGACGGGGATTTCCAACGGCGGTTTCATGTCGGCGCGGCTGGCGCTGGACCTGTCGGAGAAGATCGCCGCGGCGGCGGCGGTGACCGCGCAACTCGCGGAAGCCGTGAAGGACCATACCCCGAAGCAGCCCGTATCGATGCTCTTTATTTGCGGCACGGAAGACCCGCTGGTGCCGTACGACGGCGGCGACGTACGGCTGTTCAAATTCGGGCGAAGCCGCGGCAAGATTCTTTCGGTGAACGATTCGGTGGAGCGCTTCGCGAAGTACAACGGCTGCGCCGAAGAAGGGAAGTGGCAGGAGCTTCCGGATGCCGATCCCAGCGACGAGACGCGGGTGAAGGTCAAGAAGTACGCTCAAGGGAAGAGCGGCGCGGAGGTCGTGCACGTCAAAGTGGAAGGCGGCGGACACACGTGGCCGGGCGGCGTGCAGTATCTGCCGGAGAAGATCATCGGGCGGGTATCGAAGGATTTTTCGGCGACGGAGATGATCGTTGATTTCTTCATGAAGCACGCGAAGGCGGCGGAAGCGCCGTAGCTCTTTCCAATCTGGACTGGGCAGGGTAACATTCGGGCATGAGCCCAGACCCGCATGCGCCCACGGCGCCCAAGCCCACCTTTTTGCCCGATCCTCAAGCGCACCATCCGTTCACGGCGTTTCACACGCTGGCCAAGCCGATCGGTCCGATTTGCAACCTCGATTGCACCTACTGCTTCTATCTGCATAAGGAAAACTTCTTCCCGAAAGGGGAGCAGTTCCGGATGTCGCCGGAAGTGCAGGAGGCGTTCATCAAGCAGTACATCGAAGGGCAGGACGTGCCGGAGGTGAATTTCGCGTGGCAGGGCGGGGAGCCCACGCTGCTGGGGCTGGATTTTTTCAAGCGTGCGGTGGAACTGCAGAAGAAGTACGCGCCCGCCGGCAAGGCAATCACCAACGCGTTTCAGACCAATGGAGTGCTGCTGGACGAGGCGTGGTGCTCGTTTTTCAAAGAACACGATTTCCTGATCGGGCTTTCGATCGACGGACCGAAGGAACTGCACGACAAGTATCGATTTTACAAGGACGGCAGCGGGAGCCACGAGAAGGTGGTGGCGGCGCTGCGAGTTCTGCAGCAGCACGGCGTGCGGACCAATTCGCTGACGTGCGTGAACCGGCTGACCGGGGACCACGGGCGCGAGGTGTACCACTTCCTGCGCGACGAGTGCGGCTTCGAGCATATGCAGTTCATCCCGATCGTGGAGAAGCGCGATTTCGAGACGGTGGCGCCGGGGATGAAGAATCCGGACGAGGGCGACCCGCGCGAGGATCTGCTGAAGGTGACGCCTTGGACGTGCAAGCCGGAGCAGTGGGGACGCTTCCTTTCGGCGGTCTTCGACGAATGGGTGCGCCGCGACGTGGGCAAGGTCTTCATCCAGCAGTTCGAGCAGACGTTGGCGTGCGTGATGGGCCTGCCGGCGAGCTTGTGCGTGTACAGCAAGAACTGCGGGCGCGCGCTGGCGATCGAGCACGACGGCTCGTTGTATTCGTGCGACCATTTCGTCTACGACGAGTACAAGCTGGGGAACATCAAGGACCGCTCGATGCGGGAGCTGGTCAACACCCCGGAGCAGAAGAAGTTCGGGACGGACAAGTTCGACAGCCTGCCGCGCTTCTGCCGGCGCTGCGATTTCCTGGAGATGTGTTACGGCGAGTGTCCGAAGAACCGGTTCATCGAGACGCCGGATGGCGAGGCGGGCCTGAATTACCTTTGCGCCGGGCTGAAAATTTACTTCGCTCACGTAACCCCCGTGATGGGCCTGATGGCGCGCGAGATCGCGCAGGGCCGTCCGGCCGAGACGGTGATGCACGCGATCCAAGCCAGCGAGCGGATCGCCGCGGCGAGCGGCCAGAAGGTTCCGGAGCCGGCGGCGGCGCCGGCGATGCCGGCGGCCGGTGCGTTGAAGCGCGACGCGCGCCCGAACGATCCTTGCCCGTGCGGGAGCGGGAAGAAGTTCAAGAAGTGCCATGGGAGGTGAGGTTGGATTTTGGATTGGGGGTTTGCGGATTGAACGGCTACGAGGTCGTCGGCTATGGGTTTCGCGTACCGTTTTATTGCGGCCACATTAGTGCTTGGTTCTTGATCGCGCTGGCCGTTAACCGATAAAGGCGTTCAGGGCTGGAAAGACCTCTATATGAGCCTGTTTCCAACCGAGCATAAATAAGCGATTGAATCCCCCTTGTTCACGGATCGTCTATAGGTTGTAGAGCCTGCCTTGCGCAGGAACCGTTTTTGTGAGGTATGATGACGTAGGGGGGTGGGAGCGCACCCATGCGCCGGCCCTGGCAGAAACTTCGCGCCGCCGCGAAGGACGCGTACGAAGGCGAGGACTTTCCTCGCGCCGAACAATTGCTGCTGGACGCGCTCCGGCAGGTCCAGAAATTTCCCGATCACCACCGCGACCGGATGCTCTGCGTCGAAGACCTGGCGATGCTGTACCGGAGCCAGGCGCTGGAGCATCGCCCCAACGCGCGCTTTCAGTTAGCCGAACGGCTGTACCGCAGCACGCTGGAAGCGGTGGAGTCGGCGCGGGGGCCGGATCATCCGGACGTGGCCGAGCGGCTGATCACGCTGGCGGTGGCGTTTTACGACCGGCGGCCGGAGGAAGCTTCGGTGCTGCTGCGCCGCGCTCAGCGGATTTATCTCGACCGTTTCGGACTTTACGACGGGCGCGTGGTGATGACTTACATTTTCCTGGGCCAGAACGAGGCGCTTCGGAAACGCTACGAGCGGGCGGAGGCGCGCTTGCGGCAGGCGGTGCAGTTGGCCGAGAAGATTCGGCGCGGGCGGTCCTGGTTCTTGGCTATGGCGCTGAAGAATCTGGGCGGCTTGCTCTACGGCTTGCAGCGTTGGCCCGAAGCGGAGTCCGCGTTCCGGCGGGTTCTGGCTTGCGAGGAAACCGATTACGGCGCGGAGAGCGAACTGCTGTTGGATGCGCTGGAGTCCCTGGGCCGAACCTTGCGCCAACAGGGCCGGCACCAGGAAGCGGCGCTATGCTTCCGCCGGGCGCGCGACATCGGCCTGCGGGTGCATTGGGGCGAGAATCCGGCCGAGTGGAGTTGAACGCTCAAGCCCCTGCCTGCTGAAATCGTTTCTATCCATCCGTACGAACTTCGGCAGCATCTTGCGTTCCTGCGGGCTCATGCCTACGAATGCACCCCTCTATTCTGCGGAGGATCTGGGATATGCGTGTCTTCCTGATCGGGTTGGTTTGTCTGGCGTGGGGCTCGAGTTTCGCGGCGGATGCGCCGCCGATTTGGGAGGCGCTGAAGCTGCCGGATGCGGCGGCAGGCAAGGCGCTGCACGCGGTCTGCTTCACCGATGACGGAAAGGCGGGCTGGATCGTCGGCGAAGGCGGGCTGTGCGTAGCCACCACCGACGGCGGCGTGACGTGGGCGGCTCAGACGACGGGCAGCACGGCGCGCCTGCGGGACGTGCGCTTCAACAATCCGCTGCAAGGTTGGGCGGTGGGCGAGGGCGACCCGGCCGGTCCGGCGCCGCGGGGGCATGTGGTCATGATGCCCGGCATGGCGATGAAAAGCGGTACGTGCCTGGCCACCGAGGACGGCGGGAAGACGTGGACGAATCACTGGGTGCCGACGAACTTCGAACTGTGCTGCGTAGAGACGGCCGCCGCTCCCCAGATTCAGATCGGGAACAGCGGCGGCGCGCGGCATCTCGACGGCGACAACTTGCGCAGCGCCAACGGCGGCAAGCAATGGAAGAGCGAACGTGTCTTCCGCGCGGTCTTCGACGTGCGCCGCGTGGAAGGCGAGCGCTGGGCGCTGGTGGGATCGCCGGTGGCGGTGGGTTTCATGCCGACGCCGACGAGCGCGCTGTACACGAACAAGGGCTGCCGTGCGCTGTTCAGTTCGGATGGGGGTAATTCGTGGCAGCCGTCGAAGGGTACCGAAGGACTGAAGGGCCGCGGCAGTCTGCGCGCCCTGGCGGTGCGCGCCGGACAGCCCGTGCTGGCGGTGGGGGACCGGGGCGCTGTGGCGATCAGCACCGACGCGGGGCAGACCTGGACGCTGGTCGATAGCGGTACGCAGCAGAATCTTTTGGGCGTGGCCTACGCGGGCACGGAACGGCCGGTTGCGTTGGCGGTGGGCGCGAAAGGTACGATGCTGGCGAGTGCGGACCTGGGCAAGACTTGGAAGCCGGTGGAGTTGGGCGATCCGACGGACTTGCTCGATGTCGCGGGGACCGGTGAGCACGTGGTTGTCACGACCGCGACGGGTATCGCGCTACGTGCGCCGGCGGTTAAACTGCTGCCGTGATGAGCGCTGAAACGGTAGCCGAAGTTGCGTTCAAACGCGCTTGCAATGCTTGGGGAAGTGCGCATACTAACTCGCCTTGCGCGGCTCTGCCGCGACGTGTACCCGTAGCTCAGCCTGGATAGAGCGCAACCCTGCGGAGGTTGAGGTCGGAGGTTCGAATCCTCCCGGGTATACCATTTACAGCACAAGACTTAGCAGCAATAAACGCCCCTTCCGCAGGGGCGTTTTTGTTTAATGTGGCCAAATCCGATCCCAGAATATCACCCGAACGGGCGGCGCCACCGTCATGCGGCGCGCCCGCGGCGTCCGTTCCGATGGCTTCCCCGTCCTGAAACGTTTGGCCTTCCGCGCCGGCGGCCTTCGCCAGCGCTTCCGGTGGCGCCTGGCGCGTTTTCTCGGCCCGGTTCGGGTAAAGCGACCGCGCCCCCGTTAAAACGTCCCAGACCGCAAGGGCGCTCTCGCGCGGGTCCACCAGGTCCAGGTAGTGCTTCTCTTCAATGTCGCGCGGCGCGTGCCCGACTTGCTCGCGCACGGCGTCGGGATTGGCCAGCCGCCGCGCCCACGAAATGTGCGTCTTGCGCAGCGCGTACATGTCGCGCCCGATCAGCCAGCGCTTCACGTCCGGGCCCAGCCGTTCGGCCAGCAGATCCACGGCCGCCAGCTTGCGCTTGCGCGCGGCGACCTTGGCCGGGTCGGTGGGCTTGCGGCCGTCGAAGCCGCGCGGCTTGTTGTAGTAAATCCGATACGCCACTTCCGCGGGCTCGGCGTCTTGCGTGGCGTCCAGCTCCGCCGGCCATAGCTCGCGGACCTTATGCAGCACCAGGGCGCGCCGGAAATCGTCGCCGATGTTCAGGCGGTCGGGTGCGGCGCCCTCGGGGCTCACCAGCAGCGGCGCGTCGGCCGGCAGGCGCCCGCGAATCTTGAGGTACTCGCGCAGGATCGGCACGAAGGCGGGCGGCAGCAGCGCCGCGCCGTTGCGCTTGTTGCCTTGGCCGGCGGGCAGGTGCAGCCGCGCGCGCTCGGCATCGAAGTCGCCGACCGTCGCGCCGAGTACCGCGCTGGGCCGGTTGCCGGTCAAGAGCAGCGTAAGGTAAACGATCGTGGACGGGTGCGGCCTCAAGAGCAGCGTGTCGTACTCTTCGGACGCGCGCAAGATGCCGGCGATCTCT
Organism: Planctomycetota bacterium; assembly: GCA_045863855.1. Lineage (GTDB taxonomy): Bacteria > Planctomycetota > SZUA-567 > H5-PLA8 > H5-PLA8 > H5-PLA8. The sequence continues at coordinate 50,788 of BTVV01000022.1, read as the reverse complement.
TCGGGCGTGAAGGCGTGCCGCGTGCGCTGGGTTCCGCCCCAGGGCAGGCGCTTCCAGCCGGCCAGCGGATCGAACGGGAAGAGCGTCACTTCCGCGGCCCAGCGCGCGAGCTGCTTCAACGGCGCTTGAATCGAAAAGACGACGTAGTGCGAGCTGCGCGCTTCGCGCAGCTTCTGGCAGCGTGCGGACAGGCGCCCGCGGTGCGCGAGATCCGCGCCGGTCTGCAAGCGCAGCTCGTTGCGTTCCAGGATCCGCTTCAGGTGCGCGCGCCGGCGCTCGGTCGTGATCGGCGCTTCCTTCAGGAAGCGTGCGACCAGTTCGGTATAGGGCGTGCGCCAGCCGCGCGTTTCGGGCAGGCCGTCAGCGATCGCCTGGCGCCTGTCCAGGAATTTCACGTAGGCGCGCTCGGCGTCCGATCGCTCGGCATACCAGAACGTCTTACGGCGGCGCTGTCCCGTCGCCGGATCCATGAACCGGAAGCGCCAGCCGCGCTGGCCGGTCTTCCGGTTTTTAACGCGCGTCGTCTGCATCGGCGTCCAAGGCCTCGGGGTCCGGCTCGCGGATCTGCTCGTTGCGCTTCAGGTAACTGTGCAGCTCGGCGACGCGCACGCGCCAGACGCGCCCGATCTTCACGGCGCGCAGGTGCCCGCGGTCGATCTCGCGCCGGATCGTGTTCGCGTGGACGCCCAACATGCGCGCGGCCTCGTAAATGTCAACGGCCAAGGCGTGCGGCGGGTGCAGCGCGATCGGCGCAAGCGGCGCCGGCCGTTCAATCGGCAGCATGGCCGGCGCCCTCCGCTTCGGCGTGCGCTTCATTCGGGCAAGGTACGCCCTCGGCGTGGAATTGCAGGCCGATCCAGACTCGATCGCGGACGGTCTCTTCCCGCGGCTGCGCCCCCTTGGCGGCTTCCCAGAGCGACGGCTGAACCATGACCAGCTTGGTCCGCGCGTGCTTGGTCAGCTCGACGGCGGGGAAGATGCGCCGCACTTCGCGCCCGAAATGCGCCTTCGTCAGTTTGTACTTGGGTTGGTGCCCGTTCTCTCTAAACCAAAGTTCATAGGCTTCGTACAGCTCGCGCGTGGCCGTCTCGGCGCCGGTCTGCTCTTCGGCGTGCTCGCGCAAGAACGTGGCCGCGGGGTTCAGGTCGTCCTTGTATTCGGCCTTGTCGTTTTTGCAGGCCTCGGGTTCAAGGAAGCGCCCGCGCGCCAGCAGGCGCTTCAGGCCTTCCACGGCCCAAAGAAACATCCCTTCCAGCTCGCCGGCTTCAAGCCACCAGCCGGGTTCGTCCATGCCCGCGATCTTTTGCTCTTCGCCGATCGTCTGATTGAAGCGGACGTAGAGCATGCGCCGCCAGATGCCCTTCGATTTGTCGCGGAAAAACGGGCGGTCATTACAGGCGAAGGTCAACCGCGCCGTGGGGCGGATGCTCATGGCGTCCCGGCCTTTCCGCTCGACCAACACGGGTTCGCCGGACACCCAGGACTTCAAGCGGCCTTCTTCGCGCATTTCAATGAAGGTCACGTCGTAGTCGAAATTGGCCAGCTTGCCCAGCGTATCCACCAGCGCGAAGGGGCGCTCGGCGGCGAAGGCCTGCAACGGCACGCTCGAATAGTTTTCCTCGCCCAGCAGCGCGCGCAGCGCCGCCAGGTAAACGCTTTTACCGTTGCTCCCTTCGCCGTCGATCAGCATGAAGGCGTGCATTTTGGTCAGCGGCACCAGCAGGTAGCCGGCCCATTCCTGGAGCAGCTCGCGCACGGTCGCGTCGGGCTGCACTTCCTCCAGGTACTTCAAGAACTTCGGGCACGTCGCGCCGGGCTTGTAGTCATATTGCAGCGCGTTCAGGTTAAAGAACGTCGGGCCGTGCGGCTTCAGCACGTCGGGTTGCCCTTCCATTAAGGCCTGAAGGTCCAGCACGCCGTTGCGCATGGCGACCAGGTAGGGATTGGAACGCATCTCGCTTTCCTCCAGGTAACAAGGGGGTTCGGTTTCGTCGGGCAGGAAGATCAAGCCGACCAGGTTCAAGGCCACGTTGGAAACCATCTGGTGCGAGACGCGATGCGAAGCGCCGGGGAAACTTTGCAGGAAACGGCAGACGCGCGCCTTGAAGGTCGAATCGGTCTCGCGCCGGTAGTGCGTGCCCTGCCAGGTGAAGAAATCGTCTTTCAGGTGACGCAAGCGGCAGAGCGCGCCGGGTTCGCCGTAGCCTTCGGCGCGCAGCAGCTCGCGCGCCAGGTCCTGGTAGTTCGGGCGTCCGGCGCCTTCGCCGTCGTCGTCGGCGCCGTCGTCTTTGCGCTTCGCTTCGCGCAGCGCGCGATCAAAGGCCCGCGCGTTCAGGTCCAGCGCTTTGCATGCTTCTTTCTTGACGCGCTCTTGCGTAACGGCCGGCGCGCCGGCCAGCGCCGCGGCAATCTCTTCCAGCAGCGCCAGCGCCGCCTTGTCGCGTGAGGTGCCTTTCATGGCCGCCACGGTTTCGAGCTTCTCTTGCAACGCCGCGTCCAGGAAGGCCGCGGCCTCGCCTTGCGGGACGCCGCGCGCGCGCTTCGCCGGCGGCGTGGCGCTCGAGCGCTTGCGCTTCGGTTCGGTCCGCGCCGCGCCGGCGCGCCCTTTGCGGTGCGCGCCCTTCCAGGCGCTCCCCGTCGTGGCCAGCGCTTCGCGTTCGGGGATCGGCGGCGCGCAGCGCGCGGCGAAGTCGAGGCATAGCCCGCGGTGCTCTTCTTCGGTCAGGTTGAAAAGTTCGAGCAGCCGATAGGCCAGCGCGTTCAGCGCGTCGTTGCGCCCGCCTTCGCCGGCGCCGTTCACCTTCGCGGCGTAGCGCGCGGCGCGTTCGGCGTCGGGCATGGCCTCGCCAGGCGGGACGGACGCGCGCGAGCTGCCGGCGGGGCGGCCGGCAGGCATTATCTCGCGCGCGCCCGCGTCTGGGGTGGGCTCGCTTAGGTTGTCCCGTTCAGCGTCTTCGAAGAGGCGCATGACTTCAGGCGGGAGCTTGGCCATTTCTTCGGGCGTCATGCGCAGTCCTCAATCAATTCGAAGGCCCGCGGCGGGAGTGTGCGCGCCCAGAGCCAAGCGGCCTGGCGGCCCAAGGGCGAGCGGTCGGCCTTCAGTTTCAGTTTGCGCGCGAAGGTCTTCGCGATCTCGGGGCCGGTATGGCCGGGCAGGTTGCGCTCGGCGCCCACGAAGTACCGCACGTGCACGCCGTTCCCGCTCTTGCTGAAGCGGATCTCGGCGTGACCGTCCAGCGCTTTGCGCAGCCGGCGCGCGTCGGCGATCGCTTCCTCTACCGTCGCGTACGGCTGGACCTTCTCTCCGTCGGAAAGCGTGATCGGGGCGCCGTGGGAAACGTCGAGATCCCAAAAAATCCAGGCCAAGCGCCCGGCCTGGTCGATGCCGGTGCAGCCCAGCGCCGTCACGCCGACGGGCACCAGCTTCGCGGGATCCTTGACCGACCAGGCCTTGTCCCGCGTGGCCACGATCAATTCGCCCAAGCGCCACCAGCGCGCCGACCAGCTCCACTTGGGATGCGCGCAGAGCTTGGCGACGGCCTCTTCGAAGGTGACGCGCGCGCTCATGGCTGCCCGTCCTTCGGCGGCCACGGAACGAACTGGCCGTGCAGGTGCGAGACGATCTCGCCCTCGCCCTTTTTGAAGCCCCAGGCTTCGCGGTGCAGCCGCAGGCCGGCGCGCAAGCGGCGGTTCTCGGCGTAGCTGGCGAAGGGCGAGAAGAACGGCAGGACCTTGCCGTTGGGAAAGCGCCAGTACAGCACCGGCATATCTTTTGGGAGGGAGGGCTTCATCGGCGCGCCCTTTGAGCGGTGCGGCCGTTGCGGATATGCGCCGGCCAGAGGTCTACGGGGAGCGGCACTTCGCTTGAACCGTTCCAGCGCCAGAACAGGCCCATGCGGAAGAAGGCGTCCTTCTGGTGCGGCGGGTCGAAGAGGCGGAACGGGAAGCCCATGCGGACGGCGGCGACGATCAAGGCGCCGTTGGAAATGTGGCGCTTGCAGCCGGCGGCCTCGAGCCAGCGCTCCACGTCATGCTTCAACCGGTAGCTGTCTGCGCGTTCGTTGAAGGATTCGCGCGGCAGCGCGTGGACGTACAGGAAGAGCGTGCAGAGGCGAACTTCTTCGGCGTCGGGCTCGGGTTCGAGGCCGCGGGCCTGGTCGCGTTCGGGGAGCTGGAAGCCCATGCGGGTCAGCTTCCAGCCGCGGGCTTGGAGTTCGGCCAGCTTCCGCTCGGATTCGGCGGGGCTGCCCTCTTGCGGGCGGAACGGGTAGCGGAGTATAGTTCCCATGTTCGTTCTTCGAAGCGCGCGGGTCTGCTTGGCGGCGACCGCGCGTTTCTTTTTTCCCTTATCCTTGGGCCTGGACGGCGGCCGGCGCCGCGGCGCGTTCGGACGCGGCGAGCGTTTCGGCGAAGCGGAGCACGGCTTCGGCGTGCCAGAGGTATTGGCCGTGCCCTACGCGGTCGTGCGGAATGTGTGCAGCCTTGAGCAGGACCAGCGCTTGGGCCTGTTCGCACTTGAAGAGGTCTGCCGCTTCGCGAGTCGTGACGCGTTGCGCTACTTGAAGCGAAGTCATCGGTATGCCCTCGTGAACTGAGGGCATGGAACCACGGGGCGCGCTAAAAATCGACGCGGCCAAACCGCAGCCATTCCGCAATAGCGTGTTTAGCGGGCGTTGGGCGGTGCGTCGGGGCGGTAGTAGCCTGAGCCTCTTTTAAGAGCTATCCGCTTTGATTTCTTGAGGTTAGATAAAGCCCCTTCGATGGTTCGTTTTTCTCTCCCTACTGATTTTTTAATCAGCCCTGCATCACCCTTGGCGGCCCCATAAAGTTCTTTTGCCGTTCGATAGGCGCCTTTCAGTTGATCGAAAATCCACGCTTCAAGGTCCGCAAGCGGCTCCGCAGACGTCTGCGCTTGGGCGGGCGGTGCCGGGAGATTCACCGTCTCGGCGCGGACCTGCCCCACGTGTTGAATGTTGACGGTCTGCGCGTGCAGGGCTGGTTCGGGTGCCGATTTGTTCAGCTCCACAACGGCAATCCGTGCGCGTTCGGGTTCCGCGCAGTAGTCCGTGCGCATGGAAACCACGTCGGGGCAAGTCTGCTCGGCGTCGCGGCCTCTACTCGAAAGCCTGACTCTGATCGGAAGGGCGCTGTGTAGGGTGGAGCCCTCTGGTACCAGACCGCTTGAAGCAAGGTGGCTGGCCAGCAGTTGAGGCAGGCCTCCGGGCGGCGAAAATACATCCCCGCGGACCTGGGCCAGTCCCGCCCGTGAAAGCCCCTTTTCGGTGAGATCGAACGAAATAAGCAAGTCAAGGAGCCCGTAGCGCGCGCCTTCCACCAGCGCGCCTTGCGCCTCTGCGGACAGTTCTGCAAAGCGTATCGCCAGCCATGTTGTATCGAGGCGCTTGATCCAAAGGAATAGCACGTCAAAGTGGCGATCGGCTTGCCGTGCTCGGTGGACCAGGGGGAGGAACACCTTCCGAAGTTCATCGTCGTTCATACGTTCGCGCCTCCTTGCGCGCTCCAAGAAAAGACCGTCGCCGGCAGGGGCTTGGAGTGGCCCTCTTCGCCTGGCCGGGCTATCCGGCGACGGCACGACTTTAACGCGCTACCCTTCCAGCGCCAGCCGCGCGGGCGCCGGCAATTCATCCGCCAGCGGCGTCGTAACCGCTACGCTGACGCCTTGCCAAAGCAGCCGCGCAAGGTGGCGCTCGTGGTCCGACCACGGGAACGGAAGATGCACAAAGCCCACGCGCCCCACTTCACGAATCAGCCAGCCCCGCGCGGGGTCGCGATCGTCCTGCATGAGAAACGCCCAGCCCGGATACTTCCGCCGCGCCACGTCGTACCGCTCCAACAAATCCAGGGAAGGGCTCAAACGGCACCCCCTTCCAGGTCGAAGAGGTCCTCGGGCGTCGCCGGCCCGCCATCTAGGGGCTTGTAATGAACCCCGCACAAGCAGCAGGCGTGCCCGCGCTCGGCGTGCGGCACCCATTCGTGTTCGTCGCCCGTGGCTTTGCAGACCAGCGGATCGTGCCGCGGGTCCAGCTCGTAGCATTCGGGGCCTTGAATGCCTCCCGGCTTGGCGTCCGGGGGCAGCGGCGGCTTCGCCGGCGTGCGCTCGGGTTCGGCCGGCGGCGCGTTGTTGCGCTTCAGCCTGTCCAGAAAGGCCGGATGCTCTTCGGCCAGGTGCGGGACTTCGCGAAACAGGTGCTCCCAGCGGAGCACTTCGCGGTGCGCCTCCTTCCAGTCGCGCGGCGCTCCGTCCGGCGTGTGTGCGGGCTTGCTCGCCGGAAGGCCGTGGCGGCCCCGCTTCGCGGTGTGCCGGATGATCCGGTTTGCGATCCGGGTGTACGCCAGGCGCGTCACGCCGCGCCGCAGGAAGTGCCGGATCATCCGGATGCGCGCTTCCAGGTTCAGCCGCGTCCAGCGGTCGCACCCGTCGGCCTCGGGGTGCTGTTCGGCGTAGTGCAGCGCGAAGGCCAGCTCCTTCCGGTCGGCTTTCAACCGGTCGGGTGGTTCGGGCTCCTCCTGACGCTTGCAGACGTGGTGAACGTGCTCTACATAGCCGTCGTACCAAGCCGCCGGAACGGGCCGTCGACCGCGCAGCAGGAGCGACAGGATCCAGATACGCGGCTCCATGGCGCGCTGGAATCCGGGGTGAAGGTCGTCCTTTAGATCCGGGAAGGCCTTGAAGCCCAACAGCGCCTGCGCAAGGTTCCGCTTTTCTTTCTTCAGGTCCGCGCGGGTCAGCAGGTGCCCGTTCGGTGCGCGCAGCAGGTTGCGCCAGCCGGGCGTGGTCCGGTCGGGATGTTCGGGATGGTTCAAAAGCACTTCTATGCTTTGCGTATCTTCGGAATCGTCGGGGGGGTCCTGCGGTGCTTGGTTTGGGCGGTGCATCGTGTGCCCCTTTCCTCTGATGAAAGGGCAGCACCTTGGCCGATACTCACGGCTAGGTAAGCTGCCAGGCTCTGACTGGTGGCTTGCTTAGGGGTCGGCCGGCGTGTCATCGCTGGTCGGCCCCGCTTCTTTACTCCCGCGCGCTCTAACGCGCGTAGGGCGGTTCAGTCGATAGGCGGCCTCCTTTCGCTTATGCGCTGTTCGCTTCATGCAGCAGGTCGTGAATCTCGGGATGTGTCTCCACCCATTGGGTGATCAGCGTATCGTCGAAACCCCACCGAGCTTTCATGACTTGATCAACAACGAATTCTTCTTCTTCGTGCTTAGCGAGAACAAAGTTTTTTTGGTGGCGCATGCCCTCTAAAAAGGCGTGGGCAAGTTCGTGGGCAACCAAGGCCCTGGCCGCTTCATTGGGAATCCGCTGGATAAGGGTCGCATTAAATTGTAATTCATTGCCGTTGCTGGAGCAGGACCCCGCCATTGGCCTATTGCGCCACCCAGTAGAGCTGTAAATGATTTCAGGCGCGTACGGATCCTTGGGTGTTCCGGGCTGCGTCTTCCAGTGGCGCAATATCACGGAGCGGTCAGGCTGATTAATCCGTTTCCAGGTTTGAGAAAATAGGTGCTCGAATCGCTTGTGCCCAACCAAGGATACTGGGAAGTACCGAAGACCGTTATGCGTCGGGAGCGCGAGTGACCCGAAGCGGAGAACGCTCCGTTCCCTGGGAGAGAGTTCGGGTGCGAAGAACATGCAGCATCTCGGCATAGGGCCGCCCCTGGGGAGCCTGAACCTTCGCCGGGCGGCGTCGGTGCCGAGCTTGCGCTTACGGCCTCCCCGTGGGGCGATCTTCGATTGTCGCGTGCGTTCCGCGCGTGGCTTCAGGTGTCCAGCGCAACCGCGCCTTATACCGCAACCGCCCGCAGAAAAATAGAGCCTGCTTCCGGCTTTGTTTCATGATCACGTAAGTCATTTTTCTGGCTTGGGTTAGACGGGTTGCGGAATGACTGCGGTTTGGCCGCGTCGATTTCAGCCGCCGCCTGTGGTCCTATGCGCGCATGAACCTCGCCCGTGCTCGATCGAATCTGGCGCAGACGTCTGCGCAGTCCCGCGGCACGGAAAGAGGTTGCCCCCAGGAGAAAAGTCATGAGCTACACCGCACACGGCGCCGAACCAGTCGGCCCGATTCGACGCACGTACGCCGGCAGCCGGCCCCCCTCGCTGGCGGTTCCGCCCCTGCATCCGTCCATCGAAGCGCAGCGCAAGGCGAAGCGACGCATTGGTGTCCCGGCCGCGGCGCTGGTGCAGCCGGCGCCGGTCGTGCCCGTCGCGGCGCAGGCGGCGCCGAGCGGCCCGCCGTGTCCGAAGTGCGCGCAGCCCAGCCACCCGCTGCAGACCGCGTCTTACCCCCAGGTCATCGGCCGCCGGATGCCGAAGCATCAATGCTTCGATTGCGGACTGAAGTTCTAAAGCCGGGTCTCGCCGAACTGACCGCGGCGCTTGCGCCGGTGCGCAGTCGTCTGCGCGATCGTGGCCGGCGACGCCTTGCGTGTGCGCTGGTGCGCGTGCTCGCTCCGATGCTGGGGCCGGAAGTAGCGCGCGAAGCCGCGACCGAAGCCGCGGGCGCGGCTCCGGTGCTGAACGCATCCGAAGCGCTCGCTGCTTTGCGTAAGTTGGGGTTGCCGGTAGCTAAGAGCACCTTCTACCGTGGGTGCAGCGCGGCCTTGGGCTCCCGGTGTTTCGCGGTGCTGTTCTCGGCGCGTGGCTGGGATCTGCCGGCGCCGGATGGCGAGCTGCCGGCCGACGCGCGGGCCGTCGTTGTGATCTCGCTGGACCAGTTCGAAGTCTTCCCCGTGGAACAGAACGCGCGCAAAACGGACCAAGCGCACCGATGCGCTCCGCTCGCGCGTGCCGTTTAATGAACCCGAACGATAGGAGCTAGAACCATGAGTGCCGAACGACTGCAAGAGCTGGCCTTCGAGCGCGTGAAGCTGGAAGCGCAGCTCGCCGAGTACGAAGAGGCCGCGGCCGCGTCGGATGCGAAAGCGGAGGATCTGCGCAAGCAGCGCGTACGGACCGGCAAGGGCGCGCCGAAGGAAGAGGCCGCGGCGGAAAAAGAATGTTTCGAGGCCCGGCGCGATGCGGAGGCGCTTCGTCTTGTGCTGCTCGAAATCGATGAGCAGATGCGCGATGCCGAAAAGATCGCGCGTGCGGCGCTGTCCGCGCCGCTGGACGCGGCAGACCAGGCCGACGAAGCAGAACGGCAAGCCTTGCTTGGCGAGTTGGCCGCGCACGTGGCCGGCGCGATCCGGGCTTTTGCGGCGCTGCGCGGCGGCATGTTGGATCCGCGCGAAGGTCACTCGCCGCATGATGTGATTCAACGGTTGTGCGGCCCTGCTATGGGGCTTCCGCGGCTCGCCCAAGACCTGGTGGCGCATCCGGCGCTTGCGGCGGCGTTGGGCAGCGAACCGCTACCGGTGCAAGTCGATTTCCTCGAGCGTACGCGCGCGCGCAACCCGGAACGGTCGGCGCTTCGCAAAAGGGACTTAATCGCCGAGGCCCTGGGCGCCGCGCGAGCCGCGCTGAACCCGGCGCCGGAAGTCCAGACCGAACCGCAACCCGAAGCTGAAGTCGAAGCCGTAGCGCCGGCGGCTGAGTAGCCGTCGGCGCGTACGCGGTTCCCGATTTTTAGGAGTGACTCATGCCACGCGTCAGCACCGAGCCCCAAGACCCCACGGGCGGAACGCATGCGTTCATGCTCGAGGCCCGCGCGCAAGCGGAGCGGAAGCGGTGCTCGCTCGCGCAGGCCATTCGTGAATTGGCACGTGCCAGGCCGGATCTGCATCAGGCGTTTGTGACGTCCATCCCGTTGCATCGGCGTACGCGCGGAAGCTGAACAGTCCGCGAACATTTTTAGGAGCCAGCCATGCCAAGAACAAGCCGCACGCCCCAGGGCCTGCTGGGCACCAAGCATGAATTCATGCGCCAGGCGGAAGCCCTCGCCGAACGAAAGAAATGCTCGCTCGCGCAAGCGATCCGCGCGTTGGCGCGTGAGAAGCCGGCGCTGCACGAGGCGTACCTGAAGAGCGTGGGGCGCCCGCCCCTGCCGATCAGCGACGACGAAGCCGACGAAGATGACGAAGCCGACGAAGACGAAGACGACGAGGACGACGAAGACGACGAAGACGACGACGAAGACGACGACGACGAAGACGACGACGACGAAGAAGACGACGAAGACGACGAAGACGACGACGACGAAGAAGACGACGACGACAACGAAGACGACGAAGACGAAGATCCGAAAGCCCTGGCGTCTGGCCCGCGCATTCAAATGGCGCCTCTTCGGTTGCTTAGCGCGCATCCGTTTATGACGGAGGCGCGGGAGCGTGCGGAAAAGCGCGGGTGCACGTTGGCGGCCGCGATGTCGTACCTATCGCGCGAAAAGCCCGAGCTGCATGCCTCGTTCTTGCGCGCCTCGCGGCCCAAGGTGCGACCTGGCGTGAAGTCGGAACTCCAGAAGCGCCACGAAGCCAAGCACGCGCGGCAAGCGGATCTGCTCGCCCTCGCTCGCGCTCGCGCCCGTCGTACGGGCATGAAACTCACGGAAGCCCTTCGCCAGGTTCACCGGGATTGGGAGCGCGATCGGAAGTAGCAATTTTAGTCGAGGGGATATGAGGCTCCGCCTAGCGCGTAGTGGCGGCCCGAGGCGTCCCCCCTGGCGTGCCCTGTGGGCCGTCAGCTCCTAGCCCAAAACACGCGCCGCTCACGATGCGTTTTCGATGGCGTAGGCGTGAGCCCCGACCGCTGGGAGAAGCGGCAAGTTGCGGCGGCCCTGCCGGTTAAAAGGCCGGCAGGGCCGCCGGCCGGTCTGAAAGGGTGCGCGGCGAAGAGTAAGCCGGCGTGTGCCGGCGGCGGCGTGGGTGGGTCCGCGTACGGCGCGCCCCGCCGCTTTGAAATGAAAGGGCCTGGCGATGCGCAAGCTGTTGAGTGGCGCCCGGATATTTGCGGAAGTTCGCGCGCGTTCGCGCGCGCCGTCGCCGCTGGGGCAGGCGGCCTTGTTCCGGTCCAAGGTGGCGGGGCTGGCCCGCCCGAAGCCGCTCAAGAAACCGAAGGCGCTCAAGAGCCTCAAAGGCCTGCGGCGCGCGGGCGCGTAGTCGGGCCGGTTCCCGCATGGGTAAAACGCGCCGTGCTTCGAAGGGCGCATGCTTCGAAAGGATCGGTGCAACGTGGCCAAGGGCAGTCGGGAAGAAGGCATCCTTCGCGGGCTGGGTACGCGGATTCTGCGGATGCAGAAAGGCGGGGGCTCGGTGCCTTCGCACGTTCGCGCCGCGGCGCGGCGCGCGATTCAAGGCGGCGCGCGATCTGGCGACGCAGAGGCGTTGCGCGGCTTCTTAGGGATCTCGCGGACTGGCGCCGGGGAGGCGCGCAACGCGCGGCGGCAATTTAGGAGCTCCATCGATCCGATCCAGAATATCGGCATGGGCATCGAAATGATGGCCAACACCGCCGCGCGCGGCGGGACGGTGAGCGCGGCATCGTTGGGGGTCGTCAAGAGCGTGGTGGACGAAGCGGCGCGGGCGTTGCAGTCGAAGGTGCTGAAAAACTTTGCCGATAAGGCTGCGGCCTCGTTGTCGCGTTCGGTGCTGGGCCAGCGGCTGGGTCTGGATGCCGGCATGGGGGCGCGTGCGCTGCAAAAAACTCGCGGCGCGCTTCGAATGGGATCGATTTACCTAGAGGCCGCCATGGCGGGCGGCGAGATCGGGCTTGCGATTCACGACGCCGGCGTCAAGCGCGCGCAGAATGAATCCGTCCGCTTCGATACCGCGCGCAAGCACGGGATACGCCAGGACCTGGTGACGAAGGAAGCGCTCCGGATGCAGGCGACGGCCGATGAGGCGCGCGGGTCGGTCAGCTTCGCGCTGAAGAAATACATGGACGTGGATATTTCGGGTACGGACGAAGATGTAGCGGATCGAGTGAAGAAGCGCGGCGAGCTGCGTTCGCGGTCTCGCGAGCACTTCAAGGCGTTGACTGGCCGGGACCCGGGAGCGTTGTTGCAGCAAGAGCGGCAGCGCCGCGGCATGTGGACTTCGCAGCTCGACCAGAAGACAGGCAATCAGCTATTGGATGATGAGCTGAGTAAGGCGATCGATCCCGAACGGCAGATGAACAGCGACTATGTGAATACGAAAATGGCGCTTCGAAATCCGTTCGAAAAAATGACGGATTGGTGGGGCGGCGAAGCGGCCGAACAGCAGCGCCGGCGCGGGTACGCCGAGCAAGCCGTTGAGAAGAAGGTGGCCACGGCTGAAAAGCGCGATGAAGTTCGAAAGAAGGCTGCCGCGGATATGCGTGCGGCGCGTTCGGAGGCGGAGCAATTGAAGCATGACGTGCTGCAGGCTCAGAGTGCGGCGGCGTGGACGGGCTACCGCTCGCGCCGGCAGGCTTGGGCTAACCATTGAAGACGTGGGCGCTTTGCGCGCTGGCGGCTCCCTTCGTGGCGGCCGTCTATCTGGTGTTGGTGCTGTGCCTGTACGGGGCGGTGCTGTTCCTAGGTTCGGCGGCCGTCGCGGGCTGGGCCTGGTTCGCCTTTCCCCCTTGGCGGCGTCTGTGGCGCGTTCCGGCGGCTCTGGCGGCCTGGCTGGTATGGGTGGCGCTCTCGCCGGCGGTGTGGCTGGTGTGCCTGTACGGCGCGCTCGCGGGCTGGCGCTTTCAGGACGAGGCGGCCGGCGTCGATGCGCGGGGCGTGCTGGTCATACGGCGCGCTTGGTTCGCCGCGGCGGCCGAGCGTGCGCGGGCGTGGCTGGGGCTGCACGATCGCGCGGGCCGTTTCGATGGAGGCACAAGGCCATGAACGAAGCGACGGCGGCAGGTGAGCTGGACGAAAAGGCGGCGCCGCTCGATCCGGTGCGCCAGGCGAAGCAGGCCAAGCGCGATGCGTTGCGCGCGCTGCAGGAAAAGGCGTATCGAGCCGAACGCGACCGCCTGAACGAAGAGGCGATCCTGGCGGCGCAATCGATGGCCAAGGTGGAGGCCGTGGCCATGCAGCCGCTCGATATTCGTGTGCGCCGGATCGCCGGCCGCTGGGCTCTGGCGTGGCTCTGGTGCGCGTCGTGGCTGCTTAATTCCGCGGCGCTGTACGCGGTCCTGTGGCTGGGCTGGTGCGTCTGGTCGGCGCCGTGGCTCCCCGAGGCCTGGAGCGCAACGGCGTGCGTCTTGGCGAAGGCCGGGGCGTCGTTGGGCCTGGCGCTGTGCTTGGTGTCCGTCCTGGCGCTGCATGGCGCGGTGGGGGTGCTTTGGGATCTGGTGCGCGCGCTGTCGGTTCCGTACGTTCCGCATGGGATGTTGAACGAAGGCGAAGCGGGTGAGTAAGCGCGTCTTGCCCGCGCAGTCGTCTGCGCTCGCGCTGTGCCCCGCGCCCCTCTATGCGAGTTGCCGAACGGACCGCCGAGATGTGTCCCGTTGTGCGACGGAATGAGCGCGGGTCCTTCCTGGCCGAAAGACCGATGGAAGGGAGCGAGCTTCAGCTTCTCGCATCCCAGACCCCAGGCCCTCAAAAGTTCTCCTGGTTCCGGAACGCGCCCCCTGCTTGGCATTGAAGGCGCTCGGCGTTTCATAGCTAACAGACAAAGGGCGATCGCGGACGGGTTTGCGGATCGAAGCCCGCGCGCGCGGTTCCGCGGCTGAACGGAACGCGGTTCGGAACGTGGGGCGCCGCCAGGCCCCCCCGCCGTCCAGGCCGGCGCCGTGGGTCCTTCCTGGCCAAAAAACCGATGGAAGTGAGCGCGCTTCGGTCTGCGAAATTGTGCCCTCCCCGAAAGTTCCAGCTAACGATTCTAGCTAATCCGGCCCCTGGCTTGAAACGCAAGGATCCGGCCGCGCTTCACCTTCACCCCGTAGGCCCGTTCCCCTTCGGTGAGGCTCCAGTTCAGCACACGAACACACGAAACACACGAATACCCCCCTCACTTACTATACCCAAATTTATTCCCTTCCTTAGGCTCCCAAACATCCAGGTGAAATCGTGTAAGTGAGGGTAGGAGCATGAATTATAGGTATAGTTAGTGGAGGGGGTGTTCGTGTGTTTCGTGTGCAGGAAAAGCAGGCCGAAAAGCGCGCAAGGGGTTGGTATCTATCAATTTAAGGGGGGAGGGGGAGCTTCTCTCTTCTCTCCCGCAAGGTCGTGTGCGCGGCGCAGGATCTCGGCGCGATCGGCGCGCGTGAGGCTCGGCCACAACTCGGCCAGCTCGGCCAAATCGGGAAAGTGGCCAAATACGGTCCCACTTTTGAGGTTAATTAGGGGTTGTTCTGATGACGGCCACGGGTTTTTGATTCTATGCAAAAGCCTTTCGAGGTAAGGATATGCGTGAAGGGAGTGATTGGGGTTAGATGCTTGGCCTTGTCTGCGGAGGTTGAGGTCGGAGGTTCGAATCCTCCCGGGTATACCATTTACGTGGACGGGCCGGACGCCGATCAACCGCCTCCTTCGTGGGGCGGTTTTGCTTTTTCCGGGCTATCGAGCGAATCTGAAAACGGTTATGCGGCAGTAGCGCGCTTACTTGTTGCCCGACGGGGCGAGATCGCAGCAGACAAGATCGCCGTTCTCGTTGCGTACGTAGACTCGGCCGCCGACGAGGACGGGCGGTTGCCAGCATTTGGGCGCGATCAACTGGGCGCGGGCTAGTTCGCGGTAGCTCTCGGGCGAGGCTTCGATCAACGCGAGCGTGCCGGTGTGGTTGAGCACCAACAGCCGGCCCCCGGCACACATCAACGCGCCGGCGCCTTTAATCTTATCGCTGCTCCATTTCAGTTCGCCGTTGGCGGCATCGACGCAGACGAGCGGCTGCTTGGCTCCGCTTTGTCCGTCGCCGTCGTAGCCGTACAGATGTCCTTCGAAGAGCACGGCGGGGCTGCACTGGCTGCGCAGGTTCTTGATCTCCTTCTTGTTCCCGCCCCAGACTTCCTCCACGGTGTCGCTGGCGGGCTTCAAGCGAGCGCTGCCTTTACCGTATCCGGACGAAACGATGAACGAGTCGCCCGCGACAACGGGAAGCGTGGCGTTGATGTTAAAGGCGGTCGGCCAGCGATAGGCCCAGACCTGCTTGCCCGAAGCGGGATCGAGGCCGTGATAACCGAAGTCGCTCGCGATGAGCAACTGTTCGCCGCCCTGCGGCAGAGCAAAGCTGAGCGGCGAGGCGTAGTTGGACATGGCGCCTTTCCAGGTCCAGACGATATTGCCGGTGGCGCGATCGAAGGCGGCTACGGTGGCCTGCGTTCCGCAAACCGGGACGACAAGCGTGGCGCCGTAAAGAAGCGGTGAGCCGCAGAAGCCGTTGGGCGGTTTTTTGGCACCGAAATCCTGCACGAAATCTTTCTTCCAGATCAGCTTTCCGGTGTCGCGTTCGACCGCGTGAAGCTGGCCGGTGCGGCTAAGCATGAAGACGCGGGCTTCGTCGGCGGCAGGGGTGGACGCGGGCCCCGGATTCTGGGGCGAAGGATCGCCGGAGTCGTACTCGAACTTCCAAAGCTCTTTACCGTTCGCGGCTTCGTAGCAGACCAGCGCTTCGCGGCCGTTGGCATTCCCGGCGGTGTAGAGGCGCCCGCGGACCACGATCAGGCCGCAAGGTCCCTTGCCGGCCTGCGCCTTCCACAACACCGGCGGTCCTTCCTGGGGCCAATCGGTCGAGACTGCGGATTCTCGGCTGACTCCGTCGCGTTTGGGTCCGCGGTACTGGTTCCAATCGGGCAGCGGCGCATCGGACGATGCGTGCGCAACGCCCAACCCGAGCAGCAGCCAGAAAGCCGTCCAGCGTCCAACGGTCATGGGAGGCTCCGTTCGAATCAGCGCGTGCTGAAGACAAAGATCGACTTGGTGGAATGCGATCCAGCGGCGTAGACCGCCCCGCTTTTCGGATCGAACGCGACGTGTTCCACGCCACGGTTTGTGCCAGGCGCGACGCTGCCGAAGGTGACTGCTCCGGTGGCAGGGTCGCGATCGAACCAGCCGAGGCAGCAGCCGGCGTTTTCGGGGCCCGAACTGTAATATCCGCGCGTACCCGCGGGATCGAACGCGATGGCGTTGATGGCGGTCATCTTGCGGTCGACGGTCAGCTTGCGGACGAAGGTGAGCGCGCCGGTGGCCGCGTCGCGGGCGAAGAGCCCCATGGCGGTATAGCCGGAGTATTTGCCTTGCTCGTTTTTCACTCCGTAGCCGTAGAGGTTGATGTAGACGTGCTTGCCGTCGGGCGAGAAGGTCAATGCGGTAGCGCGCATGCTTCCCTTGGGTTCCATGCCGTCCAGCGCGGACGTGCCGGCGTAGGACAACGCGCCTTCCGAGCCGACGGCCAGGCAGCCCACATGCTTGCCATGCAAACTGTACAGGTGCTTGCCGTCCGGCGTTGGGATGAGTTCCCGGCCGAGGCCGGCCCCGGTCAGCTTTTCGCCCAGCTTCGGTTCACCGGTGGACGGATCCAGTTCAATGGTCTGGACCGAACCTCCGAAGGGGCTGGAGAGCAGCAGCGCGTCGCGACTGGGGTGCGCGTTAAGTACGCCGGCGTCTGATTCGATGCGGCCGAGCTTGGCGGCGGTGCCTTTTTCGGGATCGAAGCGGTACCAGGAGAGCCCCAGACCGTGCGCGTTGCTGTTCGCGTGGGTCCAGCAACCGGTGGCATAAATGATTTGGCGCTTGGTCAGCACGGGAAAGGCATCCAGATGCCTGCCTTTGTGTCCCAGTTCTTCGGCCATGGGAATGGAACTGCGGTATTCCAGCGCGCCGGTCGCCGCATCGCGCTTATACAGGTGGATGGCTCCACCGCGATGCGAGACGACAAAGGCGTATCCTTCGACGAGCTGGATGCGGTGCACCCAGTCGAGGTTGACGGTTTCGGACTGCTTGATTTCCTGAAGCGGCGTTAAGGCGGTGGCGGCCTGGAGTGCGCCGCACAGACCGATCGTGCCGGCGATGAGGAGTAAAAAGTTACGCATAGGAGTTCCTTTCGGCCGCAACGGGCTCTTCTTCGGCAAACCAGAAGCTGTGTACGCCGTCGTCGGCGCGCAGGATCTCGTGCCCGCGCCGGCGCACGCCGCGCGCGTAGCGCTGTTCGTGACGATGATCGAGCGGGTCGATATGCGGGAGGCTGTAGTGCGTCTTGACGCCGCGGCGGGGTTCGGGGCCCAGGTGCTCGTCGGCGGCGTGCAGGATGCTCATGTAGAAAAAGACCGCCGCGCCGGGCTTAGGCAGGACGCGCACGCTGCCGGGGATCGGACCGTAATCGGGCAGGCGCCGATTCAGCGGCGTGCGATGGCTTCCGGGCACGACCAGGAGGCTCCCGTTTTCGGACGTCATCTCTTCCAGGTAGTACATGCAGTTGATCCACCAGAGATTCCGGTCGCCCGGCGTGTGGTCCTGATGCCAGGGCTGCTTGCAGCCGCAGCGCGGGTACATGATCTGCATGCTTATGCGCGAGGCTTTCGCTTCAACGTTCAGCAGCGCGGAGGCGACGGCTCGCGCGCGCGGATTGTCGCGGACCCGCAGCACGGCGGACTCGGCGGTGGCCTCGTCGATCCAAAGGTGTTCGGAGAAAACGCCCCACTGCGTGGCGTATTGATCCTGGAGGTATTCGGCGGCGCTGGCGCGGCCGTGGGGGTTGGCGACGATGCGTTGGGTGGCGTCGCGCAGATCGTGCCATTCGGAGGGCGTGAGCATTCCGTCGACCACCGCATAGCCGTCTTCGTGAAAGCGCTGAATCTGGGTTGGGCTGAGCACCGCGGGTTCTCCTGGTTACGTGTCCGGTCTCTGCACTTGGATACGCCGCGAGCCCGGTTCAACGGTCGGCTATAAGTTTGCATTATCCGACCTATGGCCTCAAATCACGACGTATTTAGTCGAAATTAGGCGCCGCGGCGGATGCGGACGAGGTCTTGGCGGCGCAATTGGAGCGGGCTGGCGCCCCAATGGGCGCGGCAGGCGCGGGAGAAGGCGGCCGGGCTGGCGAAGCCGGTGCGCTCCGCGATCTCGCGGATGCTGAGGGTAATGTCGGCGAGCATGGCGCGGGCGCGTTCCATGCGGCGGCGGTCGAAGTAGGTTTTGACGCCGATGCCGAGCTCTTTGCGAAAGACCCGGTTCAAGTAGTCGGGGTGCCTGCCGACGCTCGCGGCGATTTCGCGGACGCTGGCGATGCGTTCGAGCCGTTCCTCGATCACGTCCAGCGCTCGGCGGACGAGGCCGTGGGTTACGGTCTGCCTGGCGAGCTTATGGCTGGCGCGGCCCAAGCGCGCGAGCCATTCGGCTCCGGACTCGCCCCGGTTCAGCGCTTCGAAAAAGGTTTCGTCGAGCAATTGCAGGTTGCGGTCCAGAAATTCGGGCGCGTACGCGGCTTGCGTGTCCGTGGCCTTCGCGGCATCGCGGTAAAACGGTTTGCGCGCGAGTATCTGCGGGTCGTTCCAGAGCCGCCGCAGCGCTGGGAAAGCGGTACCGCCCAAGCGTTCCTGTTCGCGGACGCGATCGGGATCGGTAAGCACGGCTAAAAGCACCTGGGCGAGATCCAGGTGGGCGGTGTTGTGGGGGACGCACCAGCCCGTTCCGTTGAAAGGTATGCAGGGGGGCTTCCGTGCAGGGCCACGGGGGAAGGGGAGCACGCGAACGCCGCTCAATTCTTCGGGGGTCCAGCGCGTCAGTTCGGTTGCCCAGCCCAATACGTAGGTCAGGCGGCGCTCGCGGAACTGCCCCATCGTCGGAATCTTCTCGGGATGCAAGTCGGCGGGGTAGGCCCAATGGCCTTTGGCGATCATGCGCCGCGTCCATTCGTAGCAGGCGATGGGCCCTTCGGGGGCCTGCAGCATGCTTTCCAGACCCAGATCGAAGCGTGAACCATTGGAGCCCAGAAGGGCGAGCAGGAAACCGTAGCGGTGCGTGGGCCCGCCGTGTTGGACACGCAGGATCGGCGTTCGCGCCTGTCCGGCCGAAGCGTCGAGCAGGTGTTCGAGTTCGGCCCAGGTGCCGGGCACGGACCGGCTTGCGCCGGTGTGCGCCAGCAGCGAGTACGGGACGAAGTCTTCGGGCGCGGCGTACAGCACTCCGTGCCTCCGTCCGAGGTCGAGCGCTGGGGCGGCGTAAGCTTGCCGCGTTTGCGGGGGCAAGAAGTCGTCCAGCGCGCGGAGCCAGCCGCGCCGGATCAGCGCGCCCATGTCGCGAAAGCGCACGGGGACGACGGCCAGCGGCGTCCAGGGCCTCTGAAGCTCTTTTACCAGTGCATCGAGGTAGTAGCCGCCGAGCGTGCGGAGCGGGCGATGGTCCCAGGCGAGGTCGGGATAGTGCTCGCGAAAATCGGCCACCAGCGCTTCGTAGTAAGGCCCGCCGAAGCTCCAGACTTCGATGCGCCGCCCCGGCCGAGTTCGCAGGCGACCGGTCATGAGTGCGGCCCGCCCGGGACGAGGTTCACGCTTTGCGCCTCAGCGTCACGTACGAGTGGGGGAGCGGCTCTTCGATGCGTTCGCGCTCGAGTTCCTCGAATGCGTCTGCCTCGAACGACGGGAAATACGCATCGCCGTCCACGGTCTGGTGCACGAGCGTGAGGTACAGCTTCTGAGCACGCGGCAGGAAGAGGCGGTAAATCTCTTCCCCGCCGATCACGAAGACCTCACCGGCTTCGCGGAAGCGCTCGAGCACGGCTTCCGGCGTATGCAGGATCGTCGCACCGGGCATTTGGTAGGCAAGCTGGCGCGTCAGGATCACGTTCTCGCGCCCGGGCAGCAGGCGGCCGATGGAATCGAAGGTCTTGCGGCCCATCACGACCGGGTGACCCAGGGTGAGTCGCTTGAAGCGCTTGAGATCGCCGGGCAAGCGCCAAGGCAATTGCCCGTCGCGTCCGATGACTCGGTTTTCCGCCAGCGCCGCGATCAGGCTGAGCGTCATACCGCCACCGGCGCCTTGATATGCGGATGCGGATCGTAGCCTTCCAGCGTGAAGTCCTCGTACTTGAAGCCGAAGATATCCATCATGTCGGGGTTGAGTTTCATCACCGGGAGCTTGCGCGGTTCGCGGGATAGTTGCAGGCGGGTCTGGTCCATGTGGTTGAGGTACAGGTGCGCGTCGCCGAGCGTGTGGATGAAATGCCCGGGCTGAAGACCGACGGCCTGCGCCATCATCTGCGTCAGCAGCGCGTAGCTGGCGATGTTGAACGGTACGCCGAGGAAGACGTCGCAACTGCGCTGATAGAGCTGGCAGGAGAGCTTTCCGTTCGCGACATAGAACTGAAACAGACAATGGCACGGCGGGAGCGCCATGCGGTCGATCTCGTCGACCTTCCAAGCACTGACGATGATGCGACGCGAGTCGGGATTCTTTTTGAGCAGATCGACGGCGTTCTGTATCTGGTCGTAAACCTTGCCGTCGCAGGTCCATTTGCGCCACTGGCTGCCGTAGACCGGGCCGAGTTCGCCGTTGGCGTCGGCCCAATCGTCCCAGATGCTGACACCGTTTTCCTTGAGGTAGCGGATGTTCGTTTCGCCGCGCAGGAACCAGAGCAATTCGTGAATGATCGAACGCAGGTGGAGTTTCTTCGTCGTCAGGACGGGAAAGCCCGCGGCGAGGTCGAAGCGCATTTGGTAGCCGAAGACGCTGAGGGTGCCGGTACCGGTGCGGTCTTCCTTCCGCTCACCGTGCTCCAGGATATGCCGCATCAGATCGAGGTACTGCCGCATGGCGCACAGGTCCTTCGTCAATCGGGGCTTAACAACCGACGGGCATCATAGCACCGCTTGCGGATTCCACGAGTGCCCGGAAACGCGGCGAAATTTTACGCGCAGTTGACGGAATGGGTTCAAGTTCCGCGTTGACGATACCGATCCGGATGGTATGCTTTGTGGAGCAAAGTGAATTAGGATCGAGTACGAGCCCGGAGTCCTCCGCTCATGCTGCACGAATCGCCCATGGCCCGGGACGAAGCGCTGCGCGCGCTGGGATACATTCGCGCTGCGATCGACCGGACGACGCGGTATTCGACGTTTTCGGCCTGGTCGGGGTTCATCGCGGGCACGGCGGCGCTGGCGGGGAGCGGCGGATGCGGCTGGGCCGCCGAGAATCCCGGCTGCCATCCGCTGTTGGGCCCGCGTTTTCTGGGGGTTTGGCTGGGCGTCTTCGTGGTGGCGGCGGTCACGATGCTCATTCTTACGGCGCTTAAGGCGCAGCAGCGCGGCGAGCGGATGTGGACGCCTATCGCGCGGACGGCTTTTGGCGCGCTTTTAGGACCGGGCATGGCGGGGCTGGTGGCGACCTTGGCGCTGGCGCGCGCGGAACGCTACGACCTGCTGCCGGGCTTGTGGCTTACGATGTACGGCTGCGGGCTGTACGTGGCGAGCTTCTTCGCTCCGCTGTTTATGCGCACGCTGGGGTTGATCTTCCTGGCCCTGGGCGCCGCGGCATGGTGGACGCCGGTGGAGTGGTCGGCGGTCTGGTTGGGGCTGGGCTTCGGCGGCTTGCATTTCGCCTTCGGGACGATCGTGATGTGGAGGTACCGCGGATGAAGACCGTTGCCGCGGCCGCGCAGCCTCGCCGCAAGGCGAGTGCGCCGCCGCCCGAACCGGAAACGCCGCGCACGGAAGAGCCGGCCGCGCTGCTGGAACTCGATCCTCTGATCCACGAGCGCACGCGGCTGGCGATCCTGACGGCGCTGGCGACGGCCGACGATCACGCCGCGGGGTTCCTCGACCTGCGCGACGGATTGCACCTCACCGACGGAAACCTGATGACCCATCTGCGCACGCTGGAGCAGGGCGGATTGATCCAGCGCAACAAGACGGGGGCGGGGCGGGGAAGCAGCACGACGGTGCAGTGGACGCCGAAGGGCGAGCGCGCGTTTCGCGTGTACCTCGACCGGTTGGAGGTGTTGATTCACGCGGCGCGCGGGCACGGGGAGGGCGCGCGATGAGCGAGACCTCGCTGTTGAACGGCGGCGTCCCCGCCGCTCCGGCGCTTGCGGATGCGCGCGTGCCCCGTCCGGGCGATCCGCGCTTGCCGCGCCACGTGGCGATCGTGATGGACGGCAACGGGCGCTGGGCGACGCGGCAGGGCTTGCCGCGGCTGGCCGGGCACGAGCGCGGCGCGCGGGCGGTACGCGAGGTGGTCGAAGCGGCGCTCGAGCGCGGGATCGAAGTCTTGAGCCTCTACGCCTTCAGCGCACAGAACTGGTCGCGGCCCAGCGAAGAAGTAGCCGGCTTGATGGAACTCTTCCGCGCGTATCTCGAAGGGGAGCGCGAGCGCTTGGCCGAGCAGGGCATCCGGATGAGCTTGCTGGGCGAGCGCGAGCGGCTTCCGGCCGAGGTGCTGCGGGCGGTCGAACAGACGTCGTCGGCCACCGCGCAGGCGCGGCGCATGCAGCTCAACTTGGCCGTCAATTACGGCGGGCGCGAGGAACTGGTTCAGGCGATGCGGCGGCTGGCAGGCCGCGTGGCCGCGGGCGGGCTGGAGCCGGCGCGAATCGGGAGCGAACAGATCGAAGCGGAGCTGTACTTGTGCGCGTTGCCGCCGGTGGACCTGCTGATCCGCAGCGGCGGCGAGCGGCGGCTTTCGAATTTTCTATTGTGGCAGTCGGCGTACGCGGAGCTGAGTTTCCTGGACGTGCCGTGGCCGGAGTTCGGGCGCGGGCACCTCGACGCGGCGCTGGCCGATTACGCCACGCGGCGGCGCACCTTCGGCGGACTGGTGGACCCGGTCGAGCAGGAATAGCGGCTACGGCTGGATGGTAAATTCCAGGACCGTGGCTTCTTCTTCGGCTTTCTTCAATTCCAGCGTAAAGGTCTGCCGGGTCTCTTGCGCGCCGTGGCGCTGCCGGAAGATCTCGACGTGCGCCTTCGTGACGGGTTCGCCGCGATAATACTTGACCCAGATGCGGTAGGCGCCCGGTCCGGCGCGCTTGAGGACGTAGGTTTCCGGGCCGCGGCCGTCGGTGTCGTCGTGGTCGAGCATCCCGCCGCGCCAAGAAGTTTTCTCGCGGTAGCTGACTTCGTGCTTGCCGGGTTCGGTGACGTGCAGGTCGACGTCGGTGCCGTCGGTGTCCCAAGTCAACACGGCGACGAGGTCCTGGACCCGGGCGGCGGCGCGTTCGCGTTCGAGCTTATCGGCGGCGTCTGCTTGGCCGGCGGTGCGCATGCGCTTGAGCAGGTCGTCCAGACCGCGCTCGGCTTCGCCCCAGACGTCGCCGTCTTCGGAGAGCCAGGAACCGCCGAGCATGCGGACGAGCGCCCAGCCTTCGGCGGCAAGATCGCGATGGCGGCGTGCGGCCGCGGCGAGTTGGCGGTGCGCGGCGGCGTGCTGCGGCTCGAGTTCGCAGGCGGCGCGGTATTCGCGCAAGGCGTCGAGGTGGCGCCCCATGGCCTCCAGTTGTTCGGCCAAGGCCAGGCGCGGGGCGGCTTCGCGCGGGCGCAGGGCGACGGCCTGCGTCTGCGCCCGGTAGGCTGCTGCGCGGTCGCCGGAGGCCGTGTGGGCTTGGGCAAGCGCCGCCCATTGCCAGGGTTCACCGCTGCCGGCGCGGAGCTTGGTCTGGAGCAATTCGATCAGCGCCTCGCGCTGGCCGGCGGCGCGGAGGCTTGCGGCTAACGCTTGGAGGTAGGTCTCGTCGCCGGAAAGGCGCATAGCTTCGGCGTAAAGGCTGGCGCGGCGTTCGGCGTTCGGTTCGAGTTCGGCGCGGCGGGCGAGGATGCGCGCGCGGAGGGCTTCGTCTCCGAAGAGCGGCAACGCAGCGTCGAGCAGTTGCGGGTCCGGTTCATCGGCGATGCGCCGAGCGGCGGCGCGGGCGAGGCGTTCGGCGGCCGGGCCGGCGTAGCGGAATTCGGCCAAGCCGTCGGCCAGGACCTTGTAGCCGTCGATGCCGTCGCTCAGGAGCGCGAGGTTCTGGAAGAGGATGGCGCGGGCGGCTGCGTGGTCGGCGCGCGCTTCGAGCGCGCCCAGCGCGCGCAGCGTGTGTGCGCGCGCGGATTCGGTGAAACCCCATTGGGCTTCGAGCGCGGCGACTTCGGCGAGAAGCTTGGAATCTCCGGCGCCCGGTCCGACGAGCGCTTCGTCGAAGGCATTCTGAGCTTTGGGCAGATCCCCCAGTTTGAGCGCCAGCGCAGCCAGCGCGCGAGCTTGCGGCAGCGGGAGCGGCTGATTGGGGAACTGGGTTTTCCAGGCGGCCAAGGCGCGGTCGAGGAGGGCTCCGGCTGCGGCGCGCCCGGCGGGCGTATCGGCTTGCAGACCGGCGATGCGCAGCCAGTCACCGCAGCGCCGTTTGGGCGCGGGCTGGCGTTCGAGGAGCGCGAGGCGCTCTTCGCGCGAGAAGCCGGGCAGCAGGGGGAGCACTTCGCGAATCGCTTCGCCGTCCGTTCCACCGGCATCCGGCGCGGCAAAGGCGCGCTGGAGGTCTTCGGCTAAAAGGTCGCAGAGCAGTTCGCGCGGCGCGCCGGCGACCCGCGCGGGCTCGTAAACGAAGATCAGGAGCGTGGCGGCGGCGCGTTGCAGGCGCGGCGCGAGGTCGTTGGGCCGGGCCTGGACGGCGCGGCCGAGCGTTTCCAAATCGGCGGTGAGCTGCGCGAGCGGATAGGGCTCTTCACGGCCAGCAGCTTCGTCGCGGATGCGGCGGAGGAAGGTCTGGACTTGCACGGGCGATTCGTTCGCTGCTTTCTTGGCTTCGCGCCCGCGCGTTTCGGCGACCGGCTTGGTCTCTTTGAAGACGCCGAGGTGGCCTTTCCAGAGCGCTTCGGGCGCCGCCCCGGCATCGGACTTGGCACGTTCCATGTTCGCTTCGGAACTCTTGCCGAACGATTCCCTCTGCGCTTCGGACTGTTTCGCCTGCTGCATGCCGCGCAAGTGCTCTATCTGCGGTTCGGGGCGAGAGGACTGTACGACGCGCGCGAGCGCTTCGACCGAGCGGCGATCTTCGGGTACGGCCTTGTCGGCCGAATCCTCCAGCTTCTTTAGGTTGGTCTCGCGGTACCGCGATTCCCCAGCAAGTGCCTCTTGGCGCTCCTCGGCTGCTTCGGTGCCGACCGATTTACGCAGATCTTCGACTTCCGAATCATCAAGGACGAGGGCTTCGTCGACCTCTTTTTTGCCGACCAGATCCAGCGCGAAGCCCATGAAGCCCCGGAGGGTCTGGGCCGTTTCGGTTGCGTCGTTTTCTTTTCCTTCGATGACGGACTTTTCCTGCTCGTCCAGCGCTTCGGCGACAGTGTCATCGCGCAGTTCTTTTACCGCGTCTTGGGCATCCTCGCGATCCAGCAGCGATTGCATCTGCGCGGCTTTGCGTTCCGCGCCGCGCCGCTGGTTGGCCGGCGCTTCCGGATGGGGCGGTCCTTCGGCTTGCTCGGTCAGCCTCCGAACGGCTCCGCCTTCGCTTCCGGCCACTGGCCTTCCGCCTCCGCCGCCTTGGCCGGCCATGGCGTCGGGCGACGGCGGTGCGGCTGCAGGCGGGGGTGCGGGCGGCAGAGTTGGCGCGGCATCGAGGGCACGTTTGTTGCCGGAGGCATGCCCAGCAGGCGCTTCATCGGTGGCGTTCTTTTCGAGCTTTTCTTCGGGTGCGCGGGTGGCCGTCGGCTTGTCGGCCTGACCGACCAAGGGCTGCGCGGCAGCCGGGGCGGCTTTCGGATCTTGCTCGGCCGCCGTTGCCATCGGCTTATCCTGGCCGCGGTGGCCTCCGTTCGGTTGCGTCGGGGGAGCACCGGGTGCTGGCGCGGGCCGGCCGGTCGTGGCGGGCACGGCGGCGGCCTGTTCGGCGGTCTCACGTTCACCGGGCGCCGCAGGCGCACTGGGCACACGGCCGGGTCCGCTGGCGGGTTCGCCGCCCTTGGCTTCCTTCAGGGACTCGGCACGATTCTTGCCGTCGCGCTGAAGCGACTGTCCTTGGCGCAGTTCTTTCGCATCGGCCGCGAGGGCCGCCTTGGCTTGCGCCGCTTGCTTAATCGATTCCAGATTCCGCCGCGCTTCGCGGAGCGCTTCGCCGTCTAAGGCCCGCGGCTTCCATACGTTCGCGGGCGGCTGCGCGGCGCGCGCGGCGTTCTCGGTCTCGAGGTGGCCTTGCAGGGCCTGTTTCTGCTCCGGCTGGCCGTCGGTGCTTTTGTCCGGCGAACCGATGCGGTCGGCTTCCTCGTTCCGAGCTTGAGCCAGCACGGTGGGGTCGCGCCAGAGCTTCCTGCGCAGGCTGCGGTCGATCTCGTAGCGCGCGTAGTCGTCGTTGCTTTCGAGGACCAAGAAGCTGGTGTAGGGGCTCATCAAGGTCCAAGTTTGTGCCAGCGCCAGGATTTCTTCGCGGCGCTGGGAATCGGGGGTCTGGGCGAGCAGATCGTCCAGGCGCGCGCGCGCCCACGCACGGCCGACGGCGGGGTTGCGGTCGAGCCCCTCGCCGAGCGTCACGGCACGGCGGACGGCATACGGCATCCCGTCGATGCGGGCATCCAGCGCTACGGCGAAGGGGCGCGTTTCCTTAAGCCGAGCATGGACGAAGTATTCGTGGCCGGGCAGCAGGGCCGGCAAACGCGCGGGCAGTGCGTCGGAGAGCAGGCCGGTCTCGTCGCGCCATGCGGCGGCTTCCAGAATCGGCTGCTGCAGGCTGAGCGACAGGGTGAAGGCCGCTTCCTCGAGGTTCTCGTCGGGACGCAGCGGGACACAGAATCCGCCGCTGCGCGCGGCGAGTTCGGCCAGCGCAAGCGTTTCGACCTGGCGGCCCACGGCGATGCCGACGAAGCGCGTGGCGGCCACCTTCAGCGCCGCGGCGCCGTCGGCGGCGAGTTGCCCGGCGTCGAGCGTGCCCAGCGCGGGAATGCCGGCTCCGACGAAAATGAGCAAGCGCGCACGATCGGGCCGTGCGTGGCGGGAGAGCAGGGCGGCGCCTTGCACCACGGCATTGCCCAAGTCCAACGCACCCAGCGGCGTGGTCTTGGAAAGGTCGGCTCGGGCGCGGTCCAGCGCGGCGGAGAAGGGGGGTACGCCGCCGGCGGTTAGCGGCGTAAGGGCCACGTCCGCGCCGGCCAGAAGCACTCGGTCGGAAGCGTTCAGGCCGCTGAGGAGCGCGTCGAGGGCCTTGGCCTGCGCGGCGCGATCTTCGGTGCTGCGCGCACCGCTGGTTTCGGCGACGATCAGGACGTCGCGTCCGGAAGCCCGGCCGGCCGCTTGCGCCAGCGCCGGCTGGGGCTGAATACCCAGCAGCACGTACGGGGCTTCGCCTTCTTCGGCGTAGATCACCGCTTCGATGGGCTGTTCGCGAGGCGCGGCGACGTTCAGGACGAAGTCGGCATCGGGTTTCACGTTTTCCAGGCGTAAGCGCGCATGCACGCGCGAGGTGCCCAAGCCTTCGACGCTCGTCTGCGCGTAATAAGAAGGAGAGGAGACTTCGCGCAGCGGCTGTCCGTCGGAGGTCTCGGCAATGACGTCCACGTCCAACCGTCCGATGGGATGCTTGCGCGTCAGTTCGCTGACCAGCGGCAGAATGTAGCGGCGCGTCTCGTAGTGCGCGGGCAGCAACTGCGTGTACTCCAGGATCACGCGCTTGGTGGACTTCGGCGGAATGGGGAAAATCCGGGCGCGGAAGACGTTGCCTTCCATCCACTCCAGCAAGGCCGGGTCGCGCTTGGCGCGCAAGATGGATTCGTAGACCGCGCGCGCCTTCTGGCGTTCGACGACTTCGCCCTCGATCAGCGTCTTCTCGTCCACGAACATGGCGAAACGGCTGATGGCGGCGCCCGGCGGGAGCGGGAAGTAAAAGGTGCCTTCGAGGGTGCGGTCGGTTTCGTTGCGGAATACATGGTCGATACGGGTGAGCGCCAACGGGCCGCGCAGGTGGGCTGTGATGTCCAGGCGTTCGACGCGGAGCGGTTCGGCGGGCTTGCCTTCCTCGTCGAGGACCACCAGTTGGCCGACGGAGGCCGCGGTGGGCGCTGGCGGCGCTTCGAGCGCCTGGATCCAGGCGCCCTGGCCTTCGGCGGCAAGGTTCTGTGCGCGCGCAGATTGCGCCATCAGGGCGCGGGCACGCGCTTTAACCGGAGTAGACAGGCTGTCGAGCAGTTCCGCGTCGGCGGGACTGGAGACGAGGACCTCGACGCCGGCCGGCGCGTCGAGGGCTAGAGCTTCGGATTCGGCGCCGATGCGGCTTTCGATCTGCGCGCGTCCGCCCAGGACGCGTGCAAAGGCAAGGTCCGGCGCCGGAACTTCGATCTCGACGGCGGCGGCGCTGAACGTGAGGCTTCCGGTCCCGGCGTGCACGATCAGTGCGCCGGCATCGGGCGCGAGTTCGACGAGTGCGCGCCCACTGGACAGTTCGAGTCCACGGCCGTTGGCTTCGCGGGCGACGAGCAGTTCGGTGTGGGCATCCACGAAGATGCGGCTGGAGCCGAAGGCCAGTTCGGCGCGGGCCTGGGGACCGCTGCGCAGCCGCGCGCCGTAGGGAACGCGTTCTCCCTGCGCCACGCCGCGCCAAGCCTTGCGTTCGGCATCGAATACGGCCACGGGGCCCATGCGGCGGACGAGCGCGAGCCCGCGCTGATCGTCCAGGTCGGTCCGTGAACCGCGAACGTAGCGCACGTTCGCCGCATCCGGCGCGGGAATGGCGCGGCGTCCAGGCGCTTCTGAGGACGTCGCGGCTACGCGGCCCGTTTCGGGTTCGTGGCGGACGAAGAGCTGCGCGACCAGGAGGCCCAGGACGAGCAGCGCGGCAACCGGTGCGAGGTACCAGAAGGGGCTGCGGTGCGGAGCGGCTTCGGTCGTAGCGCGGGCGGCGGCCAATTCGTCGTGCGCGCGCGGGCTGGGCGCGTCGACGGTTTCGTCGTGGCCCAGAGTGACTTGCTTGGACTCCAGGGCCTGCCTGCTTTCGGCAGCGGCGGCCTTGCGGGCAAAGGCTTCGGCTTCGAGGCGGCTGCTGCCGCCCTGGCCGGCTTCGCGCCAGCCCAGCGATTTTTCGATGCGCAGCCAGGTCTGATTCAGGGCCGGGGCTTGGGGGTACGCTTGTTCCAGCAAGGCTGCGGCGGACTCGAGGCGGGCAAACTCGGCGCGGAGTTCGGCGTCGGCGGCGAGCGCGGCCTCGAAGGCCTGCCGCTCGGAAGGCGAGAGCCGGCCGGTGAGGGCGTCGGCCATCTGCATCTGGAGTTCTTCGCGCTTCGGGTCCGTCATGGCTACCTCTTCGGCACGCGCCGGGGTCGTTCACCTTGTGGGATGAACGAAGCGGCTTCGCGTTACCGATTCCCTCCCAGGAATTGGCTTAATCTCGACAGGGCACGGTGCACCCGCACCTTGGCCGCCGAGACCGAAACTCCGGTTAACTCGCTGATTTCCGCGTAGGGCAGCTTGCCGAACCAATAAAGGAGGAAGGTCTCCCGCTCGGGCTCGGGCAGATCCGCGATGGCGGATTCGACCTTGCTCCACAGTTCGCGCTGCTCGACGCCCCAACTCGGATCGGCTTCGGGCTTGATCTCGGTGAGTTCGGGGCGTTTGACGAGGATGGTGGCGTCGGCTTTGTCTTCGAGGGCTTCGCGGCGCTTGCGGCTGCGCATCAGGTTCAGCGCGAGGGAGAAGAGCCAAGTACGAAAAGGGCTGTCGCCGCGGAAGCTGTCGGCCTTCTCGGCGACTCGGATGAAAGCGTCGTGGACCAGATCCTCGACCTCCTGGGAGCCGCGCAAGGAGCGCGCAAGAAAGCGCCCCAAGGCTTCGCCGTGGCGCAGGAATAAAATTTCCAACGCACGTGGCGAAGCGGAGTCCTGCCGGGCGAGCCGACGGACCAAATCCACATCGGGCAGCGCAACCGTGCCGGAGGCTTGAGGCGCCTTCGAACCGGACGAAGCTGCCTGCGATTGTGCGCGTGGGGCCGTATCGCCCATGGTCCCCTGCACATCTCCTGGGATGATCCCAAGGCCAGAAAGTTACACGAGAAACCCCATATTAAGGCGTGTTGCGGTCCAAGGTTAGGACTGTTTTGCACCTGCTGGGGTTGGTAGAAAGGGTTGCACGAGTGGGGTTGTTTTTCTAATACCTATCCCAATAAAAGGTTATAACTTGTGAGCTGATAACCAAGCTACCTTCGGTCGGACTGGAATGTAGAAGGCGGAGGTTCATGAGTACGCCACGCGAGCGGAATTCCAAGTCGCTCGACCGATTCAGCATGGGTGTGGCGCGCTCGTTCTTCGAGGCCGCACCCGCGATGCGCAAAGGCCTCCGGCTGGACCGCCTCTCGCCCACCGGACGCGTGATTCTCAGTTTCGCGTTGCTGGTACTCGTGGGCGCTTTTCTTCTTTGGATGCCGATCTGCGTGGCGGAAGGCCAGTTGCCGCTGGGCTTTGTGGACGCGCTGTTTACATCCTGTTCGGCGGTATGCGTCACCGGTCTTTCCACCATCGATGTGGGAATCCGTTTCAGCCTTTACGGGCAAGGTGTGCTGCTGGCGTTGATTCAGCTGGGTGGCCTGGGTTTCCTCACGCTGAGCACGGGTGTGACCTTCTCGCTCGGTTTTCGCAGTTCGATGTTGACTCGGGCGGCGGTGGCCGAGGTGTGGGGCGGGCGCAGCGGAGAAGAGATCCGAAGCCTGCTGCGAAATCTTTTCCTGACTACGTTGCTGGTCGAATGCGTGGGGGCTGTTGTCCTGGCCTGGCGGTTCGCGGCGTTGGACGGCCTGCCGCTGAGCACGGCGTGCTGGTTCGGTGTTTTTCATTCGGTTTCGGCGTTCTGCAACGCGGGGTTCTCGGTCTTTTCGACGCAGGCGGGGCATCTGGGTAACAGCCTGGAGGCGTACGCGCAGGATCCGCTTTCGAACTTGGCGGTGATGGGCCTGATCGTGATGGGCGGGCTGGGTTTCGTGGTGATCGAAGAGATCATTCGGTGGGTGCGCAAGTTCGGGCGCCAGCGGCTGAGCCTGCATACGAAGATCGTACTAAGCACCTCGGCGACACTGACCTTCGGCGGTGCGCTGCTGTTTTTCTTCTGCGAGTGGGGCGGCGTTTTCGCCGGTCGGCCGTGGTACGAAGGGCTTTGGCCAAGTCTGTTCCAGTCGGTGACGGCGCGGACGGCAGGCTTCAATACGGTGCCCTTCGGACTCTTGAGCGGCCCGACTCTGATGCTGATCATGGTGCTGATGTTCGTGGGCGGTAATCCGGCATCGTGCGCGGGCGGAATCAAGACCACGACGGCGTTCGTCATTTACAAATTAACGCGAGCGCGCTTGGCGCGGCAGCGCAATCCGACGGCGTTCGGACGGGAGATCAGTATGGAAACCGTGACGCGGGCGGCGACGCTGATTCTGATCGCTCTGGGGGTCGTCGCGGTGGCGACAGGGGTGCTGATGGTGCTGACGCCGCCGGACGCTCAGGCGCACAACCGAAGCGGGGTGTTCATGGATATCCTCTTCGAGACGATCTCGGCGCTGGGTACGGTGGGGCTTTCGACCGGCGCAACCAACGATTTGTCGGCCATGGGAAAGCTGGTGGTGATTCTGGCGATGTTCGTGGGCCGGTTAGGGCCGCTGACGATTTTCGTAGCCTTGGCACAAGCGCCGCGCGTGGATAAGGTCCGAGCGCCGGAGGCTTCGGTGATCGTCGGATAGCGTTCCGGTGAATCCGTACCGAAAGGGAAGGCATGTCCAAGCAATTCGTAGTGCTGGGGCTGGGCAAGTTCGGCTCCGAAGTGGCGCGGCAAATGAGCGCCGACGAGTTCGAGGTTCTGGCCGTGGACCGGGATCCGGACAAAGTCGACGAGTTGAAGGATGTGGTGACGCGCGCGGCGATCGCGGACGTGACGGACCCCGAGGCGCTGCGGTCTTTAGGACTGGATAGCTTCGATGCCGTGGTCGTGGCGTTGGGCGGGTCGCTCGAAGCGAGCATTCTCACGTGCCTGCACCTGAAAGACCTCGGCGTGAAGCAGATCATCGCGAAGGTGATGAGTCCGCAGCACGAGCGCATTTTGCGCAAGCTGGGCATCGGGCGGGTGATCTACCCCGAGTACGAAAGCGCGATGCGGCTGGCCAAGCACCTGGGCTTCCAAGCGGTGCTGGATTTCCTGCCGCTGGCGCCCGGGTTTTCGCTGGTGGAAATCGCGCCCTCCGAAGACATCGTGGGCAAGTCGCTGCGCGACGCGGAGATCCGGCAGAAATACGGCGTGCAGGTGGTCGCCATTCGCTCCCTGGTGCCCGAACAATGGCACCTCGTACCCGATCCGAATATGGTGATCAAAGATTCGGATGTGCTGGTGGTGATCGGAAAAGACGAAGACTTGAAGAAGATCGCCAAAGGGTCTTCCTGATATGAGCGCGCAAAAGATCGAGATCCGGCCGGCGCCGTGCCGCGCGGTGACGCGCGGCCCGCAGCATCACTTCTTTGGCTACTACGACAAATGCCCGTGGAATGCCACGGGGCGCCTGATGCTGGCCATGGAAGTGCCGTTCATGGACCGCATGCCCGAACCCGAGGACGCGCTGACCATCGGGCTGATCGACCTGCGCAACGAAGGCGTCTTCACGCCTCTGGACCGGACGTATGCCTGGAGTTGGCAGCAAGGCTGCATGCTCCAATGGCTGCCCGATGCGCCGGACCGGAAGATTCTATATAACGCGCGCGAAGACGGGCGCTTCGTTTGCAAGATTCGCGACATTATAAGCGGCGAAGTTCGCACGCTGCCGCGACCGGTGTACACGGTGAGCCCCGACGGGCGCTGGGGCTTGTCGCTGAATTTCGCGCGGCTCGACCGCACGCGTCCGGGTTACGGGTACAACGGGACGATCGACGGGACGCGCGGCGAACTGGCGCCCGCCGCGGATGGCATGTGGCGGGTGGATCTGCACAGCGGCGAGTCCGAGCTGCTCTGGTCGCTGGAGCGCGCAGCGTCGTTTCAGGCACGCGAGGATTTTCGTGGCGCCGAGCACTGGTTCAATCACCCGTACATCGCGCCGGGAAGCGAGCGTTTCTTCTTCCTGCACCGCTGGCGCAATCCCAAAGGCGGACCGATCGCGATCGGCGGGAAGCCGATGAGCTGGGGCACGCGCGCGTATACGCTCAGCCGCGACGGCAGCGATCCGTTCGTGCTCAGCGACGACGACATGTTCAGCCATTTCGATTGGCTGGACGCGGAGCACCTTCTGGCGTGGGCGCGGCGGCACGAGCACGGCGATCATTACTATTTGTTCAAAGACCGCACGCCGGGAGCCGATCTGGTGGGTGCGGACGTATTGACGCGGGACGGACACTGCACGTACTCGCCCGACCGCAAGTGGGTGCTGACCGACCAGTACCCCGACGCGAAGCGCGAGCGCCCGCTGATCCTGTTTCGCCTGCGTGACGGACAACGCTTCGACGTGGGCTCGTACTATACGCCACCGGTCTGCGACGGGCCGATCCGCTGCGATCTCCATCCGCGCTGGAACCGCGACGGGACGCAAGTCTGCATCGACAGCCCGCACGAAGGCACGCGGCAGATGTATGTCCTGGATGTTTCGGAGCTCGTCGCGACAGGCTGATTCTACAGCCGCTTGCAGTCGAGAAGCAGATCGGCGACGGAGCCGTAGCGGTCCTGGGGATTCTTCTCGAGCATCCGGCGGATGACCTTCGACAGGCGGCGGCCCACGCTTTTGTTCAGCTTCTCGGGCGGCACCAACTCCTTCGACGTGAAATTCGAGATCAACTCCACGATCGTGCGTCCGACGAAAGGCGGATGTCCGGTGAGCAGGTGGTAGAAGGTCGCGCCGAGGCTGTATAGATCGGAGCGTTCGTCGGCTATGTTGCCTTCCCACTGTTCGGGCGCCATATAGTGCGGGGTGCCGAGAATGGTGCCTTCTTGCGTGAGGCGCGATTCCTCGAGCGAGAGAACGGCCGCTAGGCCGAAGTCCACAAGCTTGAGCTTCCCGTCTTCGCCGAGCATCAGATTGTCGGGTTTGATGTCGCGGTGGATCACGCCTTTGGTATGCGCGGCTTGCAGTCCGCGAGCGGCTTGGCGGAGCATGTTTGCGGCGCGGGCCAGATCGGCGTAGGGCGACTGTTTTAGAAGATCGGCCAGGCTCCCGCCGCCGATGTACTCCATCTCGATGAAGCGGTATTCCGCTTCGCGCCCGACATTGCGAATCTGGACGATATGTTCGTGTCGAAGCTGGGCGGCGGCGCGGGCTTCGCGCAGAAAGCGCTGGGCGATGCGGCGGTCGTCGCCGGTCTGGCGCAGCACT
Source organism: Planctomycetota bacterium (assembly GCA_045863855.1). GTDB lineage: Bacteria > Planctomycetota > SZUA-567 > H5-PLA8 > H5-PLA8 > H5-PLA8. The sequence goes on along the minus strand of BTVV01000022.1, from coordinate 16,735 downwards.
TTGATGGCCACATCCGTATCGAGCGCGAGGTGCCGGGCGAGATACACCTCGCTCATGGCTCCGCGACCGATGCGCTTTTCGATGCGGCAGCCGCCCAGGACCGTGCCGGCCGAGATCATCGTGCCCGCAGGTTCGGGCAAGCGCGCGGAAGGGGGCCGTTCGCGGCGCTGGCGCAATTCGGATAGCGGCGTCGGGGGGACCGTCGAATCGTTCGGATGCGCATCGAAGGGGCTGTCGAACAACGAAGCGGACGAAGCGCCGGTCCGGATCTCGACGGTCGGCTCGCCGGGCATGCGCGTGAAGCGTCCGGTAGCTTCGGCGTCCCATAAACCCGCGGCCGGGGCGGTCGCATCGAGGTTCAACGCGGAGGTCAGGACGCTGGCGAAGAGCGGGCAGCGCGGTTTGCAGATGCCGCGCGCGTCGTTTCGGATCAGGCCCATGTGATACAACTCGCGGATGGGGCGATGGATGCGGTCGAAGGGGACGCTGCTGCCGCTGTAAATCTCTCCCGCGGGTTTGCGCAGTTCGGGGCGTTCGGCCAGCAGTCCGAGGGTGGAACTGAGCATGTCGGTGGCTTCTTCCCGAACGACGGGCAGGATGCGTTCGAAGGCTTGCGCCGCATCGATGCCTGCGTCGCGCAGATCGAATGCCTTATGGCCGATCATCTGGACCAGCGCCGGATGCCCGGCGGTCCAGTGGTTCGTGTAGCGCACCCAGGCCGTGAGTTCGTCGTCGGAGGCTTTTCCGGCCAGCCCCATGCGCAGAATCTTGTCGACTTCTGCTTCGGTAAAGTCGGTCAGGAAGAGGTGCTGAGCCAGATTGAGCGGCGAGGTCCGGCCGCTCGCAGTGAGGTCGCGCAGATCGACGGCGCTGCCGGTGACGATGGAGAAGGCGGGTCCGCCGGCGCCGGGATTGCGGGCTTCGGTGTAGGCCGCGCGCAGGGCGAGGGCCAGCTTGCGCGCCGATTCGTCGGACCAGGCGTCGAAGCCGTCGACGATAACGGTGAGGCGTTCGTGCGACGGCGCGGCGGCGGTCTGTTTGCAGAACGCGCTCAATACATCGGCGACGCTGGCCGGTTCGGCCGGCAGTTCCAATCCCGGGCGGAGCTTGAGGAGATCGCGCGCCAGCACCGCCGCGGCTTCTCGGGCGGGATCGTCGGCGAAGGAGAGATTGGCCAGGTCGAGATGCGCGGCGCGGGGAAAATTCCTGCGCAGGGTGTACAGGAAGCTGGTGACGCCGGAATGGGGCGGGGCGGAGACGGTCAAGAAGCCGCCACGTCGCAGCAGGTGCAGCGCTTGGCGCACGAAGCCGCCGCGGTCCAGGCACAATGCGCCCGGGCTGTCCGGAAGCAGGGGCTCCTGGTATTCGAACGGGTTACTCGCGTGGGCTGGCTGCGCCAAGATCCTTGGTAACCTCATCCACGTAGTAGGTGATCAACGCCTCGACGTCCCGGTTGCGCAGGATCGTGGCAAAATACGGATGCGCAAAATCGTACTGCCCTTCGCGCTCCTCGAACACCGCGTAAAGCACCAGCCGGTCCAGCAGGGCGGCGACATCGCCGATGGGGACGTTCACGTCCCAATCGCCCAGGAGTTCGGCCACCTGCGACAGCGAGATCGGCCTCAAATTGTAGTAGGCCACCAGCAGCAGCAACAGCTTTTCGACGGGCCGGATCAGGTTCGAATGCATGATCCGGATGATCATTTCCTCGAAGTCCGGGTGCCGCGCGATTTCTTCAATGTCGCTGGCCAGGATGACCCGGCGTGTGCGGCGGGCCATGCGCTTGACCAACAGGTCGCTGAAAATCTGAATGATGTTGGGATGGGTGCTGGTCTTCTCGAGGATCGAATTCACCAGCCGCTCTTCGTCTTCGAATTTGAGCCCCAGTTCCTGGACGGGCGCGGCGATGAGCGCGAAAGCGCTGCGCCGGTCGAGGGCGCTCAGGCGCCGGAAAATAAGAAAGTTGAAGAAGAGCGATTCGTAGTCGCGGTAACGCGCGAAAAGTTCGCTGAAGCCCGCGACGTACACGGTCATGCGCCCTTCGAAGGAGAGCGATTTGAAGACCTGCCAGAGCGGCTCGCCCTGCTTGCCCGCGGCGACGAGATCGTCGATCTCGTCGAAGAAGCAGTACAGGTGTTTGCCGGACGATTCGAGATACTTGCGCATCGCGCGGTCGAAATCGTCGACGTCGAAGGTGCGGCCGAGGGAAAGCTTGAGCGAATGCGCAATGCGTTCGGCCAGGGGCTGCGGATCGTTCACGCCGCCGCATTCCAAGAAGAGCGTTTCGGACTTAGGGCGCTTCTTGATTTCGTCCTGGAGCCTAAACAGCAGGGACGTTTTGCCCATGCGGCGGGTGCCGACCAGCGCGTAGCCTTTCTGGCTGCGCAGAATCTCTTTGACGAGGCCCTCGCGGCCGTAAAACATTTCGCGCACCGGCGCTTGGGATTCGTACGGCGAAAGGCTTTCGAGGTCGCAGCTCTCCAGGACCATGCGCATGAAGGTCTTGTCCTGGTGCGGCGATAGCGCCAGGCGCATCATGTGCCGCTCTTCGAAGACGACGATATCGTAGCCGCTTCCGTCGGCTTCCTTGCGCATGACGGAGCGGTCCGGGCGGCTGCTTAGGATCACGAAAATCTGCTGCGAGAAACTCTCGCGCACGATCCACTCTTCGAGGCGTTTGATGGCGGTCTCATCCACGCCCGAGTGGCGCGGGAGCAGCAAGGAAATGCGCGAGAGCTTCGGATTGCGCAGGCCCAGCTTGCGTCCGGAGAAGTACAGAAAGTCGTCGGTGGTTCCGGTCTGCTGCGTCTCGATGCGGATGCGCGGAGCGAGGTCGGCAATCATCGCTTCTGCGGCGTGTCCGAGTTCCCGCGTGCGGACCTCGTCGGTCACCGCCTTGCGCCATTCGAGCATGTTCTGGACCAGGGTCTCCCGCGTTTTGAACTCCAGGCTGTCCAGGCCGAAGCATTCCAGCCAGCGTTCCATCGGGACGGTCTTGTGCTGCTTTAACGCGTTACGGAATGCGTTGAAATTCTCAAGGCTGAGCATGTTGACCAGATCGTCGCGGTGCTCGCGCACCAGCGCCAGCAGGTCGCCGCTTTCGTCGATGTAGCGCTGATCTTGCGCCGTGGCGAACCCGTAGCGGACGTAGCTGTCGCGTTTGAGCATGCCGCTCTCGACGAAGCTGTCGAGTTTGAGGCGCAGTTCGATATCGGGCAGCAGAGGCTGGAAGATGCTCAGGTTCTGGGCGATCTCTTTGATCGGGCTGGGCGCGGTAGGCTTGCGGCCCTGTGCGGCGGCGAGCGCACGGAGAATCGCCTTCTCCCAAAGGCCCATTTTGTGCCACGAACCGGACATACCCGCGCTGCCCTGCTTCGCGACCTGCTGGCTCACGCGGTCCCAATACTTGGAGTAATTGAGCAGGCGCTCAAGCAGGCTAGTGCGCGAACTCGATTCGCGGCCCGCCAAGTGCGGCATGATGTCCATGAGCGCGGTGCGCACGTCCGGGCTCGACATGCCGCTTAATCGGTCGAAGACCGCCAGACTGTGCTCTTCGTCGAACGGTTGCAGCGTGCCGATGAATCGAACCGCTTCCACGCACTGGTCGATGCGCCCGTTTTCGGCGATCTGCTGGAGCGTGTACCACATCTGTTCGCGCCGGCCTTCACGATGGGCCTGCCGCGCCAGATTCATGTCGAGTTCGGTATGTTCGGTGGACATACGCGTAAAGACGCCTCGGGCCCATAGCCAGGACGCCTACATTCTACCCCATCCGCGAGTCCAGTCCCAATGCGCAATGTGGGGTTAAAGCGCGAGTGGGTACTTAAGGGCGGGTTGAATGACTTCCCAATGCCGTCGTTCCTGGTCGTCCCGCAGCCAAGGCGTAAAGCCTAACTTTAGGTACAGGTTGATCGCCGCGATTCGAGCGGTGCCGGTGGTGAGGTAGGCCGCGCCGTGGCCCCGTTCGCGCAGCAGGGTCAGAATCGCGAGCATAAGCGGAGTGCTTAACCCGCGTCCCTGATAGGCCGGGTGGACGGCTACCCAGTGCACGCGTCCGAACTCGGGGCGCCGGTAGAGGTCGTCGAACCAGGCTGCGGCGGTGGCCACCGGTTCGCCCGCATCGGTTTCCAGAAAACGAATGCGCGCGGCGTGCGCAGCGGCGTCGATTCCGAATTTGAGCTGGAACGTTTCCGGCGTGAACACGCTCAGCCTATCGGAGGCTTGCTGCAGCGCGAGCCAACGCATTTCGTCGCCGGATGCGAATGCGCGCAGGCGAAAGCCGCTTGGAATGCTGGGCGCGGGCAACCCTTCGAGGTGTGTGCGCTGCATGGCTATGGCGGGGTTGGAAGGATTTGGATTCATGAGCGGACTTTGGGAATGGCCTTTTGGCGCAATTCGAATGCGCCGCGCGCTTCGGCAATTATTTCGGAGACCGCAGCACGCCGCTTGAGCATGGCTTCCTTCTGAACCTTCGAAAGGCGTTTGATCCGCGCCTCCACGCTTAAGGCCAGACCCTTGGCGCCTAGTTCGTGATGAAAGACTAGGCGCAGCGGCCCTTTGCCGCGTAGAAATTTTGCGCCATTGCCATGAGGCTTGCGGTGTTCGGCCAGACGCAGGCGCACATCCTGAGCAATGCCCGTATACAACGCGCCTCCGCGGCAGCGAATCATGTACACCGACCAGCGGGAGGGCGCCGGCGCTCGGCGCTTGGGCCGAGGAGATTTTGACATCGCGCGTGCCGAACGCTGGGCGCTCAAGGCGCCGTCTCCGTCTTGCGCACGAGCATCTTACGTTCGCGGTCCAGCGCGTAGCCAAAGGGCGGTCGTGCGAGAACCTTCTCGATCGCTGCGCGCACCATGGCGTCGCTCTCGCCGCGCCATGCGGCCATGAGCGCCTTCTCGTGCTCGGCTTGCGCGCAGCGGTCCAAAGCTTCGGCGCTTAGCCGGCGCACGAGCGGCACGTCGCAACGCAGGAATTCGAGCAAAAACGGTGCGCCGGCAGGCGCGCCCAACTGGCTCAGCGCACCCAAGTACGGCAGCAAGGCGCCGGCGTTGGCGGGTGTCAGCGCACCGCCCAGTTGATCTTGCTCGGACTTAAGCCCACGGCCAATGCGCACGGCGGCTTCGTCGCGCTGCGTGGCGTTCAGGGCTTCTCCCAATTGCCCCAGCGTGGCGGCGGCTTTGCGCCGGACGGCCGGATCGTCGCGGTCAAGCTGCTCGAATACCGGCCCGTATGCGGAGGCGAGCTTTAAGTGTCCGGCGGCGTGCAAGGCCGCGAGCAGCACCGAGGGATCCTGCTCCGTTTGCAACAGACGTGGCACTTCGCGGCCGGCAAGTTGCGGGTTGAGCTCGGTAAGCAATTCCAGCGCTTTCTGGCGAACCTTGGGGCGCGTATCGGACAATAACTTCTCAAGCGGGGCGGGGGCCTCGGCGGCGTCCGCGGCCGGCGGCGGAGGAGGCGGGGGCGGCGTGGGGACGATCACGGCGGCCGACGAACGGCCCATCCACCACAGCGCCGCGAAGAGCACGCAAAGCAGCGCCAGCACCGCGGTGAATGCCTTCTGGCCAGGAGTGTCGCTCATAGAAACAAGCTCTACTGCAACACGGAACAGGAGGCAAGTGCGCGCGTGCGTGAGCGGATGGAGCAGGATACGGAAAAGCACGAGATGCCCTGCGGACTCGATGCCGAGTTTGCTTGATCGCAGGGGCCGAATGAGAGAAAGTGCGAAACCATGAGTTGGAGTACGTTCCGGTTTGGGAGAGTGCGCCGAGTGAACGCCAATTCCAATCGTATGCGCGCGGACTTGAATATCCGAAGGAGGCATGCGGGTGCCGTGCTGGCGGGAGCAATCCTCCTGTGCGGGTCGTGGCTCTGCGGTGCGGAGGATGAAATGCCGCGCGTCGAAGTCACCGGCCGCCTGCGCGAAGTCAACGGCGTAGGCGAAATCCCGCACGGCTTATTTGGCGTCCAGGCCACAAAGCTGACGCCGGTAACGGTCAAGCAATGGGGTATTGAAGCCGTGCGTGTCACGCGCTGGGTTCCCGATGGCGTGCCGGTAGTACCCGGAGATGGCGAGGCCGGCGGTCCGTCCGGCATCAAGCGGGTGCTGGAGTGCTTTTGGGATCGGTATCAGCCGGCGCTGCCGCTGTTGAAGCCCAAGGATTGGTCATCCGACCTGGAGCGCCTCGCGCGCAACTACGGCGCAAATGCCAAGGCTTCCGGACAGGCGCATACGATCGAACTGTGGAACGAGCCGTCGCAAAATTGGGCTTCCAATCCGGGCGTCAATTTCGACGGGAGCTTTTACGATTCTAGCAACGCAGCCGAAGGGCAGCCGGTCGTGGGTAAAGATGGACAGCCGGTTCCGAACTTGGTCTGGACGCGCGGCTTCAAAGCGGTGCGTGTGGACAACGGATGGACCGACTATGAGGCCACGCATCGGGCGCCGAACAAAGAGACACTCAAAGCAGGCGCTACGTTTACCTGGAATGAGCGAGAGTATCGCTGGACCGCTGCGTGGTGGGCCAAGGATACCACGCAGAGGTACGCATGGTCTGGGGCGCATAATCGCGCGTTGTACCATCGCATGCTGGAAGTCTTCGGTCCGGCCCTGAAAGCGGCTCATCCGCAGGTGGCGCTGGTGGCGGGTTGGGGCTTTCCGATGAATTACGAGGGGTGGAAAGCTTGGGAGACGCTGTACCGGCCGCTCATCGATCACGCTCACGATTATGTGGACGGACTTAACGAGCATCACTTCGGAGGCGATACGCGTTCGGTGGCCGGCACTTACGAAACGGCCTGGGCCTACGGCAAGACACGCTACGGCAAATCCTTGGCGTTCTACAACACCGCAGCGTCTGGCATGCTCGATCCCGGCCGACCTAGCGCTTCCCGCGCGGATTTCGCGGGAACTCCTGAGCAGATCGCGTATGGCGCGTTCAGGTACACCGTCCGCGATCTGCTGCATCTGCTGGAGGTTTGCCCCGATAAAGCGGTCTCGCGTTTCGCGCACGAGGCCGACCGAAACGGCGGCGACGCGCTGGCCTTTGAACTATTGAAGCCGCTGCGCGGGAAATTGGTGGAGGTGCGTAATTTCTTGCCCCGACTTTGGGTCGTCGCCGGGTTCGGTCCCGTGGAGGGTGGTTCCACCGTCCTTTGCATCGCGGCTTATAACGATGCCCCGGACGATCGGATTTTCAGCCTGGTGGTTCAGGCGCCGCCCGGCTGGGGGGTGGTTCATCAGCGCGAAGCGTGGGTGGAGGCCGAACCTGCGGGGTTGGTGTTGCTGGGCACGGAATCGGGCCGTGCCGAAGGACGCGCGGAGAAGATCGAATTGCACGGCGAAATGGCCGCGCATTCGGCGCGCGTCTGGACTTTGCGCGTGACCGGGAAGCCCGAGAAGCCGCCGGCGGTGAGTTCCGAAACGCAATGGCCGGCTCGCGAAACGCTCGAGCGATTGGCGCCGGGTGAAGCCCGCAGTTTCAAGATCGCGCTGCCGGATGATGGCTTGGCAGCGTTGGACGAGGCGTATGTAAAGTTCGTAGTGGATGGCAACGACCGCGAAAGGCTGCGCCTGTCGCTGAACGGATCCGAAATCAAGTTGGGCGAGCTTGAGGCCTATACCAATCGTATTCGAATCGATTCGGCTTTGCTGAAAGCGGAAAACGAACTGCGCTTCGAATGCGCCGCCGGCGCGCAAGCTCCGCTGCTTATCGCCACGGCCAGCCTCGTTACAGTTAAAGAATTGAAGCCCTAAAGGTCGTCGGTGGGTTTAGGGATGGCGCCCCCACCAGGACTCGAACCTGGATTTCAGGCTTCGGAGGCCTGCGCTCTATCCGTTGAGCTATGGGGGCGCAAGGACTTATGAGAACGGCTTGCGCGGAACTCGGGCCGCTTATCGGTCCGCGCATCCTTTTACGGCGGCGGCATCCTCACGTCAAGCGGCGCGCATACCGAACTACGAAGGTCTGTAAGGCGAGGCATGGCGAGCTTCCCTGCCTGCTCCCAGAATGACTGCAAACCTTAGTCCGTAAAGCCATCGAAGCCGGGCAGGTGGATACGTTGGTGGTGTCGAGTTCACCGACTCCTCGAGAAGAATCAACTGCCGGAGTTGGCGGGCATTTGCAACGCCGACCCGCAAGGCAAGACGGGCAAGTTCCTTTTTAGGATACGTTCGGGCACGGCGACAAAAAGACCCACAACCTTCTTCAGTTCATCTGGCTGTCGTGATTTACAAGGTCGACGTACGCAATTACGATTGGGATATGTGTTTCAAGCAGATCGATCTCCAGGCCCTGGCGTGGCAGGTCGCGCAAGAAGGCATGCAGGCGGTGGCGAAGTAACAGTGCCCGGCTTCCGCTGCGGTCTCGATCGCCGCGTAATTGGCGCGCTTTGGACTTATACCCTGTCATTTCCGCATCCCTCCTGCAAGGGGTTACGTCGCCCCTGCGGACTTTTCGCTCCCGCGCATGTCCCGGTGCGTGACGAACTTGCGAAAGGACTGTAATCTGTACCGACTCAGGGAGCTTGGCGGTGCATATCGCAATCGACGGCTTGCATCTATTCGGCGCATACAGCGGCGTTCAGCATGCGTTGGCGCGGACCTTGGATGCGTATCTGCACCGCTTTCCCGATGACCGCGTGAGCCTGTTCGTGCCACGCGACTTCGACGGACCGCCGCGCCTCGAAGCGGATGAAACGCCGAGCTTGGATATTCGGCGCACGTGGTTTCCCGGACGCTGGCGCGGCGTGCGCACGCTCTGGCGGAACTTTCGCCTCCAGCCGGCTTGTTACCGGCAGCGCTGCGGGCTTCTGCACGGAGCGACCTACGCGCTGCCGGCAATGCTCTCGATTCCTGCCGTGGTGACCGTTCACGATCTGATCGCCCTAACGCATCCGCAATACTGCACGCCGGGTAGCGCGAAGGTGCAGAAGCACCAGCTGCCGAGAAGCATCAAGGTCGCGCGGCGCGTCTTGGTGCCGACGGAGACCGTGAAGGGCCAGGTGATGGAGCGGTTTAAGACACCGCCCGAGCGCGTGGACGTGGTGCCTTGGGGCGTTGGGCCCGAGTTTGCGCCCATCGAAGATCGCACGCGGCTGGAAGAAGCGCGCAAACAATGGAGGCTGCCTGAGCGATTCGTTCTATTCGTCGGCACGCTGGAGCCGAAGAAGAATGTAGAGGGATTGATTCGTGCTTTTTTTGCCGCAAAAATGCACCGCAAATTGCCGCATGCGCTGGTCTTGGCCGGGAGGCTGGGGTGGGGGATGGATAACCTCGACCGGCTGATCCGCGAGTTGAATGCACGCGATTACATTTATCTGACCGGTTACGTTCCCGATGCCGCGCTGCCCCTGGTTTACAATTTGGCGGAATGTGTGGTGATGCCAAGCCATGCGGAAGGCTTTGGGATGCCCGTGCTGGAGGCCATGGCCAGCGGAACGCCGGTTCTGATTGGCGCCGATCCGGCGCTGCGCGAAGTGGCTCAAGGCGCCGCCCGCACCTTCGATGTCGGGCCCAACAATCCGCTGCAAGGATTGCGAGAAGCGCTCGAAGAATGGCTTGAGGAAAAGGAAGGTGCCATATCGCGGGCGCCTTGGCGGGCGAAAGGGTTAGTGCGGGTGCGCGAGATGACCTGGACGCGCACCGCGGAGCTGACTCGCGCCAGCTACGAGCGAGCCTTGGCATAGGCGGCGGTTAGCCGCGCTTTGGCGAAGTGTCGGGAGAATTCTTTCGCAGGACAGGCTTCGGTCAAGGAACATGGGGAACATACGCATGGCACGCAAGAGTTCGAATTCGCGCAAAGCTGCCGCCGGCAATAGGGGAGCGGCCTTCCCTGGACTGTTGGAAGAAATGACCGTCGAGGAAGTCCGCGCGTTTAAGCCGCGCGTGGCCGTGGTGGCGCTGGGCAGCACCGAACCGCACGGCCCGCATCTACCCTACGGCACGGATACGTGGCAGGTGACGCGACTGTGCCGATTGGGCGTCGAATGGGCCAACGCGCGCGGCGCGAAGGCGCTGCTGTACCCGACGCTCCCGATTACGAACAACGTGAACATGAAGAAGTTTCCATTCGCATTGCGTATCGGTGTGCGCACGCTGATGACGGTCCTGTTGGATCTGGCCACTCAAGCGCGCGAGGACGGTGTCGGCAAGCTGGTGATCGTCAACGGACACGGAGGAAACCCCGGCGCGATTATGGCTGCGCAACGCGAGATGGCCGGGATGGAAGGCATGCCGTTCGTATGCTGGGCGAGCGATCTGAAGCCTGAAGATTTCAAGAGTCCGATCGAACATGGCAGCGATCACGCCGGAGAAAGCGAGACCAGCCGCATGATGTGGATTCGCCCGGACCTGGTTCGCGAACACAAGTTCGCCAACAACCCGTTGGGCACCGTGAAGGTTAAGGCGCTGCGCCGCGCGCAGTTCGTGCGCCCGTGGCATTTGTACATGCCGCAGAGCGCCGGAGGCGAAACGCGCAAGAGTTCCGCGGCCAAAGGGAAATCCGTGATTGAAGCCGAAGCGCGCGGACTTGCGGAACTCTTGGTGGAGCTCGACAAGGCCAAGCTGGACGCGCGCTTTCCCTATGCGTAAGGGCTATAGACGGCTGCTCGCGTTCGGTTGCATTCCCTTCGCGCGCCTCTACAGTATCCCGCCATGACTGCTAGCAGCGACGCCAAGAAAGTCTTTCGGATCGGGATGCTCGGCTTCGGCACCGTCGGCGCCGGCACGGCGCAGATCGTGCTTCATTCCCGGCCGTCCCTGAAAGAAAAGACCGGGATCGACATTCAGATCCGCCGCATCGCCGTGCGCGACATGAAGAAGCATCGCGCCGTGAGCATCGATCCGGTGCTCTTTACTTCCGACGGCCAGGCGGTAGTGGACGACCCCGAAGTCGATATCGTCGTTGAGGTGATCGGTGGCATCGAGCCGGCCCGGACACTTATTCTGCGGGCACTTAAAAGCGGCAAGGCGGTGGTGACGGCCAACAAAGCCTTGCTGGCCACGCACGGCAAAGAGCTTTTTGAGACCGCACTTGCCCACGGCGGCTCGATCGGCTTCGAGGCCTCGGTTTGCGGCGGCATCCCCGTGATCGGCGCGCTACGCGACGGACTGGTCGCCAACCGCATCGAGTCCATTCACGGCATTCTGAACGGCACCACCAACTACATTCTGACGCGCATGGTGGAAGACAAGGTCAGCTATGCGCAATGCCTGTACGAAGCGCAAAGCAAAGGCTACGCCGAGGCTGATCCTTCGACCGATGTGAAAGGCATTGATGCCGCGCACAAGCTTACGCTGTTGAGTAATCTCGCTTTCCATAGCATCTTCGATTTCAGCGAAGTGCACGCGGAAGGCATCGACGGTCTGGCGCTCGACGATGTTCGCTATGCGTCCGACCTGGGTTACGCCGTCAAATTGCTGGCGGTGGCCAAGCGTCGGAACCCGGGCGCCGATCCCGAAGACTTTCCCGGAGGCTTGGAACTGCGCGTGCATCCGGCGCTGGTGCCCTTCAGCCACCCGCTGGCCAATGTCCGCGACGTGAACAACGCGGTGCTGATCCGCGGCGATGCGACGGGCGAAGTGATGCTGTATGGCCGTGGCGCGGGCATGATGCCCACCGGAAGCGCTATCGTCGCCGACATTATGGACGCGGCTCGCGGCAGCGCCCGGCAGACTTTCACCAAGCTTCAGTTCTTCCAGAACCCGCGCGAAGACATGCCGGTGATTCCGACGGACAAGATTCGCAGCCGCTATTACGTGCGTTTCAACGTCGACGACCGGCCCGGCGTGATGGGCAAAGTCGCCTCGGTGCTGGGCGGGCACGGCGTTTCGATCGCCAGCGTGATTCAAAAGGAACCGCACGAGACCGGCTTCGTGCCGATCGTGATGCTGACGCATCTCAGCGTCGAGGACCGCTTTCAGGCCGCGCGCGCGGAAATCGAAAGCCTGCCCTTTGTCCGCAAGCCCAGCGCGTTTTATCGCGTCGAAGACTGACCCGATTCAAGGCGTCAGCGTTTTTTTCCACACTTCCATGAGCGCTTCGGGTGTGGCATCGGCCGGCACGTTCAACGCCGGATCGCGCTGCGCCGCGAGCTTGGCCCAGTGCGCTCCGGCCCGTTCGCGGTGCGGGGCATCGAGGGCGGGCCACGCGGCGAGAAGCATGCGTGCTTCGGCCTCCGGACCTTTTCCGCGCACGGTCTCGCAAGACGAGAAGGCCGCATCGTGGAGTGCGAGCGCCGCGAGGATCGCGTTAAGCCGAGATTGAACTTCAAGCTCGGTGCTGCGGGCCTTGGCCTCTCGAAGTTCTCGGATGCTCCAGCGGCTGCCTTCGAGCAGTGCCTTTTGTGCGTCTTCACGCGCCTGTGGTTCCTCGGAGCCCAGGCGCATAACCTGATCGGATAACTCGGCGGCGCTCATCAATGCGGGCTCCTTCAGCAAGAAGGCCGAAGCCAGGCCCAGGAACTCGGTGTGTTCCTTTACGTATCGAGTGCGGACTTCGTGTGCGCCGACATCCAGCATGCTGCCCCAATCGTTCTCTAGCTTTACGCTGGTCCCGAACGCCTTGTCGGTGGACCAAACCCACCACGCGTTGTAATCGCACCAGCTTCGCAACCGGTAAATTCGCTTGCCATCTTCGTCACGAGGTTTGCCGGCCAGGATCACGCGCCGATCCTGCGTGACCACCACCAGGAGGCGTTCTCCGGAGTCGGCCAGCTTTTGCAAGTCTCCCGCGCAGCCGGACGGTCCGCCTAGAGCGGGAAGCAACTCCAGTTCCTGGCCCAGCATTGCGAAACCCCTGAAGACGCCTTCGGGATCGTTCGTCACGCGCAAACGAATTAACCCTTGGTCGGCCGCCAGCATGCCGCCGCGGCCGGTGGCGGGTGGAATGCGCACTTCCAAAATTTGGACTTCGGCGATCAAGAGCGCGCGATCCATGACATCGTTGGCGACGATGCCCAAAGGTTTGGCCGACACGGCGCCCGCCCATGCCAGCACGGCAATCACGCTCAGGGCAACCGTTTTCAGGTACTTTCTCATCGGGAGTCGATCTCCATTGGGGCTCATGCTTATAGGATGCCCGAAGGGTGCTGGGGTTACCGCGCTTCCGATATCCCGAGTGGAATCTAACGTCGTTGCATGCCGAGACTTCCACGCGTTGCCAGAAGGCCCGATTTCCCTACAATAGTTTCCGCCGACTGAACGGTCGAATCACCTGCCGGAAGCGAGAGGTACCCGAACACCATGAAGTACTTGGTCCTTTGTCCCGATGGCGCCGCCGACTGGCCGCTCGCCGCACTCGATAATCGCACGCCCCTTGAAGCGGCGAAGATGCCGCACCTGCAGCGTATTGCACGCGAAGGCCAGGTGGGCCGGACGCAGCATGCCGTCGAGCCCGCGGGCAACGGGAGCGACGTTTGCTGCATGTCGCTCTTGGGCTTCGATCCGCTCAAGTACCACACAGGGCGCGCGCCGCTGGAAGCCAAGAGCCTGGGGGTCGAGCTGGCCGAAGACGAGATTGCCGTCCGCTGCAACACCGTCACCGTCGAGAACGGAGTGATGGTTGATTATTCGGCGGGTCACATCAGCACCGAGGAATCCCGTGCACTGATCGAAGATATCGAGAAGGTGCTGGGCCGCGACGGGGTCCATTTCTATCCGGGCGTACAGTATCGCCATTTGCTGGTGATCAAGAAGTCCGGCTCGCTCGAAGCTAAGTGTACGCCGCCGCACAACATCACCGGGCGCGAGATCGCATCCCATCTGCCCCAGGGCGCCGACGCGCCGCTGCTGCTTGAGCTGATGGAGCAGTCCAAGAAGATTCTCGCGCCGCATCCGGTCAATGCCGAGCGGCGGCGCAAGCACGAGAACGGCGCGACGCAGATCTGGCTTTGGGGGCACGGGCCGCGGCCGAGCTTGCCGCTTTTCCGCGATATTTACGGGCTCGAAGGCGCGATGATCAGCGCGGTAGATTTGCTTAAGAGTCTGGCGCTGTATCTGGGCCTCGAACTCCTCGACGTGCCCGGCATCACGGGGTTCACAGACACCGACTACGCCGCCAAAGCGCGCTACGCGCTGGATGCCTTGAGGCGAAAAGATCTGCTGTTCGTGCATGTCGAGGCTCCCGACGAGTGCGGCCATCTCGCCGATCACGCGGAGAAAACGCGCTCGCTGGAGCGCATCGACGCGGAGATCGTGGGCCCGATTCTGGAAAGCGAATGGGCGAAGCGGGGCGAACTGCGGATGCTGGTCTGTCCGGACCATTCGACTCCCTGTGCGCTGAAGACGCATGCGAGCGAACCGATCCCGTTTCTTGCCTGGGGGCCGGGATTCGATGCGGGTGGGCTGGGCTTTACCGAAACCGACGCCAAGCGTGCGAGCTTGAGCGTGGCGCCGGGACACGAGCTTCTCGGCCGCTTCCTGCGCGGCGCGCTGTAAAGGAATCCACCATGAGTGCTGCGTCTTCTCACGTGCTCGCTGCAGTCTTCGAGACGGTTCTGGAGCGCCAACGCACGATGCCAGAAAAGTCGTATGTGGCCAAACTGCTGCGCGGGGGCGCCGACGCCATCGGCTGCAAGCTGGCCGAAGAGACGGGCGAGGTGATCAAGGCCGCGCGGGAGGAAGGGAAGCAAAAGCTTGTCCGGGAACTGGCCGATCTGTATTTCCACAGCCTGGTGTTGCTGGCACAGCAGGGCGCCACGTTGCAAGACGTCGAAGCCGAACTCGCGCAGCGCCACGGTATCGGCGGACTGGACGAGAAGGCCGCTCGTAAGCCGAAGAAGTAGACGCGCACACCCATGCCTTTGCCGCCCCTATTCCTGGCGTTAGCTGCCGAGACTCTCCTGAGCCAGTTAGGCGAGATTTTTCACGGCATCGTACTTCCGGTGCTGATCCTGGCCGGGGTCGGATACCTGCTGCAGCGCCGGCTTGGCCTCGATATGGCGACGCTCTCCCGCCTCAATTTTCACTTCTGCATTCCGTGCGTGATTTATCGTGCGGTGGTGACGACCAAAGTCGGCGCGGGCGAAGTGGCGTTGATCGTGGGCTTCTCGCTGGCCCTGATGGCGCTGCTGGCGGGACTGACGGTACTGGTTGCCCCTTGGGCCGGCGTGCCAAGTGACCGCCGTAATGCGCTCTTGATGACCAGTATCTTTTACAACTCCGGCAACTATGGATTGCCGGTGCAGGATCTCGCTTTCCGCTCGGCCGGCCGTAGCGCGGACGCCATGGCGCTCCAGGTCTTCGTCATGATCGTCCAGAATATTACCAGCTTTACGGTGGGTATTTGGCTGGCCGCTAACGGTAAGCGGAAGATGACCTTGGGCGGAGTGTTGCGCGAGACGCTGCGCTTTCCGCCCGTATACGCGCTGGCCCTGGCCCTGCTGACCGTGGCCGTGCGTGCAGGGTTTGACGAAGCGGCTGCGAATCAGACGGCAGCTTGGTTAAATCCGATTTGGGTGGTGATTGGATATATCTATCAAGCGTTTATCGCGATCGCGCTGTGTACGCTCGGAGCCCAATTGGGCTCCGTGCGCAGTACGGGAAGCAAAGACCCGATCGCGCTGAGCGTGGTCCTGCGCCTGATGGCGGGTCCGCTGCTCGCATGCGCGCTGATCTGGGCGTTTGGCTTGCACGGTTTTGTCGCGCAGGTGCTCTTGATCGGCTCCGCGATGCCGACCTCCGTCAACTGCATGTTGCTGTGTCTGGAGTTCGATAATCATCCGGACTACGTGGCGCGGACGGTGCTTTACACCACGCTGCTCTCGCCGCTGACGGTGACCGGTGTGGTGCTGCTTGCACGTGGCGGATTCTGGCCGGCGCTCGCGTATTGATTTTCGGCTATCGGACTTGGACGTAATTCGAGTAGACGACTTGTCCGGGGCGCGCCGGGTTTTCGATCTCTTCGAGCCGCTGGCGCCCAAAACTCGGCGGCCCCGACGAAATCGGGCTCTTGCTGCGATCCCCCATGCCCTCAACGCCTACCTTAGGCAGCAAGGCGCCAGGTTGCGGTTTGCCCGACGACGCTTGATCCGGAGGTGGAGCGGAATCGCTGCCTGTGGGGGGTGGTTCTTTGGGCGCTTCCGGCGCAGGCGCCAGCCCGGGATCGCTGGCGGGCGGAGGATCCTGGGGCGTTTCAGTCGGCGGCTCCGAGCTGGGTGGCGATTCACCGGCCGGCGGCGGCTCGGTGCTGGGCGGCGGATCGGAAGCCGGAGGCGGATCCGCGGGCTGGTCCTTGGGCTCTTCTTTTTGTGGTTCTTCTTTCTTCGGTTCGGCGCTCTTCGCGCCTTCGGTATCCTTAGGCGGCTCAACGGCAGGGCGCGCAGGAGCGATCGTGCCGCTGACTTGGTCGACGACGCACAGCAACGCCTCGCGGCACGCACCACTCGCATCCTCGATGCGTCCGTGATTCAATTCGCGCATTACTTGCGCGCGGCGTATGTCGGGCAGGACGCGCCCTTTCGCGGCGATTTCACCCAGCGCCAGCGCCGCCGCGTAGCGCACCAGCGGCCGGCCGCGCGAAAACGCTTGCCAAAGCGGTTCTTCGGCTTGCAACGCCGAAGCGAAACGCCGGTTGGCTAATGCGCCCAAGCTTTCGGCCGCGCGCTGTTGAACGGTGCTGGCGCCGTCGGAGAGCAACTTCACCAGGGTCTGCACCACCGCGGCTTCCTGAGCGGGGTGCTTCCAGAGGCCCAAGCTGAGCGCCGCCACTTCGCGATGCTTGACGTTGCGCGATGC
>BTVV01000021.1:0-69739 GCA_045863855.1 Planctomycetota bacterium | reverse complement strand
GCCTTCGCCCATCCGTTCCTTCATCGCCGCACGAGCCGCTTCGCGTTCGGCTTCGCTCAACTCCCCGTCGCCGTCCGCATCGAAGCGCTTCAGCAGCATCTCCTTGCTCGGACGCGGAGGACCGTCGCGGCCTTCGCCCATCCGTTCCTTCATCGCCGCACGAGCCGCTTCGCGTTCGGCTTCGTTGAGGGTCCCGTCGCCATCGGTATCGAATTTCTTGCACAGCGCGTCGCGATCCGGACCGCCTTCGGGACGCGCCCGATCGGGTCGCGGACCCTTGCCTTCCGGCCGGCCGCCGTCTTGCGCGCCCGCCGAAAAGCAGCAGAGCAGCGCCATGCCGGCCAGTCCCATCAGTGGAAGCTGCTTCATCGCTGACTCCTTAGAAGGTAGGCGACCCCGGTCGCTTGAACCACGCCAGGTACCAATACAAAGTGCATGCCACGCCCCATAAATATCGTAACTTTATGATAATAAAGGAATTACAATAACCATTGGCGGGCGTCCAGGTTGTGGGGTTTCAGCACGCTGTGGGCGTCTTCCACAGCCGGGCTGGTGAGTTGCCCGCCGAGCCACTTGTGCACTAAAATGGATGGATGAAAACGCTTGGGGCGGCAACACTCGCCCAACCTGCCCGTGATCCGAACCTCCAGGAGTTTGCGCGATGACCGATGTCGCCCCGCGGCGCGTGCTCCTGGCCATGACCGGCGCCAGCGGCGCGGTGTACGGCCTGCGTGTGCTGGAAGAATTGCTCAAGGTCGAACGCCTGGAAGTGCACTTCACGCTGAGCGAATCGGCGGCGAAGGTGCTGCGAGTGGAGCACGATATGAAAGTCAACCTCGAGCGCTTCGATCCGCGCGCGCTGGGGTTGAAGAAGGCCGCGCCGCTCGTTTACCATCATCACGCGAACGTCGCGGCGGCGCCGGCCAGCGGAAGCTTCCGTATCGGCGCGATGGCGATCGTGCCGTGCAGCATGGCATGCGCGGGCAAGCTGGCCCACGGCGTCGGCGGCGACCTGATCGAACGCGCGGCCGAGGTGATGTTGAAGGAAAAGCGCCCGCTGGTGCTCGTCCCGCGCGAAACGCCGCTGAGCGCGATTCACCTGGAGAACCTCGCCAAGCTGGCGATGCTGGGCGTGACGGTGATGCCCGCCGCACCGGGCTTTTACGGCAAGCCGCAGACGATCGCCGACCTCGTGGACTTCGTCGTCGCGCGCGTGCTGGATCATTTAGGGGTCGAGCACGGGTTGGGTCCGCGTTGGGGTGAAGGGAAAAAGGCACAACGTAAAACGTAAAAGATGCGCTGACTGCGAAGGTTTCACGCCATACGCGTAGCGCTTTTCGGTTTCGCATGCAGATGCAGAGGTTCCCTACCGGCCATGTTTGCCCGCCTCGCCATTCTTTTCGATTCGATCAAGATCGCACATAGCGTCTTCGCGCTGCCCTTCGCGCTGGTGGCGATGCTCGTCGCGGCGGGCGAATGGCCCAGCCTGCGCGCATTCGCGCTGATCGTCCTGTGCATGGTTTCCGGGCGCAGCGCGGCAATGGCATTCAACCGCTGGGCCGACCGGCGCTTCGATGCCGAGAATCCGCGCACGCAAGCGCGTCCGACCGTCACCGGCGCGGTCTCGCCGGAATTCCTGCTCGCGTTTATCGCGGTCTGTTCGGCCGTCTTCGTGGCCGGCGCATGGTTCCTGAATCCGCTCTGCGCCGCGCTGGCGCTACCGGTGCTCGCGATCCTGCTGGGCTACAGCTACGCCAAACGCTTTACCAGCCTGTGTCATTTCTGGCTCGGCGTTTCGCTGGGGCTCGCGCCGCTGGGCGCGCATCTGGCGATCCGTGGCGATCTCGCGCCGCTCGACGGACTCGGCGCCGCATGGGGTCTGCCCTTCGAACTCTTCCCCATCCTGCTGGGCCTGGGCGTGCTCTGCTGGGTTGCCGGCTTCGACCTGATTTACGCCTGCCAGGATTACGAACACGACCGCGGCGACGCGCGGCTGCATTCGCTGCCCAAGCGCATCGGCATCGCCGCCGCGCTGAAACTCTCGTCGGCGCTCCACGTGCTGGCCATGGCGTTCTTGATGGGCGTGGGGGTCTACGCGGGCATGGGTGCGTGGTATTTCGGAGCCTTGGCGATCGTGGCCGGTCTGCTGATCTACGAACACGCGATCGTGAAGCCCGACGACCTCTCGCGCGTCAACGTGGCCTTCTTCACGCTTAACGGCGCGGTCAGTCTGGTGCTCTTCGCCGCGGTGCTGGTCGAACGCGTCCTGCTCTCGGGCTCTTAACGGAGGGCCGCCGCCATGCGTTGCCCCATCTGCAAGATTCCACCGCTGCGCGAAGTCGAGGCCGGCGACAAAAAGGCCAAGCTCGACATTTGCCGCACTTGCGAGGGCGTCTGGTTCGACGCCAAAGAGCTGGAGATCGTTTCGGGCGTGGCGATCAAGCAGCTCCAGGCTCCGCTAAGCGCCAAGCGCTCCAAACGCACCTGCCCGCGCTGCCAAAACCCGCTGCGCACCTTCCATTATCCGCAAACTCTGGTCGAGATCGATTTCTGCGCGAGTTGCCACGGACTGTGGCTGGACCGCGGGGAACTGAAGGAGATCCACACCATCCGCCAGCATCTGAAAAAGCGCGGCGAGATGCAGGAAGTCGCCGACCCGGGCGGCCTGAAAGGCGCGCTGCTGAACGCCGTGGATTCTGCCATCGGCGTGCTTAATCGTTTCGTCGCGCCGCCGGAATAGCGCCTTCACTTGCCCGCCGCCGCGGTCTTTGGTCGAATGGCACGCACATGTACACCTTCCAGGATCTGCTCGAGAAGCACATCGGCGCGACGCTGGACCGCCAGCTCGCGCTCCTCGAACTCGTCGGCGGCATCGACCGCTATGCGCTGAACCTCGACGCCGGCGAACTGTACTTCGATACCAAGCACAGCTTTCCCGTTCAGGTGCTCGGCAGCGAGTCCGAGACTTCGCATTCGTGGCTGTGGGTCTGGAGCAACCCCAACGTGACGCTGGACCCCAAGCTGATGCGGTCGGCGCAGAATCTACGCGCATTCGGGCAGGAGCACGAGATTCCGGAATTCCGAGAAGGGCTGGTGGACCTGGAAGAACGCAGCGCCGCGTCAATGGCGCTGGTCAGCTCGGGCGTGTCGGGCGCCGACGCGTATTACCGAGCTCCCTACGAAGGCGGCGCGGCCTACGTGTTGCTGGATGCACCGCAAGTGCGCACGAAGTTCGACGATTCGCCCCGCCACGTGGCCGACGTCTTCACGCGCGTGCTGATGAATTTCGAAGTTACTCACCGCCGCGCGTACCTCTGCTATTTGAAGTACAAGCGCTACACCTACACCGAGGATCCGGCGCAAGTGGAAGCGGCCTCGCCGTCCGGCGAACCGCTCCTCGCACGCTTCGACGCTCAGGGCCGGCTTGAGGCCTTCGGGCACAAGATGGGCGGCAGCGGAACCGAATGGCGTCCGAAGCTGGGCGATTCGAACGCCTGACGCACACCCTTTTCAGGAGCACCGCCATGGCGCTGCCGTTTGCCGATATCACCACGCCCCCCGAAAGCGTAAGTTCAGGAACTGTACTCGCGCGGATGGTCGAAGGTTTGGGCTTTCGCTACCGCTGGGCAACCGAAGGCTTGCGCGACGCCGACTTGGAATTTTCGCCCGGCGCGGATTGCATGGCGCTGCGCAAGCTGCTGGAGCACGTGCTGGGGTTGGTAACCTTCGCCGACGCGGGCTTCGGCGGTCCGAAATCCGACGGCTCGCCTGCCCCGCGTGATGTGGAAGCCTTACGCGCCGCGACGCTCGCGCGCCTGGATGCGCTTAGGACTCGGGCGTTCGCCATGAGCGACGCGGACTTGGCCGCTTGCCGCATCGACCGAAAGGGCGAGCAGCTTCCGTTCTGGTATCTGATCAACGGACCGCTTGCCGACGCGCTGACGCACGTAGGCCAGATCAACAGTTGGCGGCGCTTGGCCGGGAATCCGTGGCCGGGCGCAAACGTGTTTATGGGCAAGCCGCCGGCTTAAATTTTCGCTACTTCAACCGGCTTCGCGCGATCACCAGGCGCTGAATCTCACTGGTGCCTTCGTACAGCGTCAGTACCCGGGCGTCGCGGTACAGGCGCTCGACCCGGTACTCGCGGCTGTAGCCGTACCCGCCGAAAACTTGCACCGCGCGGTACGCCGCGCGGTTGGCCGCTTCGCTGGCGAAGAGCTTCGCCGTCGCCGCCAGTTCGCTGACCGGCTCGCCGGCGGCTTTCTTGCACGCCGTCGTCAGGGTCAGCGCTTTCGCGGCTTCCAGATCCACCGCCGTGTCCGCGATCATCCACTGGATCGCCTGCAAATCGCCGATCGGCTTCCCGAACGCTTGGCGCTCCTTCGCATAACTCACCATTTCGTCCAAACACGCCTGGATGATTCCCACGCTCAGGCTGGCAATGCCGATGCGCCCGCTGTCCAGCGCACTAAGCGCCACCTTCAGCCCCGCGCCTTCCGGGCCCAGCATATTCTCGGCGGGCACCTTGCAGCCGCTGAAGAAGACCGGACAACTGTGGCTCGCGCGCTGGCCCATCTTCGGCTCGGCTTTTCCGATCGTCATGCCCTTCGCTTTGCCCTCGACCACAAACGCGCTGATCGATCGCGCCCGCGCCGCCGGGTCGGTGACGGCCATGACAATGAAGGTTCCCGCGTGCGTGGCGTTGGTGATCCACGTCTTTTCGCCGTCGAGGACGTAATGATCGCCCTTGCGTTCGGCACGCGTACGGATCGCCTTCGCGTCGCTGCCCGCGTGCGGTTCGGTGAGCGCAAAGGCCCCGAGCCCGGCGGGCGTGTTGAGCTTCGGCAGGTAGCGTTCCTTCTGCGCTTCGCTGCCCCATTCGCCGATGCTGCCCGCCACCAGATTGTTGACGCTCAGCGTCACCGCCACACTCGCGTCGGCTCGTGCGATCTCGATCAGCGAGAGCGCGTAGCCCACCGTGTCGAGCGCCGCGCCGCCGTACTTTTCGGGCGTCATCATGCCCAGCAGACCCAGTTCGGCGAGTTCCGCGACGGCGGCTTCGGGGAAATCTTCGGTCGCATCGAGCTTGGCGGCGAGCGGCATGAGTTTCTTTTCGGCCAGCTCGCGCGCGGTCTCCTGCGCGGCCTGCTGCTCGTCGGTGAAGGTCAGGTTCATGTCGGCTCCTTGCGGCCGGTCCCGGGTGCGTCCGCGGGCTTTTTCGACCGTGCTTCTTCGATGATCTCCCGCAAAAACGCATGCTCCCGCCGCGCCAGGTAATCGCGTAGATACCAATCCAGCAGCACGACGCCCAGCATGGCCAGCCCCAACAAGCCGATCCATTTCAATTCGTTGGGCAAGGCCACCAGCAGCGATACGCAGAATCCCACGCCCAGCGTCGCCGCAAGCAACCAGGCCAGCGAGAACTGCAGTAATCCGAATAGCGCCGAAGCGATCCAGCAGATGAGACCGAGGACAAAGACGAGCAGGGAGACAAAGGCCGCGGGCAGTGCAAAGGCCAAGTCCGCCCGAGATAACGCGGCAAACAGGAAGCTTCCCGCCAGCGCCGCATACGTCACCCGCCGCGTGCGCACCAGCATGCGCTTCGCCGCGGCGGCGCGGCCGCTGTGCGCCGCCGCGCTCACGTCTCGATCTTCACCAACGACGCGCCCGCGTTCACCGCCTGCCCCGGTTGCACGTCCACGCTCTTCACGGTCCCCGCGTACGGCGCGGGAATCTCGTTCTCCATCTTCATCGCTTCCAGCACCACCACCGTCTGCCCGGCGGCCACCTCGTCGCCCGCCTGCACCGCCACCTTTTTGATTAGCCCCGGAATCGGACTCTTCAGTTCAAATACGCCCGAATGGCCGCCCGCGCCCGCGACTTCCTGCTCCATCGCATCCACCGCGGCGCTCTTCAGCGTCACGCGCTCGAGGCGCCCGTCGACATACAACGCCAGCTCGCCGTTCGCGCCCAGCACATAGCCGTGCACGATCCGTTCGCCCCACAACGCGACGAGCAGCCCGTTGGCATCCCGGCGCAGCACTCGGAGCGCCTGCCCGCGGCCGCGTTCGCCCGATACGCTCAACTGTCCCGCAGCGGACAGTTCCAGACCGCGCGAGCGCGAGGTGTCGCCGTCGGCGGCGCGAAGAGTGAACGATTCGCTCATGCTTCGCACCACCCCGCATCGGCCTGCTGCCAACCGCTCAAGCTGCGCCCCGGCACGGGTCGCGGAAGCACGTTCGCATGGCCGCCGCTCGAGAGCCGTTCGGCCGCCGCCAGCACCGCCGCGTCCACGCTCGGCGCATCGGCCGGCCCTTCGGCCTTGCGGCCGGCCAGCAGGCTTGTGTCGTACGCACCCGACCGGAACGGACGTTCGAGGATTAGGCGGCGCAAGAAGGGCGCGGTATGCGCCACCGGCGCGAGGACCGTTTCGTCCAGCGCCAGCGCCAGGCGTTGGATCGCCTCTTCGCGCGTCTGCCCCCAGGCGAGCACCTTGCCCAGCAGCGAATCGTAGTATGGGCTTACCTCAAGACCGGCCTCGGCCCACGCGTCGACGCGAATCCCCGGACCGGCCGGCCACTGCACGACGCCCAGCGTCCCCAGCGCGGGCCGAAAGCCCGCGTCCGGATCTTCGGCGATGATCCGCGCTTCGATCGCGTGGCCGTAGGTGCGCAGCTTTTCCGGATCGAACGAATAGCCCAAGCCGCCGGCGATACGGAGTTGTTCTTCCACCAGGTCCAATCCCGTGCACAGTTCGGTGACGGGATGCTCGACTTGCAGCCGCGCGTTCATTTCGATGAAGTAAAAATCCTGCGTGCCGGCGGGCACCAGGAACTCCAGCGTCCCCGCGCCGCGGTACTTCACGCTCGCGGCCAATTTCGCGGCCAGCGCCCCCATCTTCTTTGCGGCCTTCGGCGGCAGCGCGGGAGCCGGCGATTCTTCGATTAGCTTCTGGTGCCGGCGCTGCACCGAACACTCGCGCTCGCCCAGGCTGACCGCATGCCCTTTGCCGTCGCCCAGCACCTGGATTTCCACATGCCGCACGCGGCTGAAATACTTCTCGAGGAAGACGCGCCCGTCGCCGAAAGCCGACTGCGCTTCGGAACGCGCGCGGTCCAGCGCTTCGGCCAGCCCCGCTTCGTTCTCGACAACGCGCATGCCGCGTCCGCCGCCGCCCGCACTGGCCTTGACCAGCACCGGATAACCGATCTCCTTCGCGATCTTCGCGGCGGCAACGGGATCGTCGAGCGGCTCCAGCGTCCCCGGTACCGTGGGCACGCCGGCCTTCTGAGCGGCGCGGCGTCCGGAAAGCTTGTCGCCCAGCGCGCGCGACTGCGCCGGCGACGGTCCGATGAACTGGAAGCCCGCGCGCTCGGCGGCTTCGGCGAAATCGCTGTTCTCGGCCAGGAAGCCGTAGCCCGGATGGATCGCATCGGCTTTCAATCGCTTGGCGGCAGCCAGGACGGCTTTCGCGTCGAGATAGACCTGCCGCGGGTCGCCGGGCAGTTCCAGCGCGTGCGTGCAGAAGCGCAGATGCGGCAGGCCCGTGTCGGCGGAGGAAAAAATAGCCAGGGGCTCGAGCCCCAGCCTGCGAGCGGTGCGCGCGATGCGCAAGGCGATCTCGCCGCGGTTGGCGATGAGGATCCGGCGGGGCAGCGACCGGGCGGCGCTCATGGAGCGGTTGCCGTCTGCCGCGCTATGCGCGGCCACTCCACCGAGATGAGCAGGTCTTCCAGCGCCTCGGCATGCGGGCGCGCCGCGCCTTCGGGCCATTGCGCGAGCACGCACAACTCGGATTCGCCGTGCCGGCGCGATACGACCCAGCCGTTCAGGCGCCGTTCCGGCGTCATGTACGAGAAGCTCAAGCCCACGGCGTCATGCCTCCCGATCTCGCGCTGCAGCGGCTTCGACTCGAGATTCGGATACGCCTGCTTCAAGGCCTTGGCGACCTGTTGCGGAAGGCCTTCCTGATGCGCGGTCCGTTGCAAGGACCGCAGTTCGACGAAAAAGCCGCCCGGACCCTGGACCTGAACTGAGTGCTCCCCGGCCTCGGCGCCGGGCTGCTCGGTAACCTGCCAGGTTTCGCGATGCGTGAAGGCAAACGCCGGACCGGCATGGCGGCGTTCGGCGCCCGCGGCGGACGTCTGCACCGGACCGCGCGCCCGATTGATCGCGCCGCACGAAGAGAGCAGCACTGCCAAGAGCAGCCCAAGACACGTCTTCAAGTTGCGTTGCATGAGTTATGCATGATGCCTGAAGCGTGGCGCGGAGGCAAGATCAGGCTCGAACGCCCTACAGCGGTATATTCCCGTGCTTCTTCGGCGGGTTCTTATCGCGCTTGGTCGCCAGCATCCGGAAGGCCGCGATCAGCTTCGGGCGCGTCAGGCGCGCCTCGATCACTTCGTCGACGTACCCCCGCGCCGCCGCCACATACGGACTCGCGAACTTCTGCGTGTACTCGGCCTCGAACTGCGCCGCCTTCGCCTTCGGGTCTTTCGCCTCCGCGATCTCCTTGCGGTACAGAATCTCGACGGCGCCCTTCGGGCCCATCACCGCCATCTCGGCGGTGGGCCAGGCGTAATTCAAATCGCCGCGGATGTGCTTGCTGTTCATCACGTCGTACGCGCCGCCGTACGCTTTGCGCGTGATCACCGTCACCTTCGGAACCGTCGCCTCGCAGTAAGCGTACAGCAGCTTCGCGCCGTGCTTGATGATCCCCCCGTGCTCCTGCCGCACGCCCGGCAAAAAGCCCGGCACATCCTCGAAGGTCAGCAGCGGGATGTTGAAGCAATCGCACGTCCGCACGAAGCGCGCGCCTTTCAGGCTCCCGTCGATGTCCAAGCATCCGGCCAGATGCGCCGGCTGGTTCGCCACGACTCCGATCGACTCCCCGTCGAGCCGGATAAAACCGATCACCAGGTTGGGCGCGTACAGCGGAGCGACCTCGAAGAAGTGTCCTTCGTCCGCGACGCTCTTGATCGCCGCCCGGATGTCGTACGGCTTCTTGGGATCTTCCGGCACCAAAACGTCCAGCGCCGCATCGGTCCGCTCCGCCGGATCGGACGTCTCCACCCGCGGCGGGCGCTCTTGGTTGTTCTGCGGCAGGTACATCAACAGTTCGCGCGTCATGCGCAGCGCCGCAAGATCGTTGGGCGCCGTAAGCTGCGCCACGCCGCTCTTCGATGCATGCGCGATCGCGCCGCCCAGGTCTTCGCTGCTCACCTCTTCGTTCGTCACCGTCTTCACCACGTTCGGCCCGGTCACGAACATGTAGCTGGTGCCTTCGACCATCAGCACGAAATCGGTGATCGCCGGCGAATAGACCGCGCCGCCCGCGCAGGGGCCCAAGATCACGCTGAGCTGCGGGACCACGCCGCTCGCCAGCGTGTTGCGCAGGAAAATGTCCGCGTACCCGCCGAGGCTCACGACCCCTTCCTGAATCCGCGCGCCGCCGCTGTCGTTCAGCCCGATCACCGGAGCGCCCACCTTCAGCGCCTGATCCATGATCCGGCAGATCTTCACCGCGTGCGCTTCGCCCAGCGAACCGCCCAGCACCGTGAAATCCTGGCTGAAGACGAAGACCGTCCGCCCGCCGATTGCGCCGTAGCCGGTGACCACGCCGTCGCCGGGGTATTCTTTGTCCGCCAGTCCGAAGTCCGTCGCGCGGTGCTGCACCAGCATGCCCAGTTCCTGAAAGGACCCCGGATCGAGCAGCGCTTCGATGCGTTCGCGCGCGGTCAGCTTGCCTTTGGCGTGCTGAGCTTTCACGCGTTCGGCTCCACCGCCGGCGCGCGCGACGGCGCGGCGGCGCTCGAGTTCCTCCAAACGCTGGCGATGCCCGGCGGAAAGCGGCGGATGGCTCACGGGGTGCGTCCCTCGATCGGTTGAATACGCCTGGTATGGTAGGCGCGGAACGAAAAGGGGTAAAGCACAAGCCGCCGGCTCTCCGGCGCTTGCGCCGCGGCCGCCTGCCCGGCTACGCTGCACGCATGCCTGATCTGACCACCCGCCTAGGGAACCTCACCCTCGCCACGCCCTTCATGGCCGCCAGCGGCACCTTCGGCTACGGCAGCGAATACGCTCCCATCGTGGACCTCGCGAACCTCGGCGCCGTCGTCACCAAATCGCTCTCTGTCGCGCCGCGCGAAGGCAACCCCACCCCGCGCATCTGGGAAACCTCCGCCGGAATGCTCAACGCCATCGGCCTCGAGAATTGCGGCCTCGACGTCTTCATCGAGAAGAAAGTTCCCGAACTCGCCAAGCTGCCAACGAAAGTACTCGTCAACGTCGTCGGGAACTCCGTCGAGGAATACGCCGAGATCTGCACGCGCCTCGATCCCATCGAAGCCGTGGACGGCTTCGAGATCAACATCTCCTGCCCGAATGTGAAGCACGGCTGCCGCTTCGCCAGCGACGCCGCCGATTGCGAACGGCTCTTCAAAGCTTTAAAGCCCACGACGAAGAAACTACTCCTGGCCAAGCTCTCGCCCAACGTGACCGACGTCGCCGAAATCGCCCGCGCGGCGGTCGAAGGCGGCGCGCAAGCGCTCTCCCTGATCAACACGCTCCTGGGCATGGCCGTGGACGTGAAAACCCGCCGCCCGCGCATCGCGAACGTGACCGGCGGCCTCAGCGGCCCCGCGATCAAGCCCGTGGCGCTGAGGTGCGTCTGGCAAGCCGCGCGCGCCTGCCCCGGCGTCCCCGTCGTCGGCATCGGCGGAATCCGCTCGCTGGAAGACGCGCTGGAATTCTTCATGGTCGGAGCCTGCGCCGTGCAGGTCGGCACGACGAACTACCTAGACCCCGACTTCCTGAACCGCCTGCCGGGCGAACTGGACGCCTGGTTGAAAGCCGAAGGCTACGTGGATCTGAAGCCCCTGGTCGGCTCGTTCAAAGCGTAAGCCCTACCCCAGCCCCGGATACCAGCGCCGAGCGTTCGTCTTCGTCACCTGCTCCACCACCTTCTCCGGCAGCCCCAGTCCGCGCGCGGTGCTCGTCTGGTACGTCACCGGCTCGGCGCTCGAATAGTAGCGCAGATACACCGCGGTCTCGTCGCGCAGATCCTTCAACCGTCCGGCCTGTTGCTCCGGCGTGGCCGTGGCGAAATCGCCGCGCACGATCACGTCCGTCCCGTGCAGGATCCGGTCGGCGTATTTCAGGAAGAACGCACGCACTTTTTCGGTCGGCTGTTCGATCAGATCCCACAGCCGCGCGCTGGTGTCCACCGCGAAGTTGGGATAGCGCTCGAAGCGCCGCGCCATCTCGTCGACGTCCCACTCCAGGCTGGCCAAATGCGCCCCGACGACGCGCAGCTTCGGGTGCCGCTCCACCAGCCGGTCGCGTGCCGCGACGATCGTTTCGTGCGCCGGATACTCGGGCTTGTTGTACATGTGCCACTGCGGGTTGGCCTTGTAGTAGCCCGCGTGCGGCTTGCCTTCGCGAATCGGCCGCCAGCACGCCAGCGGCTCGGCCATATGCAGCAGCACCGTCTTGTCGTGCTCTTCCAGCCAGCGGAAAATCGGCGTGAAGATCGCGTCGTCGATCTGCACGAAGCTCCCGTCGGGCTTCAGCTCCTCCATGCCGATGTTCTTCCACGCCTTGCAGCCCACGGCTCCGGCGGCGAAATCGGCCTCGAGCTGTTCGATGCAACTCGACGCGTACTTCGGATCGCCGAAGCGCGGCAGATCGAAGCCCGTCACCCACGCCGACGCGTCGGGCCGCTTGGACGCGGCGCGGCGGTACGCCGCCTGCCGCACGCTCCGCCAGCGGCCTTCGTTGTTCAAAGGCACGCTGATGTTCAACACCTTCAAGTTCAGCTCGTCGCACAACGCGAGCACCTTATCGTCGTCGGTATCCACATGAATATGAGCGTCCACGATGCGCATGGCGAAGGGCTCCCCGGAATCGGCTGAATGCGAACGCAAGCGATGCCCGCACCCTACCTGACCCACCGCGCATTGCACAAGCCGTGCACGGCGTGCTGGTTCACAAAAAAATCCGCAGGTACTGCAAGGTAACCTGCTATACGCCCCGCGCGCGCAGTCCGGCCGCCAGCAGGTCCACGATGGTATCGGTATCGTAGACGCACCCGCCCCAAGTCCCGCCGCTGGCCGCTTGCAGCGCCGCCCACAGCCGCGTCGCTTGCGGCAAACCCGGTTCGGGCGCCAGGTCCGGGCGCGGCGCGCGAGCTGCCAGCACCCGCGCGCCTTCGTCCGCGTCGAAACTCCGCCCCGCCTCGCCGACCAGGTCCACGCGTCCCTCGAGCGAGTTGCGGTCCACCATCACGCAAACCGTATCGCCTTCGCGCAGTTTCCCGATCGGGCCGCCTGCCAGCGCCTCAGGCCCCACGTGCCCCACGCACGCCCCGGTGCTCACTCCGCTGAAGCGCGCGTCGGTGATCAGCGCCACGTGCTTTCCGAACGGAAGATGCTTCAGCGCGCTCGTCACCTGGTACGTCTCTTCCATCCCGCTGCCCAGCGGGCCGCGGCAGATCAGCGCCATCACGTCCCCGGGCCGGATGCGCCCGTCCTTGATCGCCGCGATCGCCGCCGGCTCGCTCAAAAACACCCGCGCCGGACCCGTGTGCCGATACACCCCGTCGGCGTCCACCACGCTCGGATCGATCGAGGTGCTCTTGATGATCGCGCCTTCCGGTGCGAGGTTCCCGTGCACGAACGATACGGTGCTCGTCAGCCCCATCGCCCGCGCGCTTTCGGGACTGTAGATCACGTCCTCGGGCTTCACGCCGTCGCGCGCGAACAATTCTTCGCGCAAGCGCCGCCGCCGCGCGCTCTTCTCCCACCAGTCCAGCACCGTGCCCAGCGTCTCGCCCGACGCGGTCAGCGCGTTCAGTTCCAGCAGCCCCGCGCGGCGCAGATGCAGCATCGCCTCCGGTACGCCCCCCGCCATGAAAACGCGGATCGTCGGATGCCCCACCGGCCCATTGGGCAGCGCATCGACCAGCCGCGGGATGCGCCGGTTGATCGCGCTCCAGTCGGCCACCGTGGGGCGCCGGAGTCCCGCCGCATGCGCGATCGCGGGCAGATGCAATAAAAGGTTCGTCGAGCCGCCGAAAGCCGCGTGCACCGCCATCGCGTTGTGCCAGCCGCCGGACGAGATCAGGTCGCGCGAGGTGATCCCGCGCGCTTCGAGCCGCAAGAGCGCCCGGGCCGAACGGACGGCCGTGTCGAGCCAGATCGGCTGCCCCGACGGCGCCAGCGCCGCATGCGGCAAGGTGAGGCCCAACGCTTCGGCGACCACCTGCGACGTCGCCGCCGTGCCCAGGAACTGGCAGCCGCCGCCGGGCGAAGCGCACGCTCGGCAGCCCAGATCGGCGGCCTGCTCCAGCGTGATCAGCCCGTGCGCGAAACGTGCGCCCATCGTCTGGACCTTGCCCGCGTCTTCGCCGCTCGTGGCCGGCAGCGTCACGCCGCCGGGCACCAGCACGACGGGCAGATCGTGCGCGCCCGCCAGCGCCATCATCATCGCCGGCAGCCCCTTGTCGCACGTCGCCACGCCCAGCACGCCGCGACGCGTCGGCAGCGAACGGATCAGCCGCCCCAGCACGATGGAAGCGTCGTTGCGGTAAGGCAGGCTGTCCATCATCCCCGGCGTGCCTTGCGTGCGCCCGTCGCACGGATCGGTCACCGCGCCCGCGAAAGGAACCGAACCGTGCCGCTTGAACTCGTCGGCCGCGGCGCGCGCCAGCAGCCCCACTTCCCAATGCCCCGTGTGATAGCCCAGCGCGATCGGCGTGCCGTCCTCCCCGCGCAAGCCACCCGCCGTCGAGAGAATCAGGAACGCCTTGCCCGTCAGCTTCGCCGGATCCCAGCCCATCCCCGCGTCCTGCGAGAGCCCGAAGAGATCGCCCGAGGCCCAGTTGCGCAGCATCTCGTCGGTGAGCGGCAGTTTTCCCGCCGGCCCGTGCGCGTGGGTTTGGACGGCGTAGAGCGCCTCGCCGGCGTCGTCGAGCACCTCGGAACGCGTGGGTTCGTAAGCGGGAGCGGACATGAGCGGTCCTTTCGCGGCGCGAGAAGCGAAGCTGAGGAAAGCCTACGCGGCTCGCGGGCGCGAACTACGCACTTTTTAATTCCTTAACGTCGCGGAAGGCACTCCAGAAGAAAGCGGTGAAGAAGAGGGCGGTAAGCCATAGTGAAGGTAAGGCGAATAACCCGGCCGTTCCCTCATCGCGGCGGCGTTCCCAGACGCGGGCGGTGCCGTCGGGACTAATGAAAGCAATACGTTGCCCGTCTGGGGAGGCAGATATGGCCTTATAGGTGCCTAGCGGTAATTCAAAAGCGATGGAGTGTGTATTCAGGTTCCAGATTTGAATGGGATACTTACCATGCGCGGCGCATGTTACGGCATACCCAAGCTTAGTTATGATGGCAGTATCTGCACGACAGTCCATGACGTACATCCCATGCTCCAAGTTGTAGATATGTACTTCCGTACGGCTCAGGCTTCTATAACAGATCAAAGTCACGAACTTGTTGTCTTGCGAGATGATCGAATAGTCATACGAACCTATAGGTTTAATAGGCGGGGTTTGCACGAACTCGGGATGGTTCAGGATTGTTAGCCCTCCCCAATCTCGATCGTAAATAACCAACTTCCTGCCATCACTAGTGAAAGGTTTTGGGAATAAGGGATGCCCCGCAAGTTGGGCTATTACCTTGCCATTAGCAAGGTCAAGAACTCGAAACTTCCAGTCCTCTAGTCTCATGAGAATCAGGTATGAGTTTGGAATCAGTGGGTTGCTATCAATGGGCACGCCTTCGAATTCGGCTATTTTTTCCCCAGTATCGAGTTTCCAAACTGCCGTCTTTTTCTGCTCTTCCATGACGCCAATAACGAGTTTTCCGTCGTAACTCAGGTAATGTGAGTAAACCGATTGGTTCAATTCGTCCGTAAGTGTGCGTACAAGCTTTCCAGATCTCGCATTCCATATACATAAACTGGCTACTCTTGGGGCTATGACGCCATTCAAGAGTCGAATGGAGTCACCCAGTGTAACTATGAACTCGGCGTTGGGTGTGGCATGCGCCGTTGTTATCATGCTTTTTGGGTGCCCAATTTCAGCCCAACGAACACCTTGCTCCAAATCGTAGATAAAGCAAGAACCTGCTTCGGTATGAACCAGCGCTAGAGAAGATGCGCGAAGAAACTCAATCTTCTGTGCGTTCGTCTCTAAAATATCAGCCCCAGTTTCGGCATCAAAAAGCCGGCAGAGATGGACATGCCCAACCATCTCACTGACTAACCATTTGCCATCAGGAGAGAATCGGCCACCGGCCGTTCCCGAATCTCCCGGATGTTCACCCCATTCCATTTGAGCCAAAGGTCGAAAATCATTTGAACTCCAAGTTCGCATCATATTCGGAGCCTTTACAGGACTAGACGTAAACAGCGATCCTCCGTAGCTGAACGTAAGGATTTTGCTTCCATCCGGAGAAAACGAAACGGAGCTAATGGGCTGCGCTTCAAACTCCAACACCGCCACCTCCACCCAAGGCTCCCACTGCCGCCACAGCGCCCCGGCCGCGCCGAGCAAGAGCAGCAACAACACGAACGTACGCAGCGAAAAGCGCGTGAAGCGGCGGAGGCGAGTCCAGCGGCCGGCCATGCGGACAGTGTACCGCCGCTCCGGCAGGTTGAACACACCTGTAAGCGCGCGCCTTCCCGCTCGAAGACCAGCCTCCTGCGCCCATCTGCCCTTGGCAACGCGGCGCGGGCGCCTACATTAAAAGCAACTCGCACGCATCCAGCGCAAGGAGACTCTCCGCATGTCCGCGTCCAAGAAGCCGCTCCACGTCACCATCACCGGCGCCGGCGGCCAGATCGGCTACCAACTCATCTTCCGCATCGCCTCCGGACAGCTTCTCGGACCCGACCAGCCCGTCGTCCTGCGACTCCTCGAAATCGAACCGGCCATGAAGGCCCTCCAGGGCACCGTCATGGAACTCGACGACTGCGCCTTCCCGCTCCTGAGCGATATCGTCACCACCACCGATGCCAACATGGCCTTCAAAGACTGTTCCTGGGCGCTGCTCGTCGGAGCGTTCCCGCGCAAGCAAGGGATGGAGCGCAAAGACTTGCTCCAGACCAACGGCAAAATCTTCGGGCCCCAAGGCCGCGCCATCGCCGCGCATGCCGCGAAGGACATCCGCGTCTGCGTCGTCGGCAACCCCGCCAACACCAACTGCATGATCGCGCGCCTCTCGGCGCCGGAAGTTCCCGCCGAACGCTTCTTCGCCATGACCCGCCTCGACGAGAACCGCGCCAAGGCGCAGCTCGCCAAGAAGGCCGGCGTGGCGGTGAAGGACGTCACGAACATGACCATCTGGGGCAACCACAGCGCCACCCAGTTCCCCGACGCCTGGAACGCGCGCATCGGCGGGAAGCCCGCGCCCCAAGTCATCGGCGACGAAGCCTGGTTGAAAGAGACCTTCATCCCCACCGTCCAGCAGCGCGGCGCCAAGGTGATCGAAGCCCGCGGAGCCTCCAGCGCCGGCAGCGCCGCCAACGCGCTGATCGACATGGTCAACTCGATCCGCGCCAAGACCCCCGGCGACGACTGGACCAGCCTCGCCGTTCCCAGCCGCGGCGAGTACGGGGTCCCCGAAGGGCTCCAGTTCGGCTACCCCGTCCGCTGTGATGGAAACGGCGGCTACAAGATCGTCGAAGGCCTGAAGCTCGACGCCTTCGCCCAGGAAAAGCTCAAGGCCACCGCGAAAGAACTGGAAGAAGAGCGCGACGCCGTGAAGCAGTTTTTGGGCGCGTAGGGCAACTGCCGTTGTTTGCGAAGCGGCAAAGGGCAAACGCCAAGAACCAAACAAACGTCGAAACGGCAAATGCCAAGCGACCGCACCGCCGCTTGAGCCGCCGGTTTCCGATGGCCGTTTTGCCTTTTGACGTTTGTTCGGTTCTTGCCGTTCGAGGTTTGCCGTTTACAGCCTACCCGCATCGAAAGACTCCCCCTGCCCCGCGTATCATTTTATGGGAAGCAGCCGCCACGCGGCATCGAACGCGACCTGCCGCCGGACGCCGGCCGTGTTAGACTGCCGCTTCGAAACGTGCGGCCCGCAAGAGGATCCGTCATGAGCGATACCCAGGACACCACCCAGTTCGGCGCGCCCGGCCAGACCCCGCTGCCCGACCGCCGCGAAGTCGTCCCGACCAGCTACGGCCCGGCGACGCCCGTCCCGCCCGCCGGCCGACCGCCGCAAGGGCCCTTGCCGCCGCTCGGCTACGGCGGCTATCCGGCCTTTCCGCCACCGCCACCGCCCAAAAAATCCAACACCGGCTGGTGGGTCACGCTGATCGTGCTCGTGGTCTTCGGCTTGGGCGGAATGATGCTGGTCGGTTTCATCGGCGTGCTCTCCGGAGCCGGCGGCGCTCAAGCGGGCGGGCAGCGCAAGCTGCGCGAAGTCGTCGTCGAAGGTTCGGGCGACGACAAGATCGCGCTGATCGACCTGCACGGCGTGATCATGGACGTCCCCAGCGGCGGACTCTTCGGCGGCGGGCCGTCCATCGTCCAAAGCGTCATCAAGCAGGTTCGGCAGGCCGCCGAAGATCCGGACGTACAGGGCATCCTGCTCAGCGTCGATTCGCCCGGCGGCGGCGTCACGGCCAGCGACGAGATCTGCCACGAGATCAAGAAGGCCAAGGAAGCCGGGAAGGTGATCGTCGTCCACTGCGGCGATTTGTGCGCTTCCGGCGGCTACTACGTCGCCGCCCCCGCCGACGCCATCGTCGCCTCGCCCACCTGCATCACCGGTTCCATCGGCGTGATCATCGGGCACATGAACATGCAGGAACTCTTCGAGCAGAAGCTCGGCATCAAAGACCGCCCCATCAAGAGCGGCCCCCACAAGGATATCCTCAGCAGCGGGCGCGAGATGACCGTCGAGGAACTCGCCATCATTCAATCCGTCGTCGACGCCATGTACGACCGCTTCGTCACCATCGTGGCGACCGGGCGCGCCGGGCGCGGCCCGATTCCCGCCGGCCTCGAGGAAGCCAAGACCGCGGTGCGCAAAGTCGCCGACGGCCGCATCTTCACCGGCGAACAGGCGCTGGACTTAGGCCTCGTGGATAAAGTCGGCTATCTCGAAGACGCGCTGGCCGAAACCCTGCAGCGCGCGGGACTCACCCAGGCGTCCGTCGTGCGCTACCGCAGCGACCCCACGCTGATGGAAGTCCTGGCCGGAGAAGCCCGCGGCCCGAAGGTCGAGATCAACACCGGCGTTCAGATCGACGCGCGCGGCTTCCTCGAACAAGCCACCCCGCGCTTCGAATACCGCTGGTCCCCGGGGCGCTGAACGCTACGAACGAGCGCCGGAACGACGCTTACTTCAGCGATTTGCGCGGAACTTCGAACGCACGCGACTTGATCTTCGCGATCAGCGCCTCGCACCCCTGCTTCGTCTCCGCCGGGATCTTCGCGTCCAGCTTCGGGTTGAACGCCACCCACACGTAGCCTTCGGGCAAGCCGAAAATCTGCGTCTTCCCGTCGAAGCTCCCCGCCTTCACCTGCGCCGCCACATCTAGAAACGTCTTGGGAATGTCCAACACCGCGCTGGCGAGGATCGTCTCCGGAAAGAGCGCGTTCTGGTCGTCGTTGCTCCCGAAAGCCAGCACACCCTTGTCCTTGTGCTCCTGCACCGCTTCGAAGACGCCCCGCGCGCCGTTGTTCGCATTGTGGAAGATTAAATCCGCGTTCTGCCCGATCAGCGCCAGCGTCTGCTCTTTCGCCTTCGCCACGTCGTCCCACGAATCGGTCCAGACGATCCGCACGTCCGCGTCCGGACGCGCTTCCTTCGCCCCCGCCGCAAACGCCTCGAACGTGCTCTCGATCACCGGATGCTTCTTCGGTCCCACGCAGCCCAGCACCCCGCTCTTCGTCAGCTTCCCCGCGAGATACCCCAGCACGTAGCACGCATCTTCCAGCACGAAGCGCAGTCCCGCCACGTTCCCTTCCGCGTCCTTGTCGTTACCGCTCACGAAGATCTGCGCCTTCGGATGCTTGCCCGCCAATTCCACGAGCTGCGGGCGCCACCATTCCCCTGCGTGGAGGAAAACCACGTTCGTCCCTTCGCCCAGGTACGTGCGCAGGCTGTCCAGCGCCGACGGCAGCCCCGAGGCCTGCGCCGTTGCGTTCTGCACGCGCGCGCCCAGTTCCTTCTCGATCTGCTTCAGCCCCGTGTACGCGCTCTGCGACCAGCCTCCGTCCGTCACGTCGCCCGGCGTGATCAGCGCCGCCGAGAACGCCCCCGGAGGACTCGGGCTGTGCGCCGGACCCGAAAACGCCCACACCAGCGCGATCACCACCAGCACCGTGACCGCAATTCCGATCGCCTGGCCTTTCATGACCGTTCACCTCGAAGGGATTAGATTGAAGCGCAGCGAAATGGTAGCCGTTGGCCTCCGCACGGCAACCGCCAAGACTTCCGCCTCGTCCGTCCCAAAAAAAAAGCGGGCCTTAATAGGCCCGCTCCTTATGCGGTCGGGAAAGGATGGCCTTACCGCGAAGCCAGGTGTTCCTTGTTCACTTTCACGTTGTTCGGCAGAATCACGATGTCCACGCGCCGGTTCTTGGCCTTGTCTTCGGCGCTCTTCTCCGGCCACACCACCGGCTGGCTGTAGCCGTAGCCCGCCGTGTACAGCCGGCTCGAACCGACCTTGCCGCCGCCGATCAGCCAGTCGTAGACCGCCTTGCTGCGCGACTGCGACAGCTCCATGTTGTCGTTGAACATCTTCTTCGTCGTCTCGCGCACGATCGGAGTGCTGTCCGTGTGCCCTTCGACGCGGACATAGTGGTTCGCGTACTGCCCGTTCAGCGTGCTCGCCACTTCCGCCAGCGTCCGTTCGGCGCCCGGCTTCAGCGTCGCACGGCCCGCATCGAACAGCACCGTGTTCGCCACGCGGATCGTGATCGCGCCCGGCTCCTTGCTGCCGCCTTCCACCACCGAAACGCTGCCCGGACCGCCGGCCGCTTCGAGCCTCTTCTGCAGCGCCGCCATATCCGTCTGCATGTTGGTCAATTGCTGCCGCAGCGCCGCCGTCTGCTGGGCGTTCTGCACCGTCACGGCGTGCACCTGCTTGCCGAGCAGCTCGTTCTGAGCGGTCGCTTGAGCGGCCAGCGCGCGCGCTTCCGCTTCGCGCTGAGCCGTTACCGCCTTGTCCTCTTCGAGCTGCCGGATCATCCGGTCCTTCTCGTTCAACGCGCGTTCCGCGCGGGACTGCTTCCCGCAGCCCGTCGCCGTCAGCAACGCGCCGCCGGCCATCAACGCCATCGCCACTTGCTTGATCCCGAACATGCACAACCTCCCATCGGCTGGCGGAGCGGGGGGCGCGCCGCCTGTAACTTTTCGGATGCGCCGGCTCCCCACGTCCGGCCGCCTGATCCGCTTGCAGAATTCGCTATTCGCTCAGGCCTCGCGCGCGGATTTCCTGCGCGCGGGCCCGAAGCTCATCCTGCATCGTCAAACAGGCGGCCCTACCTTTAGTGGAGAACTCACAATCCGGCCGATCTCGTAATAAAGCGCCGGGGGAGGCTAATTCCTGCCGGATCGTCTCGGCCACGCAGGCTCGAGCGTCCATAACGGCCACCGTCGCCGGCCCGCAGGAAACCCGCCGGATCCGCCCCGTGGCCTCCATCTGCGCATGGTGCCGGTCGAGAATCTTATAGAAACCCCGCGGGCCCAGCGGAGCGTGCGTCACCGGAACCGCCACCTGCCGGCCGTCTTCCAATTCCTGCAACGCCACGGCCGATGCCAGGTACGGCAGCCCCAGCCATTCTTCCACCGCGTGCAGCGTCGTGTTGCAGACCGGCGTCACCCCAAGAAATACCAGCTTCGACGGCCTTCCCTGAGCCCGCACGTACTGCGCGTACGGGCCGTCCCAGTCGCCGAACGTCGTCGTCTCCGGACCGTGCGCCGCCATCCACTCCGCCGCGTTCGGACCGATGCACGCGACCGAATGCGTCAGCCCGCCGCTGCGCACCGCCTCCGGCCGCCGCCAGAACACGTCCGTCACCGCCCCCACCCGCGAGGGCGTTCGGCCCTTATGGAACGCCAGCCCCGACGCGCCGGGCACGTTCACGTACGTCGCCGTCAACGTCGGCATCGCCACGTGCCCATCCGGCCCGGCCGCCTCCAGCAGCCCGTCGATCAGCGCCTCCGGCCCGCCGTCGAACGTCCCGAAACTCTTGAGCGAACTGTGCGCCATCAGCGTATCGCCCGGCTCGATGCCGGCCGCTTGCAACGCCTGAACCAGATCGGATTTCGTGACGAGCGGGACGCCGGACATGAGCACTCCGAAAGGCGGTGTACGGTAAACGGTGAACCGTAAACGGTAACGGATACGGCAGTACGATCACGGCAATCCCGGCACTAAACGCATCCAGGAGTCGTTACCGTTCACTCTTTACTTTTTACTGCTCCCGCCTTACCTCGATCTGCGCGCTCAACCTCCGCGCCAACCGTACCTCCACGGCGCCCGGATCGGCGCTCGCGAACTTTGCGCTCCCGCAAGCCACGGCCAGGCGCAGCGCTTCGTCCGGCTCCAAACCCTGCGACCAAGCCCACATCCACCCGGCCGTCGCCGCATCGCCGCACCCGGTGGCCGAACGGCGCCGCGACGTCGGCAGCACCGGCGGCTTCGCGCGCCACAAGCCTTCGCGCGTCGCCAGCCACGCCGCGTCCGAACTCGCCGTCACCAGCACCGCCTTCGGTCCGCCGCGCCGCGCCGGCAGCGCGCGCAGCGCCTGAGCGTGCGCGCGCTTCGACGGGTCGAGCGGCCCGCGCAGCTTCAAGAGCGCCCCGATCTCCTGCGCGTTCCCTTTGATCCCGTCCAGGCCGGATTTCGACGCCCATTCCAGCAGCGGGCCATTGGTGTCGGCGAGCAAGACGCGCGCATGCGCGCGCAGCGCGGCCAGGACCGCGCGCAGCGTCCGCGCGGGGGTTTGCGGCGGAGCCGACCCGCAGACGGCCGCGCAACCCAGTTCCACCGGAAGGCGTGCGGCCATATGCAGCAGCTCCGAGCATTCCGTACGGCTCGGCGCCGGCATCGATTCCTTCACGTGCGTCTCGCGCCCGCCCAAACGCTCCAAGTACGTCGTGCAGATCCGCGTCGGACACGACCGCCGCGCCACCGCCAACTCGATCCCCTCCGCCGCCAGCGAACGCGCCGCCAGCGATACCTCGTTCGTCCCCAGCCATGCCGCCGCCAGCACCTTCGCCCGCGGTCCCAGCACCCGCCGCAGCACCCGCGCCGTATTCACGCCCTTCCCCGCCGGCACGCGCTTCAACAAGCGCCCGTCGAGCAGCGCGCCCGGGATCAGCCGCTCGACCTCGACGATCCGGTCCACCGCGGGATGAAGCGTCAGCGTCAGAAAAGTAGTCATCGATTCATGCTAAAGCGAGAGGGCCGGAGAGGAAAGGTGAGGCGGGAGAGACAGGTGAGGCAAAAAGTAATTTAAGAACGGCAGACCGACCAACCACTCCTCGCCCATCAGCACCACGCATCACGCACCACACAACGCATACCACGCCCTCGATCGCGATTTACTTTTACTCTTTGCCTTCCCCTCTCATCTGAAATCCTCCCCTGCCAACACCACCTCCTGCTTTGCGCCTACATTCGCCAGCAGGCCCAGGCAGAGGAACGAGCTGATCAGCGAACTCCCGCCGTAGGAGACCAGAGGAAGCGTCAGGCCCGTCGTGGGCAAAAGGCCCACGGCCACGCCGGCGTTGATCAGCGCTTGCCCGGCAATCAGGACCGAGACGCCCACCGCGATCAGCCGCCCGGCCGGTTCGCGCACCCGCCGAGCGATGCGCAGGCCCGCCAGCGCGAGCAGCAGGAAGAGCAGCAGCAGGAGCCCGGCGAGCAGAAAGCCGCCCTCTTCGGCGATCACCGCGAAGATGAAGTCGGTGTGCTTCTCGGGCAGAAAGCGCTGCGCGTTGGCGTGAGCGCTGCTCCAGCCGGTGCCCCACAGCCCGCCGCTCCCGATCGCGATCTCCGACTGCAAGAGCTGCCAAGCCTCGTGGTGCCGGTACTGTTCGGGGTCCAGCCAGGCCAGGATGCGCCGCTGCTGGTACGGCTTCATCACCCAGTACCACATGCCCACCATGCCGGCGATCCCCGCCAGATTCACCAGCGCCAGATCCGTCTTCTTCGCGCCTGCCGCGTACAGCATCGCGAACGCGATCGGCACCAGCACCATCGCCGTGCCCAGATCCGGCTGCCGCAGTATCAGCGCCATCGGCACCAGGAACAGCGCCAGCGGAATCAGCAGGCCCGAGAGCCGCTTGTAGCTCTCGCGGTACATCAGGTAATGCGCCACCGCCAGCACCAGCACCGGCTTCATCAGTTCCGACGGCTGCAAGTTGACCACGTACAGGTTGAACCAGCTCCGCGCCCCGTTGATCGGCCGCGTGAACAGGACCGCCACCAGCAGCCCCAGCAGCACCACGTAGAGCACCGGCGACCAGCGCAGCAGCACCAGATAGTCCGCCCGCTGCACCGCCACGAACGCCGCCAGACCCAGCGCCACGTACGCGCCGTGCCGCAACAGCAAGCCCCAGCCGATCGACGCCCCGCCGCCCCCGGCGCTCGCGATGAACACCGTCCCCAGCGCCACGATCAGCGCCACGCAGCCCAGCAGAAACCAGTCCAGCCGGACCAGATGGTCCAGCCACCGCACCGAAACCGGAGCCGCCCGATGCGTCGTCGTCTGCCAGACCTGATTCATCGAACCTGCTTCCCATGGCCACGAATATTAAAGATGCACGCTCCAGACAACCCAATCACGCGGACCGGCGCGCAAGCCAATGAGCGAAATCCCCAATCGCCCTATCGGCCTCCCCCATACACCGCCCGCAGCATCCGGTACGCCAGCGGTGCGGCCACGTCGCCGCCGTGCCCGCCGTGCTCCACGAAGACGCAGAACGCCACCTGCGGGGCGTGCGCCGGAGCGTACCCCGCGAACCACGCATGCGGCGGCTGCTCGTCGGTCACGTCGGCCGTCCCCGTCTTGCCCGCCACGCGCACCGGCAGCGGCGCGACGCCCTGATGAAACGCTTTGTACGCCGTGCCCATCGCGCCCGGCGTCCCGACGTTCACCGCTTCGTCCAAGCCCCGCCGCACCAGCGCGGCCGTCTGCGCCGAGAAGACCGGCGCCGCCGGCGCTTCGGCGGGCGCATCGGCCCACAGCCGCGGCGTCACCGGACGCCCGCCGTTGGCCAGGCACGCCATCAGCGCCGCCGCCTGCAGCGGCGTCGCCGATACGTAGCCTTGCCCGATCGCCGTCAGAAAATCCTTCCCGCGCGACCAGCTCTGCCCCGGCAGATGCCGCGCGCGCCACACCGAGTCGGGGTACGCGCCCCCCGCTTCGCCCGGCAGGTCCAGTTCCGTCCGCCGGCCCAGCCCCGCCGCGTACGCAAAGCGGCCCAGAGCCTCCGCGCCCACCTTCGCGCCCAGCCGGTAGAAGTACACGTTGCAGCTCCGCCGCAGCGCCTGGTCCAGATCGACCAGCCCGTGCGGCCGCCGCCCGTCGCAATGAAAGCGCCGCCCGCCCTCGTCCACGTGCCCCGGA
The DNA here is from genome assembly GCA_045863855.1 of Planctomycetota bacterium. Classification (GTDB taxonomy): domain Bacteria; phylum Planctomycetota; class SZUA-567; order H5-PLA8; family H5-PLA8; genus H5-PLA8. The sequence continues at coordinate 45,141 of BTVV01000021.1, read as the reverse complement.
CAGGACAGGCCGGCGTGCGGGTCGAGCTGCCCCAGTTCCAGCGCCGCCGCCGCCACCAGCGCCTTCATCACGCTGCCCAGCGGATACTGCCCCGAGGCCGCGCGGTTCAACAACGGCAGCCGCGCATCCTCCAGCAGCGCCTTCAAGGCCGCTTGCCGCGGTGCGCCTTCGCGCGGCGGAGCAAAAAGATTCGGATCGAACGCCGGGCCGCTCGCCAGCGCCAGAACCTCGCCGCTACGGCAATCCAGCACCACCACCGCTCCCGGATGACCCTGCGAAGCCAGCGCTTCTTCGGCCGCGCGCTGCCACGCCGAGGAAATCGTCAGGCGCACATTCGCCCCCTGCCGCGCCGCGATATCGCGGTGCAGCGCGCGCTGCGCTTCCTCGAGTCCGTCGAGCCGGAAGCTCAATCCGCTCTCGCCGCGCAGCAACTGGTTATGCCAAGCCTCCACGCCGCTCTCGCCGATCCGCGTATCGGGCAGCGCCGCCGGCGCCGTCCGCCGCAGCGATTGCGTCAAGTCCTCGCCCAGCCAGAAACGTTCGGCCTCGCCCAGCGCCACCCGCGGCGGCGCGTCGCTCCAGCGCAGCGCGTCGCCCAAGCCCAGCGCCCGCGCCGCCCGACGGCCCGCATCGTCCAAACCACGCAGCACCGACAGCAGCGCCGGAACGCTCAGCGTCGCAGGATCGGCGCCCAAAAGCGCCGCGGCCTGACGGCGGTGCTCCACCGGCCATGCCCCCAGCGTTTCCGACCAGATCCGCTCCCGGTCTTCCAACCGGTCCACCAGCACCCCGCGCGCGCGCAGTTGCTCGAGCTGATCCGGGTGCAACTCGCCCAGCGTCCCCAGCACGTGCGCCAGGAACGTACCGTGCGGATACGCCCGGCGGACCGACGTGAGGCACGTCAAGCCGGCGAAATACGGACCCGGCGCCGCTTCGCGCACCGGCGCCGTCAGACTCGCCGCGGCCGGCACCCCTTGCGCCGCCTGGGCGAAGAACGCGTCTTCCTGCGCCGCGCGCAGCGCGTTCCAGACTGCCGCGTCGATCCCGCTCGCGAAAGGCACCGGCGTCGTTGCGCGCTCCCAGCCCCGCGCCACGCGGTCCAGCGCACGCAAAAGCCCCTGCGCCAGTTCTTCCGGCGCGCGTCCGATCCGCGCCGCCAGCGCCCGCGTCCACCCTTCGCCCGCCAATCGCGCCTCCAAAGCGGCGAACGCACGCGCCAGTTCGTCGGGCGTTCGCGCCTGGCGCCGGGCGGCGCGAATCTCGTTCAGCGTCACGCGTTCGAACGGAAGCTTGTCGGCGCGCACGGCCAGATCGAAGCTCGGCACATCGGCGGCCAGCACCCGCCCGTCGCGGTCCAGGATCGATCCGCGCTTCGGCGCACGCGCCTCGACCTGCGGCCGCGTCTGGTGCGCCCGCGCGGCGAGATAGACCTCGTGCCGCACGAGTTGCAACTGCGCCAACCGCCCCAGCACCAGCCCGAAGGCGGCGATCAGCAGCGCGCTCAACACGTGGACCCGAAACCGAAACATGCCGCCCGCCTAATCCTGGTTTGCCGCCATCCGACCGGCCTGCCGTTCAGCCGCCAGAAACCCCGTAAGCCGCCCTTGCCGCGCGCCGTGCAATCCGAAATGCGTTTACGCCTGCCGCAAATACGGCCGCCCGAAATCGTCCGGCCGCCGCCGCTGCAGCGCGCCAGGACCCAGCAGCCCCGTCCAGGCGTACAACTCGGCCAATGCGAACGCCGCCACGCCGCCCGCGCCCAGCGCCGCCAACGTGTGCTGAAACGCGCGCTCGAAGCCCTCGGCCACGAACCACGTCTCGCCCGCCAGCGCGCCGACGAACGCATACGCCCCGTACGCGAAGAACGTTCCCGCCGCCGCCGCCAGCCACGCGCTCCAAGGGCCGCCGCGGATCAGGTCGCGCTCCGGAAGCCGCACCAGCCACGCCGCGAAGAGATAGCAGACCGTCAGCGCGCCCAAGCGCGGCGAAGCCAGCAGATCCGATTGCACGCCCAGCGCGAAGACGAACAGCAATCCCGTCCGCGCCGGCAGAAACGCCAGCGAAGCCATGCCCGCCGCCAGCGCCACGTCCGGCCGCCACGCCGCCGGCAGGAATACCGGCAGCACCGTCTGCTGCACCACCGCCACCGCCAGCCAGATCGCGCTGAGTACGCCGAAAACCCGCATCTCGTGTCCGCCTATCGCTTCCGCTCCGCCGGCCACGGAATCTCCGCCGCCTCGGGCCGGTACACGACCACCGCCTCGATCGCCCGTTCCGGCCACGCCGGCTGGACGTCCAGTTCCCACTCCATCTCGCTCAAACGCCGCAGCGCCGTCACCTGACCCAGAAAGCAACTCGGCGGGAAACCCGCTTCGCGCCCGGTGGTCACCACCGCCTCGCCCACCCGCGCGCGCAGTTCGGACGCCACCAGGCGCAAGCGGCAGCGCGGCCGGCCCCACTCGTCGGCGCCGCCCTGCAACACCCCTTCGGCCTGGCATTCGGCCAAGCGCGCCGGCAGGCGCAAACCTTCGTGCGCCAGCGGAGCCACACAACTCGCGTGCGGACCCACCGAGACGATCCGGCCCAGCGCCATCCCGCCGTACAGCACGCCCGCGCCCACGGCCACGCCCTCGGCGCTGCCCTGATCGAGCCCCCACAGCGTGCTGCCCGAACGCCCTTCGCGCGCGATCACCCGCGCCGCCACGCCTCGCGGCGCTCGAGCTTGTCCGAAGCCCGCCGCCGCCAGCATCGCCTGCAAGCGCGCGTTCTCGTCGGCCAGCCGCGCGCAACGGATTTCCAGATCCCGCACCCGCGCATCGGGAACGCCCGCCGCAGAGGACGAGTTCGGCGCTTCCGCCGAAGCCGCCGGCGGCGCGTTCAAGCCGCGCGTCGCATCGTGGAAAAATGTCAGCAAGGGGCTTAACGCCGAAAGCGCGTGGCTGCGCAGGGTCAGCACCTGGGCTTGAGGCACCAGGAGCATGGCCAGCGACGTTGCCAGCAGGAGCGGCAGGAGCCGCGAGGGGTTGGAAGTGGCGCTCGGCATCGGGTTCGTTGGACGCCACGTTAGGGCTCGTCAGCCCCTCCTTTGGCGTACCTGTTCGGTATCGGAACCCGCGCGCGCTAACCTGAGAGTGAAAAAAGAGTTGGTGCGGAAAATAACTGGCCGCGAAGCGGCCTATCCCCAGCCCGCGCCACCCGTGCCATGTTAGGGAATCAAAATGAGAAGATTACGAAGCCAGCGGCAGCGCCATTTGCTCAGCGTTCAAGAGGTCCATGACGATCTGTAAACCCTCACTCCAAGCCTGCTTATGTTCAGTATCCATAAGGTGCCCGACGGTCTCGCCAACCGCGCCTTCCAACGCATGGTGCAGCGCACTCATATCCTCATCGCCCATCCCCGCCTCATCCGCCATCCGCCGCATCGCCTTGACCGTCAACACCAGCGTCCCCGGAGTCGCCATCGGCCGCAGCAGCGCATTGAGGTACGTCACCAGCAGATCGTGCCGGTCTTCCTTCGACCAGTTCGCCACCTTGCGGAATAAGCTCGGCCGTTCGATGCTCAAGGACTTAAAGAATCGATCCGCGAACTGCGCCTCGCGCCCTTCCACCATTCGAACCGTCTCCCAAATCCTGCAAGCGTTCAGGCGCATGTGCGTATCCTCCGTCGATCAGCGTTAAATCCTTCCGCCGATTCGGAAATTTCCTGCCTGCCAATGGTGGAAATGCAAGGGTCGGACCAATCGCACGAGATAACGTCTTGAGGTGCGGTAAGACATCCACGAAGACCTTGCGGTATTCGCCTAAGTCATTTTATTGATAGAGATTATGGAATCGCTGCAAATGAAAAATCGTACTATTACGGCAGCTACGGCATGGCGAAAACGACCTCCGTCTGGCGTTGTGTCTGTGAACGAGGATTGGAGCATCCCACAGGCTGGAGCTTAGCTTCCGGCGCCGTGAGCCTTGCTTTGGGATGCCGGCGGAAGGAGGCGGTCGAGCGCGGTCTTGATTTCCACGGGACCGAAAGGCTTCTGTAAGAACAAGTGCGGCTGCTGGATGCCGCTGGCGGCCAGTTCATCTTCGCCGTCCATACCGCTGATAACCACCACCGGCAGACGAGGCACCAGGGCGCGCAACTGGCGGAAAACCGCCAAGCCTTCCTGATCGCCCAAGTGCATATCGAGGAAGACCAAATCCGGTGTTTGTTTACGGCACCACGCGTAAGCTGCTTCGGCCTCATGCACGGCTTCAGGCACGCAATTCATGTCTGCCAAGAACGCACACATCAAGCTGGCCAGATCGGGTTCGTCGTCGACGATCAGCACGCGGAAGGGCATGATTCGCGCACTCCTCCGTACGCGTCCCAAAAGATTAACGTACCTAATGGTATAAGATGGTAAATATACCTTGCATCACTATAGCCCGTCCAATCCAACTGTGCACTCTTTTTCGTTACGAGAAGCTACAATTCGTGCAAGAATGGTAGCCTGCATGGCCGAGACTGTTAAGTCCTCTGAAGAGGTCGATTCGGGCTTCGTCCTACTCGGTGCCTTGCGTTTGTTTCATCCGATTCAAAAGCGAGAGAAGGGAAGCTGAAATGGCAGGTGCATGCAAGCGGTTCTCCATTTTGATGGCCATGGTGCTGGCGACGCTGGGCATGGCCGCCGCGGCAGACTCGGTCATGTACGTCGAGCAGGACTATTCCATCGTCCGGCAAGAGAAAGACGGCGTCGAAGCGAAGGACATCCGCCAGAAGCTCTACCTCACGGCCGATGCGGTGCGTATCGACGAGTACGCCGGTCCCAGCAAGCAGCCCACCGAAAGCTATCTGATCGATTTCAAGGCCCGCCAGATCGTCAACCTCGATCACGAGAAGCTGAACAAGCTCACCGAATCTTTCGACGGCCGCAAAGAGCGGATCGAGAAGCGCAAGCAGAAGATCCGCGAAGATCTGGAGGCGCTCCCCGAAGGCAAGCAGCGCGAACAGACCCAGCGTCTGTACCGCGCGTTGCTGGACGACCAGCGCGCGTACAAAGTCGAGCGACCCAAGGACTTGGCCGAACTGGAAGTGCTGGGCGTCAAAGCCGAAGCGGTGCGGATCGTCGACGAGCGCGATCCCGCCTACGTCCCGCTGGCCACTTGGCTGCACCCGGACCTTGAAGTGCCTTACGACAACGCGGAGGTATTGTATCTGCTGCAGATCATCGGGCCGAAGATGGCGCAGTTCCTGCGCGAGAACAAGAGCGTTTTCCGCCGCCTGCCGATGAAGCTCGAACTGGACCTGGCCGCCGGCGGCACGCTGAAGACGCAGGTCGTGAAGGTCGAATCGGTCGAACGGCGCAAGCTGGCCGGAGACCTGTTCCAGGTGCCGGAAGGCTACAAGGAAAAGAAGCCCGGCGCCGCCGAAACCGCCAAGACCGGAGAGGTAGCGCCGGACTGAACCCTTTGCCGCCGGCTATTCCTCTGCTAGGCGCTCCAGCAGCCACGCGCGCGGCAGGACGCCTCTGACGGTCAGCCCTTCGAGCACGAGACCTTCGTCGAGCGCGCTGAGCCAGACCTTGCCCGGACGAAGCAGTTCGGGCGCCAGCGCCAGATCGCGCGTCTTCTGGTCGTTGCACTGCAGGATCGCTTTCGTCTCGGCGCCTTCGGGGATCACACTCAGGATCAGCTTCTCGTTTTCGGCAGGCAGCTTCCGATAGGGCACGTGCGCCGCGCGCAGGCGCTGCGAACCCTTGACGATCTGCAGCAGCGCCTCGCGCCCCAGATCGACGCTGACGCGGCTGTCGTCCCCGTCCAGCGCGCCGAAGGCAAAAGACGCTTCCTTGGGCGTATCCTTGCGCACGATCATCTCGATCGTGAGCGGCGCATCCAGCGGCGCGTCGAGCCCGAAGCGCGCTTCGGTCGGGACCGAGATGCCTCCGTTGGAAAGCGCCACGAGCCGACGCTCTCCCTGAGCGGGCTTCCAGTCCCGCAGACTCCCGGCGGCTTTGAAGCCGTAGGTCAGTTCGACTTCCAGGCCGTTGGGCCGCCGCTTCAGCACCTTGATCGGCGCGGCCAGGTAGCGGGCCAGTTCTTCGGCGCCTAGCAGGTCCACGCGCCAAGCCGGCGGCTGCAACGAGCCGTCTTTCGGAGCCGGCGCCGAACCGCCTTCAATCCAGGCCAGTTCCTGCCCGCCATCCACAGCAATGGGCGCTCCTCCGTCGATGGAGACCGAGAGCTGGCCCTTGATGGCGCGAACCGTCACGGCTTCGCCTTCGGCCCGGTCTTCGACCTTTACATACAGCCGAGCGCCGGGGCGCGGAAGGATCGCGGCCGACTTCGTCGCGATCTGCCACTCGCGCGGGCCTTGGCCAGCGCCGGCGGATCCGCTGAGCGGGCGTTCGAGCCCTAAATCGCCCTTGGTGAGCTGGATCAGCAGTTCCTGCTTCTCGGGCTCGTGCGGGCGGAATTTGACCTCGGTCAGCGGCCCCAGCAGCACCGCGCCGCCGCCGTTGAGTGCGAAGCGCGCGCAGCCGTCGTCGCGCGTCGCGAATTCGTCGTAGGTCTGCACCACCTTCCCTGCCTGCACCTGCGACCAGGATTGCCCGGCCTTGGCGTAGAACTGCTGTACCTCGCCCACCGCCCGGTCCAGCGAACCCAGTTCGAGCGGCGGCGTGCGCGTCGGCCCGCCCGGGTACAGGAGGATCATGCTTGCCACCGCGATCCCGATGACCAGGATCGCCAGCACCGCGCCGGACCACGGCGAGGCTTGGCGATGCGTGGCCAGCGTGGAAGACGCGCCCATCTTGGCCAGTTGAGCGGCCTGGCGCTTGCGCAGCCGTTCGCGTTTTTCGGCCGGCAGCGTCTCGATGATCTTCTGCGATTCCACCCGTGCGGCCGTCTGAACCGTCTCCTTAAACTGATCGGTGGGGCTGACGTTGCGGTATTCGGGAATGGCTTCCATCGCCTTGCCCGTGCCCTTTAGCTCGCGGTAGCGAGCCATGCAGACGGCGCAATGCAACAGATGCTCCTGCACGCTAATCGCCTGATGCTCAGGCAATTCGTCGAGCAGGAAGTCCGGCAGCTTTTCTTGGCACTGTTCGCAATTCATGCTTCAGCTCCGCCGCCCGCCGGGTGCTTCCCGGCCGCGCGGCGCGGCCCCGAAGGGCCCCTCCTCCTGGTTATGTACACCCTCGCTGGGACGAGGATTCCGCTTCATCCGGCCTAACTCGGCTCAAATGTAGTCTTTCACCTGTTTTCTAAGCCGTTCCAACGCCGTGTGAATCCGGCTGCGCACCGTGCCCACCGGCAATCCCACCACCTCCGCGATCTCGCGGTACTTGAGACCCTGGAACCGGTTCAGGATCAGAATTTCACGCTCCACGTCGGGCAAGCTTTCCAAGCCGTCGCGCAGCTTCGTGACCAGTTCGTCGCCGACGAGTTTCTCGAGCGGGTCCATCGTCTTGGCGCGCAGGTTGTCGCCGATCTGCAGGCCCGTGCCTTCGCCCGATCCGCTGCGGTCCACGTTCTCTTCGATCGAGACCGTGGGATGCCGCGAACGCCAGCGCAGCTCGTTTTTGCAAAGGTTGCGGACGATCGTATAGAACCACGTCGCGAAGCTGCGCGGATGCTGGTAGCTCTTGGCGTCTTTGAAAATGCGCAAGAACGCTTCCTGCCCCAGCGCCTCGGTGCGCGCGCGGTCGCCGATCATGCGGAAGATGAACGAAAGCGCCGGACCCTGGTAGCGCGCGAAGAGTTCGTTGAAAGCCACTTCGTCGCCTTCCTGACAGAACTTCATCAGTTCCTCGTCGGGCATATCCTTCAGTTCGACTTCTTCGGCCAGCGGCAGATCGTCCACCGCGGCGAGGACGGCCGAACTGTTGATCTGCACGGGTTCCTGCGGGCGCGCGGGCCGCGGAAGCGGGGACGGCTTACCGCCGTCTTCCGCGTCGATGCCCAGCGGATCGGCGTGATCGTCGGCGTCGTGCGGATTCGGCGCGGGCGCAGCGTCACCCGCCGCATCTCCGGGAGAAGCGGGCTCGGGCTGCAAGGCGGGATCGGACCCCGAATGGGTTGGCGCGTCCACGGCGCTCCACGCTGCTTGGACAAGCGGCACGCTTTTAGCTGAAACCGCCTGCCGTGATTCGAGTTATGTTCATGCATCGAGCGCACCTCGTCAAGCGTTCCCCGAATAAGAACAGGGCCTTCCCGGCGCGCTTTCCATTCGGAGCCGCTTGCGTTACCCTGTGCCCCCTTCGATGCAACCAGCGGGAGCGGATCAAACGGCGCCATGCACGACCAGATCTCTATGCCCGAACGATTCGCGGAGTGGAACGAGCAGATGGTCGCTCGCCACGACCCCGAACGCTTCCACGATCATCCCCGCACGGTGGTGCGCTGGATGGAATCCCGGCGCGTCCGAGCGGTGCTGCGGCTTTTGAAGGCCGACCGCGATCACGCGCTGCTCGATGTCGGTTGCGGGGCCGGGAATCTGCTCCTACAAGTGGATGCCGGCGCGCGCCACGGACTGGACCTCTCCAAGAAAATGGTCGGCCGGGCCCGCCAGCGGTTGGGCGATCAGGCGCGCATCGTCCATGCCGACGCCGAACAGCTTCCATACGCCGACGCCACCTTCGACCGCGTGCTCTGCAGCTCGGTCCTCAGCCATGTCCTGCGTCCCGAGAAGGTGCTTGAAGAATCCTTCCGCGTACTCAAGCCGGGCGGGCGGCTGGTGTTGAGCGTTTCGTACGAAGTGACCATCGAGAGGGGCATCCGGATCGCCCGCAAGCTGGGCCTCGGCCCGGTCCTGCTCGGCGACGGCTCGCCCGACGAACACGTCTATAACAGCGAGTACCACCTGCATCACTTCGACGCGAGGCTGCTCCACGAATGCGCCGCGAAGCTGCCCAAACCGCTCCTGCTGCGCAAGATCCCCTGGTTCTGGCCGACGCATCTGATCGCGGCCTACCAGAAGCCCGAGGCGTGACTTTACAAACTTTCACAAGCCAAGGCTTTACAGCGCTTTCCGTAATCTTGAGTTGAACCGGACCCAGGGACCGGTAAGAGTGGACGCCGAAGGTACGCTTTCGCACTTTCATGAGGTCTTTTGCGCTTAACCCTTTTTAGGAGGTACCTCGTCATGGCTTTCGAACTACCCAAGCTGCCTTACGCCCTCAACGCGCTGGAGCCGCACATCGACGCGCGGACGATGGAGATCCACCACGGCAAGCACCACCAGGCGTACATCACCAACGCCAACAAGCTGCTGGAGGGGACGGAGTTCGCCAACAAGTCGGTGGAAGAGATCCTGAAGAACACCGATAAGCTCCCGGCCGACAAGAAGCAGGGCGTGATCAACAACGCCGGCGGGCACGCCAACCATGCGCTGTTCTGGGAAATCATGGCGCCCGGCAAGGGCGGCCCGGCCACCGGCAAGGTGGGCGACGCGATCAAGAGCACCTTCGGCGGCTTCGACGCCTTCAAGGAAAAATTCGCCGCCGCCGGAACCACCCGCTTCGGCAGCGGCTGGGCGTGGCTGGTGAAGAACAAGGACGGTAAAGTCGAAGTCTACAGCACCGCCAACCAGGACAGCCCGATCATGCAGGGGCATACGCCGCTGCTGGGCCTGGACGTGTGGGAACACGCCTACTACCTCAACTACCAGAACCGCCGCCCCGACTACATCGCGGCGTGGTGGAACGTGGTGAACTGGGACGAAGTGAACAAGCGCTTGGGCTAAACGGTCCGCTCGCGATGGCAACGCATTCAACGGCCGCACCCCAACCGGGTGCGGCCGCTTTATTTGCTGTCGCCTCCACCTGATTACGGAAGCCGGTTTTGCCAATAACCTGGGGCACGGTGCGGATGCATCACGGCAAGCACCTGAATCGTGTCGAGCTCCATCGCGTACAGCAAACCGTGCGGAAATCGCCTGACCGGCGCCCCGCAATCGCCGTGTGCCCATGCACGCCATCCTTCCCGTAACGTATGATCTGGCGTCTCCGTTTGGGGTAAACTAATTGCTCTTCACCTACCCGGAGCCTCACGCATGAATGCACCCGCCGCGCGACGCCCCAACGTCATCTGGGTCTTCGGCGACCAGCACCGCGCCCAATCCCAGGGCCACATGGGCGACCCCAATCTGCGTACGCCCACCTTCGACCGCTTGGCTTCGGAGGGACTCGTCGCCACGCAGGCCGTCGCCGGGACGCCGCTGTGCTGCCCGTTTCGCGGGTCGCTCCTGAGCAGCCAGTATCCGCACCGTTGCGTTCCGGGCCACGAGGACGCGATGCCCACCGATCGGCGCACCGTCGCGCACGCCTTCAAGGCCGCGGGGTATCACACCGGGTACTTCGGCAAGTGGCACGTCGACGGCTACAAGGAACGCGGCGGACGAGCCGGGCTGCATATCGTCCCGCCCGAACGCCGCGGCGGATTCGATACCTGGGCCGGCTACGAGAACAACAACAGCCAGTTCGACTGCTGGGTCCACGGCGGCGAGGGATCCGGCGCGTTTCAGTACCGCCTGCCGGGCTACGAGACCGACGCGCTGACCGATCTGTTCATCGCGCACCTCAAGGAACGCGCGCAAGGCTATCGTTCGGGCGCAGGGCAGCCCTTCTTCGCGGCCCTCTCGGTTCAGCCGCCGCACGATCCCTACGTCGCGCCGGAAGAATGGATGCGCCGGCACAGCGCCGCGAGCGTCCAACTCCGGCCCAACGTCCCGGATATCCCGCGTGTCGTTCAACAGGCGCGGCGCGAATTCGCCGGCTACTGCGCGATGATCGAGAACCTCGACTGGAACCTCGGGCGCATCCTGGCCGCGCTGGAAGCTTCGGGACTGGGCGACGACACCCACGTGATCTTCTTCAGCGACCACGGCGACATGCACGGCAGCCACGGGATGTTCCGGAAGACGAACCCCTACGAAGAGAGCATCCGCGTCCCGTTCGTTATTTCGGGCGTCCGCCCGCGCTACCGCTTCAATTCGGGCCGCCGCCCGCTCCCGGTGAACCACGTCGATATCGCGCCGACCAGCCTGGGCCTCTGCGGCATCGATCCGCCCGACTGGATGGCCGGGACCGACTACTCGGGGCATTACATCCGCGGGCGCGAAGTGAAGCACGACCCCGATTCGGCTTATCTGCAGCTCTGCCGGCCCACCATGCACGGCAACAGCACCGACCGCCCCTGGCGCGGGCTTGTCACCAAAGACGGCTGGAAGTACGTCTGCCTCGAGGGCCAGCCCTGGCTTCTGTTCCACCTCAACGAAGATCCGTACGAACTGGTGAATCTGGCGCACAACACCGTCTTCCGCGCCGAACGCAAACGTCTTCAGGATCGCCTGGCGCAGTGGATCGCCGATACCGGAGACAGCTTCCGCCTGCCGGAGTTGTAAACGCCATGCCTGTCCCGCGGCTTCAATACTCGATCTTTCTGCTCTGGGGCATGGCGGCCGGAGCGGGGCTTGCGGCGCCGATCGTGCTCATGCAGGCCCAAGCCATCCGCTGGCGCGCGGCGATCGAAGCGGGAGAGCCGCTGGCGCTGCTGGGCTTCGGGATTTACCTGCTGGCGGTGGCGTTGCTGGGCACGTGGAGCGCCTTGGGCGCATTCGGCGTCTGGGCGGGGCGGACCGGAGGCCGCGGTGCGCGCTTGGCCGTACAAATAGCCGGAATCGTTGCGGTGGCGGCGCTGACCCTGCCGCTCGCGAGTGTCCTGACGCTGTACTTGATGGCCTGGAAAGGCCGTGCGGCCCAGGCGCCCGAACCGTCCCCCTTCTCCCAAACGTTGCGGCGTAAACGGCCCGAATCCTGAACGGGCCTTTCCCCAGCTTGCGGGCACTCGAAAGCCTTCTAGAACTATCCTCAATAGAGGGCCAGCCGACGCGCCATCGCGCGGCCGAGGAATCCAGCCATGATCGTCGTGAATACCGAAACCCTGCCGGGCATGCGAATCGTGCAGGTGAAGGGCATCGTGCAAGGCAACACGGTGCGCGCCAAGCATCTGGGCCGCGACATCGCCGCGGGCTTCAAAAACCTCGTCGGCGGCGAACTGCACGGCTACACCGAGCTGCTCACCGAAGCCCGCCGCGAAGCCATGGAGCGGATGCTGGCGCAGGCCCAGCAGCTTCAGGCCAACGCCGTCCTGAACGTGCGCTTCAGCACCAGTTCGGTCACGCAAGGCGCAGCCGAGATTTACGCCTACGGCACCGCCGTCTGGGTCGAACCCGAAGCTCCGGCGGTTCCGCCGCCGCCGAGGTTCTAAGCATGAACGCGGACCTGGTCATTTTGCTGATCAGCTTGGGCATCAGCTTCGTGCTGCTGGTCCTGGGCTGGATCGTCGGCCGCGCGAGGGAGCAAGCGCACATGCGCGACCTGGATGCCCGCGAGGCCGCCGCGCGCGAGGTGCTCCTGACGGGCTTGCGCAGCTACCCGCTCGGCGCCGACCCGCGCCACGGCGCGGTCCTCGTCAGCGGCGAGTGCGTGATCGCCACCGATTACTTCAAGACCTTCGCGGCGAGTCTGAAAAAGATCTTCGGCGGCGAACTCACAAGCTTCGAGACGCTTATGGACCGCGCCCGGCGCGAGGCGACGATGCGAATGGTCGAACAGGCCCGGCAGATGGGATACGACGCCGTCTGCAACGTGCGCCTGGAAGGCGTGGACATCAGCGGTACGGGCACCAACCCGCAGGCGCAAGCCATGGCCGCCGCCACCGTCTTCGGCACGGCCTACAAGCGCGCGGCCTGAGCGTCCGCCGAGGGGCGAGGGCTACGCGTGCCATCCACCGATCCGTCCGTCTTCGACGAACCGCATTTCCAGAAGCGCGACTTCGTTCCCGATCCCAGCGAAGCCCCGCCCGAACAGCCGGCCCAGCCGCCGTCGGAGGACCAGCTCGTCGAGCACAGCGTTTTCGACGAGCCCGCGCTGGCCGGCATGCGGACAGCCGACTCCGCTCATCCGCTCGCCTACGCCAACTGGCTGGAGCGCAAGCGCGCGGAAACCACTTTCGCCGGAAGCTGGTGCGTGACCTTGGGCGCGGCGCTGGTGGCTGGACCCTTCGCGGTCGTCGGCGCGTTTGTCGGAACCCCCGAATCGGCCGGCGGCCTGATCGCGTTGACGATCTTCGGCCCCCTCGCCGAAGAGATGCTCAAGGTCGCCACCGCGCTCTGGCTCGTCGAAAAGAAGCCCTATCTGTTCCGGTCGCCCGCGCAGATCCTCGTCTGCGCCGCGGCGTCGGGGTTCGCCTTCGCGGCGTTGGAGAACCTGCTTTACCTGCACGTATATGTGCCGCACCCTTCACCGGAACTGGTGGCTTGGCGCTGGACCGTTTGCGTGGCGCTGCATGTGGGCTGCACGCTGCTCGCGCACGTCGGCGTCCTGCGCATGTGGCGCGATCTCTGGGCCCGCCACGCGCGCCCGAACCTGGCCCTCGCCTACCCCTACCTGCTCGCCGCGTGGGTGCTCCACGGCCTCTACAACACCTTCGCGCTGCTGCTGGAGTTCACCGCGCCGCCGTTTTAGCGCTTGGAGCGGACTCTGCTTCCCACCGGTAGAGAAAACCCAGAGCGCGCTTTACAATAGCCGCCCATGCCGCTGCGCATCCTTCAACTCAACAGCGCCCGAAAGTACGTCGGTGAAGCTGCGCATACGCTCAACCTCACCGAGGCTCTGCGCCGGGCGGGGCATACCGTGCTGCTGGGCTTGCGCGAAGGATTCGAGACGCACGCGCATGCCCAGGCTCGCGCGCTCGATCCCATCGCGTTCCGCTTCGAGAGCCGTTGGAACCCGCTGCGCGATTGGGCCGACATGGCGCGCATCGCCGAACTGATCCGCGAACACCGTATCGACGTCGTCCACGCCCACCGCAGCAAGGAACACTGGCTCGCCGCGCTCGCCCAGCGCCGCCTGAAGCGCAAAATCCCCGTCGTGCGCACACGCCACCTCACGCGACCGCTCAGCGCGCATCTCTTCAACCGCTGGCTCGCGCGGCGCACCGCGCGCATGATCGTCGTCTCGAAAGCCGTCGAGGCCGACGTGCGGAGCACCAAGCTGTATCCCGGCGCCCACGTGGCGCTCATCCCCGGCGGCCTGGACCTCGAACGCTACGCGCGCACCGGCCGGCGCGAAGCCGTCCGAGCCGATTTGAAGCTCGATCCGGACGCCCTCGTCGTCGCATGCGTCGCGCGGTTGATGCCCATCAAAGGCCACGACATCCTGCTGCGGGCCTGGAGCGTCGTGCACGCGGCGCACCCTTCCGCGGTGCTGCTCCTCATCGGCGGCGGCGGGCGCCAGGAAGCATTGGAAGCGCAGGCACGCGCGGCGAAACTGGAAGACCGCGTGCGCTTTCTGGGCCGGCAGGATCCGCGGGACATCGCCGGACTGCTCGAAGCCGCCGACGCCGGCGTACTGGCGTCGACGGGGAGCGAAGGTTTTTCGCGCGCGGTGCTGGAATACATGGCGCTGGCGCTGCCGGCGGTCGGCACCACGGTGGGCGCGATTCCCGATCTGGTCGAGCCGGAGATTTCGGGCAAACTGGTGCCCCCCGGGAATGCCGACGCGATGGGACGCGCGTTGCGGGATCTGCTGGCCCTGCCGGCCGAAGTCCGAGCGGCGTGGGGCGCGGCGGGACGCGCGCGCGCCGAAGCGAACCACGGCTACGCCGCCTGGGTGCGCGCGCACGAACGAGTGTACGCGGAAGCCGGAGCCACCGGGACGGGATCGATGCCATCATGAGTTCAGGATTTCGCAGAGGCCAGACCGGAGTCATCACGCGCCGTCCCGAAGGGACCGTCGATTGGACGGCCTTCGAGAAGGAAGGCTACAAGATCAAGTGCCTCGCCCCGTTCAAGCGCTTCCGCGGTACCCAGATCCCATGGGAAAGCCCGCTGGAACTGAACACCACCACCGAGTTCGTCGCGAAGGTCAGCCGCAGCCGCCGCGTGGTCAAGCTCAGCGCCGGGCAGTACGGCGCACCGATCGAAGTCTACGTCAAACGCTACAACTACAAGACGTGGTACGGGCCTTACCTGCGCATTACGCGCCGCTCGCGCGCGCAGCACGAATTCGATCTGGGCTGGAAGCTCATGGAACTGGGCATCCGCACGCCGCGCCCCGTCTGGCTCGCCGAAGCCGCCGGCGCCCTCTCGCCCTTCAGCCTCCTCGCCACCGAGGCCATCCCCGGCTCGGAGAACGCGATCCAGCGCTGGCACCGCCTCGATACGGAAGTCGAACGCCGCGACCTGCTCCTCGCACTGGGCCGATTCATCCTCTCGCTGCACGAACACAAGCTCTACCACGACGACTGCAAGGCCGAGCACGTTCTGGTCCTGCCGGGCGCGCCTTCCAGCCCCAGCGAATTTTTCATCATCGACCTGCTGGGCTGCGAATTGCAACGCCGGCTCTCGAAACTCGCCCGCGCCAAGAACCTGTACCAGATCCTGCGCTCGTTCCTGCCCAAGAAGGGCGAATACGGCTTCACCCCCGACCACCGCGCGGTCTTCCTGCAAGCCTACGCCGGATCCCTCGCCGAAGCCGCCGAATGGTCGAAGTGGGTCGACCGCGTCGGACGCATGAAGGGGCGCGTGGTGTAGTTCGATTTTGGATTGGGGATGTTGGATCGAACGGCGCTCGTCATAGGGTGACGCAGCTAGTAGCCCTTCACCGTTTACCGTTCACCGTCCGTCCGTACCGCCATCTCCGCATAAAACTTCGCCGTCTGCACCTGGCTCGCCAGGCTCAGAAATTCCAGGTCGCTGTGCGCGCCGCCGCCTTGAGCGCCGTAGCCGACGGACGGAATCTTCCCGTCCCGCGTCAGGAAATGCATGTCGGTGAAGCCGCCGGTCATGCGCAGCTTCGCGCGCTTCCCGGATACGGCGCGGTACGCCTCGAGCGCCGTGGCGACAATGGGTTCGTCCGGCGCGGTATGCCCGGATTCCACGTAGAGCAGATACTTCACGCTCACCTTCAAGTCGGGATCGTCGCGTTGCGCGTCCTTGATCGCCTCGGCCAGTTCGCGCTTCACTTCGCTCAAACGGTCCTCGGGGATCAGCCGGCGGTCAATGGAGAACGTGAACGCGTCGGGGATCGTGTTTATTTTCCCGCCGCCGCCGCAGACGCCGCCGATCATCAGCGTGGGCCGCCGCGCGTGCTTGGCGCCCAGGTACGCGCTCTTACGCGAGGCGTACGCGCGTTCCAGACGCTTCAGCCGCCGGATCAGCGGCAGCGCCTTCTCGAGCGCATTGATCCCGTTCTTCGGATTCGCCGCGTGCCCGGCTTTCCCATGCACGGTCACTTCCAGCCACAGCACGCCGCGGTGCGCGATTCCGAGGTTCTCGCCGCTCCCGCCTTCCAACAGCACCGCCCGGTCGGCCTTCAGCGCGCCGGATTTCACCAGCCAGCCCAGCCCCGCGTAGCCGCCGGTCTCTTCATCGGCCGTGAACGCCAGCTCCACGTTCCAGGGCGGCGTCTGCCCGCTCTCTTGCAACGCCTGCACGGCGAAGATCGCCGCCGCGTCGCAGCCCTTCATGTCGCTCGTGCCGCGCCCGTACAACTTCTCTTGCTTCACGTAAGGTTTGAACGGATCGGTCTTCCAGCCCGAGGTGGCCGGCACGACGTCGTAGTGCCCCGTGAAGAGCAGCGTCCGCTTCGCGCCCACGTCCCAGCGCGCGATGAGGTTGTAGCGCGGATAATCGTCCAGCCCCGGCGCCAGCGGAGCCTGCTCGTGAGGCGGCACGCGCAGGATCTGCGGCTTCAGGCCCAGGGATTTCAGCTTCGCG
This sequence comes from Planctomycetota bacterium, assembly GCA_045863855.1. GTDB lineage: Bacteria > Planctomycetota > SZUA-567 > H5-PLA8 > H5-PLA8 > H5-PLA8. The sequence goes on along the minus strand of BTVV01000021.1, from coordinate 28,385 downwards.
GCGAGAAACTCGCAGCATGCCAGGTAATTCCGCCCCGGCGGGTTGGTTGTATCGATGGCGACGAACCGGGCCGTGAAATCGAGCAGGTCTTTGCGCAGCGCGTCGAGCCGCGCGTGAGCGGCGGCGGCCTGGGGCAAGCGATCCGGCGGTTTCCGCGGCATGTGTGGCGTGCTCCGATGATCGGAAGCGCCCAGCTTAGTACGCCGCCCGATTTTCCGCAGCGCCGCTTCCTGGTCTCGAACCGCCCCCTCTCCGCAGTCCAATATCCGGTCAGCTTCCCGTCGAAACGTACCGCCGCACGCCCACCCGCCACGCCAGCAGGCTGACCCCCAGAAATGCCGCGCATGCCAGCGGAGCCAGCCAACCGGCGAGCGCGCGTTCCGGCGTCGCGGCGCCGAAAAGGGCCTGAGCGGGCAGGTAATTCACGCACGCCAGCGGTACGCCGAAGGTGAAGACCGCGCGGAACCACGGCCGGTAAATATCGAGCGGGAATTGCGCGGTCTCCACGCCGCCGTACGTCAGCACGTTCATCAACTCCAGGCCTTCTACCGTCCAAAACGCCAGCGTGGCGCTGAAGATCATCAGCGCGCCGAAGAAGCAGACCCCGCCCAAGATCGCCCAAACGATCAAGACCGCGTCGCTCCATGCCCACGCGTGTTCCGGCGCGGCTAGGCCCCACATCAGTACGACGAAACCCTGAGCCAGCCGGCCAATGCGCATGAGTTGGAACTCGGCCGCGAGCACCTGGAACGCCGCGCCGCGCGGGCGGAGCAAGATGCGGTCGAACCCGCCGCCGCGGACCAGTTCGGGAAAGATATCGAATCCACGGCCCAAGGCCTCCGCCAGCGCGAACGAAACGTGCACCAGCCCGTACAAGATCGCCACGCGCGGCAGCGACCAGCCCTCCAGAGCCCCAAAGCGCGCAAAGAGCACCGCGATCGTGAAGAACTCGATCGACGTCACGCCCAACTGCGCCAGCACCTGGAGCACGAACGAGACCCGGTACTGCATCTGCGCCCGCAACGAAACGCCCGCATACCGCATATACAGCCCCAGCGACTCCCGCATGCCAAGCTTCTCCCTTCAACGCCCGACTTCGCCTCTTACGTTTTACCCAATACTTTTTGTCTCTTACGTTTCCCCTACCCTCCCTGCACCTCCAACCGCCGCAGCCCCCGGCTCAACAGCCCGCGCCCCAGCAGCGCCAGCGCCGCCGTCCACGCCAGTTGCTTCCCGATCTGCGCCAACGCCGCCTCCGGCGGGAGATGCCCGAGGTACAGCCGGAACGGCACGTCGATCAACCCCTGAAACGGAAGCCACTCCAGCACGCGTTGCAACCAGTCCGGAAAGAAGGGCAGTGGGAGCACGATCCCGCTGCAGATCCAGATCGTCAGCGGGAGCAGGCGCGCGAGCCCTTCGCCGCTGACGGTCCAGAAGAGCGAGGTCGTGACCAGCGCAGTGAGCGCCGCGGCCAGCAAGAAGGCCGCGGCCAGCGAAGCCGCGCCCGCCGCACCCGCCGTCCACGAAGCCGGCGCCTGCAAGCCCAGCCCGCAGGCCGCGACCGCCAGGAGCGGCACGGCGCGCAAAAGCGTCGGCGCCAAGCGCAGCGCCAGCGCGCGGGCGAACCAAAGCCCGTACAGGTCCACCGGGCGCGCCAGCTCGTACACCACGCTTCCGTCGCGTACTTTTTGCATCGCCTCCCCGTCCATGCGAAAGGGAATCAGCATGAGAAACGCCTGGCTTAACCACACGTACGTCACCACCTCCTCGAAGCGCATCGGCTGCGGCGCGCTCGAGACGCGGTAAAACGCTTCGAAGATCATGATCCGGATCAGGCCCCAGAAGAGCTGCGTGACGAAGCCCGCGATCGCAGCCGCGCGGTACTGCAGCAGCTCCCGGAAGCGCGCGCCGAACAGCGCGCAGTATGCGTTCATACGCGCGCCTCCCGGTACAGCCGCGCGATCCACTCCTCGATCGGCGGATGCTCCACGAACAGGTCGCGCAGCGCGTGCCGGGCGGCGATGCGTGCGATCAGTTGCGCCGTCGGCACCCGGCGCGGATCGTAGTGCAGCGTCACGCGGTGCCCGTCCCGCGCCACGACGCGCGCGTCGGCGTCGGCCACCTCGGTCTGCTCGTCTTCAAGGTCCACCACCAGACGCCGCTCGCCTTGCCCTTCCTCGCGCAGGGCCGCCATCGAGCCGTCGCGGAGCATCCGCCCGCGGTCGATCAGCATCACACGCGAACAGAGCGCTTCGATATCGTCCATGTCGTGCGTGGTCAGGATCACCGTGACGCCGCGTTCGCGGTTAAGGCGCTTCACGAAGTCGCGCACCGCCAGCTTCGCCGCCGCGTCCAGCCCGATGGTGGGCTCGTCGAGAAACAAGATCGACGGCGCGTGCAGCAGCGAAGCCGCCAGATCGCAGCGCATGCGCTGCCCCAGGCTCAATTGCCGCACCGGCGTATCCAGCAGCGCGCCCAGTTCCAGGCGCTCGGTAAGTTCCGCCTGCCGCCGCAGCCGTTCGGCTTCCGGCACGCGGTAGATCGCGCCCAGCAACTCGAAGCTCTCGACGACCGGCAGATCCCACCACAGTTGCGTGCGCTGACCGAAGACGACGCCGATCCCCGCCACGTGCGCCGCGCGCTCGAACCACGGCACGCGCCCGGCCACCTCCACGCGCCCCGCGTCCGGCGTGAGAATCCCGCTCAGCACCTTCACCGTCGACGATTTGCCCGCGCCGTTGGGCCCGATGTAACCCACGATCTCGCCGGCCTCGATCGAGAACGAGACCCCGTCCAGCGCACGAACGTCGCGATGCGCGCGGCGCACCAAGCCGCGCAACGCGCCCCATACGCCGGGCCGGCGCTCGGCCACGCGGTACGTTTTGACGAGCCCTTCGACGAGAATCTGCGGCATCTGCGAGTCCTCCCGAGGTCCGTACACAGCGGCGCCTGCCCGACTTCAAGGAGTGGGCGGCAAACGGCGCGGCACGGACAGACCTGCCCCTGAGCGGACAGCGGAGGTCGCCCCATGACGCCTGGGTTGTCGCGCGCGGACGATCCGGCCGCCGAGCGGCCCCCGTCGATTCAGCGGAACAGGGGAGCCTTCAATAAACGCTACGCGGGAAGGAAAAGCAAACCGGAGGGAGGCAAAGCCCTACGCGAACTCGTGCGTCTGCTCAAGCACGTGCCAGAACGTCTCGAGCTGTTCGAGCACCATGCCCACGCCGCGGGCGACGGCGGTGAGCGGGTCGTCGGCGCGGCGCACGGGCAGCCCCGTTTCCCGCGCGATCAGCCGGTCCAGGCCGCGAATCAGCGCTCCGCCCCCGGCCAGCGTGATCCCCGTCTCGTACAGATCGTCGTGAAGTTCCGGCGTCAGCTTTTCCAGCGTCGCCTGGATCCCCTTCACCACCTGTTCGAGCACCGGCATCAGCGCTTCGCGCACTTCTTCACTGCGCAGCAGCACCGACCGCGGCAGTCCGGCCACCGTGTCCTTGCCGCGGACCTCGCGCGTCAGTTCTTCTTCCAGCCGGTACGCGCTGCCCACTTCGATCTTGATCCGCTCGGCCGCGTGTTCGCCGATGGCGAGGTTGTAAACCTGCCGCAGATAGTCCTGGATCGCGCGGTTCATGTCGTCGCCGGCCACGCGCAGGCTGTTGGAAAGCACCAGATCGTCGAGCGAGAGAATCGCGCACTCGCTCGTGCCGCCGCCGATGTCCACGATCATGCTGCCGCGCGGCTCGCGCACCGGAAGCCCGCAGCCGATCGCCGCGGCCATCGGCTCGCGGATCAGACGCACTTCCCGAGCCCCGGCGCGTTCGGCGCTGTTGATCACCGCCCGCTTCTCGACCGTCGTAATCCCCGAAGGCACCGCGATGATCACCCGTGGCCGAGCCAGCCCGCGCCGGCCGTGCGCCTTCTGGATGAAGTACGTCAACATCGCCTGGCAGATCTCGAAGTCCGCGATCACCCCGTGCCGCAGCGGGCGGATCGCCTGGATGCTGTCCGGCGTCTTGCCCAGCATCTGCCGCGCGCGTTCGCCCACCGCCGGACCCTGCGCGCTCACCACGATCTTGTTCGTGCCCTTGTACACCGCCACCACCGTCGGCTCGGAGATGACGATCCCCTCGCCCCGCGCCACGACCAGCGTGTTCGCGGTGCCCAGGTCGATGCCCAGGTCCTTGGAAAAGAAGCCCAGTACGGATTCCAAGTGCGTGGAAGCTCCGTGGCAATACGCGCCGCCGCCTGCGGCCGGACACGATCCGGCCCCTATCGGTATCGGCCTGCAAGCGCCCTAAGCTAAGGTAAACGTTCAGGCCAACGGACTACCAACCGCGCCCCCTGTCGTGGCCCTGCCATCAGCATGGGTCCTGCCTCAGCCGTCTGCCCTGTTGCAGCCCTTCGCCCCAACCTTGCCGTTCATTCGTTCAGCCGTTCTCCCCCCTTCGTACAAAGGGAGTAGGGGGTGCCGTTCACTGTTCACTGTTCACTGTTCACCTAACCTACGTCATACGATCTATTTAACGAGACCGAAAACGTTCCCCAAACAAAAAACGCGGCGCTCTTTCGAGCGCCGCGTTTAGGAATGCTTACCCTGATTGAAACGGGAGCCGTTAGTTGCCCGGAGCCGGTGCAGGCGCAGGCGCCGCACCACCTTCAGGCGCGGGAGCCGGAGCTGGCGCCGGAGCTTCCGCGCCACCGGCCGCAGGTGCCGCCGCGCCGCCACCTTCGTCCGGGCCCAGCGTCGGATCGACGTACTTCGCCGCTTCCGGCTGCCAGACTTCGTCAGGAATCTTGTCCGCGCCCAAATTCACCGCGTCGGGGCTCGGATCGTACTTACGCTTGATCGGCTCGCCCCACGCCGGCCATTCTTCCAGGCTCGGGATATCCGCTTCGCCCGTCAGGATCTCCCATTCCTTCTTGTCCGTATCGGTAACGATCGGAACTTCCACCGGGCTCTGGCCGGGTTCCACCGGAGCATCGTTGAAGGTGGTCAGGTGCACTGCAAACTCGCGCACCGGATCGCCCTGATCGTTCACCTGAACGTCCGCGTACCAATGCGTGTGCAGCTCGTCGTGCAGGAACGCGATCGACCCGGCCGTGGCCAGGAACCCCAGGATCAGCATCATTCCGTACACGTCGAACGGAATCTTCTCCGGGAGCTTTTCTTCGGCTGGAGGCATATCCTGTTTCCTTTAACGACCGGCAACCCGCTCCAAAGCTACTTTACCACGCCGTCTTACTGGCCGCTCATCACCCGGCTGCGGACTTCGTCGTGGACCTTCACTTCGTCCTTCTTGAGCATCAGGCGAGCCGAGCACATATCCTTATAGACCTTCTCGACCTGCGCCTTGGCCACGTAGTCCTGGCCGCGGCTGATCGTGAAGCGGAAGCCCGGCTTCACGCCGTGCTCCGCGCCCACGCTGATCATGACCAGATCCAGGTCAGGCTTGACGGCCAGCACCAGCGCGTCCGGTACGTACGGCTGCGTGGCTTCCGAATCCATACCCAGCAGGCTCGGGATATCGACGCCGCGTTCCAGCAGGCCCTGGATCTTGTTCGTCTGCTCCGCCAGATCCGATTCCACCTGCCGCTTGTCGCGCATCACCTGCGAGAGCATCTGCTTCGTGCTGTTCAGTTCGTTCTCGAACTCGGCCTTCTCGTTGCGCGCCTTGATCTCGTTGTCGCGGGCGACCTGCACGGCCTGCTGCTGCTTCAGGAGCACGCCCTTCAGCTTCAACAACTCGTCGGCGCGGCGGCCCAGTTCGCGGGTCAACTCTTCGTTCAGCGCCTGCTGCATGTTCGCTTCGCTCTTGAAGCGCGCCAACTCGCCCGACTTCTGCAGGATCTCGTCGCGCAGCCGGTTGATCTCCAGGCGCAGCTCCGTGATCTTCTGCAGGCGCAGACGGATCACGCCTTCCTTCTGCACGTTGCCGCGCGTCAGCTCGATCTGTTCCTTCTGATGCGCAGCCTTCAGCGCGATATTGATCTCGCGCTCGCGCTCGTACATCTTCTGCCACTTCGTCTTCGCCGTCCAAATCTGCATCGCATAGATCAGGAAGCAGATCGAGAGGATGAGGTTAAGAACAACGAAAACGCGCGCGACAATGCTCACTGTTTCGCTCCTCCGCTTGTCTCGTGCCTTCGTAAAAGCACGAGCAGCGCTACGCGGCATGAACTCGGCCTAAAACACCGCCCGGGCGTCCCCAAGGTGCGGCTGCCGAGTCGCTACTATTGCGTTAAGTGCTAAATGCAGCGCGAATTATGTGGGTGCGACCAAGAGTGTCAAGTATTTTTCGAACGGCCACTTTCAGCCATGACAGGTCGCCTTGAAGCGACCCAACCCCAAAGCCGCTTTTCCACAGCCATTCACCGGCTTTCCCCCAGAATGCATGCCCCTGCACCGGTGCAAACAAACCGATTGACTTGTTTTGATGCCTAAAATTTAGATAAAATCGCCCCGCGCAGAAAGTTATTTTTTCACGCCGAGGCCGCAGGCGGATTCCACCAATCGGCCGCCGTAAGCCCGCTTGCGGCGATCAAATCGTACACCCACTCGTAGCGCCCCACGTCGTCCGTCCGATGCGCGTCGCTGCCGAGCGAGAACTGGACGCCGAACGAGCGCGCGTGCTTGATCAAATCCGGGTAGCTCTCGCGGTAGGCCGGGCCGATCTTGCGCTGCAACAGCTCGTTCAGTTCGAAAGCCACGCCCTGATCGGCCATCGCCTCGAAGACCGGATCGAAGAAGCCGGCGATTTCCGGCGCGTTGAAAGGCGGGATGAGCTGCCGTGCGCCCAGCAGGTCGCCGGGATGCGCGAGCACGTGAATCTGTCCGGCCCGGATGAAGCGCACAACCCATTCGCGCCACTGGTGCGCCACACGCAAGCCCGCGTCCGGCGGCAAGCGCACGCGGTCGAACCAGAACGCTTCGCCGCCTGGAAAGACGTGCGTGCTGCCCACCACCACGTCGATCCCGGAGAAATCGTCCAGCATCGCCGAGCCGTCCAGGTTGAACGGGTCGGCGTCCACTTCCACCCCGCGCAGGATCTGGATCTGCGGGAAGTTGCTCCGGTGAATCTCCAGGTCGGCCGCGATGGCGTCGAGCTGGTCGCGTTCGTTCCGCCCGTGCTTCCAGAACTGCATCGTGGCGCGGCGCGTGCTGATCTCGGGCACGTGCTCGAGGATCACGTAGCGCTTCATTCCCGCCGCGGCGGCCGCGCGCAAACTGCCCAGTACCGACATGTCCGGGTGCGCGTGCCGCGAATACACGGTATGCGTGTGGAAATCCCAATCGAGAAGCGGCTTGGCCCGCTCGCCGGCCTCGCTCATTGCCACAGTCTCCACGCCAGCGGCGCGACCGCCACCGCCACCTCGGCGCCTTCGGCGAAGCCCGCCGCGTCCTGTTCGTGCCGCAGCGCGTGCCAGATCGCCGCATTCTGGTGCGGCAGCGCCAGCTCGTACAGCGTCGAGGCGCCCAGGAAAGCCGCGGAGGCCACCTTCGCCTGGCGCGTCAGCACCGTGGCGCCCGACGGCGGCTCGGACCCCGCCGCGCCCAGCCAGACCGATTCGGGGCGGCAGAAGACTTCCGCCTTCCCCACCTGCAAGCCCGCCGGCCAATGCTTCTCGCCCGGCAGCGCGATCTCCCCCAACGCCGTGCGCACGCGCCCCGGAGCGCTCCCCGTCGCCGGCGCCGCCACCGCCCCTTCCAGCACGTTGCAATCGCCCAGGAACTGCGCGCAGAACCGGTTCGGCGGATGGTCGTAAAGCTCGCGCGGCGCGCCCAGCGCCTCCAGCTTGCCGTCCTTCAAGATGGCCATCCGGTCGGCCATCGAGAGCGCTTCCTTCTGGTCGTGCGTCACGTACAGCGTCGTCAGCTTCGTCGCCGCGTGAATCCGCTTGATCTCGCTGCGCATGTCCCAGCGCAGCTTCGCGTCCAGGTTCGAGAGCGGCTCGTCCAGCAGCAGCACCCGCGGCCGGATCACCAGCGCGCGCGCCAGCGCCACCCGCTGCTGCTGCCCGCCCGACAACTCGCCCGGCCGCCGCGTCTCGTAACCCGACAAGCCCACCAGACCCAGCGCCTCGGCCACGCGCGTCTTGATCTCCGCCGCCGCGACCGCACGCGCCTCCAGTCCGAACGCGACGTTCCCCAGCACCGTCAGATGCGGGAAGAGCGCGTAGTTTTGGAAGACCATCCCGAAGTCGCGCCGGTGCGCCGGCACTCCTTTGAGGGAGCTACCTTCCAGCGCCAACCCGCCCTCGTAATCTTCGATGAAGCCCGCCACCGTCCGCAGCAGGGTGGATTTCCCGCAGCCCGATGGGCCCAGCAGGAAGAACATCTCGCCGGGCTGGAGCGCCAGACTGACTTGATTGAGCGCCGTGACGTCGCCGTAGCGGACGGTCAGCTTGTCGAGGGTGAGGCTCACGCGGGAACTCCGGCGGATTCGAGTACTTAAAGGTAGTGAGCCGCGCACGGAACGCAACGGACCGAACGAAAACCGCCCAAATCTGCGCACGCCGGAAGACTCACACTTAACGGCCTTGCGCTTTCGCCCGCACTTCGGCGTAGTGCCGCCGCGCCAGGCCCGTCCACGCCGCGCGCAGCGCGTTCAGGTCCTTGGGGTTCGTCGCCTTCTGTGCGGCCTGCAAGAGTTCGTCCTCGCTCAGCAGCGGCCGGCCCAGTTCCGCGCCCAGATCCTCCACCCGCCCCGCGGCGATCGCCGCCGCCCACGCGGCTTTCAGGTCTTCGTGCACGTCGCAGATCGTGGAGCGCAAAAAGTCTTCCAGGATGCTCCAGCGCCGCCCGCCCTTCTTCCCGTCGTAGGCGAAGGCCTGCCCGTGCTCGAACGGGCGCGCCACCGCGTGCGTCGGCAACCCGCGCACATACAGGTCCGGCCGGACGGGCAGCCGTTCCAGGTCGAAATCCCGCGGGCCGCCCTCGCTTCCGCGCGTCTGGTACCACAAGCGCTGCCCCGCTTCGCCCAGCACGAAGTCCACGAAGCCGCGCGCCAGGTCGGGCTGCGGAGCGTTCTTGAAGAGCGCGATGGCATCCGGCGTAATCACGCTCAACCCTTCGGGAAAGACGAACGCCACATGCGTCGCGCCCTGCCGGCGCACCGGAGCCGCGGCGTAAAAATCGATGCACGGGCCCGCCGCCGCCTGCCCAAGCGCCACGTCGCGCGGCACGCTCGCCCCGCCTTCGTTGAACGAAGTCGTATTCGCGCACATCTTCGCCAATACCGCCCAGCCCTGCTCCCAGCCGTAGGCCTGCAAGACCACCTCGAAGGCCATATGCACCGAACCGGATTTGGTCGGATCGCCGCAGCTCACCCAGCCGTACAACTCCGGCTGGCCCAGATCGGCCCAGGTCCCGACGTCGGGCAGCTTGGCGCGTTCGAGCACCAGCGTGTTCTTCACGATCCCGAAGCCGCTGAGACACGCCGCGTACCAGCGGCCGTCCTTGTCCCATAGCGGCTGGCCGGACACCAACTCGGGAATCTGTCCAGATTGCACCGTCGCGGGCACGTACGGCTCCAGCACCCCGCCCGGCGCGGCCACGCCTTGCCGGGCCAGCTTGTCTTCGCGCGTGAAGTAGGTCTCGTAATCGAATGTGCCGCCGCCGAAGAGCACGTCCACGCCGATCCCTTCGCCGCCTTTCCAATTCGCCTGCCGCGCGCGCTCGGTCACGTAGCGCCGGATCTCGCCCGTACCCCCCACGTCCCAGAACTCCACGCGGATCGTCTCGCCCGTCCGCGCCAGCCAGTCGGCCTCGAACGCGCGCCGGAACTCCTGCTTTATCCCGTCCCAGTGTGGCGAAAGGATCACCAGCGTCCGGGCCGCGGGCGGTGCGGAACCGAAGAGCAGCGGCCCGAAAGCCACCCCCAGGATCGCCAGCAGCAAGAGCACCGGAGCCCATACGCGCATGGGCTTAATCTAGGCGCGCGCCACCGGCCCGCGCCAGTGGATTCCAGCGTCCCTTAAAAACCGTGGCAGCCCCCTTTCGGGGAGCTCAAGAAGCCTTATTTGACATATCTGGAGTTAAAGGTATAGTTATAAAAGATTGCAGGGCAAACCAACGGAGGCCGCACCCCATGAAGCGCATCGACGAAGCCCGTCTGGAAACCGACCTGCCTTACCGCTTCCAGTACATCACCGAATTCATGGGCCTGAACGCGCAAGACATCGAGACGATTCTTGGCGCTGCGCCGCTCCTAGCCCCGCTGGTGCCCGGTTTGGTCGACGCGATCTACGTCCAGCTTTTCAACTACGATTGCACCAAGCGCCACTTCGTGCCGCGGCAGTTCGGCTACGAAGGCGCCGTTCCCGAATCGCTGGAAACCCTGACGCTCGACCATCCCCAGATCGCCTTCCGCAAAGCGCACCTGGGTTCCTACCTGAAGCGCCTGGTCACCGGACCCTACGACGGGAAGATGATCGAGTTCCTGGATCTGGTCGGCAAAATTCACACGCGCGACTTCGGCAACAAGAACATCGACGTGCCGCTGGTGCAGATGAACGCGCTGATGGGCTTCGTCTCGGATGCCTTGGTCAACGCGATCCTGGACCTGAACCTGCCCCCGGACGCGCAGCGCAAAGCGTTACGCGCCTTCAACAAACTCTTGTGGGTGCAGAACGATCTGATCGTGCGTCACTACGCGCGGCACTAAGAGCCGCTAATAAAACCTGCGTCGAGGCGGCTGCGCCGCGCCGGTCAAGCGGGACAAAGAAGGCGAAGAAGCCGGATCGGGACGAGCATCCGGCGCCTGAGCCTGATGGCGTCCCGCGAAGTACCGCCGCAAGCAGACGACCGATGATGGTTGTGTGTGTGGCTCTAAGTGCACCGCCAAACGGGCGGCCGCGCGGAAGATCCCAGCTTGCCTCCGCGCGGCCGGCCGGCTCGTACAGGCTACTCCAGCAACGCCAGGGCCGGCGCGTTGACCCAACTCGGCACGTGGAACGCGCGCGCGTACTCCAGCGCCGTGACCTCGCGCCATTCGCGCGGCTTCTCGAGCTCCGGGTCGCCCATATCCCGGAGCGCCTTGCGTACCGACGCGCGCAGCTTCGGATCGGCCCCATGCGCCAGCAGCAGCTTGGCCAATTCCGCCGTATGCGCGCCCAGCGTCACCACCGTATGGAACAGCGGCGTATGCCCGCCGAAGCCGCCGGCATCCACGGCCCCTCGGACGTTCGGATCGGCGCCGTGTTCCAGCAACCACGCCGTCATCGCCGCGTCGTGGAACTCCACCGCCGCATGCAGCAGCGTCGTATCCGCCACCGGCGTGACGCACAGGCCGTCGCCGGGCTTGAGGCCCAGTTCGGGCGGATACATCTCGGCTTCGCTGAAGCGCCGCGCCAGCAGCCCCGGATCGCGCTTCAGGTGCGCGTCCAGCAGGTCGGCGCGCCCGCGATGCAGCGCCAGCATCGGCGTATCGGGCATCTCGACCCCGTGCGCCGCCAGCGCCGCCAGACACGCCTGCTTGGCCGGCGCGTTCCGTGCGTACGTCCCCAACAGCATCGCCAGCGGCCGGCCGTACTGGGGCGATGCCACGTTCAAGTCGGCGCCGTGATCGAGCAGCCACGCCAGTGCCTTCGGCGCCAGCGCCTCGCAACTCGCCAGTACGATCGGATAGGCGCCGTTCCAGCGTGCGTTCACATCCGCGCCGTGCGCCACCAGCAGTTCCAGCATCGGAATGCGCGCGTCGTTCAGCGCCGCCCGCATCAGCGGACCGTCGCCGCCCTGATGCACGTCGCTGCCGTGTTCGATCATCCAGCGCGCCATGGCCAACCGCGCCGCGCTGGGCCCGGGCTTGCCCCGGCATTCGGCCACCCACGTCAGCGGACCGTTCTTCGCGTAACCCAGCGGCGCGCGGTGCAGTTCGGGGTCTTCCGTCATTAACGCCTGCACCGCCGCGAAGTCCTCGGCGTCGATGGCTTCCTTCAGTTGTCCGGTGCGATGCAGCGATTCGATGTGCCGCTTCAGCTTCGGCCAGCTCGCGAAACCGTACTCGCGCGCCAGTTGAAACTGAGCCTGCGCCAGCGTCGTCGCCGCGCCGGAGCGCAGCAGATCCTTGGCTTGGTCCTTGAGCTGCTTCAGGTCCGGACGATCCGGCAAGGGGCGTGGCGCCCCCGTGGGCGGGGTGGTCATGGCGACCTCCTTTCGAGTGCCTGCCCGTGATCCGCTTGCGCCGGGCTGAAAGGGAGTCGCTTCGATTGGGGTCCGGCACAGGCGAGCTTCTGCTCTTTCCGCGGACGGGAGGCGCCCTGCGCGCCGCCCGAAAGACTAGCTCCGTGCACCCCGCGAGCAACGATCTTTTTTGAGCACAAAAAAAGCCGCCGCGAGCCCTGCGCTCACGGCGGCTTCTCGAACCCAGTGTGTAACCGGCGGCTTATTGAATCTCGAGCGACTCCACCACCGGCTCGGCGTCCACCGCTTCCGGTGCCGGCGTCAGCGTCGCGGCCACCTTGCGCCGGCGCTCGCTCTTCATCTTCATGTGCTTCACCGCACAGTTCGGGCATACCGACGAAACCGTCCGCGTACCCACCGGCCGCCAGTTGCGCGGCAACGGCTGATGGCACTCGTTACACGTGTGTTTGACCATGATTCGACTCCCCCGCAGAAGCCTCACGTTGGCCGCTAACCGGCCGTTCTTCGCAACGCTCAGGTGCGCTAACGCGCGTGTGCTTCGATAAGGGAACGCCGTATCCAGTCCGAAATAGGCAGGCGCTTACTTGTAGATGGGATGAATGTACAGGCCGGGAAGTCACCTGTGAACTGTAATTTTTTGCAGAAGTTGCTAGAAAATTCACACGTGCTTTGCACGAGTGCACTCCATGCCAGGTATGGGGCTTACTGCTCTTTTCAAACCCCAGTCCCGTGCTAATTATCGCACCGGCCGCCACGCCGGTTCTGCGCCGGTGTAGGAAGTTGGGGACACGGAAGCAGTTAGCACACCCGTCTACTCGATAGATCACCGCAACCGGGAGCCGCAAGCGCATGACCGTCCGTAACCTGATCCTATCGGCCTGGGTCCTCCTGGCCGCCGTTTCCGCTTCGAGCGCCGAGGCTCCCGCCGAGCCGGCCTATCGCCGCGGCGTCAACTTGGCCGGACCCGAGTTCGGCAAAGGCCGCGGCACGCTCCACAAAGATTACACGTTCAACAACGAAGCGACGTTCAAGTACTTTGCCGAGCAAGGCTTCGACGTCTTCCGCGTCCCGGTGAAGTGGGGCCGCCTGCAGCCCGAACTTGGCGGCGAGCTCGACGCCGGCTACTTCGGGATGCTTAAGCAGAACATCGCCTGGGCCAAAACCCACGGCGCGATGGTGCTGATCGACCTCCACGACTACGGCCGGCGCGGCATGATCGTCGACGGCCAGCCCAAGAGCTGCATCGTCGATCATCCCTACGACGGCAAGATCCTCGTCAAAGCCTCCGACCTCGCGGAACTCTGGGTCCGCCTCTCGACGGCCTTCAAGGACGAACCGGCCGTCTACGGCTACGGCCTGATGAACGAACCGCACGGGATGGGCGAGGCCGATTGGAAGGCCATCTCCAACGTGGTCGTCAAAGCGATCCGCGCCAACGCCGACAAGAAGCTCATCCTCGTCGCCGGCAATCATTGGTCCAACGCGGGCAACTGGGAGAAGCACAACGGCGCGACAAGCTGGGTGGAGGATCCCGATAATAATTTCATGTACGAAGCGCACTGCTATTTCGACCAGGACATGAGCGGCCAGTACAAGAAGACTTATGCCGAAGAACTGGAGAAGAACAAGGACCTGGCGATGGTCGGCGCGAAGCGCGTCGGCGATTTCATCGCCTGGTGCAAGAAGAATAACGTCCGCGGTTTCATCGGCGAATTCGGCGTGCCGGACAGCGACCCGCGCTGGTACGAAGAGACGCTGGAACACTTCATGCGCGCCTTGAACGAAGCCGGCATGGGCGGCACGTATTGGGCCGGAGGCACCTATTGGGGCAAGTATCCCATGTCGATCCAGCCCACCGAAAAGTTCACCGTGCACCGCCCTCAGATGGCCGTCCTGCGCAAGCACCTCACGCCGCGGGTCGAAGCCGTCGCCAAGCCCGAGCCCGAAGCGGCGAAATAGCCTTTGCCCGCCGCGCAAGCGTGGAGCGTAGCGACGCCAGGTATCGCGGGCGTTCCGCCCGCAGCGGTTGAAGTCGATTCAGCGCTCCGCGCCGAGCGCCTTGATTCCCCCGCAGGTTTCTGCGTAAATAGTAAGGAGGGAATTCGTACAGGAGCCCAGCCCGTGCCGACGTACACCTACCAGCGCCTACCCGAAGCCGCCGAACCCGGCTGCGGTCATTGCGCGGCGGGGTTCGAAGAAGTGCAGCCCATGAAGGCCACGCCGCTCGCCGCCTGCCCGAAATGCGGCGCCCCCGTCCAGCGCGTCATCCACGCCCCGATGCTCGGCAACATCGGTGGGAAGCTCAAAGGCCCCAGCACCAGCTCCATGGAAGCCGCCGGCTTCACCCGCTTCAGCCGCAGCGGCAAAGGCACCTACCGAAAAGACTTCGGCACCGGCCCCAAAGAGCTGGGCGTTTAATCGCTCCAGTCTCTAGAACCCTGAACCCACACCATCGAGCCCAGTTGGGTGGTTAAAGCACACGATTCAACGAAAGCGTTCCGCTCCGCGCGCCCCTAGGCTCTGACCCGAAACGCTTCGAAGGCGGATGCGCCGCGCGGACCAAGCAGAGCGAGGCTGACGAAGCGCTGCGCAGCTCCCCGCAAGCAGACGCCGAAGTAGGGTTTCGGGACTGTGCCTAAGCCCCCTTCCCTCCTCTCGACTTTTAGCCCTGCATCCTTTAAGTGTAGACCTTCGCACGGAAGCGGGAGAATCGGCCGATGAATCGCGTGGGACTTGGGACGGACCGGCATCGCTTGGCCTTCGGGAAGAAGCTCATTCTCGGCGGCGTCAAAGTCGAATCGCCCAAAGGCGCCGTCGGACACTCCGACGCCGACGCGCTCACCCACGCCGTCATCGACGCCGTGCTTGGCGCCGCCGGCATGGGCGACATCGGACACCACTTCCCCGACACCGACCCGCAGTGGAAAGACGCCGACTCCATCGAACTCCTCAAGAAGTGCGTCGAGCTCCTCAAGACCACCGGCTACCGCCCTACCAACGTCGATGCCGTCGTCCATCTCGAACAGCCCAAACTGGGACGCCTCAAGCAGGAAATGGCCGCCAACATCGCCGACGCCCTCCAGCTCCCGCGCCATATGGTCAATGTAAAGGCCAAAACCGGTGAAGGTCTCGGACCTGTCGGAACCGGCGATGCCGTCGAAGCCCTCGCCGTCGCCAGCATCGAAAAGATGTCCACCATGGTCGTCCGCACCAGCAGCACCAGCTTGCCGGTCATCAAACCGTAAGCTCCTGCTCCCGTGCCTGGCCGGGATGCACCGCGGAGCGAAACCGATCGTTACCTTAATAGGTAAGTGAGCTGAACGCTCGCTTCGCAAGCCTGGCGTAAAATAACAATTAAATTGCGTATTTGAGCATGACTTGCCGGGTATGAAGCGTTGCATCGACGCTTCGGCTAACCCTTCTTTGGGTGCATAACCTATGAACTGCAAAACCCTTATCCCTCTGCTGATGCTTCTGGCGAGTGCGCTAGTACGAGGCGCCGAACCTTCCGAAGAGACGTGGAGGAACATTACCCAGCAGGTGGGCGGCGAACGCTGGGGCTATGCCGGAGTCACCTATGTGACGGCGGCGCCGGACGGTTCCTCCTTGCTAGCCGGAGTCAGCGCGGCGGGGCTTTGGCGGAGTACCGATACGGGCGGCACATGGAAGCGCTTGGGTGCGGCCGGGACGGAAGCCGGAGGCGTCGGACACCGCACCTACTCGATTCGATTCGATCCGCGGGACGCGAAGCGATTCTGGGTGAGCGGGAACTACGGGCCGGGGTTATTCGAAACACGAGACGACGGGCAGACCTTTCAGCGCCTCGGCAATCTGCAACACCTCGACTTGGTCGCGATCGACTTTACCGATCCGGAACGAAAGACGTTGCTGGCGGGACAGCACGAACAAGCCCGCAGTCTGATGCGTTCGAAAGACGGCGGCGTGACCTGGGACTGCCTGGGCCTCGCTTTGCCGGCGCAAACGAATTTCAGCACCGATCCGGTGATGCTGGACGGGCAAACCTACCTGGTCAACTGCGCGGGCTGGAAGCGCGGACTCGCCTGGGGCTTGTACCGGACGGCCGACGGCGGTTCGAATTGGACCAAGGTCGCTCCGGAAGGCCCCTTCGGTCCGGCGCTGGTCCATCCCGACGGCACGTTGTATTGGGCGATCACATGGACGTATGGGATGCTGAAGAGCACGGACCGGGGCTTGACTTGGAAGAAACTTCCCGGACCCGTAACTTCGCCGCCGCAAGCGTTGCCGGACGGCACGCTGGGCAGCCTGGGAGACGAGCGGCTGTATATCTCCAAAGACGGCGCTCTGTCCTGGCAACCGCTGGGACCGAAGTTGCCCTATAAGAAAATGACCGGCTGGACTTACCTGTCCGCATCGAAAACGTTCGTGGTCTGGCGCATGAGCGGCAAACGGGTGGAAGATGCGATCTTCGCCTGGACCGCGGACGCGCCTTGAAAATCGTCCGAATGGAGAAGAGGTCCATGCGCAAGGCTCTGATCGTTCCGATGGTACTGGCTTGGAACCTGCTTTTCGCCGCCGAACCGCCTCCGCTCGTCACGCAGAAGACCCCCGTCCGCGTCTGGGTCGATCAGATCGGCTTCCGCCCCAGCGCCCGAAAACTTCTGGTCGTCGCCAGCGACGCGGCGCTCCCGGCCGGCCAAGCGTTCGAACTCTGCGAAGCCGAAAGCGGAAAAACCGTCCTCGCCGCGGACGAACTCGCCAAGCGCCTCAAGGTCTCCAACGGCGGGCAAAAGGACGGCGCTTCCGGAGACTTCGTCACCCACCTGGACCTCAGCGATTTCGAGACGCCGGGGCGCTATTACGTAAAGTACCAAGCCGGCGGAGGCGCGGTCCGCTCCTGCGCCTTCAACATCGCGCCCGACGTATACAAAGAGACCGGCCTCGCGGCGTGGAAGTCGATCTACTGGCAGCGCGCCGATTGCGAAAAGCCGGCCCCCTATGCCGAAGACTGGACCCACGGACCGGCCTTCCTAGGCCCGAAGCAGGCGAAGGAAGCGCAACGCTACGTCTGGAAGGGCGCGCGCCATTTCGAACCCGTCGGCGACACACCCGCCGGCGAACAGACCTACGACGTCAGCGGCGGCTGGTGGGACGCCGGGGACTTCAGCAAGTACACCGGCAACACCGTCCGCTTTCACAACGACCTGCTCCTGGCCGCGCAGCTTGTCAAAGACCAGCTCGCCGACAAGCAGCTCACCATTCCCGAAGCCGGCAACGGCGTCCCCGACTTCCTCGACGAAATCCGCTACGGCACCGAATACCTGATCCGCCTACACGACGGAACCGGCGCGGCCTTCGGGCGCGTCTACGAACAAGGCGGCTGCCCGCCCGACAGCGTCAAGAGTCCCGTGCAGCTTACCGAAGTCACCAGCAGCGCCACCATGGCGCGAGCGGCGGCGCTGGCCTACGCCGCGGCGGTCTGGAACGAGTTTAAGCTCGACGAACCCTTCGCTGCGAAGTGCCTCGCCGAAGCCAAGCGCTCGTGGGACCTGCTCCAGACCAAGCCCCATCCGTGGCCGGCCGATCCCAAAAAGCCGGGGCACGTGCAGTACACCGGCGATTGGTTCGCCCTCGACTACGGACAGATGCGCGCGCTCTACGCCGCCAGCCTCTTCCGCATCGAAAAGAGCGAAACGTGGGAACGGATCCTCCGTGAAGAAGCCGCGAAGTGGCCGGCCTTCGAGCCCGCCGGGCACCACGACGTCTGGCCGGCGATCTGGCTCCATGCGCACAGCGCCGGCGCCGATGCGGCGCTAGCCGATTCCATGAAGAAGAAGGTGCTCGATGCCGCCCGGACCGTCGTCCAGTGGACCGGCCCCGGGCACGGTTACGCCATGAAAGTCAAAGGCTACTGGTGGGGCAGCAACGCGCTCGTCGGCCGCACCGGCTCCAACGCCATTCTGGCCGCCGAACTCTGCGCCGACCCGAACGAGAAGGCGAAGTTCCTCGAAGCCGCCGAAGAGTACGTCCACTACCTCCTGGGCCGCAACGCCATCGGCGCCTGCTTCCTCACCAACATGAAGCGCTACGGCGCAGAAAATTCGGCCATGGTCATGTTTCACGCCTGGGTCGGAGCCGACGGGAAACCCGAGAGCGCGAAGTTCATCGGCGAAGGACCCGGCAAAGTCGGACCCTTTCCGGGAACCGTCGTCGGCGGCGTCAACGGAAGCATGAAGCGCTACACCACCGAACTGCATTGGACCAAGAACCCGTGGGAGTTCACCGAGAACGATATTACGTACCAATCGCCCTGCGCGACGCTCCTCGCCTACTTCGGCCTGAAAATGAAGGACGCGGGAAGCCGGTAGTACGCGCTCGCGGGATCCGATATTCGTGCTGACAGACGTTCCTGAGCGCATAGGATAGACGCGCGGCGGGTAACGGCGAGGGCGTCCCGGTGAAGTTCTTCTTCTGCGAGACCTGCGGCAAACGCCTGACCGACGCGGATCTCGCGGCCGGACAGGCCCGCGACAAGCAGGTCAAGGGCATCTACTGCGCCGA
This sequence comes from Planctomycetota bacterium, assembly GCA_045863855.1. GTDB lineage: Bacteria > Planctomycetota > SZUA-567 > H5-PLA8 > H5-PLA8 > H5-PLA8. The sequence goes on along the minus strand of BTVV01000021.1, from coordinate 9,706 downwards.
TTGCGCGCAGAGCGTCATGACCATGGAGTTCGGCGCGCTCAAGGAAGAGCAGGCCCGCGCGCTCCTGAAAGATCCGCCCAACGCGAACGCGGGACCGGCCCCGGAACTCCCCCAGCACGCCCCGCCCAACACCGTCCCCGTGACGACCCGCCGCGGCGCGCGCAACAGTTCCACCGAACGCCTGGTGCCTCAACGCGCGCAGCACAAAGCCGCGGCCGAAACCGCCACGGGCATGGTGGTCACCTTTGTCGCCGGCGGCGCGGTGCTCGCCATGGGCCTGTTCCTGTACTTCGCGAATGCCAGCCGCACGCCCCCGGCCGCGAAGAACGCTCCGGTCCTGCCCGTGCCGGTGGCCGAAACCACGCCGCCGACGCCCGCGCCGGCCGAACAACCCCCCGTCTCCAGACCGCAGGCGGTGGCTCAAGCCACGGCCGCGCCGCACGAAACTGCGCCGCACGAAACGGCATCGAACGCCGCCGACGTTCAGGCGCGAGCCGACTTCGAGGCGTTGAATCGAAAACTCGCCGAACTCCCCGCTGCCACCTTGGAGCAAAAGAAGAAACTCGCCGAAGCGTTTCTAATAGCGCACGGCGAGAGCCTGCTTGCATCCCGCGTGCGCGTGATGATGCGCGGCTGGGAAACGCCGCCGCCGGATCCCGCGCGGAAGGAACCGCCCCCAAAGGAATCGGCTCCGACAAAGCCCCAGCCGCAACCCGATGCGCCGCCCCCGCCCGCGACCAATGCGCGGATCGTCGTTTGGGACGGCAAGGGCATCCGCGGCGGCGCGACTTGGAGCGCGCCGCAAGAGGGCGCCGCCGAGGTTCTGAAAGCGGAACATCCCGACGGAACCAACCGCCAGGCGCTGAAGTTGACTTGTGCCAAGCCGGGCTATTGCGCGCTGGGCTTCAACTGGCATTCCTGGAATCCCGGCGCCAAGGGCACCGACCTGAGCGCCGCGAGTCAATTGCGCTTGCGGATCAAGATCGAATCCGAGTCCAAACCATTGGCCGCGAACGTGTACCTCAAGGCCATCGGCTCCGACGTCTATTTCAAAGCGCCGTTCGATCATCCCGCCGCTTTTACCGACGGCGAATGGCACGATCTGGTCGTTCCCTTCGAACGCTTCACCGATGAAGGCGGCGCGGTCCTGGACCGCACGAAAGCCACCGAACTGAAGTTCGATCTCTACCGCGAAGGGCAGCCGACGACCGTCTGGATCGCCCGCATCGCTTTCGAGTAGCCGCGCCTCTCACGCGGGCCGCAGGTTCTCAGCGCTCCGGACTGCGCTGGAAACGCTGCCGGTACGACGAAGGCGTCTGGCCCAGCTCGCGCCGGAAAACCACGCTCAGCCGCTCCGGCCGAGCGAAGCCGCACAGCCGAGCGATCTCGGCCAGCGGCCGATCCGACCCGCGCAGCAGTTCCTGCGCGCGCTCCATACGTACGCGCGTCAGTTCTTCCAGCGGCGTGCGCCCCAGGCGCTCCCGGAAACGCCGCTCGAGACTGCGCCGCGCCACCGCCGCCGTGCGCGCCAGTTCGTCGATGCTCAAGTCGCGCGCCGCGTTTGCCCGCAAGAAAGCCAGCGCGGACGCCAGCGCCGGATCGTCCACCGCAAGCACATCCGAAGACTGCCGCGTATGCACCCCCGCCGGCGCAAAGCGCTCACACGCGTGCGAACGCGACCCGCGCATTTCGGCCTCGAGCAGCTCCGCGGCGCGCCAGCCCATCTGCCGCGCCGGAATCTCGATGCTCGATAGCGGCGGATGGCCCGACGCGCACCACATCTCGTCGTCGTCCACGCCAAGCACCGCGAGGTCTTCCGGACTGCGCAGGCCCAATTCGTGAACGTGCTCCAGCACGCGCCAGGCCGTCACGTCCTCCGCGCCCAGCACCGCCGCCGGCCGCGGCAGCGCCGCCAGCCACGCGCGCATCTCGCGGTCCAGCGCCACGTCGCCCTTGCCCTGCGTGCCCCAGCGATGGCGGTACACGCGGCACGCGCCGCCGGCCGCCTCCACCGCCGAACGAAAACTCGCCTCGCGCTCCAGCGACCAGCGCACTTCGCCCGATCCGACGTAACCGAATTGCCGGAACCCGCGGTCCAGGAAATAGCGCGCCGCCAGCGCGCCCACCGCCGCGTTGTCCACGTCCACCACCGGACCGGGCACCCCCGTGAGCCCGAACACGTTCACGCACGGCAGACGCCGCCGCTCGAACCACGCGCGCACCGCCGGAGGATCCATCGTGGCCAGCACGCCCGACGGCTCCCAGTCAAGGCTCTCCAGCGGCGTCAGGTAATGCAGGAAATAGACCCGCCAGTTCGGGCGCGTCGCGGCGTACGCGAGCAGCCCGCGCCAGAGGTCGCGGCTGAGTTGCGAGTCCATGGCCACCAGGCCAAGGACGCGAAGGGGGGCGCTCGGCGGCATAAGCGCACGCTACCGAAGCCCGCCCCAAACGCAAAACGGGAATCCAGCGAACGGGTTTTCCGTTTCACGTTTCCACGGCCTGCCTTTACAGTCTGACCCGCTTTGCGCTCCCGAAATGCCCGTTCGCCGCCGTTTTAAGGATGATGTGGCCATGGCCAAGATGAAAGCCCCCAGCGGCTTCCGCGATTTTCTCCCCGACGCCTGCCGCAAACGCGGCGAACTGATGCGCCGCATCCGCGCCGTCTACGAACGCTTCGGCTACGAACCGATCGAAACCCCGGCCATGGAAAACCTCGCCGTCTTTCTCGGTAAAGGCGGAGGCGAAAACGAAAAGCTGATGTTCAAGCTGCTTAACCGCGGCGAGAAACTTGCCCGCGCGCTCGAAGGCGGAATCAAGGACGAGAACGACCTCGCCGACATGGGCCTGCGCTTCGACCTGACCGTCCCCCTCGCGCGCTTCTTCGCCGAACACCGCGCGAACCTCCCCAGCCCGTTCAAGCGCTTCCACATCGGACCCGTCTGGCGCGCCGAACGCGCGCAGCACGGCCGCTTCCGCGAATTCGTCCAGTGCGACGTCGACGTGCTGGGCAGCGCTTCGCTGATGGTCGAAGCCGACGTCCTCCTGGCCACCGCCACCGCGCTCAACGAACTGGGCTTCTCCGACCTCGAAGTCCGCCTCAATTCGCGCAAGCTCCTCACGGCGCTCGTCCTCGGAGCCGGCGTGGCGCCCGACCTCGCCCCAACCGCCATCACCGCGCTCGACAAGCTGGAGAAGATCGGCGTCGAAGGCGTGCGTACCGAACTGACCGAGCGCGCCGTCTCCGCCGAGGCCGCCGCGCGGTTGCTGGATGCCTTCGCCGCAGCGCGCACTTTGGCCGGCGAAGCGCTTTTGGCCGAGATCAAAAAGCGCCTCGTGACCGACTGGAAAGCCCTGGACGCGCAAGCCGCCGCCGCGCTCACCGCCGAAATCCGCCAGGTCCTCGCGCTCACCCCCCAACTGCCCGCCGGGAAGCTCGTCTTCGATCCCTTCCTCGCGCGCGGGCTGGACTACTACACCGGGCCGATCTTCGAGATCGCCGCGGCCGGCGTCCCCTTCAGCCTCGCCGGCGGCGGGCGCTACGACGAGATGGTCGGCGCCTTCTGCGGGCAGCCCGTCCCCGCCTGCGGATTCTCCATCGGCTTCGAACGCATCTACACGCTGATGGAAGAACGCGGGATGTTCGGCGCCGCGCAGCGCGCAGCAGATGTCCTCGTCGCGGCCACCGCGCCCGAGGCCGAACGCGCCGCCATCGAAACCGCGCAGCTCTTCCGATCCGCGCTCCTGCGCGCCGATTGCTTCCCCGGCCAGGCCAAGCTCCCGCGCATCTTCGAACTCGCCGAGAAGAAAGCGATTCCCGTCGTCGCCCTCGTCGGACCGGCCGAACTTGCCTCCGGAACCGTGGGCCTGCGCGAACTCGCCACCCGCCAGACCCACCCCGTCCCCCGCGCCGAAGCCGCCGCCAAACTCAAGAGCCTGCTCGGAAGCTGATCGCCCCGCGCAGCCCTCGCCGCTGTTTGCCTGTGGATGGTTGTCGGATTCTTGCCGTTTAAAGCGTGAATGCCGCCGCCTAACGCCTGCCGCCCGCCGCCCACCACGCCTCCGCGCGCGCCTCCGCCAGCCGCTCCAGCCAGCGCGCCCCGTCCCGCAGCGCCGCCTCCCGGCTCCCCGCGAATCGGATCAGGCTCTCCAGCGCCACGAACCGCCGCGCCAGCGCCGCGCGCGCATCGGCCTCGATCGCGCCGCCCACCGCCACGCACCCCACGCCCGCGGCCTTCGCGCGCCGCGCCACGCCCGCCGGCGCCTTGCCCATCAGCGTCTGCCGGTCCAGCCGCCCTTCGCCCGTCAGCGCCAGCCCCGCGCCGCGCAGACGAACGTCGAAGCCGATCGCGTCCAGCGCCAGCTCGATCCCCGGCTTCAGCTCCGCGTTCAAAAACGCCACGCAGCCCGCGCCCAGCCCGCCCGCCGCGCCCGCGCCGCGCAAGCGCCGCACGTCGCGCCCCAGATCCCGCGCGGCGATCTTCGCGAAGCGCGAAAGCGCGCGGTCCAGCAGCGCCACGTCGCGCGGCGTCGCGCCTTTCTGCGGGCCGTACACCGCGCTCGCGCCGCGCGTGCCCGTCAGCGGATTCGTCACGTCGCACGCCACCGTCACCGGCACGCGCTTCAAGCGCGCGTCGAGCCCGGACAGATCGATCCGGTCGAGCTCCAGCAACGCCGCGCCGCCCGCGGGAAGCTCGCGCCCGGCCGCATCGAGCAGCCGCGCGCCCAGCGCTTGAGCCATCCCCGCGCCGCCGTCGTTCGTGGCGCTCCCGCCGATCCCCAGCAAAATCCGCCCCGCCCCGGCGTCCAACGCCGCGCGAATCTGATCGCCCACGCCCCACGTCGAAGTGATTTTGGGATCGCGCTTCGCTTCGGGAACCAGCGGCAAGCCCGACGACGCGGCCATCTCCAGCACCGCCGTGGGACGCTTCGAGCCACGCGGAGGCGGCAGGAGCGCGAAGCGCGCCGAACGCTTTTCCAGCAGCGGGCCGCGCACGCGCGCCGTCTCCAGCCAGGCGCCCGGCACCGCGCGATGCAGCGCTTCGACCAGGCCTTCGCCGCCGTCGGCCAGCGCCACGACGTCCGCCGCAAAGCCCGCCCGGCGCAGCCCGCGCGCAAGGGCCTGGCCCGCCTGAGCCGAACTCAGCGTGCCCTTGAACGACGCGCACGCCACCAGCACCCGGCGCGCCGCGCTCACGAACTGGCCTTGAAGCGATGCGAACGCCGCGGCTTCTTGCCGTCCTCCGCGTCGTCCCCGTCCTCATCCTCGTCGTCCGCTTTGGACTCGTCTGGGCTCCGCTTGGAAGACGCCGGCCGCTTGGATCCCACGGGCTTCGCCGCCCGCGTGCTATCGTCTTTGCCCTTCGCGCCGTTCTTCTTGCCGCGGAACACGAAGAAGTACGTGTACGCGACCCAGGCCAGGAAGAACGAAAGCCCCCCGCCCAGCACGCCGGCCACCCACACCCACGGATTCCCGCCGTCGATCGTCACCCCGAAGAACTCGTACTTCTTCAACTGGTAGTCGCCGATCGACACCTTCCATGCGAGGTAAATCCCGAACGCGATGGCGCTCGCCGGAACCGCCGCGACGAAAACCCAGAACATCGCCTTCTCGACGTTGAACGGAGGCGGAGGCTGCGGCTCGTCCGCATACTTCGTTGTGCGCCCTTTGCGGCTCGCGTCGGGGGCCGCACCGAGCGGCCGGCTCGGCGCGATCGTTTGCGCCAGCACCGCCGCGTCGCGCGCCTTGAGCTTGCGCGTGTTGCTGTCGAAATCGACCTCGTCGCCTTCCAGCGAATAGCTCGACTCGCTCGGGCCGCCCGGCTTCGGCGCGCCGATCTCCACCAGCTCGTCCAGCATCGCCGCGTGCACCGACGCTTCGATCTCTTCCGCCGTCTCCACCGGCTTCGTATCGCCGCCGTCGGCTGCGGAGTCATCGCCGTCCAAAGCTTCCGCCGCCGGCTTCTTCTTTTTCTTCTTCTTTTTCTTGGACCGCTTCGACGGAGTGGCGGCTTCCACTTCTTCCTTCATCCGCTCCAGATCCGCCGTCGAAACCGGCTGCGTCTCGCCGCCCGGATCGTCGCTCTCTTCGTCGTCGTCAAGCGCCACCGGCTTGGACACGGGCTTCGGCGCGGGCTTCGGCTCCATCTTCTTCGCGGGCATTTTCGGCGCGGCGGCGGGCTTCGCGTTCGCCTCGGCCTTCGGCTTCGCGGCGGGCTTGGGCTTGTCCGGCGCGGGTGCCGCTTTGCGTGCAACCGGAGCGGGCTTCGCGGCGGGCGTGGCCGGAGCGATCTTCGCTTCGGTCTTCGCCGCCTTCGCGCGCGCCAGCGCCGCCGCCATGCGCCCGCTGCTCGCGCCGGCCTTCGGAGCGTCCGCAGGTGCGGACGTGGGCGAGAGCTTCAAGCCTTCGTCGAGCTGGTAGTGCCGGTTGCACCACGGACAGCTCAGCACCTGCCCCGGCTTCTTCTTGGAAAGGTCGAAGACTACTTCGCCGCAAGTGCATGGCGCGGATGAACTGGAAGAGGCATTCATGGACGATGAACTTCAGCCCCGGCTGTTGGGGTGCATCCTCCGCGCGAGGCGCACGGCCAAGAGCGCACACTATAGCCGCTCAAGCCGGATTTACACCGCCATTTTAACCGCCGCTTCAGCGACTGCGGAAGAAGCCGTAGCGTTTTCCCTCCCCCTCTGGGAGAGGATTGGGGAAGTGCGGTTTTTCAACAACCGCTACAGCGCCGGGTGCTTCCGGTGGTGCGCCGTCTTCGCCTCGTACGCCGCCGCCGTCCGCAGCAGCCCCGCTTCGTCGAACGCGCGCCCCATCAACTGCATCCCGATCGGCAAGCCCGACGACGTCTGCCCGCACGGGAGCGACAACGCGGGAATCGCCGCCAGGTTCACCGTCACCGTAAAGATGTCCGAGAGGTACATCGCCAGCGGATCGTCGGCCTTCTCGCCGATCTTGAACGCCGGCGTCGGCGTCGTCGGGCAGACGATCACATCCGCCTTCTGGAAGGCTTCGTCGAAGTCGCGCTTCAAGAGCGCCCGGACTTGCTGCGCCTTCAGGTAGTACTTGCTCGCGTAGCCCGCCGAAAGGGCGTACGTCCCGAGCATGATGCGGCGCTTCACCTCCGCGCCGAAGCCCTCGCCGCGGCTGCGCGCGTACAGATCCACCAGCCCGCCCGGCTCGCTCGTGCGATGCCCGTAATGCACGCCGTCGAAGCGCGCCAGGTTGCTCGACGCCTCCGCCGTCGCGATCAGATAGTACACCGCGATGCCGTGAGAACTGTGCGGCAGCGAAACCTCCACCGCCTTCGCGCCCAGCGCCTCCAGGTCCGCGATCCCCTTCCGCACCGCGGCCTCGACCTCCGGATCGGTCCCCTTGACGAAGTATTCCTTCGGCACGCCCAAGCGCAGACCTTTCAAGTCGCTCGGCGCCTTCAGCGCGCGCAGCTCGTCCGGCACCGCCGTCGCGGCGCTCGTCGCATCGCGCTCGTCGTGCCCCGAAATCGCCGCGCACAAAAGCGCCGCGTCCGCGGCCTCCCGAGCGAACGGGCCGATCTGGTCCAGCGAACTCGCGAACGCCACCAGCCCGTAGCGCGAAATCCGCCCGTACGTCGGCTTCAAGCCCAGGCAGCCGCTCAACGCAGCCGGCTGCCGGATCGATCCGCCCGTGTCGCTGCCCAGCGCCAGCGGCACGATGCCCGCCGCCACCGCCACCGCCGAACCGCCCGAACTCCCGCCCGGCACCCGCGAAACGTCCCACGGGTTGCGCGTCGTTCCGTACGCGCTGTTCTCGGTCGAACTGCCCATCGCGAACTCGTCGAGGTTCGTCTTGCCGACAATCGTCGCGCCCGCGTCCAGCAGCCGCTGCACCGCCGTGGCCGTATAGGGCGGCACGTATCCGTCCAGAATCTTCGAAGCGCAAGTCGTGCGCGTGCCCTTCAAACACATGTTGTCCTTGATCGCCACCGGCACGCCGGCCAGCAACCCCGGATCACGGCCCGCCGCGATCTTCGCGTCGGTCGCGCGCGCCTGAGTCAGCGCCGCGTCCTCCAGCAGCGTGAGGAACGCCTTCAGCGTGGGGTCCAGCGCCTTCGCGCGAGCCAGCGCGGCGCGGGCGACCTCTTCGGCCGAATACGTCTTTGCGCGCACGCCCGCCGCGATCTCGCGAGCGCTCAGCCACGCGTACGCCTGCAGATCCAAAGCCATCCGTCGCTCCCACGTTTGAGTTCGTTAGCGAGCCCAGTCTACGGTCCGCACCGCCTCAAGCAAGTTGAGGCCGCACGCGCTTGCTCTCAAGCCCCTTTGGCTCTATGCCAATGGGAACCGTCGCACCCAGGAGAATCCTTTCATGTCCGTCACCCCCGTTCGATTCGGTCTCATAGGCTGCGGCGAGATCGCGATGCAGTCGCTTAAAGCGCTGCAAGCCGCCGAAGGCTGCGCCGTCACCGCCGTGCAGGATGTCGTCGCCGACCTTGCGCGCGACACCGGCGCCAAGCTGGGCGTGCCGCACTTCACCGGCGTCGAAGATCTGCTCGCCCGCGGCGACGTGGACGCGGTGGTGCTCAGCACGCCGCACTTCCTGCACGCGCCGCTGGCGATACAGGCCGCTCGAGCCGGGAAGCATATTGCCTGCGAGAAGCCGATCGCCTGCACGCTCGCGCAAGCCGACGAGATGATCGCCGTCTGCCGAGAAGCGAAGGTCAAGCTCTCCGTGAATTACATCTCGCGCTATTCGCCGATGGTGCTCAAAACCAAAGCGCTTCTCGAAGCCGGGGCCATCGGGAAGCTCATTCGCTACCAGATTCACATTGCCGCGGATAAGCCGGAAAGCTACTGGAGCGGCGGGTATACGGGGCGGGCCAAGAGCGACTGGCGGCAGAGCAAAGAAAAATCGGGCGGCGGCGTGCTGGTCATGAACCTCAGCCACGATATCGACCGTGTGCTGTGGATTGCCGGGCTGGTGCCCGAGCGGGTTTTTGCCGAAGCGGCGACGCATTCGACGCCCGTGGAAGTGGAGGACAACATTTCCGCCGTGGTGCGATTCACCAACGGAGCGATCGGGAGTATTGATGCCATGAGTTGCGCCCGCGGCAAGGAAGGGTTTGGGAATCGTCTGTACGGAACCGAAGGCCAGATCGAGATGGACCATCCGCTGCGCGTGTTTACCACCCGCGAGGATGTGCCGGGCTGCAAACCCAAGGAGTGGTCGACGCTGGAAGTTGCCGGCGCGTTGTGGAGCACCGATGAGCGGACGGCCTATTTTGTCGATTTGGCTAAAGCCATTCGCGAAGACCGGACGCCGCTGATTAGTGGGGAAGAAGCCCGCAAAGTGTTGGCGCTGTGTGTGGCGATATACGAGAGTGCCGCGACGCACCGAGCGCAGAGCGTGGATTGGCGGCAGTGATCGTGCCGGTAAAGGTGTTGGAAGGAGCAGCGCGCAGCTCAGAATGAGGGTGTTGGCCGTAGCAGCGCGCAGCGCAGAGAGAAGTTCGCCCTTGCCCTTCAAGGCGCGCCAGCGCCGTCATGAAACCTTCCCCCCTGCGGGGGGAAGGCCGGATGGGGGGCGGCCTGAAGAAGCCGCGCAGCGATCTCTAAGCCGTAGCCGTTAGGTGTTGGCAGTAGCAGCGCGCAGCGCAGAGAGAAGTTCGCCCCTGCCCTTCAAGGCGCGCCAGCGCCGTCATGAAACCTTCCCCCCTGCGGGGGGAAG
>BTVV01000020.1:0-72935 GCA_045863855.1 Planctomycetota bacterium | reverse complement strand
GCCGGTCGCGCAAGCCATTGTATTCGGCCAGCAGGCCGGCGCGGATGGGTTCGAAGAAGGCCCGCAACTCGGGGCGCGTGAGTATCGCGGCCAGCCGTGTCTGGCCCAACTGCACACGCGCGGCGCTCAAGTCGGGCGCGAAGAGCGCGAAGCACGAATCGGCGTCGAGCACGCCTTCCAGTTTGGCCTCGGCCTCGCCGCCGCGCGCCACGCCGCCTAAGAGGAGCGCCACGCCCAGCCATAAGCTTGCCGTACGAATCCGCCGGTGCTGCATCGGAAGGCCCCCGCGCTGCGTATAGGAAGGACGTCGGTGCTATTAAGCGTTTGCGCCCCTTTCTTTTAGAGCGAACGCAGCGGGGAGCAAGTGGGGGAGGGGATGGGAAAGAGTCGTTAACGGCCGGAGAACGGGAGCGGCGGGCGCCCCCGCCCGCCGACCGGCCGCAACAGCCCCTCCGGACGAGGGCGCCCGGGTCTCCCGGGTTCAACGCCCGGCGGGCGGCGTGGCGAGTTGCGCGGCGCGTTCGACCAGTTGAAGGAATTCGGCGCGGTAGCCGTTGGTATCGGCGCCTTTGCTCTCGGTGGCCAGTTCGCGGACGAGCTCCCAATTGGCGTTCCCGCGGTAGGGGCTCTGGCGGAGCTGCATGCCGAAGTACGCGACGGCCGCGGCGAAGCGGAAATCGAGGTCGGCTTTTTCGAGCCCCTGCAAGTTGTCGGTCACGGTGGTTTCCATCAGCGTGCTCTTCTCGCCGTCGGGCTGCTTGTAGCGCAGCTTCAGAGTGAAGAGTTCGTTGTTGTCGGCGGCCGAGGTGAGCGCGCCTTCTTCCTGGTACTTGAGCGGGTCGGCGCCGACGAGTTCGGCGTAGCGGCCCTTGGGCACGATTTCGTAGAGCGCCGTGACGCAATGCCCGGCTCCGATCTCGCCGGCGTCCTTGGCGTCGTCGTTGAAGTCTTCGCGCGCCAGCATACGGTTCTCGTAGCCCAGCAGGCGGTAGGCGTCGACCTGCGCGGGGTTGAACTCGACCTGGATTTTCACGTCCTTGGCGATGGTGAGCAGGGTGCCGGCCAGTTCGTGGACGAAAACCTTCTGTGCTTCTTTCTCGGTGTCGATGTAGGCGTAGTTCCCGTTGCCTTTGTCGGCGAGCTGTTCGAGGTTGGCGTCCTTGTAGTTGCCCATGCCGAAGCCGAGAACGCTGAGGAAGACGCCGCTCTTAGCCTGCTCTTCGATCAGGCGCACCAGCCCGCCGCGGTCGCTGACGCCGACGTTGAAGTCGCCGTCGGTGCAGAGGATCACACGGTTGGCGCCGCCCTTGATGAACTGCTGTTTGGCGGTGGCGTAAGCCAGTTCGATGCCCTGCCCGCCGTTGGTGCTCCCGCCAGCTTGGAGGTTATCGAGCGCGCCGAGAATCTGAGGCTTGGCGTCGCCGCGCGTGGGCGGCAGGACCAGCCCCGCCGCGCCGGCGTAGACAACCATCGAGACGCGGTCGTTCTCGCCAAGCTTGTCGACCAGGAGCTTCATGGCGTTCTTGACGAGCGGGAGCTTGTTGGGCTCGTTCATGCTCCCGGAGACGTCGAGCAGAAAGACGAGGTTGCTTTGCGGGCGGTTCTCCCAGGCGATCTCGCGGCCCTTGATGCCGATGCGCGCGACGCGGTGCTTGGGGTTCCACGGGCAGGTGGCGACGGCCGTATGCGCGGCGAAAGGGTGTGCGTCGGCGGGCGGCGCGTAGCCGTAATCGAAGTAGTTGATCAGTTCCTCGATGCGCACGGCGTCATCGGGCGGAAGTTGGCCCTGGTTGAGGAAGCGGCGGACGTTGGCGTAGCTGGCGCGGTCGACGTCGATGCTGAAGGTGGAGACGGCGTCGGCGCCGCGGGCTTGCTTGAAGGGGTTGGGCTTGACGGGCTCGTAGGTCTCGGTACCGGGCACGGAGGGTGGCGGAGGCGCGGGAGGAGGCGTGAGGACGGCGACGGGGGCGTTGGAGCCGTATTGGTTCTCGGTCTTCGCTTCCGCAACTCTAGGAGGTAAATCCTTCGTAACCGCTTCGGCAAAGGGATTTACCGGCGCTTCGTTTCCAAGGACAGCTTTGGCTTGTTGTCGCGCAAGCTTCTCTTTCTGCTCAACGTTGGGAATCTGGAAATCGGTTACTGCATGAGGAAGGTCACTTGGGTCCACGATATGGAGTTCAACGACCGCTTCTCGTTTGGAATCTGCATTAGCCTTATGTCCTTTCTCCCCTTCGGCACGCGTAAAGGCTGAATCTACCAGCGTCAAGTCGCCCTTTCCGGGGTTGAGTTCGTAAAGCTTGCCGCCAGCATCTTGTCCAGACTTTATAAGCTCCAATACGCCATCGTGGTCGTAATCCGTACGCCTGTAAATCTCTTGCGCCTCAGAATGAGGCAACACCAACCGTCCCTGCTCCTTGAAACTCAGCCCCACCACCGCGATGCACACCGTCGCCGCGAGCATCGCGCACGCCGCCAGAGACAGGGCCGGTTTCGTCCAGCGGTGAACTTTGACCTTCTCCGTGCGCTCCGTGATCACTGTGGTGGATAGCACCGCCTGTTCGATCGCCGCCTTCTGCTCCGCGGCCAAGCCCGGCGCGGGTTCGGCGGCGAGGCTCGCTTCGAGCGTCCCCGCGGCTTGGCGGAGGCTCTCGACGTAGGCACTCAGTTCGGGATCGGCGGCGACGGCGCGTTCGAGCGACTCGCGCTCGCCGGGCCCCAGCGCCTCGTATTCGCCCAGCGCATAGGCGGTCAGCATCGGATCGTCGATCAGGTTCGTCATGGTTTGGGTTCCTTAATTTTTCGAAATTCGCTCAGTGGGCTACGGGCGGGCGCTCGGCAAACTGCTGGCGCAGGGTCTTCAGGCCCTGATGGATCAAGACGCCGACGTGGCTGATGCTCAGTTCCGTCACGCGGCTGATTTCCTTGTAGGAAAGGCCGTGCTGAAACTTGAGCCTCAAGACTTCCTGCTGCGATTCGGGGAGGTGCTCCAGCGCGGCAAGCACGTGTGCGGCGGTTTCCTGGCGTTCGTAGGCCTCGGCGGGCGGCGTTTGCGGCGGGCGCGCGCGTTCGGCCTGGGTGGCGGTCAGCGAGGTCATCCGTTTCTCCTTGCGGCGGACGTCCAGCGCCCGGTGGCGGCAGACGGTGAAGAGCCATTCCCTAAGGTGCCCGTCCACTTCGCTTTGCGGTTGCCGGCAAAGCTTCATAAACGCTTCCTGCACCACATCCCGAGCGGCCTCCACGTCGCCCAGCAGCCGCGCCGCATAAAGGGTCAACGGACCCTCGAACTCGACGACGGCCTGGCGGACCCAGGCGGGATCGGTTCCCGGAACCGCGGATTCCGGGTGCGTTTGGGCCGCTTGCATGTAGGCCTCCAAACCTGCTTTCTTCACCAACAACGGCGAACGCTCAGCTTTCTTAATGCGTATGTTGTACGGAAGGTCATGCCTCTTGGATGTTTTTTGACGGCCAGCAGTTGCGCACGGGAGCAATCTTCCCGGGAGGTCCTCTTGCGAGGGTACGCCTGCACGGATAAGAAAGACGAGCCCGAATCCGGGCTTGGAGCCGCCATGGACGCCGATATGCCCCCGCGCGTGGGACCGTACGAGCTGATCCAGGCCGTCGCGGCCGGCGGGATGGGCACCGTTTTCCGCGCCCGCGATACGGCCCAAGACCGCATCGTGGCGCTCAAACTGATCCCCAAGCTCGAGCATGCCACCGGGACGGGGATCGAACGCTTCTTGCGCGAGGCGAAGGTGCTCAGTTCGCTGCACCATCCGCATATCGTGGCCGGGTACGACGTCGGCGAGGATGCCGAGTATTACTTCTTCGCGATGGAGTACATCGACGGGGTGAACCTGAAGTCGCGGGTGCAGTCGGAGCACCGGCTGAAAGAGAAGGAAGTGGTCCGCATCGCGGTGGCGATCTGCGATGCGCTGGAATACCTGCATCGGGCCGCGGTGGTGCACCGCGACGTGAAGCCCGACAACATCCTGCTCACACGCGACGGTACGCCAAAACTGGCCGACTTGGGTCTGGCCAAAGGCGTGACGCCGCACGCGACGAGCCTGACCCGGCAAGGAACGGTGCTGGGCACGCCCACGTTCATGGCGCCCGAACAGGCGCGCGCATCGGCGCACGTGGACGGGCGGATCGACCAATACAGTTTAGGCTGCTCGCTCTACTTTGCCGTTACGGGCCAAGCGCCGTACAACGAACGCAACGCAACGATGGTGATGATCCGGCACACGCGCGGAAAAATGCCGCACCCCAAGACGCTGTGCCCGAGCCTCTCGAACGGTTTCTGCAGCATCATCGCGCACATGGTCGCGTTGCAGGCCGAGGACCGCTATCCGAGCATGGCCGAGGTGAAACAGGAGTTCGAAGCGCTGCTTGCCGGCCAGCCGCTCAAGCGCAAAGCGCCGCTGCCGGAGCAGAGCAACTTCGCGCTGGTGTAAGGGCTGTTTTCACCGCGGAGGCGCAGAGGACGCGGAGTAGGGCGAAAATCTATTTAGAATTTACGAGACGGATGCTTTTTGGATTGCGGCTACAGTACTCGACTCGCCCTCTACCCCCAACGTTTGACGTGCTCTGCGCGCACTGCGTTTCCGCGGTAAAAACAACTTACTTCGCCGCGAGTTTCACGCGCACTTCGCGGACTTTAAGACCGGCTTCGCGGAACGCGGCGGCCAGTTCTTCGCGGCGGAAGCCTTCGAGTTCCTGGAAGAGCGCGGCGCTGTCGACTTCGACGGTGACCACGCCGGTTCGAACGTTGGCCACGTCAGCGTGGGGGCTCAGCTCCGGGCCCAGTTTGTCGTGCAGAGCCTTGCGAGCAAGCCGGCGGCCTTCGAGCTTATGCTTGCCCAGGCCTTCCTTGCGGACGACCTGCTTGAGAATATCGCCCAGCGCGGTGGGCCGCGGCGTTTTGGCCATGATCGGCCTTCAAACCAGCGGGCAGCGGCGCCCGCGTTCGCTTACGACTTCTGGCTCACGGGCATCAGCACGTACAGGAAATCGGCGCCTTCGCAGAGCACGCCTGAACGGCTGCCGTCTTTCATCTCGAAGCGGATTTTCTCTTCCTTGAGCACGTTCAGCGCTTCGCGGACGTACTGCGGATTGAAGCTGATATCCAGTTCGCCGCCCTGGAATTCGCACTCGACGGTCACCGCGGCTTCGCCCTTGTCGGGGCTGCGGGCCTCGATAAGGCACGTACCGGGCGAGAAGACGAGCTTCACGACGCGCGTCTCGTCGCTGGTGAGGTACATCGCTTTGCGCAGAGCCTGGAAGATGTCTTCGCGCTTGAAGGTCGCTTCGCGGTCGTTGTCCTTCGGGATCACTTGCTGGTACTTGGGGAAGATGCCTTCGACGAGCAGGCTGGAGAGCGTCACGTCGCCGCCCTTCACGATCACGCTGCGCCCGCGGACGGCCAGTTCGACGGCTTCGCCTTCGCCAACGCTTTCGCAGAGTTTGCGGACTTCCTGCATCATCTTGAGCGGCACGATCACGCCGTCGTCGACGCCGCCAGCGGTTTTGAGCTTCTTCTTGCAGTAGGCCAGGCGGTGCCCGTCGGTGGCAACCACTTCGAGCAGCTTATCCTTGCACTGCATGTAGATGCCGTTGATGGCGAAGCGGCCCTGTTCACGCGCGGCGGCAAAGAGCGTCCGGTCAATCATGCTGGCCAGGTCGCCGGCGGGAATGGGCAGCACCGCACCTTCGCCCAAGTCGGGCACTTCGGGGAAGTCGCTGGATTCCTGCCCCAGCACTTCGAAGCGGTCGCGGCCGACCTTGAGAATCCCCTTGCTGCCTTCGGTGTCGAGCGTCACCACGTCTTCGGTACATTCTTTCAGGAGTCCCGCGAGCGTCTGACAGGGCAGACACAACGAAGCCGGATCCTTGATCGATTCGGCTTTGAGCTTGTAGCGCACACCGACTTCGAGATCGGTAGCCTGGATCTCCAAGTTGCCGTCGGCGGACGCGACGAGCAAGGCGTTCTTCAGATTGGGCCGCACGCCTCGCAGGGGAACGACTGCAGAGGCCGCCGACAACGCGGCGAGAAAAGGTTCGCGCTTCACCACAAGCTTCATGACTCACGTTCTCCTGACCGGGCGCGCGGATCCTTTAAAGGTGTGCCGTCGTCCGTGGCTCTTTGAAGATGAATATAACATCATCATCTTCATCATCAGGGTGCTCGGCAACCGTGGAAAAGCATTTTGTTGTAAGTGCAACCCGTTTTGAGCGATTCAGTTGTGCGAATGGCTGGGAATGAATCGGAATGTGGACAGCGGGCGGATCGAATCGGGAGGCTGTGTTGACCCTAAGAAGAACCATTTTTCGGTCCATCCGCAAGGCTTCGTGTGTGCCAGCGCGGCTTTCCACCAGACTCGGGGTGAAGCCGTTCGATCTTAGGGTGCTGAAGGTTTCCGGACCCACATCGTCCCGGCTGTGGACGGGTGTGGAGAACCGGCGTCCTTTTGAACGTATCGCGCGTGCGGTTTCCGAGCGCTATGCGTGGGTTTTTCCACGGTTGCCCGCGCGCTTTCCACAAACGGTTCCGGAGGTTCGTTTCGGCACTCCGGCTCCGCCGGCAAAAACGGTCCCGACAGGCTCGATAAAGGCGTCAATTACTCATAGAGCCCGCTTTCGAACGTCCTATAATAGCCGGTTTGGGTCCGGCGCCTAGGGTGGGCGCGGGCCGGGAGAATCGATCGTGAAGCAGAACGTATCTAGGTGGCTGGCGTTGGGTTTGTGCACGGTCGTTTTTTGCGTGCCCGACGCTCGGGCCGGCGAGATCCTCGATAACCAGGCGCTGGAGCGGATGCTCGAGGCCGGGTTTTCGCTGAAGGTGCTCGAAGCCAAGTTCCGCGATTCGGACTGCCAGTTCGACGACGGGAGCGACAAGCTGATCGTGCTGAAAGCCGCGGCCAAAAAGGGCGGGATGGAAGGCGCCGACAGCGACCAGTTGGTGCTGATGGTGATGGATGCCGCGAAGAAGAATCAGAAAGAGCTGGCCGCACTGGCCGGGCAGTTGATGAACGGGGCGATCAATTACGACAAGCAGGAGTACGAATCGCTGATGCGCAACATCCAGCGCAAAGGCAAGGCGATGGTGCCGTATATCCTGCATCACATCGAAGAAGAGAACGAGTTGAAGCGGCAGGCGGTGCTGGATGCACTGAAGCGTCTGCGCGACAAGACCGAATCGGTGGTCCGTTCGGTGCGTCTGATGCTGCAGGACCGGCATCCGGCGGTGCGCCGCCAAGCGGCCGAGACGCTGGCCGAACTGGCCGACGCGAAACTGGCCGACGAACTGATTACCGACCTCGACGCGCACCGCGGCGAGCATATCGACGGGATCGCGTTCACGCTGGGCTATATGGAATACAAGCCGGCGGCCCGGACGTTGACTACGGTCCTGACGCGGAGCACCGATAAAGACGGGCGGTTGGCTTCGGCATTTGCGTTGGGCCGCTTGCGCGCACGCGAACCGGAGGCGCTCAAGGCGCTGCTCGACGCGGTGCTCGACGACCAGGACGAGCGGCTGCGCGACGTGGCGGGGCAGTCGCTGGCGTGGATGCAGTATCCGAAGGCGGTGATGTACATCAAGAAGGCGTACGAACGGTACCGTCCGGGGCGCGCGGGGATGGTGCGGCACCTGGCTTATTTCAAGTCGGTGGAAGCGATGGAGTTTTTGCTGGAGATCGCGGACGCCGAAGCGCCGGACGTGCGCGCGGCGGCGCTGGAGACCTTGAAGCATCTGACCGGCGAAGGGTACGAGACGGCCGAGGATTACCGGAGCTGGTGGCAGTACAACAAGGCGCGCCCGGACTGGATTCAGGTGGACGCGAGCAAGGGCGAGACGGTGACGGAACAGCCTGCGCCGCGACCGTAAATGATATGATAGGCATATACGTCATCATCGCGATTCCCTTAGCGGTACTCGCTCTATTCATCTTAGAAAAGCTCTTCCATATTCAGGTTCGTAGTCGCGAGCACTGGCGATGCCCCAAATGTCGAATGCCATTCGGTAGACAAAAATCGGACGTTGTCATACTTCGCAATCCAGGTGGCCCCTCTACCCGATGTATTGTTCAAAGTGTGAATGGCAAATAATGATGGATCCAACCGGCAATCGAGCCCGCGAATCTTAAGGATCGTTGCTAGATTTTCCGGGGTTGTCGCGCGCTCGGGCGCGCTTACCCCCGGCTACGCTCTCCTGCCGCTTCGCAGTCACTTCAAATCAAACCGGTCCAAGTTCATGACCTTGTTCCACGCCGCCGCGAAGTCGCGCTGGAACTTCTCCTGTCCGTCGGCGCAGGCGTAGACTTCGGCCAGCGCACGGAGCTGGGAGTTCGAGCCGAAGACCAAGTCCACGCGGGTGCCGGTCCACTTGAGCGCGCCGGTCTTTCGGTCGCGGCCTTCGAACACATCCGCGTCTTTCGCGCTCGGCTTCCAGACCGTGCTCATGTCGAGCAGGTTCACGAAGAAGTCGTTGGTGAGCGCTTCGGGCCGTTTGGTGAAGACGCCGTGCGCGGACTTACCGGTGTTCGCGCTCAGGACGCGCAGGCCGCCCACGAGGACCGTCATCTCGGGCGCGGTCAGCGTAAGAAGCTGCGCGCGGTCCACCAGGAGTTCCTCGGCTCCGACGGCGTACTTGGCTTTCTGGTAGTTGCGGAAGCCGTCGGCGTACGGTTCGAGGACGGCGAAGGATTCGACGTCGGTCTGCGCCTGCGAGGCGTCGGTGCGGCCCGGCGCGAACGGCACCTTCAGCGCCCGCCCGGCGTTCTTGGCCGCTTGCTCGACGCCGGCGCAGCCGCCCAGAACGATCAGGTCGGCGAGCGAGATCTTCTTCCCGCCGGTCTTCCCGGTGTTGTACTCCTTCTGGATACCCTTCAGCGCCTTGAGCACCTTCGCCAGTTGCGCCGGCTGGTTGACCTCCCAATCCTTCTGCGGTGCGAGGCGGATGCGCGCGCCGTTGGCGCCGCCGCGCTTGTCGGAGCCGCGGAAGGTCGAGGCCGAGGCCCACGCCGTCGTGACCAATTCCGAAACGGTGAGCCCGGACGCGAGCAGCTTGGACTTGAGCGCCGCGATGGCTTTCGCGTCCACCAGTTTGTGGTCGACGGCCGGAACCGGATCCTGCCAGATCAGATCCTGCTTCGGGACTTCCGGGCCGAGGTAGCGCGTGCGGGGACCCATGTCGCGGTGGGTGAGCTTGAACCAGGCTCGCGCGAACGCGTCGGCGAACTGGCCCGGGTTCTCGAAAAAGCGCCGCGAGATCTTCTCGTAGGCCGGATCGAAGCGCAGGGAGAGGTCAGTGGTCAGCATGGACGGCGCGTGGCGCTTGGACTTATCGTGCGCGTCGGGAACGGAGTTCGCACCGGCGCCGTTTTTGGGGCGCCATTGATGCGCTCCGGCGGGGCTCTTGGTCAGCTCCCATTCGTAGCCGAAGAGGTTCCAGAAGAAGTTGTTGCTCCACTGGGTCGGCGTCGTGGTCCAGATCACTTCCAGGCCGCTGGTGATCGCGTCGCCGGCCTTGCCCGATTTGAAAGAACTCTTCCAGCCCAAGCCCTGCTCCTCGATGCCGGCGGCTTCCGGTTCCCGGCCGACGTGCGATTCGGGTCCGGCGCCGTGGGTTTTTCCGAAACTGTGCCCGCCGGCGATCAGCGCGACGGTCTCTTCGTCGTTCATCGCCATGCGCTTGAAGGTTTCGCGGATGTCCTTGGCCGCGGCGAGCGGGTCGGGGTTGCCGTTGGGCCCTTGCGGATTGACGTAGATCAGCCCCATCTGCACGGCGGCGAGGGGGTTGGCGAGCTGCCGGTCGCCCTGGTAGCGCTTGTCGCCGAGCCACTGGCTCTCCGTGCCCCAGTTCACTTCGTCTTCCGGTTCCCAGACATCCGCGCGCCCGCCGCCGAAGCCGAAGGTTTTGAAGCCCATGGATTCCAGCGCACAGTTGCCGGCGAGGACGAGGAGGTCGGCCCAGGAGATGCGCTTGCCGTACTTCTGCTTGATCGGCCAGAGCAGCCGGCGCGCTTTATCGAGGTTCGCGTTGTCCGGCCAACTGTTGAGCGGTGCGAAGCGCTGCTGGCCGGTGCCGGCTCCGCCGCGCCCGTCGCCGACGCGGTAGGTGCCCGCCGCGTGCCAGGCCATGCGGATGAAGAGCGGCCCGTAATGCCCGTAGTCGGCCGGCCACCAGTCCTGCGAGTCGGTCATCAGCGCGAAGAGATCCTGCTTCAGCGCCGCGTAGTCGAGCTTCTTGAATTCTTTGGCGTAGTCGAACGCCGCGCCCATCGGATCGCTCTTGGTGGAGTTCTTATGCAGCGGCTTGAGATTCAACTGGTTTGGCCACCAGTCCTGGTTGGTCATGCCTTTTCCGGGGAAGGGCTGAGTCGGGGCGCCTGCACTCATGGGCGTTCTCCTTGGTTAAAATAGTCGGTTACCGGCAAAATTAACGTCTACGAGCCGCCGGATAGTGAGGCGTAAGCGAGGCCGCGGGCCGAAGCCGCAACCCACGCCCGCCCCGTTCCCGCCGGTAAGTTCAATCTATTTAATATCGAATGGGGGTCAATCTACTTGGAGGACCGGCGCGGACCCGCCGGAGCGCTTCAGCCGCGCGCTGCTTACGCTTTGCTTTCGGCCTGCTCGCGAAAGGCTTTCTCTCTCTGTTGCCGCGCGGTCTTCGATTCCTGCTGCCACGGCATTTCCAGCGGCGCCGCGCGCGGTTCGGGTTCCAGCGCGAAGGTCAATATGTACGCGCGGCGCGGAACCGGGGAGCGGTTCGGACCGGCGTAGTGCAGCAGGTAGCTGTGATGCAACGCCGCGCCGCCGGCCGGTACGGGGCACGCGACGACCCGTTCGAAGCAGCGTTCGGGCGCGTCCACTTCCAGGCCGTGAATGCGCGGATCGTGCCCGATATGATGGTGCGGCAAGACGCCGAACCCCTCGTGGCTGCGCGGGACGTACTGCATGCAGCCGTTCTCGACGGTCGCTTCCTGCAGCGGCATCCAGACGTTTACTTGGCGGTATACGAAGCCGGGATGGTGGTAAGCCTGGTCCTGATGCCACGGCGTCGCGGCGCCGTGATGCGGCGGCTTGTAGATCATGTGTTCGCCGCGGTAGCGCGCGGACGGCCCGAAGAGCTGCCGGGCTACGGCCAGCGCATTCTTGCGGTACTGGGTGTGCTCCAATTCCGGTACGAACCGCGCGGGGTTCATGATCTGCGGGAGCGCCGCCTGCTGGCCGTCCTCGTCGGTTCCCGCCAGATCGAGATGAGCGCCTTCCTTGCGCCCTACCTGCTCGCGGAAGAGCCGGTCGTAGACTTCGCGCAGCCACGCCAGTTCGTCCGGGGTGGTCAGCGCGCCGAGGGTCAGGTAGCCCTCGCGATGAAAGAAGGCCGCTTGCTCGGTCGAGACTTGCAACGCGGCATCGGAGAGGGCGGCGGGCATGGCGGGATCCAGCCGGGGCTTACGCAAGATTGGATGAACACTTTATGAAGCGTTAAGCCGGAGGCGGCCGCGACCGCCTCCGGCTTCACGATGCAGGCTGCTTTAGTCCTGCGGCGGCTGAGCCATCTCGTTGAGGCCGTAGCGGTCTTCGCCGCGCAGCAACACGCACTTATGCCCGTGGTATAGCTCGGCGTGATCCACCTTTACTTTCGGGACGGTGACGCGGACGGCCAGCCCGCAACGGCGCTTGTTGCTACGGTTGGGCTCGGAGTGGTGGAGTGTCGTTTCGTCGAAGAGGAAGAACTGGCCCGGCTTCAGGACCATGTGCACGCGCTTGGACAGGTCCACGCCCTGCACGTTCGCGCCTTTGTGGAAGGTGTTGATCTCCCGATCGGTGGGCACGTGTTCCAGAGGGAGCTTGTGGCTGCCGGGGATGATCTGAACGCAGGAATTCTCGACGGTCACGTCGTCGATAGCCATCCACGCGGTGATGTTGATCTCCGGCTCGATCGGCCAGTAAGCGCGGTCCTGGTGCCAGGGAATCGCCTTGTCTCCGGGTTGCTTGACGAAAAAGTTGCTGCGCCAGAGCACCAAATCGGGGCCTTTGATCCCGGCCATCCGTTCGACGATGGCGGGGTGGCTGCACAGTTCCCAGATCAAGCGGCGGTCGAGATGCCGGCCTTGGTGTCCTTCTACGGGCTTGCCGTTGAAATGGACGCAGGTGCGGTGCGGCTCTTGCAGTATGCGGTCGATCTCCGGGCGCATCGCCTCCATCTCTTCGGGTGCGAAAGCCGTATACGGCCCCAGGTATCCTTCGTTTTCGAAGCGCTGAATCTCTTCGCGGGTCAGTTCGTGGGTGGCGGCTGCGGTGGTCATCTCTTCGGGCTCCGGTTACCTGTGATATGCTTCCCTTTCGTATCGATACCCTGCGGGCATTGACGCGGCCATCGGATGGGCGCATACTGTCTCACTAATGAGACACACGAACGAATCGGCATCGGGTTCCGCACCGGCGCTGGATCGCGGACTGGCGCTGTTGGATCTGCTGGCCGGGAGCTTCCGGAAAGGCGCCAGCGCTTCGCAACTCCAGACTCAGCTTCACGTTCCGCGAGCGTCGTTGTACCGACTGCTCAAACCGCTGTGCGCTCGGCGGCTGGTCGAACAGGATCCACGCAGCGGCTTGTACCGATTGGGCCGGCGCACGTTGGAGGTAGGTTATCTGGCGCGGGAGGCCGTCCCGCTGGTTCGCGAAGTGAAGCCGATTTTGCGCGAGATCACCCAAGCGACACACCAGATGAGCGAGCTGTGCGTCGCGGTGGGGCGCTGGGAACTGATGATGATGGACGTCTGGCTGGCGGAGCGAACACCGGCGGAGGTGCTGGCGCGCTCGGGGCTCTTGTTCCAGCTCAACCATCTCGTCGCGCACGGTTTGGTGTACCTCGCGTGCGACGGCGAGCGGCGGGTACCGGAGTACCTTGCGCGGACGTCCGATGCGGAACAACGCCGCCGGCTTGGTTTGAACCGCGCGCCGCCGGGCGATTTGGCGGAACGCTGCGCGCGGGTGCGCGACTTGGGTTGGGTAATGGTCTCGCAGCCACATCCGGATATCGCTCGAGCGCGCGTTTCGGTGCCGGTCTTCGATCCGCACTCATCTTCACCGCGCCTGGCCGGCGCGCTGGGCGTGGTTTTCGCGACCTCCGAATACAGCCCTCGCTTGGGCGCGGAATGGGCGGGCGTGTTGCGGACGCATGCGCGCGTCCTGGAGCGCCTGCTTTAATCGTGCTCGAAGTGCGTGAACGCCCATCGCTTCGTGCGCAGCGTGCAATTCGAAGGAGAAAAATCAATCTGGAATTCGCCCGCGTTGATTCGATGCGCAGGTGCGTTAGTATAAAAGTGCTTTCAGGATGCTTTTGAAACCGGAAGGAGCCATGCGATGGAAGAGATCATCGGCCAGCATGCCGGTCAGGTGTGGCAGGTATTGAACGAAAAGGGCGGTCAGTCACCGGCGGCGATCGGGAAGGCCTTGAAGTTGAAGACCACCGAAGTGGACCGCGCGCTGGGTTGGCTGGCTCGCGAAGGAAAGCTTGCCTTTTCGGAAGGCGCCAAGGGCGCCGTCAAGGTCACGCTAAAGTAGAGTCCCGGCGGCCGGTTGGGGGTAAGCGGTCGATGATTGCGAGTCCTGGTAGCGTCCGAACGCTCGCGGCGTTTGGAGTGCTGGCGCTGTGTCTTTCGCTGCGTGCCGCCGAAAGCGGTCCGGCGGCCGACGAGATCCTGACCTTTTCCGAGCTGCTGGCCAAGGCCGAGACGATCTTCGTCGCGGAGCTGGGCGATGCCGACCTCGCGGGCGTGCACTTAAAGGTGCTGGACGTACTGAAAGCGCCGCCGGACGAAGTGACGCGGGATTGGCGCGCGCAGGCGATTCTGCGCAGCGAGGCCGAACGCCCGCGCCCGAAGGAAGGCGATCCCAAGACGAAAGCTCTGCACGGCACGACGCAGATCGAAACCGACCCGCTGCCGCCGGTGGCGGTGATTGCCGCGGAGCAGCGCGCGCTTCCGGCAAAGGGTACGCAGGGCGTCTTCTTTTTGTGGAACCGCCAAAAGGGCACTGACGCGGTGCCTCTGCGCTACCGGATCGAGCATCCGCAGAACGTCTACGACATCCAATACGCGGCGGAAGTTAAACTGGAATTGAATCGCAGCCGTTCGGCCGAGCGGCGAGCGTACTTGCGCCCTTGGGACGAGCAAATGGCGCGCAAGGCGACGGTGAAAAAGGCGGAAATCGAGCTTCAGAAAGTCGAACCGGGCAAGATTGACCGCGGCCTGAGCCTCACGGCGGTGCGCGCGCGGCGTTCGATCCGCAACGACAACACCTTCGACATCACGGTGCGGTTCGAGAACGGGCGCGGCTATCCGCAAGCGGTATACGACGGCCTGATCAGCGGATTCGGGGTGCTGATCCGCAAAAAAGGCGCGGCACGGGAAGACGCAGTGGTGCTGCGCGTGAAGGAAAAGAACCTGACGCAGGAGATGGATCCGGCAGTGCTGGCGGTGGTGGACGCTACGGATTTCGCGGTAGTGGCCGCTTCGGGCACGCTGAGCAAAGAGCTTCACTTCGACGTACGCGATCACGGTATTCTGAAGGAACTGGAAGGGACGTATCTAATCGAAGCGTTTTATCGTAATGATCATGAGGGCAAGGGGTTGGAGAACCTGCCCGCAGCGCCCTGGACGGGCGTTCTGGTCTCGACCGACCTGGAACTGGAGTTGGGCCGGCCGACGGCCGCCGCCGCACCGTAGCCCGGTTATTGGAATCGCCCGAGGCGTTCTTCACATTCCAGCTCGGACGATTGGAGGTTCGAGCGCGTGCGGGATCGCTGGCGGCCCAGCTTGGGTCATCTGTTCTTGGCCAGTGTGAGCGGTCTGGCGCTGCTGCTGGGTTTGCTCTTCGCTTTGATCCTGCAAAGTTCACGCGCGGCGCTGATGGAAGTTTCGGAGCGGATGCGCGACGACGCGGCGCGGCAGTTGGGCGCGCGCGTGCGCGAGCATTTGGGCCAGGCGGCCGAGGCGGTGGCGGCCTTCGAGGCGCGCGTGCAACGCGGCGCGGTGCAGCCGCGGGATGCCGCGGACCTCGAACGCGACTTCTTCGCGCAACTGGCCGCTCAACCCGGTTTGATCGAACTGACGCTGACGACGGCCGAAGCCCGGCGGGATGCCGGCGGCGCCTGGCAGGCCGATGCCGCTACCGGGGCGCAAGTCTCGGTATTCCGCGCGGCGCCGGAAGCCGACGGCGAGCGGATCGTGACGCGGCGAGTGCTGTCGGTACCGGGCGGCGGCTTCGCGTCTCAGGTACGCCTGCGCGAGCCCGGCGCTAAGCTGGACGGTGTGGCGTGGAGCGCCGAAGCCGGCACGACCGAGAACCCCGTCCTGCATCCGACATTCCAGGGCGTAGTGGGAGCCGGTGCGTTCGGCGCCGCGGCGTGGAGCGAGCTGCATCGATCGGCTCTGGACGCGCGGCTGCCGCTCGAGCGGCAGCGCGTGGTGCTGACGGTGCAGCAGGCGCTGGTGGATGCCGAAGGAAAATTTCTGGGCGTGCTGCGCGCGGGCTTCGCGACGGAGGAACTCGACCGCATCACGCAGGTCCGGCTGGCGGAAGGTGCGGCCGATCCGCACCGGGTCTTTTTGGTGAACGGGTACGGCGGTCTGCTTACGGGGCTCGGCGAAGAGAGCCGCCTGATCGAGACCGCGACGGACCTGCGCGTCGATCCGTCCGCGGCTCCGGCAGAGGTGCGTGCCGCGCTGGCGGAGGAGCCGTGGCGGATGCTTTCGGACGCCGCGCCGCGCTATTCGGGCGCCTTCGAGCTGGAGGGCACACGCTATTTGATGACGTTCCGCAGATTGGGCGAAGGCGGCGAAATTCGCGGCGGGCTCGCCGACGGCGCGGTAGGGATCGTCGCGCCGGAAGCGCATTACCTGGGCGGTTTGCTCGAGATGCAGCGCAGGCTGACGTGGGCGGCGGCGCTGGTGATGGCGGCGATCCTGATCGGCGGCGGCTGGACGCTGCGGAAAGTGCGGTGCGATCTCGTCGAAGTGGTGGACGAGACTGCGCGGATGCGCGATTTTTCTTTCGAGCCTCGCGCGCGCGAGGTGGCGCTGCGCGAAGTCGGCACGGTGCTCGACGGGCTGGAGCTGGCGAAGACGGCGGCGCGGGCGATGAGCCGTTACGTTCCGGTGGGGCTGGTCCGGCAGCTTTACCGCAGCGGGCGCGAGCCCGAACTGGGCGGCGAGCTGCGCGAATTGAGCATCCTCTTTACGGATATCAAAGACTTCACGCAGTGTTCGGAGCGGCTCGCGCCGGACGAACTGGCGCGGTATCTGGGCCTGTACCTCGAGACGATGACGGCGGCGGTGCATGCCCAACGCGGCGCGGTGGATAAATTCATCGGCGACGCCGTGATGGCGTTGTGGAACGCGCCGGAGGCGGTGGCGGATCACGCGGCGGCGGCGTGCGCGGCGGCTCTGGATGCGCTGGCGCGCACGCAAGCGCTGTACGCTTCGGAGGCTTGGCGCGGCGGTCCCGCCTGGGAGACGCGGCTGGGCCTGCATGTCGGGCCGGTGATGGTCGGGCATTTCGGTTCGCCCGAGCGGATGAACTACACGGCGCTGGGCGACGGCGTGAACCTGGCTTCACGGCTGGAAGGGTTGAACAAGACGTACGGCACGACGATCCTGGCCAGCGCGTCCATCCGCGAAGCGGCGGGGAAGGCGTTCGAATTCCGGCTGATCGACCGGGTGGCCGTCAAAGGGCGGACGCAGGCGTTGTGCGTCTACGAGCTTTTGGGCGCGGCGGGGACGGTTCCGGCGGTTCGTTTGGAGGCGGCGCGGGCATACGACCGGGCCTTTGAGGCCTATGTGAAAGGGGATTTTGCGGCGGCTCGGGCGCTTTGGGAGGCTCAGCCGGGCGACCTGCCCAGCCGGACCATGGCCGCAAGGTGCGTGAGGTTGCTTGACGCGCCGCCCCTTTCAGGTTGGAATGGAGTCTACGTCGCCACGAGCAAATGATTGCGGAACAGGCGCCCCGGCGGTGCAGATCTGCTGTGCCGGGCGGCGTGACCGGGTTCGGCCAAGGGCCGTCCGGGCGAGGGATGCGCGATACCCGCGAGGGGCGCGAATTTTACAGGGACGGAGCCCAGGTGGCTTCCAGGAGGAGACAGGCGATGGAGACGGTTCGCGGAAAGAAGGCCAAGGTACTGTTGGCGATGGCGGTGACGGGTCTGCTCTCGGGTTGCGGCGGTGCGGCCAAGACGGATGCGAAGACCGATAAGACGGCTGCTCCGGCTGCCGGCGCCAAGACGGGTGACAAGACGGCTTGCGGCGGCAAGGAAGGCTGCGGCGAGAAGACGGGCGACAAGACGGCTTGTGCGGCCAAGACCGGCGACAAGACGGCTTGCGCGGCGAAGACCGGCGAAGCCCCGAAGACCGAGTAATCAAGCCAGCATGAAGTTCGAACGGCCGGCCCTTGGGGCCGGCCGTTTTCATTTCGGCGCGGGAATAATCAAGCGTGGCTTGGCCATTAGCTCACATGCCCAAGCGCGCCAAGCAGCGCGCGAACGAATCGAACAGGAGCGGCGGTCATGAACGAGGAACATGCAGTTAAACGGATGGCTCGGAAGGGTATCAAACTGCTGGGCGCGCTGGTGCTGGTGGCGGCACTATTAACGCGGGTGGTGGTCGGGCATGGCTTTTATCAGGCCGGCAACGGGAAGTGGTCGAACATAGAGCGCACCGAAGGCTTCTTCGAAAACCTGGGCATACCGGCGCCGGCGTTTCAGGCGCGCTTCGTCGCTACGCTGGAACTGGTGGGCGGTATTGCGCTGGTGCTGGGATTGGCCACGCGTTTTTTCGCGTTTATGCTCAGCAGCACCATGGTGGTGGCGATCGCTACCGCTCACCGCAGCGAGTTTATTGAAGGACTCGTAGCTCCGGGGTCGCTGCTGGATATCTCGGCGGCGGCGTATCTGCTGATGCTATTGTGGCTGCTCTTCAGCGGGCCGGGGTCGCTGAGCCTGGACCGGCTGATCGCGGGGTGGCTGGGTTTGAATGCGCCGGCGGAAGCGGAAGCCGGGACTTCGGCCAAGCCGTCCGCCACGCCGCAGCAGGCCGTGGGCATGGCGCACGCATAGTCATTCAAGCTTTGTACCTTCGAACACAGCAGCGGCGGAACTCCCGCCGCTGTTTTTATTACAGCCAGCGGTAGGCAAGGATCGACCAAAGCACGCAGACGGCGGGGGCGAGGGCGCCCACGAGCAGGCCGCCGGCCAGGAAGTCGCGCGCGTTGAGGCGCCCTGAGGCGTACGCCAGCGCGTTGGGCGGGGTGCTGATGGGCAGGCAGAGCGCGCAACTGGCGGCCAGCGCGATGGGCACGACGTACGGCCCGGGGTTCTCCGGCGCGAGCGCCACGCCGATGGGCACCAGGATGTTCGCGGCAGCGGTGTTGCTCATGAAGTTGCTCAACGCCGCCGTCAGGTAGCAAAGCACGAAAGTCAGCGCGACCGGCCCGAGGCTGTCTTGGGGCAGGTGCTTGACGATCCACGGGGCGAGTCCGGTTTCGGCGACGCCGACGCCCAAGGCGAGTCCGCCGGCGAGCATCAGAAGCACCTCCCACGGCAGCGCGCGGATGTCCTCGGCGCGCAGGACGCCGGTCATCGTCAGGACACTGAGGGGCAGGAAGGCGATCACCGCCGTGGGCAGTCCGTGCCAGGGGCCGGTCATCCAGAGCCCGACGGTGGCGGCGAATACGATCAGCACCAGGAGTTTGCGCCAGCGTTCCATTTGCGGGGCTTCGGCGGCGCTGGCGATCATTTCATTCAAGTCGATGCGGGTCTTGCGGCTGGGGTAGCGCCAGCAGAGAAAGAACCAAACGAGCAGGTTGGCTAAGAGGGCCGGGGGGAGGGCGAGGAGCATCCAGGCGAGGAACGAGATCTCGTGCGGCCCTTTCAATGCGCCGGCGGCAATGGCGTTGGGCGGCGTGCCGATCAAAGTGCCCATGCCGCCGAGGCTGGCGGCGAAGGGAATGGCCAGCAGCATGGCTTTGCCGAAGGGATCGTCGCCTTCGCTGCGCGAGACGATCGGGGCCATGACGGCGAGCATCATCGCGGCGGTGGCGGTGTTGCTGACGAACATGCTGAAACAAAAGGTGAGGCCCATCGCGCCGAGCAGGATCATGGCGGGGCGCGTGCCGAAGCGTCCGAGGACGGCGGCGCAGAACCATTTGTCGAGGCCGCTTTTGGCGGCGGCGGCGGCGAGGACGAAGCCGCCGAAGAAGAGCCAGATCAGCGGGCTGGCCCACGGGGCGACGAAGATTTCCCAGTCGTGCGGATGCTTGGCGAACGAACCGTGCGGGCGGCCCAGCAGCGCGATCTCGACGGCAATGACACCCAGCGCGGTGGCGTAAGCGGGGATCGCTTCGGTGACCCAGAGCCCGGCGGCCCAGAGCAGCGTGAAGAGCGCGCGGCGCCCGGCTTCGGACAAGCCTTCGTGCGCGGGAAGAAAGGCGAGCGCCCAAGCGGCGGCGGAGCAGGCGACGAAGAGCGCCAGCGATCGTCCGGAGCGGAACTCCAGCTTGCCGACCACGGCGCGCACATCCATTCGGGATTGGAGCATGGTCAGGACGTCCGATCGGCGAAATAGAAGCTCAGGCGTTTGTAATCGGGATCGCCCAAACTGGCGAGTGGCTTACTCGAAGCGCCAGATCATGCCGTCCTGCAAGCGGTGGAAGCTGCGCTGGGTGAGCGGTCCCCACGAAAGTTCGGCGGGGGTGACGTTCTTCTCGGCATCGGGCAGGAATTGCACGCGAACGATGTTGCCGATCCAGCATTCGCCCGGCGCGGGCGGTTCCTTGCGTTCGAAGTCGCTCCAGGGCACGAAGTACGCCACTTCCATGCGGCCCTCTTCGCGGCGTGCGCGGCACTTCCAGGCGCCGTTCCACTCGGGATGCGTCCAGAAAAACCATTCCTGCCGCCCGTCGAAGCGCCCGCCGGCGTCGTTGGTGTTCAGCTCGTAGTAGTGGGTCAAGGTCGCTCCGGGCGAGACGAAGAGTTCGACGCAGTTGTGATCCCAGACGGGCTGGTCTTCGCCGATGCGCGTGCCGGGGAGGAGCCAAGGCAAGGTGGGGCCTCGAAAGAGCATCAGCAAGCCGGCGTTGGTGTAGGCGAGCTTCGCTTCGTTCGGGATATCGCCGCGGTGTTCTCCGGAGACGGGATGCGCCACGGCGTGCCACGGATGTGCGTCGTCGTCGGCGAAGGCCGCTCCGGGGAGCCCGTTGGGCTCCAGCGTGCCGTTGTACTTCCGCAGCACGGCGATGCCGGGTCCGTTCTCGCCGCGTCGCGCCTGGACCAGCACGCGTCCCAGGCGCGCGAAGCCCCACTTGTCCGCGGTGGCGTCCGACGGTTCGGCCAGCCCTCGGCGCACAAGCCGGTAGCGCACTTCTTCCCGCTCGGGAAAAGCGACATCCTGTTCGAGCGCGCGGCGAAAGTGCGCCACGGCCTGCTCTTCTTCGCCGGCCATCTCGTGCAGAAGCCCGAGGCTCCAGCCCAGCGTGCCGCGTTCGGCCGGCGGCGTATTCGGATCGTTCCACCGCCGCCGCGCTTCCTTTAAGGACGGTTCGTGCAGACGCAGCACGTGCCAGCTCGGCGCGAGGTACGGTTCGGCCGCCGGCGTTTCGGGCTGGGCCAGGAGATCGCAGGCTTCGACCACCAGCGCCGACCCCTTGGGCTGACCGTTCTCGTGCTTGCCCCAGGGGCGGCCGAGTGTGTTGTAAAGCGTCACGACGTAGCGCCCTTCGGCATCGGGGGGCAAGCCGGCGAGATCGAAACAGACGGTCGCATCGCACTGGCGGTAGACACGGTTCCAGATGCTGTATTCCTGGGTCTCGTCGTAGGTCCAATCGAGCAGTCCGGCGGCGGTGTGCGAGTAGGGGAAATGGACGGCGCCGGCCTTGTCCTTTACGCGCGGGATCGCGGGCGGCTGGCTGCGCGGCTGCAGGATCTCGGCGGGCGAGCGCAAGCGTGCGGCGTCGAGCGGCACGCCGTTGACGGCGACTTGCGCGACGCGCAGGTCGAAGTGTTTGCTTCCGGCCCGAAACCAGGCGCGCAGGCGCAGGAACGTTTTGCCGGGATCGGCCTGCAGGACGACGGCTCGGGCCGACCCGAAGGGAACTTCCTCGCCTCCGTGCGCGGCGGCGGCCAGCGTTAAAATCATGGTGCCGCAAAGCGCGGCGCGTTCGTTGCTCATGCGGATCATCAGGCTTCTTCGTCAGCGTGCGCGGGCACGCGGCGCGCGGGGTCAATGGAAGGCGCGCCAAAGCCCTCTTCGGCGGCGGGCGCGCCAAGGTAGCGGATCAGCGCCTTGGTTGTACGGTCCAAGAACATCGTCGTGATGCGGTCGAAGACGAAATAGAGCAGCAGCGAGATGAACGCGTTGGTCAGCCCCCAGGTCAGGAGGGCGTGGGCGCGGCGCAGCGGGTCCCAGAAGGCCTCGCCGCGCGGCGGCTGGCCGATTTCGGAAAAGGCTTCCCAGATGCGGATAACCACGGGGAGCTGGTTGGCGGCGGCAAGGACGGCCAGGGCGAGGGAGGTGAGGCCCATGGCGAGCATCACGCGCGGCCACATGCGGAAGGTCGCGCGCTCGGCTTCCCACGCGGCGAGGACGGCTGATTTGGAGATCAGCAAGCCGCCGCGCCCGCGCACGAGGCCGACGCGCAAAGCGCGGCGCAGCGCGCCTAAGGCATTGCCGCGCGTTTCGAGCCGGTCGCGCAGATCGAGCAGCCCGTCCGAATCGAGGCCGGGCGGCAGGCCGCGGAAAGCCTGCGAATTCCCGCTTCGGAACGCTTCGCCGGCGTTGCGGGTGCAGAAAATGATCAGGAGCAGGATCATGAAGCTGAGGCCCAGCAGAAGCGGACCCCACGGCCAAGAAGACGAAAGCAGGTCGGCGTAAAGCTGGAGCGGCGGCTGGACGCGGGAAGGGCCCACCATGGGGCCCTCTTGTGCGGCGGCTGAGCACGCGAAGCCGATCGCGGCGAGGGGCAGCGCGATTCGGGCGGCGGCGCTTCGAAGCATCATGCGAGCAGGCTACGGTCCGCGGCGGCATGCGGCAAGGGAGCTTCCCAGGCGCGGCGGCCTGCTATAGTGATATTTCGATCCACGGATGAACCGAATTTCATGCGCCGCACGCTTCGCGCTCCTTATGTATGGCTTCTGGCGGCCCTGCCGTGGTGGGGCTCCGGTTGTGCTCACCACGCGCCCGAACCGGCGGTCACCAAAGCCGAAGCCGCGTGGGATGGGCGGGCGTTCACCCTGCTGCTGGACGCATCGGAAGATGTGGCGCGCTTCGAGCAACTCGACGCAAGCGGCGCGGGGGTGCTGCGGCGCTGGACCTTTACGCCCGGCGCGCGCAAAACCCTGAAGCTGGAGCCGCCGCCGCCGGAAGGACCGCTGCGCGGGCGGCTGGTGCTGCGCGACTCATCCATACGCGAGATCGCGCTGAGCGTACCGCCGCGGCCGGCGCATGCCGGCGCGCTGACGTTGGCGCTTCCGCTGGGCCTGCCGGGCGCCGCCGCCGAAACTCAAGAAGCCCTATTGCCCGCCGGTCAGTCGGTGGCCTGCGCGGTGAGCGCGATATTCGAAGGCGAAGCCGAAGGGACGGCGCGGTTGGAGCTGGAACCGCCCGCGGGCTGGACGCTGGGCGCGCAGGCGGGTCGCGAGGGCGAACGCGCCTGGCGCGAGACGGAGCACGCACAGATCTTCGAGCGGCCGGTACAGGGAGGCGAACGGATCGAGTTTCGTTTCACGCTCCGCGCTCCGGGCGCTTCGCGCGGAGCCGAGACGTTTCGCGCGCGCTTGCGGCTGCCGCAAGGGGCGACGCTGGAAGTTGCGCGCACGCTCCGCGCGCTGTCCGCGGCCGATCTTGCCCGCACGGTGCGGATCGTCGAGCACGCGCTGCCCACGGACGGCTTCGGGCGGCAAGAAGCTTCGCGGCGGCAGGGATTGCTGCGCGTGCCGAGCGCCTGGGAGCGGCGTTTGCGCAGCGCGCTGGGTTTGCCGCAGGGGTGGAGCGACGGAGAAGCTCCGTTCGCGTATGCGCGGGTGACGCTGGAGCACGATCTGCCGGGCGCGCTGGCGGTGGACGTGCGCGGCGTGGTGCGCGAAGCGGAGTCCGAGCTCGCCGCCGCGGGTTTCGCGCCGCCGGCCAAGCTGGGCCGGGCGGGCGAGACTTGGGTCGAACCGCTGATCGTGCCGGCTGGCGCGCGGCGCGAGGCGATCTTTCCGATCTACCTGCAGCCGGATGTCCTGCCTGGGCCCTATCGGCGGGTGGCGGAAGTGCGGCTCTTCGGGAGCGAGATGGTGCTGGCGGCGGATACGGCGGCGCTGGAAGTCGCTTCGTCGGCGCGCTTGCCGCTGCTGCTGACGCTGAGCGCGGCGCTGCTGACGCTCGTCGCATTGCCGCTTTTGTTGCTGGGCGCTCCGCGGATCCTGCGCGGGTTCAGCACCGTGGAGCTGATTCAACTGGCGCTTTTCGGCGCGGCGACCTTCGTGCTGGTGGGCGTTCCGGCGCGGCTGCTCTCGGTGGCGCTCTTCGCGGTGCTCCCGGTGCTCAGCCCGTTCATCCTCGGGCTGTACGGCACGGTCTGCGCGGAAGCGATCGTCGCGGCGGCGGTGCGGCTGGTTCCGCGGCCGGGCGTGGCGCTGCTGGTTGGCGGCGTGCGTTTTCTGTTGAATGGGATCGTCTTCGGCGGCTTCTCGCCGCTGGATCTGCTGTACATCGTTCCGGTGCTGTTGAGCGCCGAGGCGTTGCTGTGGCTGTGCGGCGTGACGCGCGGAAAGCCGAGTGCGCCGCGGATCGTCGCCGCGTTTGGGCTGCTAGGGGCGGGCGGCGCGGCTTTCACGCTGGCGCTGGAGAGCGCGCTGTTCCGGCTCTTCTTCGCCGACTGGTACGTACTGCTGTACGTGGCGCTGAACGGGTGCGCGTATCCGCTGCTGGGCGCGTGGCTGGGCACGAAGCTGGGCGCGGATTTGACGCGCGTGGCGGAATGATGGTGGCGGCGTTATCAGAAAGGAGGGCGGTGCAGGAAACGTAAAGCGCGAGCTCGGCGGCTAAGTTGCTTGCCGCGCACGCACTCTTAGTTTGGCGTTTCCCTGCGCTTCGCGATGAAAACAGCTACCGCACTCCTTGCTTTGCGCGGCGCGCGCTTGACCTATCCGGGCCGCGCGCATGCGGCGCTGGAAGGCGTCGATTTCGAACTGGAAGCCGGCGCGTACACGCTGGTCGCGGGTCCGACGGGTTCGGGCAAGAGTACGTTCTTGAAGGTGCTCGCGGGGCTGTTGCCGGGTTTGAGCGTCTGCCGATTGGACGGTGTGCGCGAAACCGCGCCGGGCGCGCGCTGCGGCGTGGTCTTCCAGAGCCCCGACGATCAACTCTTCGCGCGCCGCGCGTTCGACGAGGTTGCGTTCGGTCCGCGCAACCTGGGACTGAGCGAAAGCGAGATTGGGCGCCGTGTAACGGAAGCCTTAAGCGTGGTGGGGTTGGGTGGGCGCGAAGACGCCGATCCGGCGGCGCTGAGCGGCGGGCAGAAGCAGCGCCTGGCGCTGGCGGCGGCGCTGGCGCTGGAACCGGCGGCGCTGGTGCTGGACGAGCCGTTCGCGCAGCTCGATCCGCAGGGCGCGGAAGAGATTCGCGCGCTGCTGGAACGCCTGCGCGCGGAGCGCGGCGTCGCGCTGGTGCTGGCGGAGCACCGTTTGGGCGAGTTGCTCGAACCTTCGCGCGATGGCGGACCGCAGCAGGTGCTGGCGCTGGACGGCGGACGCGTGGCGTTGAATGCGCCGGCAGAAGATGCGGCGAAGTACGCGCCGAAGTTGGCGGAGCTGGGGTTGCGCTTGCCGGTTGCTGCGGAGTGGGCGCGGCGCGTTCCGGAAGCGTGGGCGGCCGGCGCGTGCGACCGCGCTCGTGCGCTCGAATGGGCGCGCACGCATGCACCGCGCGCGGCCGGACCGGAAGCCGTGCGCGCGCCGGCCGGCGCGGAGATTCTGCGTGCGGAAGGCTTGGGGTTCGCTTATGGCGGCAAAGGCTTCGCGTTGGAAGGTGCGAACTTCACGCTGCGGCGCGGGGAACGCGTGGCGCTGCTAGGCGCGAACGGATCGGGCAAGAGCACATTACTGGCGCTGCTGGCGGGCCTGCGCAAGCCCGGTGCGGGACGGATCGAATGCGCCGCGGCGCGCGGGTACACGTTTCAGAATCCCGACGCGATGCTGATCGGCGCGACGGCGCTGGACGAGACGGCTTTCGGCCCGCGCTGGACGCTCAAGCTGGGCCGCGCGGCGGCGGAAGCGAAAGGCCGCGCGGCGCTGGAAGCCCTGGGGCTGGGCGCGCGCAGCATGGAAGCGCCGCTGGCGTTATCGCGCGGGCAGCGCCTGCGCTTGGCGGTGGCCGCGGTGCTTGCCGCCGAACCGGAGATTCTGCTGCTCGACGAGCCCAGCACGGGGCAGGACCGCAAGCACGTGGAGAGCCTGCTGCAAAGCGTCTGCGAGCACGGTGCGGCGGCGGTCTTCAGCACGCACGATCCGGACCTGGCGCTGGCGTGGGCCGATCGCGTCGTGGTGCTGCAGGCCGGGCGCATCGCCGCCGACGGTTCGCCGCACGCGGTGTTGAACGACGCGGCGCTGCTCGCACGCACGGGCTTGAAGCGGCCGGCGCTGCTGGCGTGGTGCGAAGCGCTGGGTGTGCCCGCGGCTCGGACGCTGGACGAATTGGCCGCGCGTTGGACGGAGGCGCGCACATGAACGAGCGAGGTTTCGAAGCGCGCGTGAAGCTCCTGCTGCTGGGTGTGGCAGGCTTGTGGGCGGTGACGCTGGATCGGCCGCTCTTGCTGGGCGTGCTGGCGGGCGCGGCGGTGCTTGCGCTGTGCCTATCGGGCGCGGGCTGGCGGCGCATCTTGGCGGCGCTGGGCGGTTTGGCGCTGGCCTTATGGGGCTTGGCGCTGATGCAGGGCTTTTTCTATGCGCAGGCGCCGCGCACGGAGATCTGGGGCTGGCATCCGCAAAGCGGCTGGGCGCATGCGCTCTTCGGTCCCGAAGGCGTGGCGTTGTATCGGGAGGGATTCGCGCACGGGCTCGCGCAGGGCTTGCGCGTGGTGCTGGCCGCGGCGGCGGGTCTGGCGGTGGCGTTCAGCACCGATCCGGGCGCTTTGCTGGGCGCGCTGACGTTCTTCCGCGTACCCTACGGGCTGGCGTTCATGGCGGTGACGGCGCTGCGCTTCGGGCCGTTGCTTGCGCAAGAAGCGACGCAGGCCTGGACGGCCGCGCGGTTGCGGGGCTTCCAGCCCGCGCCGTGGCGCACGCCGCCATGGGCCGGCGCGGCGGTGACCTTCGGCCTGCTGCGCCCGGTCTTGGCCGGCTGCGTGCGCCGCGCAGGG
The DNA here is from genome assembly GCA_045863855.1 of Planctomycetota bacterium. Taxonomy (GTDB): domain Bacteria; phylum Planctomycetota; class SZUA-567; order H5-PLA8; family H5-PLA8; genus H5-PLA8. The sequence continues at coordinate 46,538 of BTVV01000020.1, read as the reverse complement.
ACGCTGGCGGCTTCGATCCAAAGCCGCGGCTTCGAACCGGCGAAGAGCGGCGTGGAACTGCCGCGCCGGAAACTTGGGGCGCTCGAACGGCTGCTGGTTCTGACGGTGCTGGCCGCGAGCGGCGCGCTGTTGGCCGCGAAGGGGCTCTACTTTTTGTACGCGGAAGACTGGTACTACCGCACCGAATGGCGCGCGCTGTACGCGTTCGTGCGGGAGTGGACGTAGGGAATATGGATTATCCGCAAGCGCGGCGCACCCATCCGAAATTGCGAACCCGAAATCGACCTCAGGCCAGCTTTGCCGTGCTGCTCATCAGTTTGGCGACGTTCTCTTTGCAGAAGCCGTGATTGCCTTTGCGCGCGATGAATTCGTAAATGATCCCGGTGAGCGGGTGGGGCTGCGAAAAGATTTGCGTCAGGTTGGGGCATTCGAGCGGGCCATCGGTGGTGAACATGAGGCCTTTGTCGAGCCATTCGCGCATCGTCGCCGGAACGTCCTCGACCTGGTAGGCAAGGTGATGAATCGCGCCGACGCCGCGGCCCCACTCGTTGACCCAGCGGTCGATGAGGCTGCCAGGCGGACCGGAGCTGACGAAGATTTCCGGCGCGAGATGGAAGCCGTCCGAGACGAACTGCGGCAGCGCGACCTGCTGCTTCTCGGGGGGTTCGAGGGCCATACAGCGCGCGGTGCTGCCGTCCTCGAGCTTCAGGTCGAACTCGGCCTGCTCGGTGTAACCGAAGGCCTCCTTGAAGAACTTCACGGCGGCGTCGCGGTCCTTGACGCGGTAGGCGATGTGATCCAGGCGCATGGCGATTCTCTCCGAATGCAGGCCCGTCCATCCTAGCGCGGCCGGACGAAGGCGGCTACTTCCAGGCGGTGGCGGTGGGCTTGGTGCGGCGCAGCCGGATCTGCGTCTCGAGGCGCAGACGGCCGCTCAAGGTTTCGAATTCCAGCGCGAACGGCAGCACGTGATCCAGCGCCTCGGCGGGTCCGGCGGGCGGAAGTCCGAGGGCGTCGAGCGCGTTGGTGGTGAGCTTGTAGGACTTGTTCAGGTTGCTGAAGAAGGCCTGCTTAAGCTCGGGCGGTCCGCCGGGCGCTTGGGGGTTGTAGGTGTAGCTCGCGCTTTCGGCGGTGTTGCCGGAGATAAGAAGGCCGATGAAGGAAAGCTCGATCGCTTCGCCTCCAAGTTCAATACGCACGTCGTCGTCGGCGAGGGCTTCGTCGCGCAGGATGAAAGGGTCGGCGCCGCGAATGTCCATGTTTCCGGCAAGCATGACCTTGTGTCCGCCGCCGACCCTTTCGGAAAGCTGCGTGACGGAAGCTTTCGTCACGCTTAGGAAGCCGTCGTACGCACGCCCTTTTCCGGGCAGGTAACTGGCGGCGAAGGAGGCGCCTTTCTTGCCTTTGCCGAGGAACTCGAATGCGCCGCGCGTTTCGATAGGCGCACCGAGCCCGCCGCCTTCCAGATGCAGCACCAGGTCGACGAGCAGCGTGGCGGCGCCGGTGCGGTTGGGCGGATTCAGGACCGCGGCCAGGTCCGCGGAACTCAGGCTGAGCGTGAAGATCCCCGTCTTGGTGGCGAAAGAAGACTTGGCGACGGGCTTTGCTCCGCGCGGCGAAGCGAAGCGCCCTAGCGCGTCGAGCGGCTGCGCGTTGAGGACCGTCGCGCCGTTGACGACCAGTGTGGCCTCGATGCCGGTCATGAGATCGGGGAAGAGCGCGCGATTGAAGCGCCCGGTCAGAAGCAGCTTGTCGGAACCGCTACGCGCGAAGTTGACGCTCAGTTGGCCCTTGGTGAGACACAGCGACGTGTCGGTCACCGGCCCAGGCACGGTTCCGTCGCTCACGAAATAGATAAACTCCTCTTCGGTCGCGTCGGCGCCGTCGAAGACGGAGGTGCGAAGCTGGTAAACGCCGGGGGCGCTGAAAGTCGCGACGGATTGATCGGCGTCCGCGGTCGCGTTGGGCTCGAAGTCCACGGGGGCCGGACCGCCGGCGCGCACCCAGGTGTAGACGAGCGGATCGGGCGCTTCGTCCGGATCGCTGGCGGCGACAAGCAGGTCGGCGGTGGCCGGCAGGAGAAGCGGGTCGGGGGTGGCGAGCGGTCCGCTTTCGATCACGGGCGGTACGTTGGGCGGCGGCACCCGGGTTACGGTGAGCGTATCGAAGGCGATCAGGCCCGAGGTGTCCACGGCGCGAAGCGTCAGGACGTTCTGGCCCAGTTCGAGCGGGATGTTCGCGACGTTCCAGTTGGTCGAGACGGGAATCACGCCGAAGCCGCCGAGGCTGTTCTCCCAACTGAGCAGCGCGAGCCCCACGTTGTCCCCGGCGCTGCCGGCCAGCGAAACGGAGGGCAGGTTGGTGGTGAAGAACGGCGCAAGCGAAGGTACGAGGATCGTGATGCCGGGCGGGGTCGTATCGAGCGGCGCGCCACGCTCGTAGGCGCCGCGGTCGTGCTTGGTTCCGAAGGGACGGCTGGCGCGATTGAAATCCAGGTTCGGCGCGGCGGTGTTGTTGAACTCGTCGATGCCGCTGTCGATGGCGGGGGAGCCGTCCTTGAGCGTGAGGTCGTCGGTGGCCGGCGCGGTGAAGACGGCGCCGGGGGCCTGGGTCAGTTCGTGTGCCGACTGCGCGCCGCCGGTAATCGAATTGAAGGTGTTGTAATCGTGCTGGGTGTTGCTTGCGGTCTGAATCTCCAGCCCCGCGCCGGTGCCCGAATAAAGGAGGTTGTTGAAGATCGTCAGGTTGTTCGAGCCGTTGCCGACGACGAGCGCTCCGCTGGTGCTGGTGGGGTGGTAGACCGTATTGTTCACCACCAGATTGGTGTGGCTGCCCACGGCTCCGGCGCCTTGAATGAAATTCAAGCCTGGCAGCGCATTCCGGTAAACGAGGTTGTTCTGGCAGATCCCGCCACTGGCGCCTTCGAATTGCAGTCCGGCTCCCGCGTTGTGGTTGCTGCGATTCTGTTCGGCCAGAAAGCCGGTGATGTTGCCGTCGCCGCCGCCGGCCAGGAAGGCGCTCAACGCGATGCCGTGCAGGCCGTTGGAGTAGCTCACGCAATGCCGCACGACGGGCGCATCCGATCCACCGCCGACGATCAAGATGCCGTGTCCGGAGTTGGCGTGCGTTTCGCAGTCTTCGATGCGCAGGTTCTTCGCGAAGAAGGCGTAGATGCCGTCGTTTCGCGCGGTGGCCGCCGAGCCGTTGTTGCGCGAGCGGCAGTTGCGGATCTCGACGTTCGTGGTGTCTTCGCCGGAGCTATCGACGATGGACCGGACGCTGATGCCCGCGCGCGGCGCGCCGGACACTTCGAAGCCTTCAACGATCAGGTGGCTTCTGGCCTGGATGTTGATGAAATCCAATGCGTCGTCGCCGGTCGCGATAGGGCTGGGTGCGTTGATCTTGGCGCCGCGGGGGTTCGTGGATTTGTAGCGGATGGGCGCACTTGGCGTGCCGCTGCGCGTGGGCAGGAAACCCGCGTACGTGCCATCGGCCACCTGCACGGTGTCGCCGGGCTGCATGACGTTCGCGGCGCGCTGCAAGGTGAGCCACGGGAACGCGGCCGAGCCGGGGTTGCCGTCGTGCCCCGCAGTGCTGACGTGATACGTCGCCGCGTGCGCCGAAGCGCAAGCCAGCCACAGACTCAGACCGAGCAACAGGAACGTACGCCGCACCGAAGCTCCCCGTACCGCACCATGCGAAGTCCGCGAAACATCCAGCCTAACACAGACGCGGCTCGGACCCAAGCCTTAGCCGGATCAACGCGGCGAGAGCAAGAAATGGAAGTGCAGCCACATGACGCGCGAGAAAGGCACCAGGACGGGGGCCAGGAGCAGCGTCTGGAGCAACGCGGCGCCGATGTAGGCGGGGATGCTCGCATCGAAGGCCCAAAAGAGCACCAGCGCGGTGGGCAGGAAGCTTCCGATCATCAGGAAATAGTTGAAGTACATCGCTCCGGTGAAATAGCCCGCGTGCGGCTGGTAATCGAGTTTGCAGACCGGGCAGCGGGCGTGGATCGCCTGCCACGTGGCGTAGACGTCGCCTTCGCGGCAGCGCGGGCAACGCCGGCGCGCGACCAGCGGGAGCGTAAGGGCGATCCAGCCGCCGATGCGCCACAGCACCGGTCCGCCGAAGCCGAGCACAAAGCACAGCGGGACGCCGGCCAGCAAGCCGTACTCGAGCACATTCAGCGTGCGCCACGTCTGCCCATCGATGTACACCGCATCCCGCCCGCGCCCGTGCAACAGATACGCAGCCTCGGATGACGGTTCCTTTGCGCCCTGCTCGAAAGCGCGCGCATGCAGGGAACCGTAGTACAGGCCGTCGGCCACCACCGCGAGGAACACCGCGGCGATTAGGAGCTTCAGCGCGGGCGGATACGCGTGCGCTGCGGGCTGCGCAACGTTGGCGCCCTGGGAAAGGCGCGTGATCGGAGGTTGGTTCAAGTGCCGGGAACTCCCGAATCTGCCCGCATCGGCGTATCACGAAGCCGCGCTCAGGTCCAATGGCGCGGCCAAAAACGAAACCGCCCTCTCGAAAGAGAGGGCGGTTCGTGCTTCTGCTTCAGCTCGGCGTTTATGGCTGCGGCTTCAAGCCGTCCACGCCGGCTTGCGCGACCTCGTGGTCCTTGCCGACGCTGTCGCCGCTGACGCCCACGGAGCCGACGAAGCGCCCTTCGGCGTCGAAGATCGGGAGGCCGCCGGGAAAGGTGATCAGCCCCGTATTGCTGTGTTCGATGCCGTACAGCGGCGCCTTGGCTTCCTGGTCGAGGCGCGAGAGGCTCCCGATGGTGCCGGTGGGGAGCTTGAAGCACCAGCTCGTGCGGGCTTTGCGCTGCGCGATATCGGCGCTGCCTGGCCACGCATCGTCTTGCTGTCCGGCGGCGAGGACCGTCCCTTCGGCGCCTAGGACGTAAATGTGCATCTTCACCTTCTGGCCCTTGTAGACGTCGCTTTCGGTGCTGGCGCATTTCTTCAGCGCCGCGTGCAGGACCAGGCTCGCGCCGTAGCTGGACAGACTGGGCACCTGCGCGATGGCCGCGGCGCCCAGTTCCTTGGCTTTATCGACGCCGGCCTGCGCGACGAGTTCGTCGCAGTCCACCGTATCGCCGCTGACGCCGATGGCGCCGCAGAGCACGCCGGCCGCGTCGAAGATCGGGAGGCCGCCGGGGAAGCTGATCAGCCCGCCGTTGCTGTGTTCGATGCCGTAGAGCGGCGCTTTGGCTTCCTGGTCGGTGCGCGAAAGTTGGCCGATGGTGCGGGTGGGGAGCTTGAAGAACCAGCTCGTGCGCGCCTTGCGCATGGCGATATCGGCGCTGCCCGGCCACGCGCCGACGGCCTGGGTGCCGGCCAAGAGCGTCCCTTCACGGCCCAGCACGTAGACGTGCATCTTGGTTTTCTGGCCCTTGTAAATGGGGCTGTCGGTCGCGGCGGCCTTGGCTTTGGCGGCGGCGACGATCTGTTCGGCGGCTTCCTGGGTCAGCGTCGGCACGGAGATGATGGCCGGAGGCTTAGGCGCGTCTTCGGCGCGGACGGCGAGCGCGGCGACGGCCAAGAGCAGCGCCAGAGCCAGGCGCGGGGCAAGCTTGGGGGTACGCATCGAAAGAGTGCTCCTTATGAAGTCCGCGGCGCGACACAGGCGCCCGGAGTTGTCGGGGAAGCGTGTGGTTGTATAGGTTCCCGCCCACGGTGCAAGCCGAGGTCCGTTCGGCGCGGAGGGGCCGGCAGAATCGAGCTGTAACTTGCAGGACGTTACAGTATAAGGAATCCGTTCCGAGTACGGCTTCAATATTCAGCGAGGAAATCCCGTGCACCGCATACTTGCTGGGCTTGTCCGGTGTCTGCTGCTGGGCTTGGTGCTATTCGGCCAAGTCCAGGGGGGCGAGGAGCCGAAGCCGCTCTCGGCCGGGGAGGCGCAGAACTTAGCGCGGCAGTATCTTGCCGAAACCGATGCGGCAAAGAAGCAGGCGCTGCTTGAAAAGTGCGGTACGACGCCGGCCGAGAGTGCCGATGCGTTCGTACGGCTGATCCTTCCGGCGGGGTATCCGCCCGCCAAGACGGGCCTGCAGCACGGGCTGAAGCTGGACGTGCCCGCCACGGTCAGCGACAAGCCGGTGGAGTACTCGATCAGCGTGCCGGGCAAGTACGCGCCCAACCGGCTCTGGCCGTTGTTCTTCGGACTGCACGGCGGCGGGAACAATACGGGGAGCGGGCAGCAGCACATCGGCGCCATGGTCGGGATGAACAGGCTCGACGCGATCGTGGTTTGTCCCACTTCGGTGGACTTGGGCGTGCAGAAGTACTGGCGCAATCCCAAGAACGAAGAAGCGCTGAAACTGTTGATCCGGCACCTCTCTCGGCAGTTCGCGATCGATCCGGACCGCATCTACCTGACCGGGTACTCGATGGGCGGCATCGGGAGCTATTACCTGGGCGCGCGGATGACCGACGTATTCGCCGCGACGGCGCCGGGCGGCGGAGCGTGGCACGGCATCCACTGGCCGGTGATGCTGAATACGCCCGTGTACATCTGGCATGGGAAAAAGGACATGCGCGGGAAGAACTTCACCGACTTCCCCAATGCCGAGAACGCGGCGGCGATCTTGAAGGAACTGGGCTACGACCACCACTTTGCGGCGCTGGACTGCGGCCACGCGCCGACGCCCGCCAGCGCCGAAACCGCCATGGGCGAGTGGCTGCTGACCAAAAAACGCGACCCGTACGCCAAGCGCATCGTGACCTCGAGCCCGCGCGCCAAGGACTTCTCCGGCATGCTGTTGCCCGCGCCGCCGGACCGCTGGCTGGCCATCGACGAGATCGGTCCGGCCAAGCTCGAAATGGAAGGCGTGGCCCAGGGCGGCACGCCGCGGATGAAGCACAAGGTCGCCATGGGCACGCTGGACGCCAAGTGGAGCGGTCCCAATCAGCTCGAGGTGGCGGCCGAGAACGTGAAGCGGTTCCGCGTCTTCCTTTCGCCGAAGCTGGTGAATCTCAAGCAACCGCTTAAGATCACCGTCAACGGTAAAGTCGCGCACGACGGGCCGGCGCCCACGTCGCTCAAGTTTCTGCTCCAATATCTCGACGAGCGCCGCGACCCGAGCATGGTCTTCCTGGGAGAAGTTTCGGTCAGCGTTCCCTGAGAATCCATGAGTCCGTTCGCGCGTCCGTTTATTCGCGGGGGGCTCATGAATATCCTGTTCATTTTCAGCGACTCGCACAACGCCGCGTATACAGGCTGCTACGGGCACGCGTTGGCGGAGACGCCGGCGCTCGACCGGCTGGCCGCCGCGGGGACGCGCTTCGAGCACGCGTACTGCAACCATCCGCTGTGCGTCCCGGCGCGCGCGACGCTGTTCACCGGGCGTTATTCGCACGAACTGGGCACGTGGGACAACGCGTTTCCGTGGACGGGCCAGGCGCCCGCGTGGCCGCATGCGTACAAGGATGCGGGCGTGCATCTGGCCAGCATCGGGAAGCTCGATTTCCAGCCCGGCGCCGATCACGGTCTGGCGGTGGAGATCTTACCCAAGCACCGCGGCAGCCTCGATATTCACGGGCTTTTCCGCCACGAGCCGCGCTTGCCGCCGCGCTGGCAGATGCATCAGAACGCGCGGGCGGCGGGTCCGCGCGAGGGCCTGACGGAAGAGAAGTTCGACGATTACAAGATGGCGCAGCGCGCCGTCGAGTGGCTGCAGAGGGACCGGCCGCTGGATCGCCCGTGGCTGCTGAACGTGAATTTTACGATGCCGCACCCGAGTTGGCCGTGCCCGCCCGAACTGTGGAAGAAGTGGGACGCGCGCGTGAAGCTCGAGCACCTCGGCGCTGAGTTCCACGAACGCTTCGAGCGGCTGCATCCGTACCATCGCTCGTTCGCGCATCACAGTTGCGGCCGCTACGCCGACGACGAACTGATCCGGCGCAACCTCGCCGCGTACCTCGCGCATCTGGAGATCATGGACCGCAATGTCGGGCGCGTATTGGAGGGACTGGCCGCGGCCGGGCTGGCCGAAGAAACGCTGGTGCTGTACGCCTCCGACCACGGCGAGAACTGCGGCGCGCACCGCATTTGGAGCAAGATGAACCTGTACCAGGAATCGATCCGCGTCCCGTTGATCGCACGCGGGCCGGGCGTACGCGAAGGCTGCGTGGAGCACTCGCCGGTCTCCCTGCTGGACGTCTTCCCGACCTGCGCCGAGGCGCAAGGCGTGGCGCGCCCGTCCGGCGTACGTGGGATCTCGCTGTGGGGGCAGCTTCGCGGCGACGCCGGAGCCGCGCGCAACCGCTTCGTCTACACCGAATTTCACGGCAACGGGATGCCCGGCGCGGCCTGCGCGGTCACCGACGGCCGGGTGAAGTACGTGGCGTGCTCGAATGCGCGCCCGATGCTTTTCGAAATCCCCTACGACGCGCACGAAATGCGCGATCTGGCGGCCGATCTGCCCGACGCGCCGCATACGAAGGAACTGCTTGCGCAGGGCCAGGCCTGGCTGATGGAAGCGCTGGGCGGCGAGACGCCGGAATCGATCGACGCGCGCGCCAAGCGTGACCAAGCGGCGCTGCGTAAGCGCATGGAAGCCGACGGAACGCTCGCGGCGGAGATCTTTAAGCGCGGGTACGAGCGCCGCGCGGACAAACTGGTGCCGCGCCCCGAGTTCGTGCCCGCGGGCCAGAAGCCGTACGGGGAGCCGCTGTAATAGAAACGGGGCCCGCGGGCCCCGTGAAGGTTCGTTGCTTCCGGATCGAGCTTACTTGCCCATCATCATCCCGTCGTCTTCGGTCTTGGGCTCTTCGGCGGCGGTTTTGCCGGCTGCGGTCTTCTTGGCTTCGCGCTTGGCCTTGTCGGCGTCGGAGAGCTTGGCGCCGAATTTCTCGGGGCTCGCGGCGAAGGTCTTCTTACAATCGCGCGTATGGAAATTGTAAATCTTATCGCCCAGCTCTACGCGGTAGACGGGTTTCGATTCCTGCTTGCAGACGGGACACAGGCCTGCGGCCTGGGCCTCGTCGGCGTTCATGTCCTTTGGCTCTTTCTTGGGTGCTTCGGCGGTTTTGGCCGCTTCGCCTTCGGCGGCGTGCGCCGTCCATCCGGCCAGCGCCAGCAGTACGCCTAGGATCCAAAGTCCACGCATCATGGCGGCATCCCCTGTTCCGCGGCTTTTAGTAGGAAGCTCCGGCCAAGGCCGGCGACTACCTATTGAAGCGCTCCCGGCTCGACGGCAGCCCATTGTGGCTCTGCCGCCGGACAGGTGCAAGACGGAATTGGGACGCCGGATGCTGCCCTTCATTCAAGCGGCCGGGCGGTAGGTAATCCCGTGCTTCGCGCACCACTCCTTGAGCGGCTCGGCGCCGCCGCCGGGGATAAAGCGGCCCAGGGGATCCTCCGTCGCGCCTAAAAGCTGCCGGCCGATGGGATCGCTGACCTTTTCGAGGAGTTCCGCGGGCTGAACGATGTAGTCCATGGGCCGCAGCCAGCGGTAGCCGTACCCGAACATCACGGCTTTGCGGATGCGTCCCGAACGGTTCGGGCCGCCCGCATGCCACGTGCGGTTCTCGAAGAAGAGTGCATCGCCGGGCTGGAGAAGCGGTTCGAGCGCGCCCACCGGATCGGCGCCGCCGTCGGGGAAGGGCGGCGGTTCTTTCAGCTTTTGGCTGCCCGGCGCGACGAGCGTCGAGCCCGAACACGGTTCGCTCAGATCGGTGAGGTAGTACGCGACCTTCACTTCCATGCGCGGGATGTTCGCATGTCCCAGATCGGTCGGCACGTTCATGATGTCGCGGTGCCAGCCGGGGCAGCGGAAGGTGACCGGCGCATCGGGGGCATCGGGCGAACGGTGGATCAGGTGCGAAGTCATGAGCTGGATGTTCGGTCCGAAGAGCTGCACCACCAACGGCACGGTGGCGGGGTGCTGCAGGAGCGGCAGATACGCGTCGTCGATGGCGATTACGTTGCGGAAGCCGTCGAAGCGGTCGCCGGATTTCTGGCGGTCGCGCTGGCGGTCGCTTGCGACGAGCCGGTCGCCGGCCTCGAGCAGACGCCCGATCGTGCCGGCGTCCAGCGCCTTGCGCACGATCAGATATCCGTGCTCTTGAAAGCAGGTGCGTTGTTCGTCGGTCAAGCCTTGGAATTGCATGCGAACGGTCTCCGGTCCATGCGCGCATTAGACCTCGAACACCCCCGCGTCGGCGCGGCGGCGGCAGCCAAAAAAATGGCATTTTCCGCTGCACGGGCTAGAGTGGTCCAAGCGGAGGCCGGGACGCACCATGCCCGAATCGGTTCAGGAAGACGTATTTCGCGTGCCGGAGCGGGCGATCGCCGCATTCGAGCGGCTGCACGCGATGCGCGTGACGGTGCACGACTTGCAAGGATCGCTATGGGCGGTTTTGCCGCCCGAGCGCTTCCGGCATACGCACCCGCTCTGCCAAGCCGTCAAAGCTTACGATCGCGACCGCGGCTGCGTGGACTTCGAACATCGCCAGCTACGCCGCGATCTTCCGGCCTGTCCCGCCGGGCGCGTGCACGTCTGTCACGCCGGCTTTGTGGAATGGGTGACGCCCGTTTTTCAAGGCGAGGCGCTGGCCTGGGTGCTCTTCGCGGGGCTGCGCAAGCCCGGCTCGGATCTGGTGACTTTGGCGCGCGACAACGGACCGCCGCTTAAAGGCCGTCCGTGGCCGGCGCGGGCGCCGCAGCCCGCTCCAGTGGGCGAAGACGAAGCCGCGTTGATCCTGGAGGCGCTCCGGCAACTCGCCGCGCGCCTGCGCGTGTGGGCTCAGGAGCAAGCCGCGCACGGGGTCCGCTCGACCGGCGATGTCGCGCGCGCCGATCCCCTGGCCAGCCGCCGCGCGCTGATCCAGCGCTTTGTGCATGACCGCCATACGCATCCGGTGAGCCTGGCGGATCTGGCCAAACGCATGAGCTTGAGCGAGAGCCGCGCCGGGCACGCCATAAAAGAGGCCTGCGGCGCGTCGTTCATCGAACTGATGGCCGAAGCCCGTGTCCGTACGGCCGCGGGGTTGTTGCGTAACACGGGCCTGCCGGTTCTTGAAATTGCCGCGCGCAGCGGCTTCGGCGACGCTTCGAACTTCCACCGCACCTTCCGGGCTCGCATGGGCGTCAGCCCGCACCGTTATCGCCGGCAGGTAACGTCTTGACCCTTTCGCGGGCAACGCCTACGATGGATGCACCATGTTGATGGCGCGTCCCAAAATCTTGTTCTCGTCCTTTAAGGTCTTGGCCTTATTGGCGATGGCGTGTGTGTGGAGCGCTTGGAGCAACGAGGCGCCGGTGGTGGAAGCCGGCGACGATCAGGTCGTGATCTTCCCCGCGCCCGCGATTCTTTCGGGCAGCGCGGAGGACCCCGATCAGGCGCCGAACGCGCTGTCCGTGCAGTGGACCCTCGTGAGCGGGCCGGGCAAGGTGACGTTCAGCAATCAAGACGACGTCAACACGACCGCCACATTCGACAAGACCGGAACCTACGTGCTCCAGTTGCGCGCCTTCGACGGAGCGTTGGCGGCGACGGACACGTTGACGATCGAAGTCGGCCCGCGGGAGATTCGCACCCTGACGACGCGGGCACGGTTCGTTGCGCGCACAGACGGGCGCCCGGCGAGCAAGTTCAGCTTCATCATGTACGGCATCAACACCAACGACCAGAAACTCGACCTGCGGCCCGGCGACATCGTATTCGCGCGTGTGGGCGGCGCGGATTTCTTTGACGGCGTGCTGATCGGCGAACCCGGCGGCCCGCCCGGCCTGGACTTCTTCAGCATGGACATCCGCGGGACGATGCGCACCAGCACTTCGGGCGGCGCTCCGTTCGACGCCAGTAATTCGAGCTTCCGCGGCGCACGGATGCGCTACTCTTCCCGGAACCTGGGCCATTTGACTTGTACCGTCAGCGGCGGAACCTACGACGTCGCCGATCTGCTTCCCGTCGTTCCCGCGCCGGGCACGACCGCCACGGTGATCATGCCGGTGGTGGTGGGCGTATTTCGGAAAGAAGGCGGCGAGGATCTCCAGATCGCCTATCAGTCGCTGGTGCGTGTAACCGTGCGCGCCACGGCCAACGCCGTCAGCGGCAAATAAAGCGCGGTTAAACCGGCTGCACGCGCACCGGACCCCAGCCCGTCCGCCCCGCATCGCAAAGCAATCCGATCCCGCCGCTCGTGAAGGGCGCGTCGCGGTCTTCGGCTTCCAGCACCTTTCGGCCGTCGGCGAATCCGCTCAGTTTCGGGCCGCGGAACTCCAACGCCAGCCGCACTTCCTGGCCCAGCGTCCAGGTCCATTCCTTTTCGGCGACCACGCTGCGCCCGTAGCGCTGCTTGATCAGGCGCAGTTTGTTCGGCCGCGCGAGCACCAAGGCGTAGTAGCGCTGCAAGCCCTGCACGCCGCACGCGATGCCGGCCTGATCGCACAGATGCGGATGCGTCACGGCATCGACGCGGTAATCCCTCCATTCGCGCGTGCCGATCGAGAGCAGTCCGTTGGCATCGTCCTGGAAAACGCCGAAGGGCCACTTCCCGCGGCCGAAGGCCGGCGTATCGCAAGCGGTCACCCACGCCGACTGCCAGAGCTTGCCGCCGTCGCCGGGATCGCCGAACGTGAGATCCGGTGCGCCGGCCCAGGTGAAGTAATCGAGGTACACCGATCCCGCAGCCGGCTCGGCGCTGACGATTTCGATCCCCGCCTGCGCGATGGGCCGCGGGCCGACCGCTGCATCCGGGATCTTCCACTCGAAGGCGTGCTTTTGGCCCGGCGCGAGCAGCGTCTCGGGACCGCGCGCGTAGGCCGGCGCGTCCTTCTCGCCGTAGTAGCGGACATACGGACGCACCGTCACCGGCCGGTCGTTGTGCGCATCGGCTTCCACCGCGGCGCGGACCGTCTGCCCGGGGTACAGCGCCGGGCTGGCGATCAGCGAATAGCCCGGCATCTTGGCGGCCTCGGGCGATAGGAACGTGTCCACCGCGGCGCGCGCGGCGCGTCCGAAGGCCAGCCGGTGATAGCCGATGGCGAGGCTGCGCGCGCCGCGGGCGCTGTGCCCGGCGGCGTTCCAGACCGTGCCGATGCAGCGGCAATCGGCGCTCTCTTCGAAGCGCCAGCCCTGCACGCTGCCGGGCAGCTCGAAGTGGTAGCGCGCGCCGTCTTTGGGCGGCGCGTACGGTTCGCCGGCCAGCGCGCAGCCGGCTTTGACCAGTTCGTACGTCTCGCGCACCGCGTCGGAGACGCAGCGTCCGCCGTCGGCGGTGGGCAGGTACAAACGGTCGGCCACCGGCCCGCGCCAGTCGGGGCCGGCTTCGAGGCTCTTCAGGCCGTCCTTGATGCCCAGCAGGCAGCCCACGTTCCCGCTATTGCAGTCGGTGTCGTAGCCGGCGGTATTGGCGATCAGCAGACTCTGCTGGAAATCGTCGGGCGCGTACGCCAGCGCCAGTTGAATGATGGCGTGGTTGGGCACCATATGGCAGCCGCCGCCGAACTTCTCGTAACCGTACTTCTCCTGAATGCGACGCAGCGACCGCTCCCAATCGCGGTCCTGTTCTCGCCAGCCGCGGATTTCGTCGGTGAGTTTCCGGATCGTGCAGTCTTTGGGGATGAAGCGGTAGCCCGTCTCGAGCAGCTTGTCCATGTCGGGCTCGACGAAGGCCTGCGCTTCCATCGCGGCGAGCAAGACCGCTCCGTGGAGCGCTTCGCCGTCGTGGCTGACGCTTGCGGCATTCGCCGCCAGCGCCGCCGCGCGTTCCGGATCGCCGGGGCAGACCAACGCCCAGCCGTCGATGAAGATCTGCGAGCCGATCTGTTCGGCCACGACCTGCCCATTCAGCTCGATGCTCCCGCTGCGCGGCGCGTCGATCCCGCGCTTGAGGCGCTGGAACGCGGTGTCTTCGGTGCTGACGCCCATGCCGCCCCACCACAGGATGGTTTTGTTTTCGATGATGTAGTTCAGCCACGTGCGCCCGATGGCCGCGGCCGGCAGTTCGGGGTCGTAGCCGAAGTCTTCCAGCGCGCGCACGAAAGTGAACGTGCCGGAGATGTCGTCGTCGGTGACCACCAGCGGCACGCCGAGCTTCTCGTGGACGTAGTAGCGGATTTCGCCCAGATCCTGCTTGATCCGTTCATGCGACCATTGTTCGAAGGGCCGTCCGAGGTAGACCCCGATCAGCTTTCCCAGGACTCCGGCGTAAACGCGTTCGGCGTAATCGACGGGCAGCTTGCCCATGGCGATGCTCTCCATTGAAGGTTGGCGCTGGCGTTGAGTACGGTTTAGCGCGTGGCGCGCGGCGTGAAAGTGCGGATGAGGCTACTTGCGCACGGGCACGAAGACCAAGCGGCCTTCGAAACTCCAGACGGACAGGTAGGGATCGTCCATGACCTTCACCTCTTCCAGCATCTTCTGCGCGGCTTCGTGCGCTTCTTCCTGCCGCTCGGGGGCAGGGTAGAGCCACAGGATCTTATGCGCGATCCGGTCACCGGCGCGTTCCAGCTTGTTTTCGCGATCCGGCTCGGCCTTCGCGACCATCACCAGCAGGCGCTGCCGGTCCTTGTGCAGCACGGCCACTTTCATTTTACCGCTGAAGCCCAGCAGATCGTGCGCCTGCGGTTTGACCGCGGCCTGAGGCGCGAACGCGGCGCTCAACACCGCTGTCTGCTCGCGCTCCACCACCAGCTCGCCTTTTTCGTTCTTGAGCCGCACCGAACCTTCGGCGACTTCGACCCGTGCCGGGGCCTGCTGGTCGCCCGAAAGCTGCTCCCGCGCGGCGCGTTCCACGACGAAGCGCGTGCCTACGACGGTAATCTCGCCCGCTCCGGCGCGCACGCGGAAGAGCCGTTCGTTGGGCACGGCTTTGACCTTGAGCAATCCCTGCGACAGATCCAAGTCTTGCCGGACCTCCGGCGTGGGCACCGCGAAGCTGACCTTGGTCAGCGGCTGCATCTCGACTTCGCTGCCATCGGCCAGCGTGACGACGATGGCCGAAACGCGGTCGGTTGTGAGCGTGTTCCCTTCGCGCGTATAGGCGCCGCCCTTGATTGCGACGATGGGCTCGGCCGGCTTCGGCGGCGGTGTCTGTTCCGGCGTCTTCGCTTCGGGCGTTTTGGATTCGACCGCCGGCTGTTGGACGACGTCCGGCTCCGCGGGCTTTTCTGGATTGCGCGTAAGGTAAATGACCAGCGCCACGAGCGCCGCCGCGGCCACGCCGATCAAACCGAGCCAGGCTCGATTGGCGCCGCCCACGGGGCGCAGTCCATCGGTGCCGCGCGTGCGGGCTTTGCGTCCGCCTCGCGTCTGAGCCTTGCCCGGCGTCGGCGCTCGAGTGGGAGCGGCGGTCTTCGCCGCTGGAGGCGTGCTTAAAACCAGCGGCGCGGCTTCGCCGGAGGCTTCCACGATGCGCGCCCGCTTCTTGGCGCGTTCCAACAGCCATTGCGGCGTGGCCAGTTCCGGAAGTCCCACGAACAGTTCGGTCAGCAGCGCATCCTGCAGGCGGTATTCCGCGCAGAGTTCGGCGATCGCCCGATCGGACCGGACGGCCATGTCCAGCGCTTCGCGTTGCGGCTCGTCGGCGGCCCCATCGAGGCACGCGTCGAGCCCGAGCAGGATGGCTTCCCGGTCCATTACGCGCTGGGCTCCTTGCCCGCCAACCGGCGTTTGGCGCAGTCCAACAGCTTCGCCCGCAAACGGCGCAGACGGGTCTTGATGCCTTCGGCCGACAAGCGCAGCAGCTCGGACAGTTGGTCGCGCGAACGCTGTTCCTCGAAGCGCAGCTTCAAGAGCTGCTTATCGTCCGCGCTCAAGGCGCCCACGCAACGTCGCAGCGCTTCCAGCCTTGGATCGGCACTCCCGTTTTCCGGAGGCTCCTGGCGCGCCCAAACCCGCTCGGCCACTTCCAGACCTTCTTCGTCCGTAAAGAGCACCTGAACCTTGCGCTTGGTTCGCGCGCGCAGCACCAGGTTTCGAACCACTCCGCGCAGCCACGCGCCTATTTCGCCTTCCGGCGATTCGCGGCGCAGCTTCGAGTACGCCGTCACAAAGGTGTCTTGGGCCAGTTCTTCGGCCAGCGCCGCGTCGTGCACGAGATACCGGGCATAGCGGTAGATCATCGTCTGGTGCGTGCGCACCATTTCGGTGAACTTCCGGTCCCATGCGTCTCCATCGGCCGGAGACTCCGGTACACTCATGCGCGGACAGCCTCGCAGGCGCCGCGAGCGATCCCCCGCAGAAAGGCATGTCCCGGCTCCGCAATCGAAGCCGGCGTCATGTCTCTACGGGTAGGTCGCCCCGCGTGCGCAACGTGGGGTCAGGATTCGTCGGTCGAATCACTCTATTTAATGCACAAGCGGCTTGTCCGAAAGCGCACACACACGTGCAGCCTTTCCACTCTATTGCAGGAGGATGGGGCCAAGGGAGCGTTGTGTAGCTCCTTTAGGAGGGTACAAAGACCATGATTTAATGACCCCCTGATGGGGGGGTGGCCGGACTATGAACAGCACGGGCCCCCGATTTTCGTGCGAGGAATCCAAGATGAACACGACACGCAGGCGCTTTCTGATTCTGGCGGCGGGCGGCGGCATGGGTGCGCTGGCCGGGTTGTTGCACGGTCCAAGGCCGGCTTCCGCCGCAGGCGGTTCGGCGTCTCGGGAAACTCGCGCGGCGGAGGGGTTGTTTGCGGCGCAGCGGACGTCTCGCGCGCTGGGCAGCGAGATCAGCATGGCGGTCCTGCATCGCAGGGCGGGTTCGGCGGCGGCGGCGCTCGACGCGGCCTTCGCCGAACTGGAACTTGTTGAAGAACTCATGAGCTTGTACCGGCCGCACAGCGCGTTGTGCCGCTTGAACCGTAGCGGCTCATTGCGCGAGCCGCACCCGTATTTGGTCTCGGTATTGACCCAGGCACTAGCGATCTCCGCGGCCAGTGGCGGAGCGTTCGATGTGACCGTGCAGCCGCTTTGGCAACTGTACGCCGCCACGCATAAAGATGGCCGGTTGCCCGATCTGCACGAGGTCGAAGCCACACGCCGGTTGGTCGGGTGGCAGCGCCTGGACGTGGACGCGCGGCGCATTCGATTGGCGTCGCCCGGCATGGCGATCACACTGAACGGGATCGCGCAAGGCTTCGCGGCCGACCGCGCGCTTGCGGCGCTGCGCCGGCACGGCGTGACCGGAGCGCTCGTGAACACTGGCGAACTGAGTTCGCTGGGGCGCAAGGCCGACGGTTCGGCATGGAAGGTCGGCATTCAGCATCCGCGTGTCGAAGATGCGTACATCGAGTTGGCGCAGCTCGATGGGCGCTGCCTCAGCACGAGCGGCGACTACGCGACGGCCTTCAGCGCCGACCGGGCCTACAACCATATCTTCGACCCGCGCACGGGAGGTTCGCCGCCGCACTACAGCAGCGTCAGCGTCGTGGCCGATAGCGCCACGGTAGCCGATGCCCTCTCGACCGCTCTGTTCGTGCTGCCGCCACTGGCGGGCGATGCTCTGCTGAACACGTATGCGAGCGCCGAGGCTTTGTTCGTGACGAAGAGCGGCACGGTACGCTCGACGCGGGGCTTTCCGAGCGCGTCGCAGTCCTGATTCACGTGGTTTTCGGATAGGAGTGGCAGATGCGTTCGACTCGCACGGAAATTCTGCTGGGCGCGTTAGCCGTTTGCGCCGCGTGGTGCTGGAGCACGAGCGCGAGTGCCGAAGATGCGCTTGAAATGATGAGCGGCATGACGCTGCGGGGCGAGTTCGTCTCCGAATCGGATGCCGCGATCACTTTTCAGAGCAGCGGCGCTCAGCTTACGTATCCAAAATCAAAGGTTCACGCCCTTACGGCAGGTGGCAAACGCAAGATCGTCACGCCCAAGCCGGGTGTTCCGGTCGATGCGTCGCCGCCGGTTACGCAGGCGCCTCCGCCCGTCGCTCAGCCTGCGACTGTAACGCCGCCTGCTGCCGCGCCGCCGCCTCCCTTGACCGCGAATGCGCCTCCGGGGCCCAAGCCCAATACGCTGGCGCAAGCGCTCTCCGCGGTAAAGGTGCCTCCGGATTGGATGGCCGCTACGCCCGTAAATTGGGACGTAAACAAACCCTGGAAGGACGGCCGCCTCGAGATTCGACGCCTGCTTGGACTTGCCACGTTGGAAGGCAACCGAGAAGCGATCAAGCTGACTTGGCTGTACTTCAATAAGAAGGACATCGGCGACGGACACGAGCTTCCGCTTTATCTGCTACTGGGCGCTGAATTCGCCTGGGCAGTGAAGGCCCATGAAGAGTTCATCGCGCAGCAGGCCGCGGCGGGAAAGTATCCGCTGTATCCGTACAAGAGTCTGGCCGCTTGCTATGTGCACTTCGGAGCGTACGACAAAGCGTACCAAGTCCTCAACCAAGCGCTGCAACTAGCCGCCAAACAGACGCCTCAGCAGCGCGACATCATGGAAGCCGGGATTCACAGCATGTTGGGCGACCTCTTCCTCGAGCAGGGCAAGAATGCCGAAGCGAGGAAGGAGTACACCGAAGCCGCCCGGCTTTATCCGCTCGCCAATCCGACGTACGGCAAACACCTGCTGCCCCGCCGCGTGGCTATCGTTCAGGCCAAGATCGACCTGATCGATGCCAAAGCGTTGGGTTCCGTTACGCTCAAGGACGGCAGCTACTCCGGATCCGCGCTGGGCTACACCGGTCCGATCGATGCCACCGTGATCGTTAAAGCCGGAAAGCTCGCCGATATACAGCTCAACCACACCGAAAAAATCGATAACAACGCCACGACTCTGGTGCCCGCGCAAATTATCAAGAAACAGAGCCTTCAGGTGGACAACATCACCGCCGCGACGGTCAGCACCGAGGCGATCAAGGCTGCCACACTGGAAGCGCTGCGCAAAGCGGGACTGTAAGCCGTATGAGCCACGCCAACCTCTTTTTCCCCTTCCTCAAGGCCAACGAGCGGCGGGGCTGGCGCGGGCGATTGCACAAATTCTTTTCCCGCTTCGGTGCGACCACCCGTGCTTCGCCCATACGCCGCGCGGTGCAGGTCGTCTGCCTGATAACTTTCCTGACGCTCTTCTTTTATGCCGCTTGGCCGTATGGACCGGTATTCGATAACGAGCTCTTTTACAAAAAGGAGTTTCTTCCGGCGGAAGTCTTCCTATGGCTCGATCCGCTCCTGGGATTCTCCACGGCCCTGGCCGCGCGCACTTGGAATGTCGCGCTGTGGTGGGCGCTGGGCATCCTGACGCTGTGCCTGTTCTTCCCTCGGGGATTCTGCGGCTATTTCTGTCCGCTGGGAACGGCGATCGATTTCTTCGACTGGGCGGTCGGCCGCCACGTGAAGCGATTTAAGCTTAAGACCACGGGCGGCTGGGTACACACGAAGTATTACCTGCTTGCCGCGATTCTTCTGGCCGCTGGCGGCGGCGTGCTTCTCTCGGGTTACCTCGCCGCGATACCGGTCATCACGCGCGGGCTTTTGTTCGTGGGCGCTCCGATTCAATTGGGCCTGCTCAAGAATTGGGGCATGGTTCCCCCGGTCGGCTGGACGTACGTATTATCCATCGTGCTCTTTGCCGCGGTATTCGCGCTTGGCTTTCTGGAAAAGCGATTCTGGTGCCGCTACGTCTGCCCCACCGGCGCGGTCTTCTCGGTCTTCAATCTCTTTCGAGTCGGGGAACGGAAGGTCGAATCCAGCTGTATTAAATGCAACAAATGCGTCGAGATCTGCCCCTTCGACGCGATCAAGGCCGACTTCACTACCCGTACCGCCGATTGCACGTTTTGCCAAAGCTGCGGCGGCGTCTGCCCCACGCATTCGATTCAATTCACGACGCGCTGGAACCTCACCGACCTCAAAGCCGAAAACGATCCGCCCGTTCACGAGCATCCCACTTCGCGGCGCGGCTTTCTGGCCGCCGGTGCGGCGGGTCTCGCCGGCGCCGCGGCTGTGCGCGTCGGATGGCTCGATGCATTCCGTTCGAAAAAGGCGCTTCTGCGCCCGCCGGGCAGCGTCTCCGAAGAAAGCTTCAACGATCTGTGCATCCGCTGCGGCGAATGCTTCAAGGTCTGCCCCGGTCCGGTTCTTCAACCGGCGGGGCTGGAAGGCGGGATCGAGGCGCTCTGGACGCCGGTGGTCGTGCCCTCTCACGCCGGCTGCCATCAGGAATGCAACTACTGCACGCAAGTCTGTCCGACGGGGGCGATCCAGCCCCTCGCACTTGAAGAGAAGCGCGTATTTCGCCTGGGTCTGGCCATCGTGAACGAGAAAACTTGCCTGCCGCATGCCGGCGAGCGCGATTGCCAGTTGTGCTACGACGAGTGCAAGGCCGCCGGATACGACGCCATCCAAATGCGGCAGATTTCGCTTCCGGTGCCCGAGAATCTGGAATCCGAAGGGCTCTATTCCGCGCTCGAGATCGAGCAGATGAGCACTATTCTCGCGCCATTCGTGGTACCGGAAAAGTGCGTAGGCTGCGGCTTATGCGAGTATCGCTGCAACACTGCCTTGGTAAAACTCGAACCGCTCCTTCAGGAACGCGCCATCGTGGTGGTTGCAGAAAACGAGAGCCGCACCGCACGACCCGTGGCGCGCGGCTAGCCTGAACGTCCGACGGGCCATACTCTATTCAGAACTCTTCTCGATCCAGCGCTCATGCGGCTTGGCCGGTGTATCCAAGCAGGGCTGCGGCGGGTCCATTTTGGTCTACGCTGGTATAGGCTTGGCTGGATTTCGTGCTGGGAGCCGAAAAGGAAACCTCATGCGCATGCGATCTTCTTGTTCGATTCTTTTGATGGTCTGCCTGGGTTCGATTCTTGTTCGCGCGGCCGAGCCTGCGCGTCCGTGGCTCAAGCGCCCGGCGCTTCAGGAGCACGTGCTGGCCGACTTCGCCGCGGGCGCCGGAAGCGCGAAAGCGTTGCATGCAAAGACCAAGGTCGAAGCGCGCGAAGGTGGGTTAAACATTGCGTTTCCCGCTCGCGAGCAGGATCCCGATGTGCTGCTTTGGAGCGGCGACGGCGCGGGGTTGGCCGGCATGGACATGCTCCGCTTCGACGCTACGGTGCAGTCCGGCGGACGTTTAGTATTGCGCGTTCACCTGCACGCCGGCGCGGGCGCGCCGTTCACTCAAACGCTGCATCTCGATCCGGGGACTCATACCTGTGCCGTGCCCTTGAAGAATCTGATCCGCGACGGCGGCGACGAACGCATCGAAGCGGCGAATCTGGACCGCATCCGCATTTCGATCCAACGGCGCGGCGATGACGCGGAAGTAAAGATTGAGAAGCTTTCCGCCCAGCGGATTTTTGAAGGTCTGGATGCGCGCTGGTTCGACTTCGGAGCGGACGGTTGTTTCGCGGGCGCGGCGTCCGTTACGGCCAAGACGCTGTACGACGCCGCCCGCGGTTTTGGGTTAAGCGGTACGGAACTGGTTGACCAGGCTTACCACGATGGCTTTCCGCTCTTTGGGGACCAGGTTGCCGGCAAGGATCTGGCTTTCCGCATCGATCTTCCGGACGGCGAGTACGAAGTTCAATGCGTGGCCTTCGGCACCAACTGGCAAGGCGTGCGTAACGTATCGTACAAAATTCTCGCGAACGAGAAATCCGTCGTCGAAGACACCATCACGCCCGAGCGCTTTTTCAGCTACGAGCTGCAATACTACGGCGCCGATTTGATCTACGATCCGGCGCGCACACTCTTCGATCAATACCACCGAACCTACTTCAAGCCGCACCGCTTCGAAGCCTCGGCCGCCGGCGGCGCGCTGACCTTAAAGTTCGAACAGTGCGGCCCGCGCACGCTCTGGATTTACCCCAAAGCGCAGGCCGAGGCCGGGCGCGCCTTTGTGGAAGCCTGTTACGGCGAAGTGGACCACGAGATCTGGAGCCGCATCGCGCGCGTGCGCCCGCACAAACTCGAAGGAGAAGGTGCGCCCGTCGCAGCCGCTGAAGCCCAGCGCGGCTACCGTATCTTCACGCGCAATTATCAGTTCCGCATCTATCCGAATCACGAGCCCGGCGCCGACGAACTGCTCGATCCGGCTCAGGGCTTGGAGATCGCTTGCGCGCCTAACGAGTACGAGCCCGTCACCTTTGCGCTGCGTCCGCTCAAAGATTTGGGCGTAACGAAGGTTACTTTTTCCGAGCTAACCAGCGGCGCGCACAAACTCCCCGCGTCGGCTTTCGATCTGTGCTTCGTGAAAGAGTTCCCGCAAAGCGTGGGCGGCGGCTGGTACGAGCCCATTCCCACGCTCTTGCATCCTTATAAGGAACTGGAGCTGAAGAAGGACTGGAACCGGCAGTATTGGGCGACACTCTTCGTGCCGCCGGGCACACCGGCGGGTACGTACACGGGCTCGATCACGCTGGCGCCGCACCACGGCGAGGCCCTGGCCCTGCCCGTACGCGTCCGCGTGCGCCCGTTCGACCTGCCCAAGACCAAAACCGAGTGCGGCATGTGGAATAACACCGCCTTCGGCAGCCACATGCTGCAAGCCTTTCCCGATTACGAACCGTACGTGCAGCAAACGCTGGAGGCCGAGATCCGTATTTGGGCCGAGCACGGCATGAACGGCTTCGTGCTCGATCGGCCGAAAGTCACCTACGACCGACCCAACGTGAAGGTGACTTGCGAGTTTTCCGAATGGAAACGCACGATCGATGCGTGCCGCAAGTACGGGCTGAGCGGACGCCATTTGATCGGCGGCGTCGCCGGCATCGTGCAGTACGGGCTGATGCGCAAGGGCTTCACCGAGTTCAGCCCCGAATTCAATTCCGCGTACATTCAGGTGCTGACGCAGATGCGCGACTGGATCAAGGCCAACGACGTCCCCGCCGCCGCGCAGATCTTCGACGAGCCGCGCGAAACCGAACTCAACGACTGGAACCGCAATCGCCGCGACACGATCAAGTACCTGAAGTTGGCGCGCCAGGTCGAAGGCCTGCAAACCGTCGTGACACTGATGGGCGACCGCGACGGCTTCAATCGCCCCTACACGCCGCTGGTGCCGTTGATGGACATCGTCTCGACGCATCCGTGGGAGCGCAGCGACGACAGCATTTATCTGTGTGCCGTCGAAAAAATCGCCGACCTTTGGCTCTACAACGGCGGTCCCAGCCGGCTGGTGCACGGCTACTACTTATGGAAAAGCCGCGCGAAAGGCCACTGGCAGTGGGTCTATTCGTGGGAAGTCCGCGACGCGCACATCCCGGTTTTTCATCCCAAGGCCACGTCGCAAGGCTACGCTTATCCGGGCGGTTTCCTGAGTGCAGTCACCTTCGAGCACGTGCGCGAAGGCGTCGACGATCATCGCTATCTCGAACTGCTCGAAGCCGAACTCGCGCAGACGCCCAAGGACGCGCCGGCGGCGCTGGCCGCGCGCGGCTTCGTCAAGGCGATCGAAGAGTATCTGCCGGCGTATCCCAAAGATCACGGGCTCAGCAGCGGCGCCGAGGCCGGCGGCGTCTACAACGAGGACCGTGCCAAGCTTTCCTTCGACGCCTGGCGCGAGCAACTTGCCGAGTACATCGCCGCGCTGCGCGAAAAGCGCGAGGCGAAGAAGGTCGAAACCGCTTGGGCCATGTTCCCGAAGGCGCTGACCGCCGAGAAGAAGCAGGTCGTCTGCAAGCTGGTCGCGCAGGCGCCGGTCGTGGACGGCAAGGCCGACGACGCCGTCTGGAAAGATGCCGAAGAGGCCACCGGATTCCTCAACCTAGCGCGCAGTGTCCTGGCCGTTCCGCAAACGAGCGTCAAGGCCGTATGCGACGGCGTGAAACTTTACGTTCATTTCACCTGCCACGAGCCCAAATACGGCGAGCTGAAAGCGTACGCCATCGAGCGCGATAAAGACGTCTGGATGGACGACTCGGTCGAAGTCTTTCTCGACGCAAACCGCGACAAGAAAACCTACAAGCATCTGATCGTGAATTGCCTCGGCACGATCCAGGACGGCGACGGGCGCGATCCGCTCTGGAACGCCGAAATGGAAGCCGCGGTGAGCAAGAGCAAAGGATCGTGGTCGGTGGAGTTTTCCGTGACGCTCGCTTCGCTGGGCGTCGAACCGCCTGTCGAGGGCGCCGTCTGGGGCGTGAATCTCTGCCGCAGCCGCCAACCCGAACCGCGCGAGACCAGCAGTTGGGCCTGGGTTGGCCACAGCTTTCACAACCCTGAAGGCTTTGGCGAATTGATCTTCAAAAAGTAGCGTGAAATAAACGCCGTGCGGCATCGCCTCGGTTTACAGCGCGAGGTTTTCCAGCGCCGACACGAGGTCCGAAGCGCGCGCGAAGCGGTCGTTGGGATCTTTCTTCATCATCTTCTCGACGATGGCGGCCAGTTCGGTCGGAACCTCGGGCGAGATGGACCGCAGCGGCGTCGGCTCGTTGTGGATCTGCTTCATGATCGTCACGAAGCTGTTCTCGCCCACCAGCGGCTGCATGCCCGCCAGCATTTCGTAAGCCGTGCAGCCCAGCGCGTACTGGTCGGCGCGCGTGTCGGCTTCCTGCGGTCGCATGGCCAATTCGGGCGCCATGTACGCCGGCGTGCCCACGATCTGGCTCGATTGACCGGCCTTGATCGTAAGCTGGTCGCGCCGCAGTTCCTCGAGCAGCGAGGCGCTGGAGTCGCCGTGCGGGATGCGCTTGGCCAGGCCCAAATCGGCGATCTTCAGCGTCCCGCCCGCACCGAAGATCAGGTTATCGGGTTTGATATCGCGGTGGATGATGTTCAGCCGTTCGGCGGCCGCCAGCCCGCGCGCGGCGTCGCGCAGGATCGGCAGCGCTTCGGCGGGGCGCAATTTGCCGCCGCGTTCCTGCAGCAATTGAAAAAGCGACCCTCCCGGCGCGTACTCCATCACGAGGTAGTACTGCCCTTCCTGTTCACCGGCTTCGAAGATCGCGATCACGTTGGGATGCCGAACCCGCGCCGCGGTGCGCGCTTCGCGCAGGAACAGGTCGATGTACAGCGGGTCTTTTTCGGCGATGTCGAGCGGCAACAGCTTCACCGCGACCTCGATATCCAGCACGCGGTGCCGCGCCAAGTACACGATCCCGAACGCGCCTGCGCCCAGTCTGCTGATGAGGCTGCAGTTGCCCAGCGTCTCGCCTTCGGCGTAGGCGGTCCGTGCGCCGGCCGCTCGGGCAAAAGCCGCGCGCATGCGGCCGGTTGCCTGAGGCAGTTCGCCGCATTCGAGGCAATCTTCGGCTCCCTGAAGCGCATCCAGGAAATCCCTGGGCGTTGCGTAGCGCGCTTCGCGCTTCGTCTGGAGGCACGTACTCAGGAATTCGCGCAGGGCGGCGGGTAAGTCGGGTAGCTTCTGCTTCACATCGGCCGGCGGTTGCGTGCGCATCCGCTCCAGCAAGGCTTCGGTCGTGCCCTTGCCGTACGGCGATTCGCCGGACAGGGCGTAGAACAGGCATGCGCCGAAGCTGAACATGTCCGCGCGTGGATCGGGGTCGGGTACGAGCGCCATTTCTTCGGGCGCCCAGTAGCCGGCCATGAACGGCGCGTGGAGGTTCATCATGAACGAATCGGTGGTGCGCGGCGGCAGCACCACCAGGTCCAGCATCGGCCGCCCTTCCGCCGTGATGCTCACGCGCTGCGGGCTCATCCCGCGATGCAGCACGCCTTCGCGCCAGTACGCCGCCAGACCGTTGGCGATCGGCGTCAGCAGCATCAGCGCCTCCGCCGGGGTGTACGGACGGACCTTGATCCTTTCGGTCATCGGCACCCCGAGCACGTATTCGAGGATCAGGTACGAGTGGTCGTGGTGCTTGCCCAGATCGTAAATGGTGCCCACGTTTTCGTGGCGCACTCGCGCGAGCCGCTGCGCCCACGCCCGTAGCGCCTCGTTGTCGGAGACTCGCGCGGTAACCTCCGGGTGCATCACGCGCAGAATTACCGGGCGGTCCAGTCCCAGGTGCTGCGCCAGAAAGACCGAGCCCGAGGGACGGTCGTCGAGCTTACGCTCGATCAAGATCGTGCCGCAGGGCATTGCGGGCTTGCCGTTCACGCGTTCCAGGCGCGAAAACAGGGATTCTTCGATTCGGGTGCGAGACATAAGGGCAGCCTCTCAGGCCACGGCCGGTGGGTCCGTGGAGGGTGCTATCGCGTGTTAGAACGGCTCGACCTTAAACGCGCCTTCGTAGTTAAAATACACTCGGCCTTCCGGGTATTCCCAAACGTAGATGCCCATATCCATGCCCTGCATGCCTTCTTCCATCACCAGCTTGTAGTCGTGGCCCATGATGCGCCGCACTTCGTTGGGCGACATCCCGCGCCGTACCTCGGTAATATCTTTCAACCGGCCCGGTCCAGTCAGGCTCGGGACATTGGGTTTCTTGCATCCGCCCAGCGCCAGCGGCACGGCCAACGGACCCAGCAGGCACGCACACAATCCAGCGGCGCGCGCGGCGCGCATCATGATGGTCCGCATGTTTACGCGTCCTCCTCGTCGCCGTCCGGTTCGTCCGGAATTTCGGTAGCCGTGGCTTGTGCCCCGTCGCTTGAAACGCCCCCGTCGGGGTCCGATGCCCGCGCGGCTCTGATCTTCTCCTGCAGCCGAAACGAGCGTTCGATCGATTCGTCCAACTCGATCTCCACGTGCGGCGTGGTGCGCGTCCTCAGCACCTTCGCGATCTCGCTTTGGATCAGCCCGCGGCCGGCCTTCAGCCCGCGCAGCGTCGTGCGCTTCTGCGTCTCGTCGCCCAGCACCGAAACGTGAATCACCGCCTGCGACAGATCGCTGGTCAGATCGACCTTGGTGACCGTACAGAAACCCAGCCGCGGGTCGTTCAGCTCGTAGAGGATCAGCTCCGACGCGCGCTCGCGGATGACTTCTTTCAATCGTTCCAACCGGACGCTCATGGGATTTCCTAAAAGGCCGCTCGGCCATCGGCGCAACAATCTAGCACCTGGGCCGTGTTTTCGCCAACGAGCGCATAGGCCTTCAGAGCGCTCCCGGTGCGGAGGGTATCAGCGGGGTTCGCCGGAATCGGCGGCTGCTTCGTCCGGCTCGTCCGCTTCCCGATAACCGTCTTCGTCATCGTTTTCGTCTTCGTCTGGTCCGTCGTAGCGGAAGATATCGCGGTCCACGTGCGCCAGCACGCCTTCGGGGTCGTTTTGAGCGTAGCGCACGATCTCGTCGGCGAATTGCGCGGCTTCGCGTTCGCTGCCGGCGATGGCCGCGGCGCCCAGCGTGGCGCGCGTCCACGTGTCCAGATCGCCGACCTCGTTGCAGGCGATGCCGAACTTCCCGCGCAGCCGCTCTTTGAGGCTCTTGACCACCTGCCGGCGGTCCTTGCGGCTGCGCGCGCCCGGCACGTGGATCTCCAGGCGCAGCACCGCCACCCACATGTCGCGCGGGCCGCTCATGAATACGCGCTTAGCGCGGCGCCGAACCTTCCAGCGTGCGCGCCACCTTTTCGACCGTATAGACCTCGATGATGTCCCGGTCCTTCAGGTCGTCGAAACCATCCAGCTTGACGCCGCATTCGAAGCCTTCACGAACTTCGCGCACGTCGTCCTTCACGCGCCGCAAGCTCGAGAGCCGCCCTTGCCAGACCGGCTTACCGTCGCGGATCAGCCGCACCGAGCTGTTGCGGTTGATCGTGCCGTCCAGCACGAAGCAGCCGGCGATCGTTCCGAAGCGCGAGATCTTGAACATCTGACGCACTTCCAGATGGCCGGTGATGCTCTCTTTTTCCAAAGGCCTGAGCAGGCCTTCCAGCGCCTTGCGGCACTCGTCCACCAGTTCGTAGATCACCCGGTAGGTGCGGATTTCCACGCCGCGCTCTTCGGACAGGCGCCGCGCCCCGGGGTCGGCCGTTACGTTGAAGCCAACCGCGATCGCGTCCGAAGCGTCGGCCAGCTTTACGTCCATCTCGTTGATCGCGCCTACCGCCGCGTGAATTACTTCCACCTTGACCTCATCGGTGGACAGCTCGTTCACCGCGTTGATCACCGGGTTCAGCGAGCCCATTACGTCCACCTTCACGATCAGCTTCAGGCTGTTCGCTTCGCCTTGCTTGATCAAGTCGTGCAGGTTCTCGAGCGTCACGTGCTGCCGCGCGCTCAGGCCCTCCTGCCGGATCGCCATCGCGCGCAGTTCGGCCACTTCCGCCGCCACCTTGATCTCATCGATCACGTGGAAGCGTTCGCCCGCCAACGGCACGTCGTTCAGCCCCGTAATCTGGACCGGCTGGGACGGCCCGGCTTCCTCCAGCTCCTTGCCCGAGCTGTCCAGGATCTGCCGCACCGAACCGTAGGCATGGCCCGCCACGAGTACGTCGCCGGGCAAAAGCGTGCCTTCCTGCACCAGCACCGTGACCACGATCCCGCGGCCCTGGTCCTTGTGCGCTTCGATCACCGTGCCGACCGCGTGCTTGTTCGGATTCGCTTTCAGCTCCATCAATTCGGCTTCGAGCAGAATGCGCTCCAGCAGCGCATCGACACCCTGTCCGGTCAGCGCCGAAACCGGGATGCAGCCCACCGACCCGCCGTAGTCTTCGACGATCACTTCCTTGGCGGCCAGTTCGCCCTTCACGCGCTCCGGATTCGCTTCCTTCAGGTCCATCTTGTTCATCGCCACGATGATCGACTTGCCGGCGGCCTTCGTGTGCGAGATCGCTTCCACCGTCTGCGGCATCACGCCGTCGTTGGCCGCGACCACCAGCACCACGATGTCCGTCACGTTGGCTCCGCGCGCGCGCATCTCGGTGAACGCGCGGTGCCCTGGCGTATCGAGGAACGCGATGTCCCCGCGCGGCGTCGAAATCCGGTACGCCCCGATATGCTGCGTGATCCCGCCGGCTTCGCCCGAAGCGACCTTCGCCTTACGGATGTAATCCAGCAGCGAGGTCTTGCCGTGGTCGACGTGGCCCATGATCGTGACCACCGGCGCCCGAGGCTGCAGGTCTTCGGGATTGTCGGCCTGGTCCACGCCGCTGAGCATCTCTTCTTCGACGTCGCGGGCCTTCTTGATCTTGATCCCGAAGCCCAGCGGATCGAACTCCCCCGCGTAGATTTCCGCATCCACATCCGTCAGGATGCCGTTGATGCGCACCATCTTGCCTTCTTGGAAAAACTTCTGAATCAGCACCGTCGACTTGATGCCCAGCGCTTCGCACAGGCCTTTGATCGTGACCGGGCTGGTGACTTCGGCCGGGCCCGTGCGTACGATCGTGGGCTTGGCTTGAACCTTGCGCGGCTGCTTGCGCTTTCCGCGGAAGCGGTCGTCGTCGCGCAGAAGCGCCGCGCCGTGCCGGCGTCCGCCGCGCCCGGAAGCCCCGCGCGTCATTGGACGGCGCGCGCGCCCAGGCACGCCGCCCACCCGGCGCGCCTCTTCCTCCACTGCCAACTCCGCTACCTTCGGGTAGCTCACGACCGGCTTGAAGTCCTCCACCACCTTCGATTCCACGGCCGTGGTGCGTCCGCGTTTGTCGCGAACCGTGTTCACGTCGCCGTGAATCTCTCGCGCTTTGTCGGCGCTCAGCACCACGCCGAAGCGCGTATCGCCCGCCTGGGTCGGTTCGGCCTGCTGGCGGATCGGCTGCGCGATCGCAGGGCCGGCCTGGATGAAACGAACTTCTTTAGGTCGCGCGTCCGGTACGGGAGCTTCGGCGGGGGCCTCTTCCGCGATGGGAGCTTCCACGGGAGCAGCGGGTTCGGCGGCGGGCGCTTCCACGAGAGCGGCCGGAGCCTCGGGCGCCGGAGTTTCCTCCACCGCCGCGGCAGGCGCTTCGGACGCCGGAGCTTCCGCGAACGTCTCGGCGGGAGCCGCGGGCGCCTCCACTGCGGGCGCGGCCGCATCTTCGAGCGCGGCCTCGGCCACCGTTTCCTCTTCGGCGGATTCCTCGGTGTCCGTGCTGGCGGCTTCTTCGGCCTCGGTAATCTTCTGCTTGGCCGCTTTCTTCTTCTTCTCGAGCGCGGCGCGGAGATCTTCGCTGTTGCCGAATTTGGCGCGGAGGCGGTCGGCCTGGCCACGGGTCAGCGTGGCGCTGGCGTTCTTCACCTCGATTTTCAGCTCGGCAGCCTTCTCGATCAGGGCCTTGCTGGGAAGGCCGATCTCCTTGGCTAACTGGCTGACCCGAATGCCGGTGGGAACCGGTTTGACCGTCGCCTTCGCCATACGCTTCCTTCCGAGCTTGAGGAGTCCGGCGGGCCCAATGCGCCCGAACGGGTCCTGGTTGCTGCACACTGGCCAACCGCGGGCTTGCGCCCACCGGTCAGCGAGCCGGAAGGCGTCAGGTCCTGCGGATCGATAAGCACGGCCGGCTCACTGAGCCGGCTCGCATTCATGCGGCGTGGTCACTTCCAACATGGGACTCTCCACGCACCACATCGTTAAGCTGTGCCGCCCGCGCCAGGCGCGGCGGCTTCCGTCTGAGCCTGATCGGCCGGCGCCGGAGCGCTTTCGGCGGGAGCCGCCGCCGGAGCCGCCGCCGCCGCGGGGCGGCGTGCCGGAGCCTGCTGAATCTTCGCGCGCTCTTCTTCCATTTCCTTGTCGCGCTGAGCCGCGTACTCGAGCAGCGCTTCCGCCTGCTCCGGGCTCAAGTCGTAAATCGTCTGGAAGTGATCGGCCGTGCGAGCCAGGATCTGCTTCAGCGACGTGATCCCGCCCAGCAGCATCTTCTCGGTGATGTTCTCGGGGATGCACGTGATCTTGTAGATCTCGGCGCGTTCGAGTTCGCGCAGCTTACGCGCCTGCTCTTCGGTCATAATATCGATGTGCCAGTGCGTCAGCTTCGCCGTCAGGCGCACGTTCTGGCCTTTTTTGCCGATCGCCAGGCTGAGCTGGTCCTCGGGGACGATCACCCGCGCGTGCTGCGATTCGCGGTCCAGCTCCACCGCCGAGATTTCGGCAGGCGAAAGCGCGTTGCGGATGAACAGGTCCGGGCTGTCGCTGTAGCGCACGATGTCGATCTTCTCGCCGCCCAGCTCTTCGACGATATTGCGGATACGCGTTCCGCGAACGCCTACGCACGCGCCGATCGCGTCCACCTTCGGGTCGCTGCTGTACACCGCGATCTTCGTGCGGTGGCCGGGCTCGCGCACAATGCCCTTGATCTCGACGATGCGGTCCCCGATCTCCGGAACTTCCAGACCGAAGAGTTCCTTGACCAGATTCGGATGCGTGCGGCTCAGGATGATGATGACCTTCTGGCCCTTCTTCTGAACCTTGACCAGGAACGCGCGGATACGGTCGCCGGGCCGGTACTGCTCGCTGAAAATCTGCTCGCTCTTCGGCACCAAGCCCTCGGCGCGGCCCAAGCTGGCGATGATGTTGCCCTTCTCGAAGCGCTGCACCGTGCCCGTCACCAGGCTGTCGATGCGCTTTTCGTAATCGTCGAAAATCACGTCGCGCTCGGCTTCGCGGATCTTCTGGATCATGATCTGCTTGGCCGTCTGAGCGCTGATCCGGCCGAATTCCGCCGGGTCGATGCGCTTGCCGTCTTCGTATGCTTCGAGTTCGCCCGTGATCCGGTTGATCCGCACCGTCAAATCGCCATGCGGACCCCAGCGCTTGCGCGAGGCCGTCAGCAAAGCATTCTCGATCGACTCGAAGAGGATCTCTTTATTGATCCCCTTATCGCGGTGAATCGAATCGATCAGCCGCAGTAACTCCGCACCCACAACCATCTTGGCTTTACGCCTCCCTAGGGCGCCTGCCGATCCAACGGCTCAGCACCTCGCCGCCCGAGCACACGGCGAGCACGCAGCCGCATGACGGGTCGCGAGCCGTGCATCACCGAGGCCTGTACAGGCTGATGAGTTTGGGACGGCACGCGATCAAAATAGCAAGCGCCATAAAGGCCGCTTACTCACTCAAAACGCATCCTACTCCTCACCGTATCTCCTTGCAAGCGCTCATCCTTCCGGGCGTAAGACCCATAACGCCTCGCGCCAACCCGTCACCTCGCGCCAAAATTATGCACCTTGAGGTCCTCAGCTCGCCAATGGATCTAACCAAGCCTTGCGCTTTACACCGATTCCTTTTTACAATTCGGCCAGCTAGAAAACTTTAGACGCATTTAACACGTTGTGCGGTTGCATGCTCGCTAGGCCTCGGTAGGCTCTGGTTGGATTTAAAAAATGCCTTGGTAGAGCCTATATCGGTTGCAACCGCAGCCTCCAGGAGCATCGAACCGGCTCATGTGGCTCAAAATCGGCCCGGAAACCTGCGCCCATTACGCGGCGGCCTTAAATAAGGAATGGCTCGAAACCAACGGCCGCGGCGGGTTCGCCGCCGGCACCGTGGCCGGGCCGTTCACGCGCCGCTACCACGGCTGGCTGATTCCCGCGCTCCAGCCCCCCGTCCAGCGCCGCGCGCTCCTGAGCGGCTGCGACGACGAACTGGTGCTGCCCGACCGCCGCGTTCCAATGGCCGCACACGAGTTCCCCGGCGTGATCCACCCCGACGGGCACCGTTTTCTGGTCGAATTCAGGCTCGATCCGTGGCCGGTCTGGGTTTGGCAGGTGGGCGGCGTGCGCGTCGAACGCGAACTCTTCCTGCCGTACGGAACCGACTCGGTGGTCGTGCGCTACCGGCAGTGGGGCGGCGGACCCGATGCGCGCTTCGAGCTTACCCCTCGTCTGGCCTACCGCGATTACCATGCGCTGGCCCATGCGCACGATCACATTCGGAGCGAGCCCGAGCGCGCGGGCGAGGGGCTGGTCTTCCGCCCCTACGAAGGTATGCCGGCGCTGTACGTGAATCCCGCTGCGTACGCGTTCGAATCACGGCCCGAATGGCGGCGGCGCTACCAGTATCGCATCGAGCGCGACCGCGGTTTGGACAGCGAGGAAGACCAGTTCGTCCCCGGCGTCTTGAAGCTTCAGGCCGCCGGCGACGGGATCTGGACGGGCTTCGTGGCCGGGCTGGAGGCCGTGCCGTTCGCGCGCGCCGAGGGCTTGGCGCAGGCCGAACGCAAGCGCCGCACGGCGCTGGCCGATTCGATTCCCGGAGCCGACGCGCACACGCAGCGCCTGCTTTTGGCCGCAGACCAGTTCATCGTCCAGCGCGGCGCGGGCGGCCGCACCGTCATTGCCGGGTATCCGTGGTTCGGCGACTGGGGGCGCGATACGCTCATCGCGCTGCCGGGCCTGTGCATCGCCACCGGCCGCCTGCCCGAAGCGCGGGCGATCCTCAAGACCTTTGCCCAGCATATCGACGCGGGCATGATTCCCAATCGCTTCCCCGACGAAAGCGAAGCGCCGGAATACAACACCATCGACGCGGCGCCCTGGTACTTCCATGCGGTCCACGCCTACTTCGAAGCCTCGAACGACGAGGCCTTCCTGAAAGAGACGTTCCCGGTCCTGGAAGCCATGGTCGCGGCTCACGAAGAAGGCACGCGCTACGGCATCAAGGTCGACGACGACGGACTGCTCCGCGGCGGCCACGCCGGCGTCCAGCTCACCTGGATGGACGCGAAGGTCGGCGATTGGGTGGTCACGCCGCGCATCGGTAAGCCCGTGGAGATCAACGCGCTCTGGTACAACGCGCTCTGCCACATGCGCGATTTCGCGCAGCGCCTGAAGCAGCAGGCCAAGGCCCGCGCTTACGATTCCGCCGCCGCCCGCGTCAAAACCGCCTTCGCCAAGTTCTGGAACGCCGAGCGCGGTTGTCTGTACGACGTGCTCGAGGACGGTGGCCGCCCTGACGGCGCGCTGCGCCCCAATCAGCTCTTTGCGCTCTCGTTGCCGCATCGCCTGCTCGACTCGAACCAGGAGCGCGCGGTGCTCGACGTGGTCACGCGCGAACTGCTCACGCCCATGGGCCTGCGCAGCCTCGAACCGCGCGACCGCGCCTACGTCCCGCATTACGGCGGCGGGCCGCTCCAGCGCGACGGCAGCTATCATCAGGGCACCGTTTGGGGCTGGCTGATCGGGCCGTACATCGACGCTTGCCTGAACGTCCACGGGACCGGCGCACGGAACGTCGAACACCTCAAGAAGCTGCTCGATCCGCTGCTGGGGCATCTGGATCAGGACGGGCTGGGCAGCGTCTCGGAGATTTTCGACGCCGAGGCGCCGCACGCGCCGCGCGGCTGCTTCGCGCAGGCCTGGAGCGTCGCCGAACTACTGCGTGCGTGGCGGCGTTTGCACGAAACGAATGCCGGATCGCGCGCCGGCTAATGGCGCGCGCCGAAGGGATCGATCCATCGAGGGCGGCGGGCCGTTGACCCGCTATGCGAGACGGGAGACCGAACCATGCACAACCTCACTACCCCCGAACACCAGCGCCTGGAGGCCACCACCAAGCGCAAGTCCGACTGGAAGCACTGGGGCCCCTACCTCAGCGACCGCGCCTGGGGCACCGTTCGCGAAGACTATTCGCCCAACGGCACCGCATGGGATTACTTCCCCCACGATCACGCCCGCTCCCGCGCCTACCGTTGGAACGAGGACGGTCTGGGCGGCATCTGCGACCGCATGCAGCATGTCTGCTTCGCCTTGGCCATGTGGAACGGCAAGGACCCGATCGTCAAAGAGCGCTACTTCGGGCTCACCGGCAGCGAAGGCAATCACGGCGAGGACTGCAAGGACTATTACTGGTATCTCGACAGCACCCCGACGCATTCGTACATGAAGATGCTCTACAAATATCCGCAGGCCGAGTTTCCCTACAGACAGTTGCTCGACCAAAATCGCGGACGCGGCTTCATCGCCGAGGAGTTCGAACTCTGCGACACCGGGATCTTCGACGGCCAGCGCTATTTCGACGTCTTCGTCGAGTACGCCAAGGCCGGCGAGAAGGACATCCTGATCCAGATCACCGTCCATAACCGCGGGCCCGAAGCCGCCCCGATCGAATTGCTGCCCACGCTCTGGTTCCGCAACACTTGGTCCTGGGGCCTGCCCAATGTCACCAAGCCGCACATGTCGGCCAAGAGCGCCACGGAGATCGAAGCCAACCACGAGGAAGTCGGCACGTACTTCCTCTTTTGCGACGGCAAACCCGAACTCCTGTTCTGCGAGAACGAATCGAACGCCAAGCGACTGTGGGGCGCCGAAAACGGTTCGCCTTATCCGAAGGACGGCATCAACGACCATGTCGTCAAAGGCGAACCGACCGTGAATCCCGAGCGCACCGGCACCAAGGCTGCCGCGCGCTACAAACTGGAGATCGGCGCAGGACAGTCCAAGCAGATCCGCTTGCGCCTGCGCCACGGGCACCTCGATAAGCCCTTCCAGCAGTTCGACGAACTGTGGGACAAGCGCGTGAAGGAGGCCGACGAGTTCTACGAGGCCGTCCAGCCGCGCCAGCTCACCGAAGACGAACGCCGCGTGCAGCGCCAGGCCTTTGGCGGGCTGCTCTGGTCCAAGCAGTGGTTCCACTACGACGTGGACCAGTGGCTCGCAGGCGATCCGGCCGGTCCGACGCCGCCGGCCGAGCGCAAGGTGGGACGCAACCGGCACTGGCAGCACATGCACTGCGCCGACGTGATCTCGATGCCGGATAAATGGGAATATCCCTGGTTCGCCGCATGGGACCTCGCGTTCCACACCGTCCCGATCGCGCTGGTCGATCCCGAATTCGCCAAGCGTCAGCTCATACTGATGCTGCGCGAATGGTACATGCACCCCAATGGGCAGATCCCGGCCTACGAATGGGCCTTCGGCGACGTCAATCCGCCCGTCCACGCCTGGGCCTGCTGGCGCGTCTACAAGATGGAGAAAAAGCTGACCGGGAAGGGCGACGTCGGCTTCCTCGAACGCTGCTTCCACAAGCTGCTGCTCAACTTCACGTGGTGGGTCAACCGCAAGGACGCCAGCGGAAACAACATCTTCCAGGGCGGCTTCCTGGGCATGGACAACATCGGCGTCTTCGACCGCAGCCAGCCGCTGCCCACCGGCGGGCACCTCGAACAATCCGACAGCACCGCCTGGATGGGCATGTACAGCCTCAACCTGATGGTCATGGCCATGGAATTGGCCAAGGGCAACCCGGCTTACGAAGACGTGGCGACGAAGTTCTTCGAGCACTTCCTCTACATCGCGCACGCCATGGCCAACATGGGCGAAGCCGGCATCGAACTTTGGGACGAGGAAGACGGCTTCTTCTACGACGTCCTGCACCTGCCGGGGAACAATTACAGCAAGCTCAAGATCCGCAGCATGGTCGGCCTCGTGCCGCTCTTCGCGGTCGAGACCATCGAGCCCGAAGTGCTCGAACGCCTGCCGCGTTTCCGCCGGCGCATGGAGTGGTTCCTCGAGAACCGCCCCGAGATGTCGAACCTGGTCAGCAAGTGGGACGAACCCGGCCAAGGGCACCGCTACCTGCTCTCGCTCCTGCGCGGGCACAAGATGAAGCTGCTCCTCAAGCGCACGCTCGACGAGAGCGAATTCTTTTCCGACTACGGCATCCGCGCGCTCTCCAAGTACCACGAGAAGAACCCCTACATCTTCTGGGTGGGGAACCAGGAGTACCGCGTCGATTACTGGCCGGCCGAATCGCGCAGCGGGCTCTTCGGCGGGAATTCCAATTGGCGCGGGCCGATCTGGTTCCCCGTCAATTACCTGATCCTCGAATCGCTCCAGAAGTTCCATCACTACTACGGCGAGGACTTCAAGGTCGAATGCCCGGCCGGGAGCGGCAACAAGCAGACGCTCTGGGACATCTCCATGGAACTGGGGCGGCGCCTGACCCGCACCTTCTTGAAAGACCGCGACGGGAAGCGCCCATTGTACGGGGAGCATCCCATCTTCAAGGATCCGCACTGGCGCGAGCACGTGCTTTTCTACGAATACTTCCACGGCGACAACGGCCGCGGCATCGGTGCGACGCACCAGACCGGCTGGACGGCCATCGTCGCGAAGCTGATCCAGCAGGCCGGCGAACATCGCGCATCCCAGCCTGTTGCAGGCAGTCGACGCCGCACCGACTCGCTCACCGTGGTGCTAACGC
Source organism: Planctomycetota bacterium (assembly GCA_045863855.1). Lineage (GTDB taxonomy): Bacteria > Planctomycetota > SZUA-567 > H5-PLA8 > H5-PLA8 > H5-PLA8. The sequence continues at coordinate 9,680 of BTVV01000020.1, read as the reverse complement.
ACCGCGATCCGACGCTGAGCAAGAAAGAGTTCACCGAAATGAAGAAAGGCGCCGAGCCGGCCGCGAAACCGGAACCGGTCAAACCGGAAGAGGGCGGCAAGAAAAAGGGCGATAAGAAGTAAGCGCATTACGCGAGCAGGATCGAGCGGTTTTCGAAGAGCGGCGGCGGCAGCCGCCGTTCTTCTTTTGGCGCCTCCCGTGCGAAGGCATAACAGGGTAGGGGAATGCGCAGCTAAATTGGTCCCAAGTTTAGCTTGCGATTTGAGAAGTCCGCTCTAGAAGCACGGGTCGCTTCATTTACTTCAAACACTCATCCCTTCGGGGAGAAGGAGTCCAATCATGGCTTCGGGCAAGCGTGTCACAGCGGGCATTCTGGCAATACTTTTAGGGTGGCTTGGTGTACACAAATTCTTCTTAGGTAAGACCGTACCTGGGGTTATACAGCTTGTACTTGGATTATTCATGGTAGGCGGAATCATCGGTTTGATTGAGGGAATTATTTACCTCACCAAAAGCGACGAAGAATTCGACAGCACCTACATCGACGGCGGGAAGAACTGGTTCTAATTTCCCTCTCGATTCAGGCGATTCACTGGATGGTGAAGGTGGAGAAGGGGCAGAGGGATTCGTCCTCTGCCCCTCTTTTTAATCCCGTAGGCGAAGTCGATCCGGAAAACGACGCCATGATCATCGTTAAAATTATCTTCTGCCTCATTCTGCCGCCTGTCGCGGCGCTGCTGCAAGTCGGGGTCAGCACGCACTTCTGGATCAACATCATCCTGTTCCTGCTCGGGGGCTTGCCGGGCATGATCCACGCGTTCTGGCTCGTCTTCTCGAACCAGAAGCCGCAGTAGCGCGCCCCGAATCGGGCTTTGCGCCCGGTGACCGGGCGCGTCAAACTCTCCGTTTCCATGTCCGCGCTCACCTTCGGCTACGCCTTCGCGCGCTCCAGTTTCATGGTGATGCTCACGCATCGCCTGCGCTACCTCGTCGGCGTCTTCAACTACTTCATTTACGCCAGCGTGCATTGGTACGTCTGGGCCGCCGTCTTTCACGAACAGACCACCGTCGCGACCTGGAACCTCGCCGCGATGCAGACTTACGCCTGCGTCAATTGGATCGTGCGCAGCACGTACTTCTCCAACGCCGACAGCCTGCTGGCCGCGCGCATCCGCAAGGGCGAGATTACCTCCGACCTGCTCCGCCCGGGCTCGCTCCTGCTCCAGTTCTACGCCAGCGCCGTCGGCGAGATGCTCTTCCGCGGCCTCTTCATGGGCTTGCCCGTCGGGATCGCCGTGGCGCTCGCCTACGGCCTGCAAGGGCCGGCCGACGTGCTATCGGCCGCGGCGTTCCTCGTCTCCGTGATCCTGGCCTTCCACCTATTCTTCGCGCTGAATTTCATCACCGGGCTGGCCGCGGTGCTCGTCGAGAATTTGCAGGGCTTTTTGTGGGCTAAATTCCTGTTGCTACAGTTCCTTTCCGGGCAGCTTCTGCCGCTCGAATTCTTCCCGCCTTGGGCGCGCACGTTTATGGAATGGTCGCCGTTTCCGGGCATCGCGTACACACCCATGGCGCTCTACCTCGGGCGCATCCCGCACGAACGCATCGCCGCCGAACTGACTTTCCAGGCCGCGTGGACCGCTGTCCTGCTCGCGTGCTGCCAGTTCGGCTGGATGGCCGTCCGCCGCCGCTTGTCGGCGCTGGGGGGATAAGCCATGGCGCGGCTGGCCCGGCATCTGCGCGTCGGCGGACAGTACGTCCTTCAGGCCGTCAAAATGCGCCTGGAATACCGCGCCGATTTTCTGATGGAATGCCTCGCCGCGCTGCTGCAGCAGGCCGCCGGACTCTTGATGCTCGCGTTTCTGTTCGAACACATCCATGCGCTGCGAGAGTGGTCGCGCGAGGAAGTCTTCTTCATCTACGGCTTCGCGCTGCTGCCCCGCGCGCTCTTCGACGCCGTGGCGATGAACTTCTACCAATTCTCCGACCGCTACCTCGTGCAGGGCGAGATGGACCGCCTCCTGCTGCGTCCGCTCTCGTCGCTTTTTCAGATGCTCATGGAAGGCATCGGCTTCGATTTCGTCGCCGACCTGACACTCGGCATCGCCGTGCTTTCTTACGCGTCCTACAAGCTGGGACTGGTCTGGACGCTTCAGAGCGGCCTGCTGCTCGGCGTGCTGGCTTTCAGCGCCTGGGCGGTCCTGATGGGCGTTTTCCTCACGCTTACCGCGTTGACCTTCTGGTCCCAGGAGCGCGTCGGACTGATCCCGCCGATCTACAACCTGCTCAGCTTCTCCAACTACCCGCTCACGATCTTCAACAAGCTCGTCGCTTTCGCGCTCACCTTCGTGATTCCCTTCGGCTACATCGCCTACTATCCGTCCACGGCCTTCTTGAAGGACGGGCTCCTGGCGAGCCAAGCCTACTGGACGCCGCTGGCGGGGTTGGCGTGTCTGGCGGTTGGTGGACTGACCTGGCGCGCGGGTCTGCGGCGCTATTCCGGAGCGGGAAGCTGATCTCGGTGCGATTGGCGCTTTGCGCCGCTCGAAACCCGATCCTTATTTCGCGGCCACGGTGCGCGAGTCCAGATCGCTCGGATGGTGGAAGAGCTTCTCGGCCGGTACCGCTTCTTTCATCTCGCCGTTGAACTGCCAGCGCAGGTTCAGGCCGCGTCCGCCGCCCGCGTCGAAGTACGCGACGAAGATCCGGTGCAGACCCGGCTCCAGTTCCACCTGCTCCCACGATTCTTCCATGCCGTGAAAGCCGTCGTTCTCGACCTGCAACTTCCCGTCGATGTACATGCGGGAGCCGTCGTCCGATTCCAGGAAGAAGGTGTAGGTCGCCTTCTGCTCGATCTTGATGTACCCCTCGAAGGTGGCCGCGAAGCGCGCCAGCGGCCAGCCCGCCGGGGTGCCTTCGGCCTGAATCGTCTGCGCCTGGAAGGCCAGCTTGGCGACGCTGCCGATCAGCGTCGGTGTGTCCGAGACCGACGCGTACCCGCTGATCCCGTCGAAGTAGCAGGCGCGCAGACCGGGAACCAGTTCCGCTTCGCTCGGCACGGCCGCCGTGGCTGCCGGCTCCAGCATTGGGATATCGTTGTAGCCTTCGATCTCGATCAGATCGAAACCGCCGCCCTGGATGCTGTTCGAAACACCCTGGATCTTCACCGCTTTCACCGGCTGCAGCGTAAAGCGCAGATCCTGCCAGCTCCGTGCGGGTTCCTTCGTCGTGTCCTTCAGTTCGATCCACTTCGAACCGTCGGGCGAGATCGAGGCCTTGTACGCGTAGCGCCGGTCGTCCTTGTCCCAGAGCAAAAACTTGACCCGGTTCAGCTCCTGGGCTTCGGCAAGCGTCACGACGATCGCCCCGTTGTGCCCTTCGCCCAGCGGGTGCGAGCCGTAGCCGTTGCCGTGGTCGTAGTTCGTCACGTCGCCGTCGTTGAGGACCTCGTTGCGGTGCGCGCCTTCCACCTTCGCGCCAAATCGCGCGAGCAGCAGATTGCCGCGGATCGAACTCGCCGGCGTCCCCGCAGCGACGGTCTGGGCCACGGGCTTCGAAGCGCTCGGCGTGGCCGGCGCCGTATGCTTTAAGGCAGGTGTGGAGGCTTCGGGTGCGCTGGCTTCCACCGTTGCGCTCCCATTCGAAGCCACTACGCCCACCAGCAATCCGGCCAAGGTCATGCTGATCAAGCTCAACGCCGCGACGGCGAACTTCAGTCCGCGTTCGCCGCGCTTGGCCGGCGCGCCGGCTACGGGAGCCGCCGGGGCGACCGCCGGAAGCGGGGTCGGCGTCGCGTGCGGAGCGGGCAGCGGCTTGGCGGAAACGGACACTTTCGCGGCCGGTGCGGCGGCCAGCGCCTTCGATTCGGGCGGCTGCTTCAATGCCGGCTTGGCGACGGGCTTGGCGGTCGGCGCCACGGCGGGCCGCGCCGATGCCTGCGTCGTGCCTGTCGTACTGCGCGGGCGGACGGTGGCGTTCGTGGCCGTGGTGCGGCGGAGTTTCGGGCGCGGAGTCGGGTCTTGGGTCATCCGTCGGTCCCTCGCGGGCGAGCCCTTCAATTTCCCGGCTCAGCCCCCCGGCTGAACCTCGAACTTGTAGGCTGCATTCCCCGTCCGCAGGTGATTAACCGATCGCTTTAGTCACGTTGAAAGGATTCCCCTGAAAGGTGTTACGCACTAAGTGCATGACTTTCCCGGCAGGTTCGTACACCTTTTTTAGCCTCGTCGGAAAGAGTTCACTCAAAGCACGTGTGCGCCAGCGGACCCTGCAAAACACTCTGGCGCCGCGTGCGAGAGGCCTGAGAATAGGCCCATGCGCGCGCTCCTTCTATCTGCTCCTAAGACCTTGAAGCTCGAAACGCTTCCCGATCCCGCGCCGGGTCCGGGCGAAGCCGTCGTCGAAGTTGCGTACGCCGGCATTTGCGGGACCGACGTCGAACTATTCATCAACGACTTGAGCCACTACACCCTCGGCTATGCCAAGCTCCCCATCGTGCCGGGGCACGAATGGTCGGGCACCGTCGTTGCCGTCGGCTCGGGCGTCAAGAGCTTGGCCGCCGGAGACCGCGTGATCGCCGTCGTCGCCATCGGCTGCGGAGCGTGCCGGTTTTGCCAGCAGGGCTACGAGAATGTTTGTTCCGATCGCCGCGAAATTGGCATCGTCAATCAAGATGGGGGCTTTGCGCAGTACGCCAAAGTGCCGGCAGGCAATCTGCGCAAAATCGGCGATCTTCCTTTCGACGTGGCGGCCGTCAGCGAACCCACGGCCGTGACATTGAACGGTTGCGTACAGGGCGGCGTGGCGTATCCCGACCGTGTGCTGGTCGTCGGCGCCGGACCGATCGGGTTGCTGGCGCTGCAATGCGCGCGCACGCGCGGCGCGGCGCACGTCACGGTTCTCGACCGCGTCCCTGCGCGCCTCGAACTGGCTAAGAAGCTCGGCGCCGACGAAGTACTCGACGGGTCGTCTTTCACGCCGCCCGAACTTCCCGAACGCGCCAAGGCCCTCACCGGCGGCGAAGGCTTCGACGTGATCCTCGAATGTGCCGGCGCGGGGCCGTTATTCGGACATCTGATTCCCGCGCTCGCCCGCTTGGGACGGCTGGTTGTAATCGGCTGCTTCAACACCCAGCGCCCGCCGATCAACCCCGACTTCCTGATCGCCGGGCAGCGCCGCATCGTCGGCGCCGTTGGCGGCGGGACCAGCTACGCCGACGCCGTGGGCCTCTTGCGCAGCGGGCGCGTTCAGGCGCCGCCGCTGATCACGCACCGTATTCCTTTGGCCGAAGGCCCGCGCTTGCTGGAGGATCTGGCCTCCCATCGCGGACCGCATGACGCGTTAAAGATGATGCTGAAGCCGTAGATTGGGAGGTTCGGTGCGCGGCGTATGGCGTGCCTACGTGCCATGAATGCTACGCAGGAACCGCCTCCCACCGTAAACGTGCGTTTGGCTTGGTTCTCTTTGGCCACGGGGATCGTGCTGCTCGCCACCGCGCTGGCCGGCTCTTTCGCCCTCTTGAGTACCCGCGCCGGCCTGCGCCAGCAGGCCGAACTGAGTTTCGACAAAATGAGCCGCGCGACGGTCAAGGAAGTGCGCAATAAACTCGAGCCCGCCGCGCGGCTGCTCCTCGAATTTCAGTCCCAGGCCGTTCAGGGGTCGCTATCGGTTTCCAACCTCGACGAACTGGGCGTCCTGCTCGTGGAGCGGTTGCGCTTCCAGCGCGAACTCTCTTGGCTCAGCTACAGCGAACATTCCAGCGGCCGGTTCGTCGGTGCGCGCCGCCGCGAAGACGGCGCGGTGATCCTGAACCGATCCGATCCCAATGTGGATGACGGCAAGCCCTTCGAGTACCTCGCCGAGCCCGACGGTTCGCGGAAAGAGCTTCCGCGCGACAAACCCAGCGGCTACGACCCGCGCGAGAAAGCCTGGTATCGCCAGGCGCTCGCCGCAGAAGGGCGCATTGCCTGGACCGCGCCGTACCGCTTCAACGACGGCTCGCCCGGCATCACCGTCGCGCTCGCCTTGCAACACCCCGGCAAGCCCGCGCCCAGCGGCGTCTTTACCGCCGACTTTTTCCTCGCCGATCTTTCCGCTTTTCTCGACACGCTCGAGATGCCCAAGGACGGGTACCTGTACCTCCTCGACCGCAACGCCTCGCAGATCGCCGCGCCGCTGCGCCAGAATCGCGAAGCGGCCGTCGAGTCGCTCGCGGTGGCGCTGCGCGAGTTTCCACAGCCGCTCGCCGATCTCGCGGCCGGAAACCATACGCACTTCGAAGTCAGGGGACTTCACGAGCCGTTCCTCGCTTCCACCGAGGCCTTCGAAGTGCTGGGCGGCGCCACGTGGACCGTCGTCGCGCTGCTGCCCGAACGCGTGGTGCTGGGCGAAAGCGCCGCGCGGCCCAGCTGGATCGTGCTGGGACTCTTCGCCGCGACCCTTTTCCTGGGCGTGGGAAGTCTGGTCATCTTTCGCCGCGCGCGCACGGGCAAGCATCCTACGGGCACGCTCTTCGGCACCACCGCGCTATCCGGCGTGGACTCGACCGCGGGCGGGCCGCCGGGTCTGCCCGAGCCGCTCGAACGCGTCGGGCGCACGCAGGAGATCCCACCCACCGAAGCAGTCGGCTCGCCCGTACGCGGATCGGCCGGCCCCGCGCGCCGCCGCTTTATCTTCGAACAGCGCTCCGGCGCGCATGACCCCGCCGCCGAAACGCAAGCTTTCGAACTCGACCGGCCCATCGAAGATCTGATCGAAGAACCGCTGCTCGCCAAGGCGCCCCACGCGCTCATCGACGACCGCAAGGTTCCGGCGCTCGCTGGCATCCCGCTCCTGGCCAAGCTCGGCCAAGGCGCGTTCGGCGCCGTCTACTACGGCATCCACCCGCGGCTTAAGCGCGACGTCGCCGTGAAGGTGCTTTCGTTCCTGGTGGCCCAGAAGAACGAGGACTGGATCAAGCGCTTCTACCGCGAAGCCCAGATCGCCGCGCGCGTGCAGTCGCCGAACCTCATCGCCGTCTTCGACGTCGATGAGACCCGCGGTCTGTTTTACCTCGTCATGGAGTACATCCGCGGCGCATCGGGCGGCGAACTGCTGCGCTGGCGCAAGCACGAAGGCCAGGCCGGGCTGACCGAACGCGAGGCGCTCGATATCTGCGTGGCCGCCACCGCCGGCCTCGCCGCCGCCCACGCTCAAGGCATCATTCACCGCGACATCAAGCCCGACAACATCCTGGTCCCGTACGCCCCGCGTTCCGACCGGCCGCTCTACGAATCCGCCAAACTGACCGATCTCGGCATCGCCCGCACCGAAGAAAAGGGGCACACCATGACCGAGACGCAGATCGCCATGGGCACTTTCGGCTACATGGCTCCCGAGCAGGCGCGCGACGCCAAGAACTCCGTCAAAGCCTCCGACGTTTTCGCCATGGGCTGTACGCTCTACGACCTGCTGACCGGCGAACCGCCGTTCGTGGGCACCTCGGCGCTGAACATCCTGATGGACACGATCGAGAAGCCGCACCTGCCGATCCAGACGCTCCGCCCGGACCTCTCGCCCGCGACGATCCTGGTCCTCGACCGCTGCCTCGAGAAGGACCCCCGCCACCGCTACCCCGACGGCGGCGTGCTCCTCGACGCGCTCAAAGCCGCGCGGGCGAATCTGAAGGCGTAGGGCGGTGTTCACCGCGGAGGATGGTGGAGCAGGTTGTGTAAGCAAGGGCCTAGTAAAGCCAAGAGCCTTAGAAGTAGGCTGCAGCAACCAATATTAAGATTCACGCAAGCAAAGCACATTGCCTTCAGAGTCTAGAATTCGAACTAAGTTTTGGCTTGGAAAAGGAGATACCTTTCCGGCCTCGGGAACAAGTTGCCCACCAGCCTCTAATACACGATTAATAGCTGACTCCATATCTGGGGTGTCCAAGATGAGAGGAATACTGGCAGGTTCAAACTTATATCCGTCGATCAGAATCACCGTCTGCTGACACATTGAGCACGTTGCCGTAAATCCAACGAGATCCAATACCGTGCACTCAAAGGCGCTTTGATAGAATTCAATGGCTCGCTCAAGGTCTTCGACTGGAATGTAAAGAGTGGCCCGAATGTAGAGTCGCCCTTCTGCGCCATGCAATTTAAGCAAATCACGGAGTTGGGGACTGGCTATTACACATCGCTCAGCGCGACTTAGCCGGATCGCCGAAGACGCGCACGTAGGCCGGATACAAGGTTTCGAAGCGGCGATTGGCGAACTCTTCGGCGAACCCCTCGCCACGGCTTTTGCCGCGCGGCTTCCGATGCATATAGTCATAGTGGTGGCCCAGTTCGTGCACAAAGACATGCAGAAGCATGTAGGCGCGAACCTGCGCTTCGGTGAAACGGCACAGGACCGTTTCTTCAAGCCGATCGAAGGATACACCCAGTCGCTCGAAGATCATCCGATGCGCTTCGAAATACGCCGGACGAAGCTCCATCCACAAGTCTTCGGGCCATGCATTTAATTGAATGACCCCAGTCTCTTCACGATAATAAAACTCATACATGCCATCCTGATTGTAATGTCCAACCAAGCGTATTCGACGAAGTCGTTCAGAAAGCCGCGGCCAGTCGGGGATCAGCGTGACGAAGGTCTGAACATCGCGCTTGGTGACGAAATGATGCAAACCGCCTTCCGGCGATTCGCGGTCAAGGTCATATCCGTCCAAGCTCGTGGGACGGTGCCTATTCTTGCGCTGGACGCGCCCGTCTTTGACTTTGGGAGTGGAGCGACGATTAAAAGTGGCGCGCATAATCCATCGCCTAGGCATTGCAAAGGAACTAAACCAATGCCTTGGAATGTACCTTACGTATTCTCCATTTTGCCAGCAGACCCGATATTTTAATGAGTTCCATTCCTGTCCTTCTCTGCGCCCTCCGCGCCTCCGCGGTGAAAAACCTCACCACTTGCAGTTCATTGCGAAGCGTGGGCGCTTCCCGCAGTTCATCGGCTTCGAGTGCACCGTCCATGGATGGAAGAACAGCACGTCCCCGGCCTTAGGCTGCAATTCGACGGGCTCGCTCTTCTGCGCCAATTCTTCGACCAGCGGACGCAGTTCCCGCAAGAATTTAAAGCGCGTCGGCTGGCTGCGGATCAGCGCCTCCGCGAAGCGGTGCGTGCGCGGCCAGAGCACCGTGCCGCCCGATTGCGGCTCGATATCGTGCAGGTAAATCATCGCGAAGAGATCCCACTGCCGCGGAAACGAGAGCAGCGGCGGATTCTCGTAGCTTCCGTCGATATGGGCATTTACGTGCTTCCACGGCCCCGGCGCCGGCAGAATCTTGATCACGAACGCGCTCTCCGGTTTGGGAAGCTGCGCGGCCAGATAGGGATTGGACGTAAGTTGCGCGCCGGCCGCAAGTAACGCGTCGGTGTACAGCGCCATCAGGTCGGGATCGTCGAAGAATTCGCCCTTGGGCGGTTGCGCCCAAGTCTGGGGATCGGTGGGATCGAACCCGTTGCAGCGGAACGCCGCGCGATCGGCTTTTGCCGCGGCATCCTTCGGAATCAGCCCCGTAGCGAGTACGTATCCCAACTCGAGAAACTGGCCGGTCTGATCGGGATGAAGCGGGTGCAGCGGCATGGCGGGTTCCTCGTTTCAGGGGTCTGCTGAGGGGAATCAACCCCACGGGGGATGAATAGGCAAGCATTTT
>BTVV01000019.1:0-75324 GCA_045863855.1 Planctomycetota bacterium | reverse complement strand
TTCCCATGGAAAGGTCATCGACTCTATCTCGCGTAGCGTTTCCGCTTCGCCGTATTCGATAGCTACCCGTTGAAGAAAGGTGACCAGATGATCGGGGTGAAGCGCATACAATGCATAACTTAGGTTCAGATCATTTGGGTACCCCTTCACCAGTCGATTATTTCCAGTTCTGCGCGAGTAATCGATGATCTGATCTAAGGCTTCCATGGCGACTTCTTTGTGCGGGCAGGCAAGCCATTGGAACATTACATCCGGGTTGTTGAAGGTACATAGGCGGGTGACGGGAACCATTAGGTCATAGGGTACGAGCTGCCCTTCCAGTTCAAGCCAGACGCCCGGGACATGGCACTTCCAGAGGTCATAGTCGAGATCCTGAAAGGTTCGCTTGAGCCACCTCCATCCCTCATGCCGAGGGTGATCCTCGAGCCACTGTGATGGTTCGTTCTTCGTGTCGACTCGGTGGGTGTATAGGGTCGTAAAACGGTTGTTCCAAGCCACCAACAGGCGGTGTGTGGCGTCGCGCTTTGCAGCGTCGGGTATTAACTCTCGGAACAGGAGATGATTGGGCTCGTAAAGAAAGAGGACGGAAGCGTCGTCGTACTGCCATATTCTCATTCCGGCGAGTTCCAAGCGCAGGCGTCGGGCGGAGCACCAGCGCGCCTCTTCAAGGTCTACTAACCAAAGGCGGTCCAGTCCAAACCCTCCTTTTGCCGCACGTAGAAGCTGAGCGCGATATACCGGATCGTCGGAGGGGGGTATCCCAGAGGTGACACCATGCCAAAGTGCGGGAGGGAGATTGTCTAGCGGTGCATAATCAACCAGGTATGGCACTAACGATTTCAAAGCCATAAATCGCACATACCCGGGTGAGGGTCGTTCTTGATGCAGGTAAGGTTGAGGCATGGAAGGCGCATAGGCCGCCAGATACCGCGCTTGGAGGGGAACCCATGCTTTCCAGAGTAAGAGCATCGCCAATGCCACGCACAAGACGTTGGCGATGCCTCGTCTGCGGTTCCAGCGCGGAGGTATTACGTTCAACATGAAGGCCATGAAGGTGACGCAGACCAAGGTGGCGGGCAGTACATAAAGTGGATCCCAGGCCAGTCCCAGGGCTCTGTGAAAGGGCGCCTCTAGGGCGTATGGCACTTGGTAGAGGGCGCAGAACGAAAGCGCGCACATGACGCCGATGCTAATGAACAGATGGATGCCGAGCGCGCGGGCATTGCCGTCGCGACGCCAGGCGTGGGCGGCGGCGTAGGCGGCGTGGATTTCCAATCCGGCGGCGACGGCCAACGCCATCGCGGCAAAGCCGCCCCACGTATCGCTGCCCCCTTCAAAGTGGCTCAGGTTGCGCGCATGCGCGACGACGAAGGCGAAGAGCGCGCTGGCCGCCACGGCGCGTTCGAGGGCTATGACGATCCAGGAATGCGGTTGGAGGCGTTCGGCGTCGCGGCGCATCCAGCGCCGGGGCCAGAGCGGGATGTGAAAGATCCGCAGGATCAGCGCTATAGCGAGGAGGCATTCGAGCGCCGCGAAGAAACTCAGGAGCAGCGGGATGCCGGCAGGTTGGTCCATCGCGGTCGGGCTCCGGACCCTTGCAGATGAAATCATTCTACCCTGTTGCGCGTCACGGGAGTGTAAAAAGGGTTGAGGCAGGCTTTGGATTTTCGATTTTTGATTTAGGAAGGTGACGGAGGGCGCGGGAAGGGGGCTTGGGCGGGTTCGCTACACTTGCAGTCGGATTGGCGCAGGGGTAGGCACGATCGCATTCAAAATTATAAATGCAAAATTCAATATGAAATGAATGGGGATTAGGGTTGCGACGCGCGGATTAAAACCGTACCGGCCATCCAACATCCAACATCGGGCTGCTAGGGATTCTTGCGGCGGTTTTTCTTGCGTTTGCCGTAGGGGGCAGGGGCTTCCATGCCGCGCATGGATTGGGCGGGGGCGGCGCGGGCGCCGCGTTTCTTGCGGCTTTTGCGCAGGCCGCCGATGCCGCGTTCGACGGGCTGGCCTTGGAGCCGCAGGATCTTGTCGCGCAGGTCGGCGGCTTCTTCGAAGCGCAGTTCGCCGGCGAGGCGTTCCATCTCTTCTTCGAGCAGCTTGACGGTCTCGGCTTGATCGATCTGGCTCGCGGGGATGCCGGTGGCGTCTTCCTCGGCATCGCGGAGCTTGAGGATCTCTTCGATGCCTTCGCCGATGGCTTTTTGGATGCCCTGCGGCGTGATGCCGTGTTCCCGGTTGTAGGCGAGCTGCTTTTCGCGGCGGCGGGCGCATTCGTCGACGGTCCGCTGCATGGCTTCGGTGACCTGGTCGGCGTAGAGGATGACTTCGCCGTTGATGTTGCGCGCGGCTCGGCCGATGGTCTGGATCAGCGAAGACTGGCTGCGCAGGAAGCCTTCCTTGTCGGCGTCGAGTACGGCGACGAGGGAGACTTCGGGCAGATCGAGGCCTTCGCGAAGCAGGTTGACGCCGACGAGGACGTCGAAGTCGCCGAGGCGGAGGCTTTTGAGGATCTGTACGCGTTCGATGGCGTCGATCTCGCTGTGCAAATAGCGGCATTTGAGGCCGGCTTCGCGGAGGTACTGGCTGAGGTCTTCGGCGAGTCGCTTGGTGAGGGTCGTGACGAGGACGCGTTCGCTTTTCGCGGCGCGGCGCTGGCATTCGGAAAGGAGGTCGGGGATCTGGCCCTCGGTGGCGCGGACTTCGATGGGCGGATCGACGAGGCCGGTGGGGCGTATGATCTGTTCGACGACGGGGGATTCGTCTTCCTGGGCGCGGCGGAATTCGTAGGGACCGGGGGTGGCGCTGACGTAGAGCGTGTGCGGCATGACGCGTTCGAATTCGTCGAAGCGCATGGGGCGGTTGTCGAGGGCGCTGGGGAGCCGGAAGCCGTGCTCGACGAGCGTGGTTTTGCGCGCGAGGTCGCCGTTGAACATGCCGCGGACCTGCGGGACGGTGACGTGGGATTCGTCGACGATGAGGAGGTACTCGTCCTTGGGGAAGAAGTCCATGAGGTTGAAGGGTCGCGTGCCGGGAGCGCGGCCGTCGAGGTGGCGCGAATAGTTCTCGATGCCCTGGCAGTAGCCGACTTCCTCGAGCATTTCGAGGTCGTAGCGCGTGCGCATTTCGAGGCGCTGGGCTTCGAGGAGCTTGGCCTGGCCGCGGAGTTCGATCAGACGCGCGTCGAGTTCTGCGCGGATGCGTTCGAGGGCGGGGCCGAGCTGTTCTTCGGGCATGACGTAATGCTTGGCGGGAAAGAGGGCGAGTTTTTCGTGTTCGGCGAGGATTTCGCCGGTGAGCGGGTCGACTTCCTCGATGGCGACGACGCGGTCGAACTCGAACTCGACGCGCACGGCCGTCTGGTCGTAAGCGGGGAAGATTTCGACGGCGTCGCCGCGGACGCGGAAGGTGCCGCGCTTGAAGTCGAGTTCGCCGCGCTTGTACTGGACGTCGGTGAGTTTTCGGAAGAGGGCCATGCGTTCGAGTTCGAGGCCGCGCTCGAAGAGGATCACGTTCTGCTGGTAGACGTCGGGCGAACCGAGGCCGTAGATGCAGGAGACGCTGGCGACGATGATGACGTCGCGGCGCGACATGAGGGCGGTGGTGGCGGCAAGCCGGAGGCGCTCGATGTCCTCGTTGATCGCGGCGTCCTTTTCGATGTAGATGTCGCGCGCGGGGATGTAGGCCTCGGGCTGGTAGTAGTCGTAGTAGCTGACGAAATAGCTGACCGCATTCTCGGGGAAGAACTGGCGGAATTCGGCGTAGAGCTGCGCGGCCAGGGTTTTGTTATGGCTGAGGACGAGGGTGGGGCGCTGGACGGCTTGGATGACGTTGGCCATGGTGAAGGTCTTGCCGGAGCCGGTGACGCCGAGGAGGACCTGGTGGCGATGGTCGCCGCGGATGCCGGCGACGAGCCGTTCGATGGCGCGGGGCTGGTCGCCGCGGGGCGCGTAGTCGGAACGGAGTTCGAAGCGGTCCATGCGGGTCCTTTTCACTCTTCGGTAGAATAGTGAGGGGGCGGGGGGGAGTAAACTGGGAAAGAAGGGGACGCTTTTGGGAATTGGGATTGCGGAAATGGGATGGAGGGCGGTGGGAATTCAAGGGGAAACCATTTTACGTGGGGCGGCCGGGCGTTCGGGGTTAGCCGTTCACGCCCTTGCTCGCTAGGCGGGTGCGGTTTTGTGTTCGAGGATCGCGCCGCAGCGGCGGAGGTGGTCGCGCTGTTCGGGGTCGAGCTTCGCGTCGCGGAGATCGACGAGGTAAAAATCGATGTCCTCGATTTTGGCTCCGCGCAGATCGGCGCCGCGGAGGTTGGCTTTCCGGATCGCTTCGGGCGCTTTGAACGACTGTTCGTAAAATTCGTCGGTGTAGAAGCCGGTGCGGCTGCCTTCGCAGGCGAGCGGGCTGTGGACGAGCCCGCTGCGGCTGGAGCCCATGTAGAAGCTGGCGTTGGCGAAGTACGCGCCGCGCAAGTCGGCGCGTTCCCAATCCACCCCGGCGAGTCCGGCGCTGCATAGCAGCGCGCCACGAAAATCGGCGTCATGCATACGCGAACATGTGAGGTCGGCCCCGGTCAGGTTGGCGCCGCGGAAATCGGCTCGAGGGAGTTCCATGCCCTGGAGGTCGGCGCCGTGGAGGTTCGCCCTTGGAAATTCCGCGCCAAGAAAGTTAGCTTCGCGGAGGACAAGCTTCGCGAGGTTCGCTCCATCAAGGTTGGCGGCGCGGAAATCGGCTCCTGAGATCTTCGCGCCTTGGAGCACGGCGCCTTCCAGCTTCGCGGCGCGGAGGTCGGCGTCGCGCAAGTCGGCGAACATCAGGTCGGCTTGGGAGAGTTCCGCGTTGCGCAGGATGGCGCGCCGGAAATGGGCGAAGCCGGCGGTTGCGTATTTGAGGTCGCAGCCTTCCAGGTTCGCGCGGGCCCAAGCGGATTGGGTCAGGTTGGCGTTTTGCAGACAGGCTTCGGAGACATCCGCACCGGAAGCGTCGGCCGCCTTTAAGTTGGCCGCTTCCAGATGCGCTCCGCCCAAGCGGGCGCCGCGCAGGTCGGCGCGCAAGAAGTTGCCGTCCGGCATGCGGATGCCGTTCCACTGCGCGCCGGCGAGGAAGGCCCCAGCCAGATTGAGCGGCTTGCTTTTCGGCGGCCGCCAGGTCGGATCGGCGGCGACCAGGAGGCTGGCGGCGGTGGCATGGAGGTAGGGATCGACGCCGGTCGCCAGCGCGACCGCATGCGCGCAGAGCGCGGGGCGGCGGCGGAGTAGCATGCCGACATGCTGAATCAGATCGGACGGGAAACGCCATAGGAAATAGTCGCACGGTTCGAAGTGTTCGAGGTCGTGTGCGATGAAATCGGCCGCGAGCACGAAGCGGATGGCCTGAAAGTCTACCAAGGCTGCGGCCGTTTCATTCCAACCGGCGAGCGCACGCTGGCTCAAGTACTGGAGCCACAGATCGCGCTCCAAACGGATACCCAGCGGGAAACAGGCGGTGGTGTCGCGCCATATTTGGTGCGTTTGCAAGTAAGCCGCGAAGGCTCGGGTTCGCGCCACGCCATGCTGGGTAGGGTCTAGGCGATTGAAGAAAAAGCGGCGCAGCGCTTCGAGCGGAGAGGTGAGCGATTCGTCCTCGGCCATGGTGTCGAGTACGACGGTCCAGAGCATTGGGAGGCCGCCTTGATCGGCAACCTCGGGATGCCGATGGAGTCGCTTCATGACGGATGCGCACTTCGCAGGGTGCCGTGCGAGGAGATACTCGATCCGTTCGTCGTTGCTCCAAAGCGCAAGATGCATGACTTCCACATCTTTGCCGCGCTTGACGACACTCATCGAGTTCACGGTGGATACGCGGAGGCAACCGGGGTTTGGCTCGGAAGTGTTGAACGGGTGAAAGCGATCACGCAATTCGATCGGAAAGTGCTCAGGCAAGACGGCTTTAAGATGGGCGAGGGCGGTGGATTTGCCGCTTCCGGGGGGGCCGACGAGGACGACGTTGCGGGCGGACTGACTCTTGAAGATGCGTACGATTTCATCTTCCAGCGGAACGGTGCCGCCGAGTTCTTCGTCCCAGATGCGCGGCTTGACGGCGGCGCGAAGCGGAAGAATCGGAGCGTCCATAGGCCGGCTCCAGACGAAGGGACTATGGGGACATTAAACCCCGTGCGGGTGGGGAGGGCAAGAGGCCGGGGGGCGGGTCGGATTATTGGATTTTGGATTTGGAGTTGAGGGCAGGGCGTTCACGGCTCTCGGCTCGCCGGCAATATCCCAAATCCCAAATCCCAAATCCCAAATCTAAATTCAAACTAGCCCCGGGCGGGTTCGGGCATGCGGCGTTTGGCTTCTTCGACGAGGGCGGGGAGTTCGGGTTCGAAGGCGAGTTGCTGTTCGAGGTGCTTGCGGCGTTCGGGGGTGGCGGTGCGGATGAGTGCGTCGCCGTAGCAGCGATCGGCCCAGAAGCGCGCGGCGCCGTGGACGATGCGGCGGATCTCTTCGAACTGCTGAGGCGTCTGGGCGCGGGTGCCGGCGTTGAGGGTGAACATGCGGCGGCGGTTGCCGCCGTTGAAGCTGGCGTGGAGCGTGTGGTGGTCGAAGACGAGGACGTCGCCGGGCCGAGTGGCGAGGATCTGGCAGGGGAGGTCGCGGGGTTCGCAGGGCAGGCTGCCGCGGGTGCGCAGGGCGTGTCGGACGGCTTGGGCGTAGGGTTCGCCGACGCGGTGGCTGCCGGGGACGACGCGGAGCGCGCCGCTTTGGCCGTCGAGGGGATCGAGGTAGAAGGCGATCTTGAGGTAGCGCCCGTGGATCTGTTCGTCGGCGCAGTCGGCGTGCCAGCCGGTGTCGCCGGAGTAGTAGTTCCCGTCGCTGCCGTGGTAATTGAAATCTTCGCCCAGGAGCGCGTGCAGGATTCCCGCGATGGCGGGATGTTCGAGGAGCCCGCTGAGTTTCTCGCTGCGGTCGAGGAAGCCGGCGACGCAGGTGCGCTTGGACGGATCGTGGCCCTTGCCGGTGCCGGCGTGCACGGCTTCGAACTCTTCGAGGATCCAGGGCAGATCGGCTTTAAGCAAGCCGGGGAAGCCGAGAAAGCCGAAGGTGCGGAAAAAGTTCACCTGCGGTTCGCTGAGGCGGGACATGGGCGCTGCTCCTTTTGCTATTTATGGGGAGGGGGTTGTAGGTAACCAAGCGTTCCGGGCCGTTGCGGCGCTACCTTGCGTAATCCGCTGGACTCCCGTACCGTACCCCACGGAATAGAGGGAGCGCCATGCCGGATATAACCGTTCGCCTGTCGGAATCGACTGCATGCGCTTGAGCGGGGCGGTCTTGCGGCTGGCCGAGCGTTCGCTGCGCTTCGAGTACGACGCGGGGGGCGTGACGCCGCAGGAGGGGTACGCGGGGACGGGCTGGCGCACGCTGCCGCAGCTGGTGACGGCGTGCATCAGCTATCCGTCGAAGTACGAGTTCGCCGACGGGCGCAAGGGTTCGATCCGAGCGGGCGAAACGGCGCTGGTGCCGCCGGGGCTGCATCACTGTCTGGGCAAGTCGACGCGGCAGGCCGGCGTGAGCCGCTGGTCGCACGTGAGCTATCTGCTCTTCGGTTCGCTGGACCCGTTCCGCTTCGTCGATCTGCCTCCGTTCGTGAGCGGTCCTGATTCGGAGCGGATCGGGGCGCTCAACGCGGGGCTGGTGGAGGTGGCGGGGCGGGCCGGCGCGGAGGGGCTGGGGCTGGCGGATCTGGCGCGGAAGCAGGCGCTGGGCTGGAGCTTGCTGGAGACGGTTTTGAAGCACGCGCGCGAGCGTCCCGAGTCGGCGCGGATGGCGGCGGGCGTGGAGCGGCTGGCGGGGACGCTGGAGTTCCTGAACGCGCACTTTGCCGAAGCGCTGCGGCTGGACGAACTGGCGCGGCGGGCGCATCTTTCGCCGTCGCGCTTCCATGCGGTCTTCAAGTCGGTGCTGGGGGTATCGCCGCAGGCGTACTGGACGGCGCTGCGGCTGCGGCGGGCGCAGGAGGAACTGCTGCGCGGTTCGCGGAGCGTGAAGGAGATCGCGCATGCGGTGGGGATGCGCGATCCGTTCCACTTCAGCCGCGCGTTCAAGGCCGCGTTTGGGCAAAGTCCGCAGGCGTATCGGTTGGCGGTCCGGCGCAGTCTGTTCTGAAGCGAACGGCGGCGCGATCGGGGATGCAGGGAACGGCCCGTGGACGCCCAGCGCGGCGGAACGCGCCCGAAGATCGGCTACTTGCGCAGGATCTTCTCCATGGCTTTGCCCTTGGCCAACTCATCGATCAATTTATCCAAGTAGCGGACTTCCCGCATGATGGGGTCTTTAATGTCTTCCACGCGGACCCCGCACACCACGCCCTTAATCAGCGTCCGCGCGGGATTGAGCTGGGGCGCTTTCGAGAAAAAGGTTTCGAAGTCCGATTCCTGTTTCAGTTGCGCGTCCAACTGCTTCCGGCTGTATCCCGTGAGCCACAGCAGGATTTCATCCACTTCCGCTTTCGTACGCGCCTTCCGTTCCGCTTTGGCGACATAGAGCGGATAGACGCTCGAGAACTTCATTTTGTAGACTCGCTGCGTATTCGTATCCATGCGCCCTCCTTTGCCGCGGCGGTTCGATTCGAGTGCTGCTATTTTTTCCGAGTGTACGTCATTTCCATGCCCTTCACTTCCTTGCCGCCTTCTCGGGTCTCGTACATCGTGAAGGTGAAGGTGTTTTCGTCGAGGTGCTGGCAGGTGTAGCGCTGTTTGACTTCCTTGCCGTCCATGGGGCAGGGCAAGGAGCCGTGGTATTCGATGTTCTTGCCGCCGTCGGCGCTCTTGCCGCGCAGCGTGAAGGGGATCAGGCCCATGCTGTCGAACCAGACGCAGACGTATTCCTTCTTTTCCTTGTCGTAGCCTTCGATGCCCAGCCCGGTGAAGGGCTTGCCCATCATGCTGCCTTGAAACTCCTGGCGCAGGTAACGGCCCTCGAGGATCGCGGTGAAAGTGGCCGAGGCCTTGGTCTCTTCGGGCGGCTTGGCGGGGTCCATCCAGACCTTGGAGGCGATTTCGTAGGCGCCGGCCTGCTTCATCAAGGCGGCGTGCTCGGGGCCGGGCGACATTCTTTCCAGAATCGCCTTCAGGGCGGCTTCGTCCATGGCGGGCGGCGCGGCTTCTTCGGCGGCGGCGCGGAAGGCGCCGGCGCTCAGCGCGAGCAAGAGGACCGGTACGGCCAAACGCATACGCATGGTTCGTTCTCCTTTGGAAAGTCGGGTTCGATGCGGCTGCATAGTATGGGCCCATTCAAGATATGCCGGATCGAGCGGAGTGCGCAAGTGTAATCAGTTGAAGCGCTTTTCGGATTCGGTCGACTCGAGGTGCGCCTGACAGCCGTTGCGTACGAGGGTCCAGGCCGAGCCGTTCTGTTCGAGTTCGACCAAGCCGGTGAGGCCGCAGGTGAGGTGCGGTTCGCCGGAGACCAGGCCGTATGTGAGGCCCAGGACGGTGGCGCCGTGTCCGACGATGAAGAGATCGCCGTCGTAGCGTTCGAGAAGGAGCCGGATGGTCCGGGCGCAGCGCGGCCAGGTGTGTTCGCGTTCGTTGGGTTCGGGCCAGGCGGGGGTGACGTGGGGCGTGTAGGCGGCGTCGACGCGGGGGAAATCGCGGACCAACTGGGCCGGCGGAAGGAATTCGGGGGCTACGGGGAACCATTCGGCGTTGAGGTATTCGCAGGCGCCGTGCTCGATCTTGAGCGGGAGGCCCAGGACGGCGGCGGTCTCGTGCGCGGTCTGGACGCAGCGGTAAAAGGGCGAGGCGAAGACGTGCCGGACGGCGGTGGCGCGCATGCGTTCGGCCAAGCGCCTGGCTTGATCGAGGCCGTCGGGCGAGAGATGCGGATCGTGGGGGCGTTCGGCGCGGGCTTTCCAAGTCTTGTCGACGAAGTCGATGCGGTTGCCGTGGCGAGCGATGTAAACGCGACGAGGCATGGGTCGAATCCCGATGGGCGCTGTGAGGACTGGCGCAAAACGGTAACTATACTCCATGGACTGAAGGGAACGCGCGCAGGCGGCTTTTTTTGACTTGGTTCATAGCGCGCACTGGTTTTCAGGACGCTATTGAAACCAGTGTGGCCTGCCATAGGAGTGCATGCCGAAAGCCTATTTATTTACGGTATGTAAATATAAATTCGATGAAAGCTTAACTTTTTAAGTGCACGTTGGGTGTTGAGTGGGCTATTCTTACCGATAAGGAGGGTGAGTACAGGGGTTGGAGGATTCGATATGCCCCAGGTGACGCACCTATGTTGTCGCGCTCGATCCGTGGCTGCGGCGGCCGTCCTCGGGCTCATCCTGTACACCTCGCCGCTGCGGGCCGGCCAGATGCTCGAGAAAAACGGGCCGCCGGCTCCTGCGTTCGCCGCATTGCTCGCTCAACTGACCCACCCTGACTACGAGACACGCGAAGAAGCGGCGCGGGCGCTGCGGCGTTTGGGCCCGTCGTGTGTGCCGGAGTTGCTGCAGGCGCGCGCCGGAGCGCGCGAGGAGCCGTTGCGGTACGCGCTGGACCGGCTCCTGCTGGGTCCGACGATCGGCGAGCACAGCGTCTGGGCGTGGGTGGACCGCATGAACGACCGTGAGGCCGCGGTGCGCGCGGAGGCGTTCGCGGCTCTGGAAGCGGCCGGGGACGAGGCGCTGTTGCAGTTGCCGCGATTACTCGAGGCGCAGGACCTGCGCACGCGCTACTCGGGCTACTGGCTGATCGCTCGGCTGGGCGCGCGGGCGCAGACGCTGGCGCCGCTGCTGCGGGAGGAGTTCGCGCGGGCGCTGGAGCATCCTTCGGGTGCGTCGGGTACGAGCGCGCTGCGCGCGGCGGCGGTGCCGGTGTATCTGCGCGCGGTGGCGGCGCATCGCGAGAGCCAGGCGTGGTGCGATTTCTTCTACGCCACGCCGGACGATAAGGGTTTCACGTCGGTGGACGAGATGTACGACCGGCTGCGGATGAACCACGCGGACGCGGAAACGCCGGCATTGGTGCGGACCACGCATCCTCCGCGCGCGGAGGAAGGCCGTTCGCTGTTGTGGGGCGCGCGGCAGGCGCTGGAGTGGCTGCGGCAAGCGGAGTGGGAGACGGTGGCGGTGGCTCCGGAGTTGCATCTGAGCCTGCTGGCTTACGCGCTGGAGGCGGTGGGTCACGACGAAGCGAGCCGTACGTTGCTGAATCGATACTATTCGCAGACGGCTCCGGCGATGTATCCGGGCGAGGACGGGGCACCGAATTGAGCGGCGCCGGCCGCGGTTGGGGAATCGCACTCCCATTCGCTTGCACTTGACTTCCGCGGCGAGGATGGTTGACTAGGCTCCCTTTCGCACGGGCGATTAGCTCAGCTGGCTAGAGCACCAGCTCGACAAGCTGGGGGTCACAGGTTCGAATCCTGTATCGCCCACCATTTTTCCTCACCGTGCGACGCTTTCCGATCCTCTTGCCACGTAACGATTCGTAGCGCGATCCGACGCTTTGCGCGGACAGACCGTTCCTCACGGCCTGCCTTTCGGTACAATCGGACCGCGCCAGCTTCCCGGCACTTTAAGGAGACGATACATGGAGATCAGCCGCTGCGGTTCCAAGCCATCGGAGAAGGGGCCGGAGGCTTACTTCAAAGGATCGGTGCGGATCGACCGGTTGTTCGATGCTCCGGCTCCGGCGCGGACGGCGGGCGCGAGCGTTACGTTCGAGCCGGGCGCGCGGACGGCCTGGCATACGCACCCGTTGGGCCAGACGTTGATCGTGACTTCCGGATGCGGCTGGGCGCAGCGCTGGGGCGGTCCGGTGGAAGAGATCCGGCCGGGGGATGTGATCTGGTTCGCGCCGGGCGAAAAGCACTGGCACGGCGCTACGTCTTCGACGGGCATGACGCATTTCGCGGTTCACGAGAAGCTCGAGGGCAAGGCCGTCGAGTGGTTGGAGCAGGTTACGGACGAGCAGTACGGAGCACGTTAACCCCAAACCCCAGGAGCATCGCCATGTACCAAACGAGGGCTTATTCGGCCGCCAGCGCGACATCGGTGCTGGCTTCCGCGAAGATTCCGCGCCGCGATCCGACGGAGCGCGACGTTCAGATCGAGATACTCTTCTGCGGCATCTGCCACTCCGACCTGCATTACGCGCGCAACGAATGGAAGGATTTTTTGCCGGCGGTTTACCCCTGCGTGCCGGGGCACGAGATCGTCGGCCGGGTGCAGAAAGCGGGCTCGGCGGTCACGAAGTTCAAGGCGGGGGATCTTGTGGGCGTGGGCTGTCTGGTGGATTCGGACCAGAGTTGTCCCCAATGCCGCTCGGGGCTCGAACAGTTCTGCGCGAACCAGATCCTTACCTACGGATTCCCGGACAAGCACCAGACCGCGCCGGTGACGTATGGGGGCTATTCCGAAAGCATCGTCGTGGACGAGCGATTCGTGCTGCGCATCCCGTCCAACCTGAATCTGGCCGCGGCGGCTCCGCTGCTGTGCGCGGGGATCACGACCTACTCGCCGATGCGGCATTGGAAGGTGGGCAAGGGTAAGAAGGTGGGGATCGTCGGTCTCGGCGGGCTTGGTCATATGGGCGTCAAGTTCGCCCGTGCCTTCGGGGCGCACACGGTGGTCTTCACCACGTCTCCAGGCAAGACGGAGGACGCTTTGCGTCTCGGCGCGAACGAGGTGGTGATCTCCAAGGACGCCGGCGCGATGAAGAAGCACGCGAGCAGCTTCGATTTTATTCTCGACTGCGTCGCCGCTCCGCACGACATCAACGCTTACATCAACCTCCTGGCACGCGACGGAAATCTTACGATGGTCGGCGCACCGGATAAGCCGCTGCCGGTGGCGGTCTTCGGCCTGATCTTCGGACGGCGCAGCTTTTCGGGATCGCCGATCGGGGGCCTTCCCGAGACGCAGGAGATGCTCGATTTTTGCGGCGAGCACCACATCACGTCGGATGTGGAGGTTATTCCCATTCAGAAGGTCAACGAAGCGTGGAGGCGGATCGAGAAGTCCGACGTGAAGTACCGCTTCTCGATCGATATGGCGTCGCTGAAGTCGGAGTAGCTTCGCCGTGGGCGGGAGGCGTTTACGGCGGGCCGTTGCGTGGCCCAGGTTCGGGCATTGCGCGGACCATCGTCTGGCCATCACGGTGTAGGCAATACCGGATCGGGCAGCGCGCTTGGGCGAGGGACCGTTATGGCGAGGCGTGCGGTCGGGGCGTGGTGGTTCGTGGTGCTGCTGGCCGGCGCGTGCGGAGCGGGGGAGGCGTGGAAGATGCCGGAGATCAAGCTGCCCGATCCGCCGCGGCATCCGTGCGTGGCGTGCACGCCAGAGGAGCTGGAGCGTCTGCGCGCGGCGTGGAAGGGCGAGGGACTGCCGCACAAGGCGGTGCTTTGGCGCGTGAACGAAGCCGAGAAGGCGCTGGCGGCGGAGCTGGTTTTCCCTCCGCGCGGCGCTCAGCACAACCAATGGTATCAATGCGAGCCGTGCCAGCACTTTCTCGTGAAGGTGAAGGACGGCCACCAGTGCCCGCGCTGCAAGAAGGTGTACACGGGCGCGCCGTACGACGACGTCGTGTTTTACCGGGTGCATGAGGCGAATCTGCGCGGGATGCTGGACGCCGCGTGGGCGCACGCGGTGACGGGCGAGGCGAAGTACGCGGAGTTCGCCAAGCGCGTGCTGCTGGGTTACGCCGAACGGTACCGGACCTATCCGTATCACGACAACGCCTGCAAGGAAGGCGCGGCGGCGGCGAAGACGGGCGGTCATTTAAACGAGCAGACGCTGGGCGAAGCGTCGTGGATGGCGACGCGGATCGCGCCGGCCTTCGATTTGATGCACGGCGCGTTGAGCGCCGAAGAGCGCGGGCAGATTCGCGACGGACTGCTGCTGCCGATGCTGAAGAACATCGACAAGCACAAAGCGGGCAAGAGCAATTGGCAGACCTGGCACAACGCCGCGATGATCTGCGGCGGCGCGGCCATGGACGACGCGGAGTGGGTGCGCAAGGCGCTGGCGCAGGACGGGCAGGGCTTCGCCTGGCAGATGGAGCATTCGGTGACGGCGGAAGGGATGTGGTACGAGAACAGTTGGGGCTACCACTTTTATACGCTTTCGGCGCTGGTGCAGATCGCCGAATGCGCGCGTCGGATCGGGGTGGATGTCTGGAGCCACCCGGCGTTTCGCAAGATGTTCACGCTGCCGGTGCGGTACACGATGCCGGACGGGACGCTTCCGCGCTTCGGGGACGACGTGACCACCCGCGTCGACGGCGACGAGCGGATGGAGGCGGCGTATCACGCGTACCGCGATCCGGCGATCCTGGCGGTGCTGCTGAAGGAGCCGCGCTGGTTTTCGGTGCAGTTGGGGCGCGATACGGAACAAGCGGCCGAACGTCAGGCGCTGGAGAGCGCAGTCTTTCCCGGCGCGGGGCATGCCATCTTGCGTTCGGGCGAGTTGGCGGGCGTGATGACCTTCGGCCCGTTCGGCGGCTTTCACGGGCATTTCGATAAGCTGAGTTTCGTCTTCTTCGGGCACGGCGCGGAATTGGGCGTCGATCCCGGGCGCGCGAAGAGCCAGGCCTACCGCCTGCCGATCCACGGAAACTGGTACCGCGCGACGGTGAGCCACAACGCCGTGGTGGTGGACGGAAAGTCGCAGGACGGCGCGGCGGGGGATCTGCTGGGTTTCGGGTCGGGAGAAGGCGTGACGGTGGCCGGAGCGCGGTGCGCGAGCGCGTACAAGGGCGTGATGCAGCGGCGCTGGCTGGCGCTGACGGCGCGGTATCTGCTTGTCTTTGACGCGCTGGACGCGGACCGGGAGCGGCGCTTCGACTGGTGGTTCCACCATCGGGGCACGCAGGCCGAGTGCGCGGCGGCGGCGGAGGATGGCGCTCTGCCCAAGGGGTACACGGGCGCCGAATACCTGCGCAAGGTGAAGGCAGGCCGTTCGAACGAAGCGCTTCGGGTTCGCTTCTCTGGCGCGGAGGTGGCGACCGAAGCACTCTTCGACGCGCAGCCCGAGACGAGCGTTCTGATTGGCGATGGCGCAGGCGCATCGGTGGAGGAGCGCGTGCCGCTGGCGGCGCTGACGCGCTCGGGGAAACAGGTGCGTTTCGCGGCGGTGCTGGAGCCGCTGAAAGGCGATGCGCCGCGCACGGTTACCGGCGTCGCGTGGGAAACGCGGGGCGAGGGTTTCGCGGTGACGGTTTCGCGTGGCGCGGAGCAGGATGTGTTCGTGCTGGGTCCGCAGGAGTTGCTCGAAGCGAGCTTGGCCGGTACGCGTGTGCCGTTCAAGCCTTGATAGGCGATGGCCACGATTGCCGCGTCCTGCCTCTTGTTCATGCGTAAGGTCTTGCCGGTCATTGGAAGGGTCTGAAGAGCGCCTTTCGTACGCACTTGTACACCGTTACGTGCTCTTATCTGCAACGTCTGAAACCTCCGCGTTTCAAAAACTTGCCAGTCTGCGATTTGATCGCGTATCTTGCACTATGTGTGGTTGTAGAGAGGCAGGCGATATGCAACCGGAACGGAAACTAGAATCCGAGCACGCATTCGTGCCGTTGCCTGGTTATGCGGTGGCGATACGGCAGCGCGAGAATCTGGTCATCATCGAACCAAGTCCGGAAACCGGGTATTACTGGGTCTCGGGCTTTACGGAAGGGAACGCGTTTTATGGGCGCGTTCCCGTGGCCGCCGCGGATCTAAAACGCGAGCTGCGTCAATCGGCGCCGTTCGCGTTCGGTCCGCGCTGCGAGGTCTGCACGTTCAAGTGCGAGCCGCCCGCACGATCTTGGATGGAGCGAAGCTTGCCGGAGGGCGAACGCTCGTAGCTATGCGGTCTCGCAAAAGTTTCTTTCTTTAATGAAGCGCATTGCGCGCGGCTTGTTGAGTCCACCTGCCCTACCTTTCCTTGGCAAGGAGGGGAAACGGCACAGTCTAAGGCAAATGACTTAGGTGAGACCGCTTAGCGAAATACCGGCTTTGCCGCTTTCGGGCGCGGCGAACGCGGCTATTCTTCACGGCGCTCCGTCCACTTCGATCGAGGCGCCGGCATGCAGCGCGTATTCACCCGCGGATTCAACGCGTTGCTGGTGACGCAGTTCTTCGGCGCGGTCAACGACAACCTGTGGAAGCAGTTCCTGATCCTGCAGGTGACGACCGGCGGCGTCTGGGCCGGGGTGCTGGGCGACGGCGGGCAGGGCATCGTGACGATGCTCTTCACGCTACCGTTCATCGTCTTCAGCGGCTGGGCGGGGCAATTCGGCGACCGCAACAGCAAGACGCGCGTGGCCGTCTGGATGAAGATCCTCGAAGTTCCCATCTCGCTCGCGGCGCTCGTGGCGCTCGCCACGCAAAGCTTCTCGCTGGGTCTGGCCTCGCTGATGGTTCTGGCGCTGCAGGCGACTTACTTCGGGCCGGCCAAGTACGGGATGATTCCGGAAATCCTCGAACGCGACGCGCTGGGGCGCGCGAACGGGACGATCAACATGCTTACCAATGTCGGCATCCTGAGCGGCGAGTTGCTGGGCGGCTTCTTGAGCAAACGCTACCCGGAGCACGACTACGCGCCGGGGCTGATCATGGTGGGGCTCGCTCTGGCGGGGATGATCTCCAGCTTTTTCCTGACGCACGTGACGGCTCGCGATCCCGGGCTTACTTATTCGCGCACGCCGGTCGGTCCGTACTGGAATGCACTGGGGTTCATGGGTCGCGACGGGGTGCTGCTGTGGCTGTGCCTGGGCGGCGGGCTTTTCTACCAGATCGCGGTGATGACGGTGCTCGCGCTGCCGGATTTCAAGGCGACGCTTTTCATCGACGATCAAGCGGTGGCGCTGCTGGTGGGTCCGCTGATGATCGGGATCGGAGTCGGGAGCGTGCTGGCGGGGTATTTGTTCAAGGACGCCGCACGGAATTTGAACTCGGTTCCGCTGGGTGTTGCGGGCATGGCGGCGTGCTACGCGGCGATGGGGCTTCTGCCTCTTCCGGCGGCGGCGGAACCCGGCGGCCTCGGCGATCCCAGTTACGTGAAGCTTCAGGGCATTTTGCTGGTGCTGGGCGGTTTCGCGGGCTGCTTCATCATCCCGTTCCAGTCGATCATTCAGGCGCGCAGCCCGGACAAGCTGGTGGGGCGGATTCTGGGCACCTACAACTTCGTGAACTTCCTGTTCATTGCCGCGGGCGGCGGATGCTACGCGCTGATGCGTTCGAAGCTGGGCTGGGATGTCCAGCAATGCCTGCTGGCGCTGGGCGTTTTCACGCTGTTCAGCGTATCGGCGGTGCTCTTCAGACTGCGCGGGCTGGTCTTCGTGCGCGGCAGCGGCGCGGTGCCGCCGCCGCCGGAAGCGTGACAGGCATCATCCCGCCGCGCGCGCGGCATCCTGGCCTTGATTCCTGATTTCGCTTGCATGCGCCCGGATGCGTTCGACCGAGGCGACAAACGCTTCCAAGAGCGGCCGGGAGAGTAAAGCGGTGTGTCCGAGCGTGAGCTGCGTTTCGGCGCAGATCCGGTCGGCGTTCGGGGTGCTTGTGCGGGCGTAGATCAGGCGTCCGCGCTCGTCTTTCATCTGCGCGAAGACCGGATTGCGCTGGATTGCGCGGCCGTATGCCTGGCTGACCGGGAGTCCTTCGGCTTGCAGCGCCTGGACGAACCGGGCTTTGGCGAGTCCGCCGAAGGCGCGGGCGTCGTAACGCATCAGATAGAAATAGTAGCCGCGGCGTGTGATGCGCGGATCGCGCTTGAGCGGGAGCAGGCCGCCGAGCTGTTCGAGCCGTTTGCTCAACCAGGCGCCGTTGCGCTGCTTGATCAAGGTCAGCTTCTTCACGCGCTTGAGCTGTTCGTTCAGGATCGCGCCTTGCCATTCGGTGAGGCGGAGGTTCCAGGCGACGCGGTGGAAGTCGTAGAAGCCCTGGTCTTCGAGGCGGCCGAGGTGATGGTAGCTGTAGAGCTTTTCGGCGAGGACGTCGCTGTTGGAGATGACGGCGCCGCCTTCGCCGGCGGTGAGCGCTTTGCTTTGCTGAAAGCTGAAGCAGCCGGCGTCGCCCCAGGAACCGGCGCCGCGGCCGCGCCACTGGCTGCCTTGCGCGTGCGCGCAGTCTTCGATGAGCAGGAGTTTATGCTTCTTCGCGAGCTTGGTGAAGCGGTCCATGTCGGCGCAGTAGCCGCCGTAGTGGACGACGACGATGGCCTTCGTGCGCGGCGTGATGGCGGCTTCGACGCTGGCCGGATCGGTCTGGTAGGTTTCGGGATCGGCGTCGGCGAAGACCGCGCGCGCGCCGATGAGCGGTACGGCGGTGGCGGTGGCGACAAACGAGAGTGCGGGAACGATTACTTCGTCGCCGGCTTCCACACCGCCGGCCTTCAGCGCCAGCTCCAGCGCGGCGGTTCCGTTGCTTACGCAGAGTGCGTGCTTCGCGCCCTGCCACTTGGCGAAGGCGCGTTCGAAGCGGCCGGTCACGCTCTGCGCCATTTGCTGCCGCGTTCCGCCGCGCCACCATTGGCCGCTCTCAAGCACTTCCAGGATCGCTTTGCGTTCGGGCTCGCCGCGCGGAGGCCAAGTGACGCGCATGGCGGGCGTGACCAAGGGCTTGCCGCCGAGGAGGGCGGGCTTGGAGCGAACGAGCGGGGCGGCGGGGCAGGGCATGCGAGCGGTCTCCGGGTTGAACGGCTAGCTTCCACTTGAGGGAAGATACCTCCGGAGCGGCTGCACTTTCTTTGGAATAGAGGGGGCGCTTTTGACGGATTTTATGGACTGTCGGGTTACGGCTGCTTGAAGCGGTAAATATGCACCTCTAAAGGCTTAAAGTCGTCCCTAAAGGATCCGGCCTGGGCCTGGATCGAGCGGTTCTCGTCGACGACTTCGATCTCCGTGCCGGCCGTGAGACCATCCACGCTCAGGGTGGCGCTGCCGCCGCGGTAGGTGGCTTTGACGTCGTCCTTGCGCGCGCCGAGGTCCTGCATATCCAGGTTGTTCGCGAAGAGGTAGACCCAACCGTCGTGCTCGCGCAGCAAAACCTCGCCGGGCTGCTTGGAATCGAAAGCGACGGCGGCTTTGCGCGCGGTCTGCGCCGCGAGAAGGACCGGCCCCAGCCGGGCGAGCTGTTCGTTGGTGCGCTTCAGTTCGGCCTGCATGGCTTCGCCGGGGGCGAACTCGCTGAAGGACGGCCGCCATGCGTGCGTGAAGAAACCGATGCCGGTGGCGCCGCGGATGACGGCCATCCAGACTTCGGCGCGGGTGATCTCGGGTGTGACGTCCTTCTGGCGCTCGTAGGTGATCCACTTGCTGCCCTTACTGGTTTCGATCCAAGCCCAGACGGGCTTGGCGGGACCGGCCAGCGTGCGCAAATCGCTGACGCCTTCGGCCACCCAGATCAGCCGGTCGTCGCGGTTCTGCTGGTAAATCGGATAGATGTCGAAGCAGAGGATATCGGCGGACTTTGCCGCGGCGGCGTAGTAGGCCTGGACGTCCGGCTTCTTACCGAAGAATTCCTGCATGAAATCTGCGGTAAAATTCAGAAAGACCGGCCGGCTGGGATCCTGTTCGCCAATGGTCTTGCGCCAGTTAGCGATCTCTTCTGCAGATACTTTGGGCGTACCCTTGCCGATGCCCATGTCGGGCTCGTCGCGCAGGGCGTATCCCAGCAGGGCGGGGTGGCCTTTGATGCCGGAATCGAAGGCGCTGGCATGGACCAACGCGAGTCCGCCGGCGGCCTGCGCGGCATCCAGCGCTTCTTTCGCGGTCTTGCCGCTGCCGCAAAAGGTATTGAAGC
Organism: Planctomycetota bacterium; assembly: GCA_045863855.1. Taxonomy (GTDB): domain Bacteria; phylum Planctomycetota; class SZUA-567; order H5-PLA8; family H5-PLA8; genus H5-PLA8. The sequence continues at coordinate 55,567 of BTVV01000019.1, read as the reverse complement.
CCAGATCTTTCAGCTTTTGGAACCGGGACGTGGCCTGCGCCCAGGACATGATCGGAAAAAACGGCTGCCCGTTCACGCGCAGTTCGCGCTGCGCTCCAATCTCCACCGATCTGACCGCCTCGGCGGAAAGGAGCGCGTGCGAGAGGCCGCAGAGAACCAGCGGCAGCAGCCAGACGAAGCGGAGCATGATGAACGATCCTCGCGAGTGGCGGTTCACGATTCTCTTCCGGTCACGGGGTAGTAGGGCGCCAACAATTCGGCCTGTTCCGTCCAGTCCGGCTGCAACGCGGTCTCGATCACGTGGATGCCGGGCCAGTCGGCCCAATGCTCGATGGTTCGACCGGGGTAAGCGCCCAGGAGCCGGTTGGTGGGGACATACGCGAGGCAGGCGAAGCTGTTCATGCCGCGTTCCGAAAGCTTCTGCCAGCCGAAATTCGGATAGTGGCGGTACTCGATGGGCAGATCCGCCTTGGCGCAGCGTTTGGCCTGCGGACCCACGAGGATATCCAGCTCCGCGCCGTCGTCGCGGAACCAGGCGCGCGCGGCTTCGTAGGCATTGAGCGGAACGCCGCGGCGTTCGAGGGAGAAATTGAGCGTGGGATCCCAGAGTATCCACTTGGCGTGTTCGGCCGACCAAAGCTCGACGATGTTGTGGTTACTCACGCGGTCGGGATAGTCGGCGCGGCGCAGACTGAGCACGCGGGCGTGCCAGCCCAGGGCCGTGGCCGCGGCGCACATCACGATGGCGTAATGCGCGCAGTAGAAGGTGTGCCCGGCGGCGCAATGCTCGAGGATTTCCAGCGCGTCTTCGGTCTTCGCCGAGGGCCGGCCGAACATGCGGAAGCGTTCGTAGGTCCAGTCGCTCAGGAGCCGCAGCTTTTCCATTTCGCCGCAACCGGGCGAGATCAAGGCATCCAGCGCGTAGCGTTCGCGAAGCTGCGCCAAGCGCGGCGCGCCGGGGGCTTCGAACTCGAAGGCGGAGACGAAAGCCTTCTGTTCGGGCGTACGTGGCGCGGGCTCGAAGCGAACCGTGCGCTTGCGCGTTTCCTTGGAGGCGCTCGAATTCATCATTCACCCGCCTTGCCGGCAGCATCCGGCTTCAGGTTGCGGTATTTACTCCACATTTCTTCGACAAATTTATCCCAGCATTGGCGCTGGCGCGACCAGTCGGCGGTGTAGTCCCTGCCGCGGCCTTTCTTGATTTCTTCCAGCGCCTGGGTGTCGTCCTCGGTCATCCAGCGGTCGACGTAATCGAAGAAGGCGTCGTGACCCCATTGCGGCTGGGCCTTAAGAAGCCGCAGGGCCAGGGCCTGGCCGACCCAGGCGAGGCTGGTGCAGCAGCGCCGGTAGCTTTCGCCCAGATCGCCGGGCCACTGTGCGGGAGGCAGGTGCTCGTAGCGCCCCCAGTCGGGCTTGCCGGGCACGCCGTCCTTGCCGACGTGGCCGGCGTAGACGGCCTTCGCCCCGGTCCAACCTTCGTCGTACATGGTCTGCATGTCTTCGCCGAAGCGCAGATTGGGGAGCGTCTTGTTGGGCTGCGCCATCTCGGTATCGCCCAGCAGGATGCCGGCGAGGACGAGGGGGAGCTTTCGGCCGCTGCCGTGCCCGCCGTGGGCCTGCCAGCCGCCGTATCCGGCGCGCGCGATGCCCCACAGGTCGATGCCGCGCTGGACGAAGCCGATCAAGAGAGGTTCCTTTTCGGCGGGGGTGAAATTGGAGCAGAGCAGCAGCGCGCCCATGCCCGCGGCGCGTCCGAGTTCCCGTCCGTACTGCGGCTGGTAAAGCGCGGGCGCATCGAAGCTGAAAAAGCAGACGTCCAGCCACGGCCGCGCATACAGCTTGGCGAAATCCTCGATCTTCGGCGCGGAGGGCGTGCGCTCCAATGCGGGAAGGAGGTCGCGTTTCAGGTCGCGCGCGAAATACAGCTTCTGGCCGCGATCGCAGTACGAAGGCCGGAAGGCATCGGGGGGCGCGGGTTCCTTGAGGCACGTGAGGATCGAGACGCTGCCCACGGGACTGATGTTCTTGTCGCTTTCGCGCAGCGGGCTGGGCAGCGAGCGGATTTCGGTGCTGATGGACGAGATGAGCGCATCGCCGGGTTTGAGCGCAATGGGGAGCTTGGCGCGCAGCTTCAGGCCTTTCTGGCCGCGGCCCTGTTCGACGCGGCTGTCGAAGGGGCTCGCGCCGGCGCTGTATTCGTCGGCCGGTAGATTGAGCGCGGAGTTGTTGCGTTCGTCGGTAGGCGCAGGATCAATCTTGACGACCGTCGCGGCTCCGACGACGTACCAGTCGCCGGTGACGAAACGCCCGACGCGCGCGGGCTGTTCGAAGGTCCAGGTGATCCCGTCCTTTTCGATCGAAGCGCGTTGCTCCAGGGCTTCGAGTTTGGGCGCCTCCGGAGCGGCATCGGACGCGCTTCCCAGTCCCGGCCACGCCAGGGCCAGGAGCAAAGGCAATACGGTGCGCTGAGCATTCATACGAAGCCCTTCCTTTCGCTTGGATTTAGAACCGCGACTATCCGGTTATTTCGCCGCCGGTTCGGCGGGGAGATTTTTGAATTCGGGCGGCGTCTTGGGCGGCACATAGCCCGCGCCTTCGACGCTGAACTCCAGGTCCTTCAGCCACGCGGCGTGCTCCGAGTTCGCCCGGAAGCGCTCGCCGACTTCCTTGTGAACCTGCTTGCCGCCCAGCGCCTGCGGGCGGGTGACGTACTTGCCTTCGAGGTAGCCGGAGGCCACGATGCCGCCTTGCCAGCCGTGATTGGCGTTCTTGACGCGTTCTTCCTGGCGCGCGCCTTCGAAGCAGAACTTCGCGATGCGTTCGTCGAACGGGGCGAGGGAACCGCACATGTACGCGCCCTGCATGTATTTTTCGGAGGTGGTGCCGTCGCAGCGGGCCCACTTGGGATTCTCGAAGTCGCCGTTCCAGGCTTTCTCCGTCTGCGTCTTGACGAAGCGCTTCATATCTTCGGCATCGAAGACCAAGCCGTGATGGTGCAGGAGGACAGCGAGGGTGAGCGAAGCGGCGTAGTAGCCGCCCTTATGTTCGACGCCGATCCAGTGCTTCCACTTGGCCGCATCGGCGGTGTCGATGTCCCAGGCGCCGGCCGGATCCCAGTAGTTCCAGGCGTACGCGCCGTCCTTGATCGAGAGGCAGTGCTTAAAGCGCACGCCGAGCTTGATGGCCTTCTTGAGGTACTCGGCGTTGCCGGTGACGCGGTGCAGCGCCAAGAGCCCGGCGGCGATGATCTCGTGCTTGTTGTGCGGCATGGTGAGCAGCGCCTTGGTCGCCCGCAATTCCGGATTGCCGCGGTAGATCGCGCCGGTCGCGCCCAGGTCCACGTAGCTGCCGCGCGATTCCCACTTCTTGACCAGGTGGTTTTCCATCAGGTCGAGGTAGGCCGCGCGTTCCTTGGCGAACTTTTCCTTGAGCGCGGGTTCGGCGTCGATCGTTTCGATGAACTCGCTCAGGATTTTGACCGCGCTGAAGCTGGTGATGATCACATCCAGCATCAAGTCCGGCTGATCGGGATTCTGGAAGATCGGGAGGGGCTTGCCGTACCAGCCTTTGAACCCTTTGGCGTCTTGGGTCAGTGCGGTTTGCAGGTTCGCGAAGCAGGCGACGAACTGGTCGAGGTACTTCGCGTCGCCGGTGAGGTGGTAAGCCGTAAGCGGCATCTTCTGATACTTGAGCACAATCCAGCAGTAGCTTTCGGGGTCCTTGGCGGCTTGCGTCTTGGCGTATTCGGGCGTGAGGGTATCGGTGACCTTGGCCGTGTGCTGCAGGAACCCGGCGAGCACCTGGCGATCTTTCTCGTCGTCGATCTTCGGCGCGTCGTAGGCGTGCAACGCGGGAAGGGAGAAGGCCAGCAGCAGCGCGAGCGGTCGCATGGTTCAGGCTCCTTGTGCGGCGTGCGAGTAAGCGGTTTCCAGGGCCGCGCGGCCGGCGGCCAGCAGCGGGGCTTCGATATCTTCGGAGATCGCGCCCTTGGGTTCGTATCCACCCTCGCGGTAGGCGCTGTCCGTGAAGAGATAGCCCAGATTGTCGTTCGCGTAGGTGACCACGAAGGTATGCCGGAAGGGGCTCTGATTCTCCAGGGCCACGCCGAGTTCGGCGAAGAGTTCTCCCGGAGCCGTGACGAATGCGAGGTCTCCGATCTTCAGCGCCTGGATTTCGCTGGCGAGGGTCTGGCCGTCGCTGCTGTCCTTGGCCCGCGCGCTGTAGTTGGCGCGCGCCTCCGGCCCCAGCTTCAAGTTCAGCGGGACGCGCACGTGTCCGAAGGCGGTTCCTTCCAGGGGGCGCGCGTAGGGCAAGGCGGCGGCAATTTCCGCGGCGAGCGCTTCGCCCATGGGCCGCGCGCGTTCGGGATCGTCGTACAGCGGATCGCGGGGATTGATCTGCGCCGCCGCGTTGGTGAGGTGGAGACAGGCCGCTCCGGTCTGCGCCTCCAGCTTGCGCACGAGGTAGCCGGGGTAATCGGCGCTGACTTGTGTGTTTCCTCCGCCCAGCACCACCGGATGGCAGCCGTAGGTATTCAGGATCACATGGGGTTTGCCGTCTGAGACGCGTTCGAAAACGGCGAAGCGGAGGTTCGAATTGCAGTACCCGGGGTGCCGGCCTTGCGGATCGCGCCAGACGTTCGTGGCCTTTCCGGCTTTATCCACGACGCGGCGGTTCATGCCCCACTTGGCCTCGGTGAGTCCCACGCGCGCCGTCACGTCCGCGCGGTTGCTCCAGGCTTCGCGGATCAGCGGTTCGATCTGGGCCAAGACGTGCGCGCGGTAGGCGCGGTCGGGCTGCGCATCCATGTTGCCTTTGCGAAAGGGCATCAAGGTCGGAGCCGAATGGGTGTGCGTGGCCGCCACCAGGATCGCTTCGCGGGGCAAGCCCGGCGCCGCGGCGGAGGCGAGCGCGCGAATCTCGGCCACGAGGTCGGGGCTTACGCCCAACGTATCCAGGACTACGACGGCCGAGGCCGGCGTCCCGGAACCGGCGGGACCGAAGAGCGCCGCGCGGACGCACAGGTCCAGCCCGATGCCCGTGTTCGGGCGGTCGGAGGGGTACCCGATCAGCGGCGCGCCCAAGGGCGGGTTGATCGTCCGCATCGCGGCGCCGGCCTGGAGCGGGGAAGAGGAGCGGGACATGCGAAACCTCCACTCGGGAACCGGCAAAGCGTGCCTATACCAGTAGATACCCCACCGAATTGGCCCCGGATTCGGAGCCCATCGTAAACTCTTGACCGATTTTACGGTTCCCCGGTCTATTTGAGGCTGCCCGATTGGGCTTTTTGCCGGTAATCCCGCGCCGAGAGCCCCGTATGGCGTTTGAAGAGGCGGCTGAAGTACGAAGCCGAATGAATCCCGACGCGCCGCGCGATGCCCAATATGGAATGCTCGCTCTCGCGCAGGAGGCGCATCGCTTCTTCGAGCCGCACCTGCTGGAGGTACTCGAAGACCGTGACGCCGGAAGCCTGGGTGAACAACGAGCTGAAGTAATTGGGGCTCAAGTAGACTTCCCGGGCGATCTGTTCCAGCGAGAGGTCTTCCGAAAAATGGCTTTGGATGAACGATTTGGCCACATCGATGACATTTCGGCGCGAGTCTTCGGGGCTTTGGCCGAGGCCGTGGGTGTCGAGGTGCCGAATGATACGGACCAGGCCTTCGGCCATGCGCGCTCGCACGAGCGTAAACCAGAGCGGTCCGCGCGAGATGGACTCTTCGACCGCGCCTTCGAAGAAACGCGCAATGGCGCCGCTGGGCGCGACCGTCGCTCCGCGCACCAACTGAAAGCGGTTGCCGCGGCTGTAGCTGCTCCCGTGAATCGCGATGCGGTCGGTGGCGATGCGCAGCCAGATGAGGTGGTAGGCTTGGTGCAAGCTGGCCAGGCGTTCCAGGTGCGGGACGTAGGGCGGGACCAGGGCGGCTTCGCCTTCGGCCAAGATGTAGCGCTGCCCGCCGAGCACCAATTCGGCGCGGCCCGAAAACCCAAAGACCACTTCCAGCGTCGCATGTCCGCCGTAGCCGAACGATGCGTCGGGCAGATCGGCGCCCGCCGGTTCGCCGGCTCCCGCGGCCGGTTCGGGCGGCCACGGCCCCACGGCGGGTTTACCGGCTTGATCGGGGAGGATCAGCTCGGTGCGCGTCAAACCTTCGATCGAGGGCAGCAGGTTGTTGCGCAGAATCGCGATGAGGGGCTGGGACATACGGTTCGCTCCACGCAGCATTCATACCCTAAGTTAGCGATCGTGCTACGGCGGTGCGGCCGCAAGGCGGGAATGTCCGCACAGGTGCTTCACTCGTGCGGCGCATTCCCTAACTCCGTGTGTACTTCCGCCTGCGCACCGAGATAAACGTGGGGTAAAGTGTCAGGAATGGATGCGCAACTCCAGGGACGCCGCCTCGGGGATTACGAGCTGCTGGACCTGATCGGCACGGGCGCCATGGGTGCGGTGTACCGCGCCCGGCAGACCTCGCTGGACCGATTGGTCGCGTTGAAGCTCCTCAAGCCCGAACTGGCTCGAGACCCCGCTTTCGTCGCCCGCTTCCAGCGCGAAGCGCGCGCGACGGCGCGCTTGAGCCACCCGCATATCGTCGCCGGCATCGACGTCGGCTGCGACGAGGGGATGCATTTTTTTGCGATGGAGTTCGTGGAAGGCCAGACGCTCAGGCAGCTCATGGAGCGCTTCAAGAAGCTTCCGGAAAAGGAACTCGCTCGCATCGGCGCGGCCATGGCCGATGCGCTGGCGCATGCGCACCGCTACGGGATCGTGCATCGCGACGTGAAGCCCGAGAATATCCTGCTCGATGCCAGCGGCGTGCCAAAGCTGCTGGACCTGGGGCTTTCGCGCATCGAGCGCGGCGAGGATTCGGATTTGACGCAGACGGGCACGGCGGTCGGTACGCCGCATTACATGGCCCCCGAGCAGGCTCGCGGCGCGAAGGATCTGGACGGGCGCTGCGACGCCTACGCGCTGGGCTGCACGCTGTACCACGCCGCCACCGGGCGGACCCCGTTCGAGGGGCCCACCGGGGCGGTGGTGATGAGCAAACGCCTCACCGAGACGATGCCGCATCCGCAATCGGTTCGCGCGGAATTGAGCGACGGTTTTTGCTCGCTGCTGGAACAGCTTACGGCGCGCGAACGCGACGACCGGCCGGCGGAACTGCGCACGATCGCGCGCGAGTTCGCGGCGCTGGCGGCGGGGCAGAGCGTGGATTCGAAGGCCTTGGCGGTGGGCAAGAGCAGCTTCGGGTTGCTGCCGGCGCAAGCGAAGCGCACGCGCGGACCGATCCGGCGCGATCGGCGCATCGGCGATACGACGCGGCCTGGACCGGCCGTCCGCGCGGCTTTCAGCGTGCTTCCGATTTTCATCGCCGCTTTCGCGGTGCTGGCCGTGGGTGTGGCGTGGGTGATCATTCAGCGCAATCCCGGCCCGTCCAAAGTTCAGCCCGAACCGCTTCCGGCTCCGGCGGGCGGTCCTGTTGCGGCGGCTGCGCCGGCTCCCACCCCGGTCAACCAGGCCACGCCCGCCGAGACGGCCATTCTCCCATCGGCCGGGCAGCCGGCCAAGACGCATGAGGCGGAGGACGATGAGCCGCCGGTTTCCATGCCGATTGTCACGCGCCAATCCAGCGTGGGGGCATTGCTCCCCATATTTAGCGGCCAGGATTTGTCCGGCTGGAGCACCGAAGTACCGCGCTGGCGGGTTGAGCAAGGCGCGATCGTCGGGGAAGGCGCGGAGCAGAACGCTTATTTGCAATCGCGCCGCGCCCTGCCGGAGTGTTTCGAGCTGCGCGTATCGGTCGATCACCAGGGCGGGGCGTATCATTTCGGATGGTCACCGTTCAATTCGGCGACGGCACCCAGCGTCTTTTTGAAGCACGGCCAGAAGGGGGCGGTCGAGTTGCACCGTTATCTGCCCGGACAGCCCAACCGGGTTTACGAAACCGTCAACGCCGATCCGGTCAAACCGCACGCTTGGCGCATCGAAGTCGCCGGCACGACGGTACGGGTCTACACGAGCGAGGTGCTGGTGCTGCGCACCGACGAGGCGGAAAAGTGCGACGCGAAAGGCTGGAACCTGCACTTATTCGCGTCGAAGCAGACGAAGATCGCGTATCGAGGTCTGGAAGTGCGCACTTTACTTAAGCCGTAAGTACGCGCGCCCAAGGCTAGGGACCGTTATGGGACGGGCGCATTCCCCACGCTGCCGCCCGACCAGAGTTCGCCCGGCAAGAAAGTGCGCTCGGGAACCGGCTCGCCGCGCCACATGCGGTCGAGGATGCGGAAGGCGGCCTCGCCCATCTCCAGCAACGGGTAACGCATGGTGGTGAGCGGCGGATCGACGCGCTGCGCCGCCGCCTGCCCGCCGTTGGCCACAATGGACAGGTCTTCGGGAATGCGGCGCCCCGCCGCGCGCGCGCCGGCATACAGGCCCGCCGCGCCTTGATCGAAGAACACATAAACGGCCGTCACGTCCGGGTGCTCGCGCAGCACGCGCTGCATCAGATCGCGGCTGCTCGCATCGCCGGCATCGTTGAGGTCCAGGTACTCGAGGGCCGGATCGTAGCATCCGGCGGCGGTGAGCGCTTCGCGGTAGCCCTGGCGCTGTCCGGTCGCGCTGGGAATCGAGCGGTTCGTGCCGAGCACCGCGATGCGCCGGTGCCCGCGGCGCAGGAGATCTTCCATCAGGCCGTACGCCATGCCGTAGGTGTCCATCAGCACGCGCGGCGCGCGCAAACCGTTGGGATCGCGATTCACCAGCACCCACGGGATACCCAGTTCGTCGAGTGGCGCGAGCTTTTCGGCGGAGTGGTCGCGGTGCGTGATCACCACCAAGCCCCCGCAACTGCGGACTTCCTGGTTATTGCGCACAAAGTCCGGCAAGCCGTCGATGCCGATGCCTCCGAATTGCTTGATTTCCACGATGCTGGTCGCCGCGCGGCTTAGACCCATGAGCGCCGGGCTGTACATGATGTCGCCGGCCAGACTCTTGTATTCGATGAAGAGGGTGCCGAAGACGGCCGGACGCGCGGTGACCATCGGACCGCGCACGGTGGAAGGCGATGCGCCGCGGTGGAGCCGCTTGCGCCGCGCGCGCGGCCGGTAGCCCAATCGTTGTGCCGTCGCCCAGACCCGCTGCGCGGTCTCGGACTGGATGCGAAACTCCGCCGAACGCCCAGATAGCACGAGACTAACCGTAGGCTGCGAAACCCCGGCTTCCTTTGCGATCTGGGTCATGGTGATGCGCTTGGGCTTCTGGGGTGCGGGGTCGAGGCGCGAAACCGGAGGCATATCCATCTCCAATATTGCTAATACTTAATACCCTGATGAGAGGCCGGTTTGGACCAAGAAAACGGAAAACTTTAGCGGAATGGGCGAGCGCCATGGGCCTGGCAGCCGCTGGAAATTCGGAACGCCTCCAGCATACTCGGAATTGATTTCCATCCGCGAAAGGAAGTTTCTGCATGGCCAAATCGGGAAAAAAGAAGCCAACCGCACGCAAGACCGCAAGCTTGGCTGCCGTGCGCAAAGGCGGCACTACGGTGCAAGTCACCAATTCCGGGCTGGAGGTTTGGCTCTACGACGACGCCAACCTTGCGTCGATTCGCGGCGCGAAGGGCTCCGACCAGGGCTTTGGCGGCATGCCCCCGGGTTTCGAAGCAAAGACTCAGCAAGGTCAGATCGTCGGATACAGCCTGTATCAGGACGACGAGGTCCATCTGGCCGTTTTCGTCGGCAAGCCGTTTTCGGAAAAGGAGCTCTCCGCCGCGCGCTGGCTCGAGCCGCAGACCGCGTTTCTGCGCCTTCCGTCCGGTGCGCTTTGCATCGAATCCAACGACGCCAGCCGCGTGGGTCCGGAGTACCGGAAAGAGCACGCCGCCGAAGGCGGGCGCGTCCTGGTGCCGCCCGGCGATTACCGCCTCACGCTCTACCGCATCGACCACGAAGCGCTTGACCGGGAAGGCCTGACGTGGGAAGGGCCGCAGGAAGTCGTTGTCCTGACACCGGGCGGAAGCCCCAAAGATGCCGCCGCGGAGTTGTTGCCGTTCCAGCATCGGCGCGACACCAGCTGGGTGGGGCGCTACAAGATCGAGGGCCGCCGCGCCGAAGCGCTCGCTTGGTTCGACGATTATTGGGATACCTATATCTTGAACTTGGATGCGCCCGCACTCGAGAAACTGGGCCTTAAGCCCGGCGGTTACGTTCGGACCCATGTTCCGGCGGCGGGCCTCACGCTCGTCAGTTCGTTTGCCGCCTCCTGGGACGATGCGCGCCGCCTGCCGCCTCCCGCCGGCATGGAGTTGGACGAGTACGGCTATGCGGCGCTTACAAAAATGAGCGAATGGGACGGCGCCGAAGCGTTCTTTGGGCGACGGGACGCCACCAAAAAGCGGGTCGAAGACGAACACCACCACCTGTGGCTGCCGGCGGTGGTCGAGGTGCTGGACGTTCGGCCGCAGGAACGCTTGGGACCGGAGTTAGCGCCGGCACAACTCGAGAAGAAGACCTATTACGATGCGGGATTTTTGGGCATGGTGCTTTCCGAGGTCCTGCCGGAAGTGGCGGACCTCGAGGAACTCCCGCTGCCCGCGGCGCTGAAGCGCCTGGACAAGAAGTTCGACAAAATGGGGCTGCAGGCACAAGGCGACCGGTGCTGGGAAGAACGCCGCGGAGCGCTCACGGTGGAGTCGTGCGTCCGCTTTTACACCGGACTTTCCAACGCCTTTGCCGTGATCTGGGCGGGGGAAGGGGTCTTTCATCTGATCTTCCTCAGCGAACTGGAGGATCGAACCTGGATCCTGACCGGACTCGCGGACGATCTGGAGCGCTTGATCAAGAAACGGGGGCCCACCGGGCTCTACATGCCCAACCCGCAGGTACAGTTCGAAGCCATGGATGAGCCTCTGGCTAAAATTTTCTCGGCGCATAAAGCCGCACTCAAGAAGGCGGCGTCTTCGGCGGTTTCCGCTCCGGTAAAGGTGGAAGACTGCATGACTGCGTTCGAGCGTTTCCGGAAAGCGGCGTTCGCGTAAGCCCGGGGAAGCAAAGGCGACTACAGTAATCCGCGGTCGAAGTTGGCGCAGTGGCCTTGAGGCACATTCCTGCCGGCGCGGATCTGGCGCCAACGCTCGCGCAACTCGCCGGGCTCGTAAGCGCGGTATACGAATTCCGCGCGCAGGTTCCGTGCGCCGGCGGCGGCCAGATCCTTCAATCGCGGCGAGAGACAGTAGGCGCCTTCGCTGAGCACGATGGTCCGGCAGTGGTAATCCAGCGCCAGGAAGCGTTCGCCAAAGCTGCTCGTGAGCGCCATCTGCTCGAAGCGGCAATTGGCTTTGCCCGGGCAGCCGCCGATTAAATTGGCGTATGCGCAGCTCTCCGCCAAAAAGAGCGGCGTGTCCTGATGCACGATCACGGTGGCCTGCCCGGCGAATTCGCCCAGCAGCGAGCGCAGATTCTCCAAGCCGTCCTCGGGCGAACAGACAAAGCGCGCGGCGCCCATCTCGGCCAGTTGCTGAACGGCCAGCCGGTTGATCGCGTACAGCGACCAGTCCGCGGCCAGATCCAAGCCCGCCGCGCGGACGGCTGCGGCTTCCGGGGGCACGCCCAGGAACGTCCAGCCCGAGACGTTGGCAAGTTCCCACTTCGTCCAACCGGCGGCGCGGAGCTTCTCGATCTTGTGTACGAGTTGCCGTTCTTCCCACTTTCGCGTCAGGGCAGGCAGCGCCAGACGGATGCGTTCGCGGCCCAAGCGCGCGGACAGCGCCTCCAGTTGGGGCTCCAGCGCCGCCAGTCCGTCGCGGGCGATGTCCACCACCATCTCGTCGAGGCCTTCGAAGTCCGCGTCCTCCAGCGCTTCCAGCGCTCCGATGCGATCGGTCTTCAGCGCCCAAACGAACGCGGAACGCTCGCCCGAGGATTTTTTGGCGCGCGGCTCGGTTTCGGCCCACAGCGTATCCAGGCGCCGCTTGCCGCGCGCTTGGAGTTCCGCTTCGGCGCGCGCGCAGAGATCGCGGCGCAGCGCATTGAGTTTCGATGCGGGTACGAAGAGCCCGTCCGGATTGCGCAGATCCAACGCCGCCAGCTCGAAGCGCGTCTCGCCCAGCTTTTCGAAAGCCTGCCGCACCGCTTTTTCGGTGCCCGCCGCATCGCGCGCCGCCTCAAACGGGCCGGGCAACGTCTCGCGGACTTCGATGGCTTCCTCGCGTTCGTGCCGCGCCGGCACTCGCAGCATCACCGCCAGTGCATCGCGATTCAGGGTCAGCTCGACGCTAACGTCGCGCCGGGAGCGGAACTTGCTTGGATTGGGCCGGTCGAAAGCAAAACGGCGCTTCACGTCCTGCGAACTGGAGCAGTAGACGGCCGCGCCTTGCGGAAGCGGCGGATGGTCTTCGGGCAGCTTGACCTCTACGCGGCTTCCGGCCGGGGCTTCGTACGCGCGCTCGGAGTTGTCGCGGCCGTCCATGACGCGGAGTTCTTCGACGGCAAAGCCGAACGGCCGGCCGAGCGTCGGCAGATCGATCTGCAATCCGTCGTGCCGCTCGAGTGCGCGATCGGAGCGAAAGCGCAGCCACGGCTGTCCGTGGCGGTCGTTCACCACCCGATCGACTTCGCCCACCGGCGTCCCGCGATGCCCCACGGTATCGCGGTCGGCTACTTCCTTGTCGCGGTGCGACTGCACGAACAGGCGCGTCCACGGGCGGCTGAAAACCGTCTGGAGATCGGCTTCGCGTGCTGCGCGATCTTCGGGCGCGATCGAACCGTCCAGCAGGCCGCGGTAATAGTCGGTGGTGGTGGCGACGTAGAGCGGGCTTTTCTTGCGCCCTTCGATCTTGAAGCAGCTCACGCCTGCGGCCCGCAACGCGGGCAGATGGTCGGGCAACGCCAGATCCTTCATGCTGAACGGGAATCCGTTGCCCGGATCGCGCTTCGTCGGCGCTCCGTCGCGCAGGGTCTCGGGCGCGCCTTCGACGGTGTAGCTGTCGCGGCACGTGTACGCGCACTTGCCGCGGTTGCCGCTGCGGCCCACTTGCTGCGAGCTGAACAGGCACAGCCCGCTGTAGCTGTAGCACAACGCTCCGTGGACAAAAACTTCGGTCTCCACTCCAGAGGTGGCCGTGATCTCGTTCACTTCCTCGAAGGTCAACTCGCGCGCCAGGACCACGCGCGCGAAGCCCATAGCGCGCAGCGCTTCGGCGCCCGCGCGGTTATGCACCGCCATCTGCGTGCTGCCGTGGAGTTCGATCGCAGGGAAATGTTTGCGCAGCAGGCCGTACACGCCGAGATCCTGCAGAATCACCGCATCGACGCCGATGTCTTCCAGCGCCGCGACGGTATCCACCAGTTCACGGAGTTCGTGCTGCAGGATCAGCGTGTTCAGCGTCACGAAGACGCGCCGCCGCGGGGTCAGGCTGTGCGCGAAGGCGGTGATGACGTCCAGTTCTTCGAGCGTGAAATTTTGCGCTTCGGCGCGCGCCGAAAACTTCTGAAGCCCCAGGTAAATCGCGTCGGCCCCGTAATAGAAGGCGGCGCACGCCGCGTCGAAACCGCCAGCCGGCGCGAGCAACTCCGCGGGACGGGCAGGCGCCTGCTCCGGCAGGAGCGGCACCGAGAGCGGCGCTTCGGGCGCCTGGAGGTTGTATTCGCCCTGCGGGCCTTCCGGCTCGGGCGCGGCTTCCGCCGCGGGCAAAGGCGAAGCGACGGCGTAGCCCTGCCAGCTTGGGCGCAGCGACGGCGATGGGGCGGGGGCGTGGCTCATGCGGCGGGTCCGTCCTCGAACGTACGCAGCCAGTATACCGGAAAGTCCGGCCTGATGGCGCATATAAAGGAAGAGGCCGGGACGCGCTACGCGCCCCGGCCTCCGGTGCTCGGACGGACCGAATGCGGACTATTGCTGTTCCGGCGGGAAGATGCTGATCTCCACGCGGCGGTTGAGCGTGTGGTTGTCCGGCTGGTTCGGATCGAAGGCTTTTTCCCAGCCGATGCCCTTCACGATAAACTTGTTCGGGTCGAACTTGAACTTCTCGATCAACGCCTGCTTGATCGAGTTGGCGCGGTCGAGACTGAGGCGCTTCACCGCGTCCTCGGGAACTTTGCCGCGCATGCTCGAATCGGTGTGACCTTCGATCAGGACCACGGCGCGGTCGAACTGGCCCGAGAGCCGCGCGCACTGCTCCAGCGTCGCGTCGACGTTCGGGTCGTACAGCTTTCCGGCCACCAGATTGCCGAACTGATCGCGCGCGCCCTCGTACGGGTTGGCGCTGTTCGGGAAAAAGTTGATCCGGATCGTCTGGGTCAGAATGGGAGCCTCGGCGATCTGCTTAACCGCGCCGGGCGTGAAGCTCGCGACGTTCTCGTCCTGGTGGTGCTTGAACGTGCCTTTTTCCTGCAGCTTCTTCACGAAGCCGAAGTCCATCACCTGGTCGAAGTTCACCGGCGCATCCATGCGGCCCAGCTTGCGGTACACGTAGCCCGCGTTGCTCCAGGTACGCTCGAAGTTGGTCGGGTTCGACTGGTTCAGGAAGAACTGCACGTTTTCGGCGAAGTTGGTGGTGTGGAAGTCGCCGCGCATGCCGTCCACTTCCTGCGGCGTCATCTGGAACGCCGCGGCCATCCATGCGCACGCCGGCGCGGGATCGGCCTTGACCATGTCCATGCCTTCGAAGATCCCCGCCACGAGGCCCTCGACGATCTCCGGGTGGTCGCGCACGAAGTCCGCGCGCACCGCGTAGACGTCGGCGATCAGCTTGTTCGCGTCGGCGGTGCTGCTGAGGATCTTGGTTCCCGCCACGCGTTCGGGAATGTTGTAGATGTCCGGCGCCCACGTCACGCAAGCGTGCACGCTGGGATCGCTCACGAACGCCGCCGCGGCCTCGAAAGCCGTAGCGGTGTACTTGGGCTTGATGTCTGCCGGCTTCATCCCGGCGCTCAGCAGGAGCGAGGTAAGGTAGTATTCGCTCGGCGCATTCTGGGCCAGCGTCACCGTCTTGCCGGCCAGGTCCTTTACACTCTTGATGGACTTCGTCCTGACCACGATCCCATCGCCGCCGCTGGACCAGTCCACCTGCTGTACGATGCGCGGACTCGTCCGGCTGTCGCGCAGCAGTTCGCCCGCGAAGAGCACCAGCATGTCCACGGTGCCCCACATACTATGTACTTCGCCCGCCGCGAACGCATCGCGCGCCGCGACCGGATCGTCCATCAGCTTCATCTGTACATTGAAACCGTACTTCTTGAAGAAGACGCTTTCTTCGTTCGGCTCGGTGCCGTGGTTGGCGGCGATGACCGGAAGCCAGCCAGCCCAGACGTTGTAGCTGAAGACGAAGGTCTTGTTCTTTTCATCCCACTTGTACGCCGCCGCGCCCTTCACCGGCGGCAGTTTGTCGGCCGGGACGTATTTGTACTCCTTTACCGTCGTGATGCCCGTCAGGTCGGGCGCTTCCAAGCTCTCGCCGGGCGGCGGAGGAATCTCGGGCCCGTCGGGCGCCGGCCCATCTCCGGTTTTCTTCGAGACCGGTCCGGAGCCGGAGGGCTTAGGGGTTTCGCCCTTGCCCATCACGATATAGACGCCCAGACCCACCAAACCGAGGATCAGGACGATCGAGATCAGCTTGCCCAACGGCGTCAGAGAACTTCCGGCTTCATCCGACATGATGGTTCCTCGCGTTTACGTTTTGACGATTCGAAATCGCAGATGCATTGAGTACAGCCGTCTTGCGCACGGGCTAAGAACCGGCTTGGGGGCTTTCCGACTGACTCGCCGGTCCCATTTCTTTCACGCCCGGAGCGGCTTCGGTGGCGCCGGGTCCCATCTCCTTCTGCGCCGCATCGGGCAAACCCGGAGCCTGGATACCTTGCTCGGCCAGGAATTCCGCCAGCGCCGCGGACTCCAGCGCCTTCTCTTCGCTTTCCTTGGCGTTCAGTTTTTCCATGTCCACGATGTCCTTGGCTACTCGCGCTTTGCCCGCCGATACTTCGTAGCGCTTGTTCAGAACCTCCTCCACCGTCTTCATCGTGTCGCCCATGTCGCCGATTTCGAACGATACGCTGCCCAGCGCCGCGGCCGCTTCGGCTTGCGCTTCCTTGATCTTCACCTGCGAGAGCTGCTTCTCCAGGCGGCGGACCTTTTCTTCGAACTCTTTCTGGACGACCTTCGCCTGGCGCAGATTGGCCGTATAGGCCTCTTCGGTATCCTTCAATTCGGCCGTATCGTTTTCGAGGTCGGCGCGGGTTTCTTGAAGCTCGCGTGCCAACGAACCGGCGAGTTGCAGGTTCCCTGCACGGTGGTTGGCCAGCACCCGCCGCTCCAGATCCTTCAGCTTCGTGCTTTTGGTCTTGATTTGGGTCTTGAGACGTTCGGCGATGCCGGCCATCCGCGCCAGCGCCATGTTGTATTGCGCCATCTTGTCGCGGAATTCCTGCCGCGCAGCCTCCATCAAGGCTTCGGGGTTGGCTTCTTCCAGGCCGCTGACGAAGAGGCCCAGAAAGCCCTTGAACAAACGTCCGATACGCGCAAAGAAAGCCATGGCGCTTGTATTCCTTCTTCGAGTAAGCAGCAATGCAGGCATTGTAGCCAGCCGGTGCGCCGCTCACAAGCCTTTCCGGCCCCACCTTTTAGCCGGTCCTGCGGGTCCGCACTATGTATCAGAATAGAGATTTAAGGCTTTCGGCGAACCCGGGCTGAAATCCAAGGCCGGTCGGTTCGGTCAAGAGCCGTTTCTCGTGACAATGGGCTTTTCGGTCAGGAAGCTAACGGTCCACTCCAGTTCCGCCTCAGCCGCATCTTTAGCCGCCAACCAAGCGTTCCAGTGTTCGGCATCGAGCGCCGCCGCCGCAGCGGCTTCCTGCTTGAGTTTGCCCAGCGCCGCCTGCAACTCGACGATGCGCTGCTCCAGGTCGGCTACTTCCTTTGCGCGCCGAGCCGCGCGTTCTTCGAGCTTCTGCTTGGCCACGGCCTCGAAGCGGTCCAGCGCCTGGTCGCGCCCCAAGGCTTCGCGCAGCACGTCCTCCACCGACGCCGGAGAGACGAACATGCCCGACAGTTCGGCCTGAACCTCGGCGCGCGAAAGTCCATTCAAAGCCGGGCTTTTCAGATGTTCGGTCAGGCGCTCCACGCCCCATCCGTTTTCAGGCGGATGCAGCCCCGCCGCCACGTAGATATCGGATAGCGGCGCGGCGAGGAAATCGGGCTGCTGGGCCAAGTGTTGCAAGCCCGGAGCATTCACTTCGCGCGACAACTCCGCCAGCGTGATGGTACGCATCTGCAACTTCACGGGGCCCGCTTGCTGCGCAGCGGCTACTTTGGGAGCCGATACTTTTAAAATGCCGAGCTTTCCGCCCAAGGCAAAAAGCTTGTCGGACAAGGACATGGCGAAGCTCCTCGATGCGATTTGGCCCTAAACCCTATGCCGTGCGCGGCCGTTGGCCAAGAACCGATCGGTGTTTCACGGACCGCCCAAAGGCAACGTTAGCGTGGCTTCGCCCGCCATCGCGGCATCGGACGGGACGTACTGAAGCGTGATTCGCGCTTCGCGCGCCCGGGTATCCGCCGGAATCTCCAAGCGGCATTCGACACCGCCGCCTTCCTTCGCGTTCAGCTCCGTTTTCCAAAGCGGCGGCGCGATGGCCCGGAATTGCGCCGGCGCGAGCTTCGCGCCTTCCAGTACGAACGCATGCGTTTGTCCCTTCGCCAGCGCCTTGGGCGGCGGAACCGCTTTAAACGCCGGCTCGCCCAAAGTCTCGGCCAGCGCTCCGTCCTTCTGGATGTAGCGCAGCAAAACCGGCTCGTTCGACACGCCTACATTCAGCTTTCCGTCCAAAGGCTTTAACTCGGCGCGGCTGCCGTCGATGCGAATCAGTTCGGCACGGGCCACCCCGGGCAGCCCCAGCGCCACGACCGGCGCAGCTTTCTCGTTCCATAGAATCTGCAGGCACTGGCCTTCCGCATCTCGAAACAGGTAGGCTTCGGTTCCGTCCGCGTACACGCGCTCTTGCACGAATTTCTTGACCTCGATCCCGTTCACCATCCAGTAGTACATCACCGCGTCGAGGCGCGGATTGTATTTGCTGTACTTGCAGTCGAATACGCAGTGCGAGTCGCCCGACGAGCCGCGCGCTTTGCCTTTCGGATCGGGGTAATTGATCGTGAACCAGGAGACGTTCGCGCCGCCCTCCGCGAAGAAGACCGTCAGCTTTTTCACCAGGCTTACCGCCACGTCGTGGCGCGGCTGACCCTGGCTGTTTAGGCCCAGTTCCGTCGAGTACAGCGGTTTCACCGCGTTATGTCGCTCCATCAAATTTTTGTAGGCCTGCATCGTCTTGCGCACGTTGGTGTGATGCTCGTAAATGTGGAAATCGTAGGCGTCGAGGTATTTGTAGTAGCCGAGATTGAAGTAGTCTTCGTTCGGTTCCACCGAGGTGCCGATCACGAAGATTTCCGGATCGTGCGCCTTGATCGCTTCGTAGAGAATCCGATAGGCGCGGACATTCTCCTTTACCTTCTCCAGTTTGCCATGGGGTTCGTTGCCCAGCGCGATAAGGTACGGTTTTTTGTCGCCGAACGTCTTAAGGAAATTCCGCATCCCTTCGCGCAACGCCGTCTCGTCGTACTCCTTGAACCCCACGCGCTCCACCGAAGCCGCCGGAGTCGTGGAGATCCAGCGTGCACCGAGTTCCTGGCACAAGTCCAGGCAGGGCGCGTTCGGCTTGTACGGCGCCTTCGAGTCCCAGCCGCACCAGAGCCCGATGGTTCGGATGCCCAAACGCGCCGAAAGGCGCAGATAGTCTGGCACGCGATTGTCCCAGTTGCGGATCGTGAACGGCAGATCCTCCGGTTTGTGCTTTGCCGTAACGGCCTCAGGCAGCTTCGCGAAGCCGGCGTATTCGGTTTCTTCCGGCCCCTTTTCGCGCGGCACGCCGAGGTGCAATTCGTAGTAGCGGCCTACTTCCAGCGGTAATCCGGAAAGGTCCACCTCGGCGGAGTACGTCACGTTCTGCCCCGTCTTTTGCTTTTCGATGAGTTTCGTTTCTGCGGAAGCGGCCTGCTCAGCGCCCCAATAATCCAGCACCGCGAACGACAGCCGCGCTTCGGGCTCGCGCAACGCGCGTACGGTCTCCACCTGCACTTGGAATACCGGCTTGTCGTCGGGCAGAAAAAGGTGTCCAAGCCGCCCTGAAGAGATCACGATCCGCTCCACTCGCTTTTCGTAATCCTGCGCGATCGGCGCAACCGACAGTTCGTCGATCCACGCCGCGCCATCGGCCTTGTTCAAGCGCACGGTCAGGCGTGCCGCCGCGGTACCCGCGGGCAATTCGACTTTCTTCTCGAACGCCGTCCAACTCGTCCTGCCGAAGGGCTCGTGCACCGCCAGCGTCTCGATCACGCCGCCCCCGGTTTTGAGCGCCTCCACACCGACCGTCAGGTTGTACGAACTGTCCGGCGAATTCAGTTCCGTCCGGGTTGTTCCGCGAATCGCCCAAAAGCCTGGTGCGGCCGTGAAGGCCGCGGCGACGGCGCCGGTCTCGTCCTGCAAATTTTCGAGCGCGCGGCTCAACTTGAGCGCATGCTTGCCTTGGGGTGCGCCTACTGCCTCAACCGAGACTGCGCCCTTGGCCGACCAGCCTTGCGGCAGCGCCGCGGCCGATTCGAAATTCTCCGCATACGCCGAAGCCGCGCCCAGGATGCGGATGCCGCTCAGTTCTATCACGGGCTTCAGGTCGTTGGGCTTCGTATGTTTGCTCACCAGAATGCCCATCGCGCGGGCCGGAGCGTGGAATTTGCCATCGTTTTTGCCGCCCCATTTCTCGTAGCGCGAAACGTTCGGCACCGCGGCCGAAGTGCCCATGCGTTTGAAGAATTCAGCCAAGGGGAAATCGATCTCGCGCCAGTCGTCGCGCGGCTCGAACTTCAGATCGATCTGGTGGCATTGCTGGCTGTCGTCGATCAGCCGGATGGTCAGCTTCGTGGTGCCCGGCGCCTTGAGCTTGAAGGAAAGCCGCTCCGCCCCGGCGCTCTTGAACTCCCGGGTGGCTTGCACGTAATTTCCGCCGCCGGTGAAATCGCCGGAAAGCTTCAATCCGGGTTGCCCGTCCCCCGCGGCGTCCGGCAGCAGCGCCAGTTCGCCCTTGGCGCCCGGGAATTCGGGGCCGTTCAGGAAACTCCACCCGCCCAAGGGCTGAGCGCCATCGATCAGCGAAGCCTCTTCATGTGCGGCCAGCGCCAAGGCGGGCAACGCGCATATCAACGTCCAGCAGGTCATCGGCTTCATAGCATGGGCTTCCCGGGGTTCTCGATTCAGCCGTTACGCCGCGCTACCCGGATTACACCGCCGGCGGCCCCCGCCCGCGCATTTCGTTATACAAATCGGCGCAGTTCGTCGATTCGGAATTCCAATTCTTCCGGAGAGAGTTTCTGGAAGCGCTCGGGGAGGAATCGCGAGTCCGTGCATTCTTTGACCGCCACCAGATCCATGTATTCCAGTTTGCGCGAATGCGCGCTGGGACGCACTTCCTTGATCACGTCGCCCAGGATTTCTTTCAGCGGCTTCTTGGGCTCCGACAGTTCGTACACGCGCAGCGCACGGACCAGTATGCCTTCCAGCTCGTTGCCGCCCAACTGCAGGCCTTCTGGCAGATCCGGCAGGTCTTCGGTCTTGAGCGGGAACTTGAGCTTCTTCGCCACCGCGCTCAGAAGCACTTTCATCTCGTCGGCCGTCTGCGGCGCGAAGAGCGGGATATGGACGTCCAGGCGGCCCTGACGCTTCAGGTCCACTTCCAGCAGGTCCGGACGGCTGGTGGCGAAGATCCAGACGATCTTGCCGCGATTGGCGGTGTCCGACATCTCTTTCGCGAGCATCGAATACACGCGGCCCGACAGGCCGCTGTCGCCGCTGCCGCCCTCGCGCTTGCCCGCGGCCTGGTCGGCTTCGTCGACGAAGACCAGCACCTGCCCCAGCGCACGCAGAATGCCGAAAATCTTCTCGAGGTTCGATTCCGTCGCACCCACCCAGCGGTCGCGGAAGTTTTTGAAGACCACGCACGGGATGCCCAGTTCGCCCGCCCAGCAGCGCACCAGAAACGTTTTGCCGGTCCCGATTCGCCCCGCGATGAGGTAGCCCATCGGCAGCGCATGGAGTTTCTGCTTACGCAGCAGTTCGCCGTCCTCGCGCAGCCACTGCTTCGCCGCGTCCAGCCCCGCCACGTGCTCCAGCGTCCAATCCGACTCGATGAACTCCAGAAGCCCCGCACATTCGCGCTCGATCATCTCCTTCTTCATGTTCGAGAGCCACTTTGCGGTGATCGGCTTGTCGTTGTTCAGCGCGGTGGCCAGGACCGTGCGCGCCCCGACGCGGCTCAAGCCGGTCATCCGCTGCGCCAGCGCATCCATGGGGACTTCGCATTTCGAGGGCAGCGCCGGGAACTGGGTCTCGGTCATGACCTCGAGGTATTCCTTCATCTCCCGTTCGTCGGGCAGGGGTACGTGCAGTTTCGAGGCGTGCGGGTTCTCCACCAGCAGCTCGTTCAGATCGTGCAAACCCTCGGTGAGCAGCACCGTCGCGATGTTGCACTGCAGGATTGCCGGATCGTTCGCCCAGCCCAAGATCTTGACGATGTTGGTGCTGAAGTTGCCCGAAAGCTGCAACGGATCGCCGCGCGGCGCGACGAACTCCGCGAATTCGATCAGGACCGCGATTTTAGTGGGCACCTTCTGCGCTTTGCCCTTGGTCAGCGCCTGCAGGTTCATGGTTCGCAGCAGATAGCGGTCGATCAGCTCCAGTGCGCGGTAGCTGTCACGAAGCTGCGCCACCGAGAGCTTGTCTTCCTCGCCGGTCAACTGCTCCAGCCACTCGCCCCAGTCCTCGCCGCCCTTCACCGCCCGCACGCCCTTGCCGCGGTCGTAGGTCAGGATCGTATCGTAGCCGCCGAACATCACTTCCTGGAGGTATTGCTTCAAGGAGAGTGTGCGCTTGGCGCCGCCCGGGGCGGGGAAGAGGTCGAAGATGTTGCCGTGCAGGATGAACTGCGCCACGCTCCCCGAACGGAACAGCGAACGCATCTCCTCCGCCCAGCCCGCCAGTTCGCCGCTCATCAGGCTTCCTCCGCCACCGGGCCGACCGAGATCGGGGGCGCATCCACCATCAGGTCTTCCACCGCGCCGTACAGTTTCTGCTGCTGTTGAATCCAACTCGCCGTGCCGTCCAGCGCCGCCGTGACTTCGTCGATCCGGTTCGAGACCGAGTCCGGATCGGTGCTCAGCACCGCCTGTTCGCGAATCAGTTCCGCCTGTTCTTCGATGCGGGTTAGTTCGGCGTCCAGAAAGTCCAGCTTCTCCTGCGCTTCTTCGCGTTTGGTCAGGCGCTGCTGCAGAATTTCCATCTGGCCGCTCAGGCTTTTCTTGAGATTATCGGCGAGATTTTCGTCTTTCAGCTTTGTCTCCAAGTCCGCGATGCGCTGCTTGATCTCGTCGCGGTCGCCCGAGGATTCGTTCAGCACGCCGTGCCGGATCTGCTGCCGCGTGAACAGCAATTTGAGGTAGATCCAGAGCAGCCGGGCCAGCCCGTCGCTCTGAGCTTTCAAGCTTGTCGAGGGCGCCGCCGTCCCGCCGTACGACTGGCTCAGGATCGTCTGGCAGCGCTCTTCCAGCCGCCGGTACAATGCCCGGCTTTCGCCGTCGAGCCGCCCGAGCAGATCGTTTTTGCGGTCGATCCAGGACTTCTGGCTCTTTTTAAGCGCATTCGCGTCCACCACGCGCTGGAAGCGTTTGTTCGTCCCAAGGGTGTAGAGGTAGCCCAGTTCCAGGCCGGCGCCGATGACCCAGAAACCCGGATTGACCAAGCCCAACAGTCCGAAGGCTCCCAAGCCCACCCAGTTTGGCGGCACAAACATGCCCGCGGGGCGCGCGTTGAAGGCCGCTTTGACGTAATCCCAGAAGCCCGGTTTCATGCGCTGCATTCTAAGGCCCGGACCGGCTATTGCCACGTGCAGGGAAACCGGGGTTAGGCCCGTTTCGGGTGCGCGCCTTCGCTCACCCGCCGAAACGCCTCCGTGACCGCTCGTACCGCTTCCTTAAAGGCCGGCTTTTCCTGCGCTTCCAGTGGCGGAACGTCCAGCGTGGCCGGGATGCCTTCGCGAATGTCGTACGCGATCTGCCCTGGCGCGTTGCTGAAGATCCAGACATGTTCGCCCAGGTACACCGCTTCCGTGATGCTGTGCGTGATGCAGAAGACCGTCGGGTGAATGCGCGACCAGAGTTTCAGCACCAGTTCCTGCATGTCCAGGCGCGTCGGTTCGTCCAGCGCCGAGAACGGCTCGTCCATCAGCAAGATGCGCGGTTCCATGGCCAGCGAACGCGCGATGGCCACCCGCTGTTGCTGCCCGCCGCTCAATTGGTGCGGATACTTCTTCGCGTGATCGGCCAAGCCAACCGTCGCGATCAAGTCTTCCACGCGGTCGCGCTGCTCGGCCGCCGTCATCCCCATCTCGCTCCAGTTCAGATTCAGGCCGAACTGGACGTTTTGGCGCACCGTCAGGTGCGGGAAGGAACTGTACTGCTGGAAGATGAAGCCTCGGTCGCGCCCGGGGCTCTTGACCGGCTCGCCGCGCACCAGCACTTCGCCTGCGGTCGGCTTCAGGAAACCCGCCACGAGGTTCAGATACGTCGATTTACCGCAGCCCGAAGGCCCCACGATGGTGATGAACTCACCCTTGCCAAGGTGATCTTCAACCTTCAGGTTCAAATCCAGAAGCGCGGTAAAGGTTCCGAAGCTTAAGGTAACGTTGCGGCATTCGACGATCGGCGTCGCAACCGATCCCGGAAGTCCGGTGCGCGGAGCCTTGATCTCGCTCATCGCCGATCGCTCCGATAGGGGAACAGGACCTTGCCTAAGTTCGCCCAGGCCAAGTCCACCACCCAGGCAATCAGCGTGATCACCACAATGATCAGGTAGATGTGCTCTCGCGGGCCGCGCCGGCGCGAGAATTCGACCAAGTAGCCCAGCCCGTCGTCCAGCACTACCACTTCGGCCAGCACCAAGTACGTCCAGCCCACGCCGAAGGCCAGGCGCATCGCGTTCCAGATATCCGGCAGCGCCACCGGAATCAGCACGCTCCAGACCTGGTCCCAGCGGCTCGCGCCCAGCGTCGCCGCCGTGCGCAAATACACGTCCGGCACCGCGTCGATGGCGTTCACGAACAGGGGCAGCATGTAGATCGCGAAGGCCAGCGCCAGGAAGATGATCTTCATCTGCTCGCCGGTCCCGAACCAGCTCATCGTCAGCGGCACCAGGGTCGCGATGGGAATGTACCCGCTGGCGGTCATGGCCGGGTTGAAGAGGGCGCGCGCGCTGCCGAAGGACCCAATCAGCACGCCCAGCGGAAAGGTGACCGCCAGCGCCAGCAGGTAGCCCAAGCCCACGCGCTTCAAGCTTGCCAGCGTGTGCTTGATCAGCTCGCGGTCGCGTAAGGCCGGGATCTGCGACCAGACTTCCGAGGGGCTTGGCAGGATCGTCGGGCTGATCGAGCGCTCTTCCACTTCGCCGTGTGTCAGCACGAACCACAAACCCAGGAGCGCCGCTACCGGGACCAAACCCAGCAGCACGCCCGTCGCACGCGGCGCCTTGCCTCGAATCGAAAAAAACCAGCCTGCCATGCAGACTCCCCGTCCACGGCGGCAATCGGTTTGCCGTACACCGTAATCGAACTACTTTTCGATCTTCAACTCGCCGACCTTCCCTTGTTCTTCGTAGAGCTGCACCAGCGACCGGTTCGCCCGCGCTTTGACCGAGGGATTGTCTTTGAACTGCTCGAGGATCGCGCGCAGCTGCTGTTCGCTGCGGTCGTAGTTCTTCGCCTGCCGCGCCATGTCGGCCACGCGCAGCAGGAAGTCCGCGCGCTGCGCCGGCTGCGTCGCCTTTTCGGCGAGCTTCAGGTACACGCCTTCGGCCTGTTCCGTCATCTGCGCCTGCGTGTAGAAGGCCGCCAGCATGTTTAAGTTCCCCACCGGCGCGTCGGGCTGGTCGAGATGCTCTTTCACCAGCGCCACCGCTTCGTCCTTGCGGTTGGCTTGTAGAAGCATCTGTCCCGCGCGGTACGAGAAGCGCGCGCCTTCCGGGCCGGGCTTGGCTTCCAGCAGCTTTTTGTACTGCACCAGCGCGCCGTCCAGATTTCCGGCGGCCTGCAACGACGCCGCGAGCTTGTCGCGAGCATCCAGATCGTCGGGCTTCAGTTCCACCAGCTTCTGCAGGATCTCCGTCGACTTCGCCGGGTCGCGTTTGGCCGAGCCGTACAGATTCGAAAGCTTCTCCAGCGTCGCGATGTCCTTGGGATCCTGGGCCAGCTTATCTTCGCACTCCTTGACGATCGCTTCCAAGCGGCCAGGCTGATTCTTCCAAACCTGCATCAAGCGTTCGTTCGCAAGACGCGGGATCCAGTCGTTCTGCCCGGGCTGTTCACCCGCCGGAGCCGCCCCGGCCAGAGGCGTCAGCAGCGCTTCGGCCTTATCGTACTGTTCGCCGCGCATATACATCTGCGCCAAGCGCATCGCATAATTGGCCTTTTGCCCCGCGTTCTTTTCCGATTCCACCAGCTTTTCGTACAGATCGATCGCCGCCGGCCAGTCCTGGAGACGTTCCAAAAGCCCCGCCAGCTTGCTCTGCGCCAGCAACTTGTCCTCTTCTCGCGCGCTGAACTCGAGCGCCCGCTTCAGCAGTTCTTCCGCGCGCTCCAGCGAGTTGTACCGCAGCTCCACGTCGGCCAGATCCATCAAATAGCGCGGGTGCGTCCGTTCGGTGATTTCCTTGGAGAGCGGCGGGACCTTCCGGCCCGCGGGTTCTGCCGGAGGCTTCGGCGCCGCCACCAAAGGCGGCGTCACCGGCGCGGGAGCCGGAGTGGGGGCAGGGGCCGGCGTCGGTGCGGCAGCCGGTTCGGCTTGCGCATCCGTTGGAGTATGCCGGGGCGGCGGATCTGCCGCGGGAACCGCCTTTTCCTCCCCTGCGGCGCTTAAGCACAACACACCCGCCAAGGCGCACGAAACCCAGCCCGTCGAACGCAAATTTCGCATGTAACCCAACATCGCTAGACCCCTTATAGGAATGGCTGCCCTAAATTGGGCGTAACGTAGGAGGAAGCTAGGACAAGGCGCTAGTGCTACCCAAATTTGCGCTAAATGCAAACGCCGTAAGCAGAACAACGATTGATGCCTTTCGACTTTAAGGTCCTCCGAATTCCATCCTTCCCCATTGCCGTCCCCTTTACCGTTTAGCCTTCACCGTTTACCGTTTATCGCGCCCATGCGTTACCAGCAGCCGTGAAATAGAAGGAGCGCGTTCGCCATGCCCAGCCCCCTTGCCGTCCTGGTCACCGGATCCGGCGGACGCGTCGGCCAAGCCGTCTGCCGCACGTTGCTCGAACGCGGACACAAGGTCCGCGGCTTCGATATCCGTCCTACGCCCGGGGTCGAAGATTCGCTGACCGGCGATCTGTCCGACTTCCAGGCGCTCCAACGCGCCACGCGCGGGATCGAAGCCGTCTGCCACTTGGCCGCCGTTCCCGACGAGGATGACTTTCTCTCCAAACTCCTCCCCAACAACATCGTGGGTCTTTACCACGTGCTCGAAGCCTGCCGCCTCAACGGCGTCAAACGCTTCATCTTTGCAAGCACCGGACAGACCGTCTCCGGCCACCCCGGCCCCTGGCCCGTCACGCCCGAGATGCCGCCCACGCCGCGGAACTGGTACGCCAGCGGCAAACTTCTGGGCGAAGCCGCCGCGCAGACCTACGCCCACCAGTACAAGATGAAGAACGTCTCGCTCCGCCTGGGCTGGTGTCCGCGCACGCCCGAACACATCAGCCAAATCAAGAAGTGGGATTTCGGTCAGGATATCTATCTCAGCCCCGGCGACGCCGGCCGCCTATTTGCCTGCGCCGTGGAGACCACGGTCTCGTTCGACCACGTCGTCTGCTTCGGCACCAGCAAGCCGCTGCACAGCACCCGCTTCTGCATCGCCTCGGCCAAGCAATATCTGGGCTATGAACCGCAAGACGCCTGGCCCACCGGGCACGACTCGTAGGCTCTTTCACCGCCGAGACGCGGTGCACGGCTCGACGGGCTCGAGGAAGGCTCAATAACCAGATTCAAACAATGAGTGCGTGGATGCTATCGGCAGACATGCAGAGTGGAACGTAGGAATACGAAGGGCTATGCTTAAATTGGAGTGAGCATTCAAGTAGACGTGATTTGAACAGACCGATGGCAGTCACAGGTGCAATTATTTCTGGTGCAGCGTTAGGCATAGCAATATTTTCGTTCTACCTCGCAGGTCAGGAACAACGCGAGAGGCATCATAATGTTCCTTTATTGCGTACCTTTTTCTCAAAAGACAGCGACTGTTCACGGCTAGGTGTCCGGTATCGCCGCGCCGCGGGTTTTTTCCTATTGATTGCCGTTGCAGGCCAATTGTTCAGGCTATGGGATATGCTATCGAGCCATTGAAATTTTCGATGAATTTAGGATCGCCTCTTCAATTCAGAATAAACGTGTTGCTTACTCGAAATGAATCATGGGCCAACGGGAAAAGCTGACAGGGCATGGAGCAATTCCCATGTGGTCCGTAGCAGCCGGATCGCTCGCCTTTGTGTGCCTGGTCGTGATGGCCTGCTTGATTTTGGCCGCGCGATTTGAGCATAAGGACGGATTCTGGAAGCATCCCTACCTCTGGAAGGGGATGAACGAGTTTTCAAAGGATGGTCAGAAGTTGCGCCGCACGGCTTGGTATTTCGGTTGGGCGGCGATCGGTTGCCTCGCCCTGTGCACTCTGGCTATTGCCTGGGGTCTATAAGCCTTTCCCCCGTTCCGCCGTTCTCCGCATTCTCTGCGGTCTCCGTGGTGCTAAGCCCCTGACGTTCCTTCGCTTTCGCAATCCCAACCTCCCGGCACAATGCCCCGATGCCGCCACGTACCCCTCCCCCCAAAGGCCCCGTCGACCTCGATCCCATCCTGCTCGAACTCTGGGATTCCGTCGCGCGGGGCGGCTTGGCCAGCGAGGCGCTCGCCGAAGCCTTTCGCGCCGCCGGCCCCACGTCACCGGCCTTCAAGGGCCGCGTGACGCAGGAACTCTACGCCTTGATCCGTAACGCCCGGCGAGTGGAGTTCGCGCTGGAAGGCTCCGGAGCGCCGCACGCCGGACCGCTGCGCGAGCGCGCCTGGCTACTCGCTTCGCGCGTGGTCACCGGCAAGCTGACCCCCGAAGCCGCCGCCGCCGAATTCCCCCGCGTCGCCTGGGACGCCGTCGCCGCCGTGGACGAACGCATCGCCGAAGAAGCCGATCCCGCGCGCCGCTTCGGCCTCACGTACGGCTTTCCCGATCCGCTGGCCGAAGCGTTCCTCGATGCTTTTGGCGACGAGGCCGAAGCGCTCGCCGAAAGCTTGGCGCTGCCCGCGCCGCGCACGCTGCGCGTCAACACCTTGATGGCCACCCGCGAAGCCGCCGCCGCCGAACTCGAAGCCGCCGGTCTCAAAGTCAGACCGGGGGAGCACTCGTCCACCGCCCTGATCCTCGAAGGACCCGGCGATCCGTTCGCCACCGCCGCCTACCGCGAAGGCCGCGTCGAATTTCAAGACGAAGCCAGCCAGCTCGTCGCCGAACTCGTCGCGCCCGCGTCGGGCACGCTCGTTGTCGATGCCTGCGCCGGAGCCGGCGGCAAGACGCTCGCCTTGGGCGCCTGGATGCGCAATAAGGGCATGCTCGTCGCCGTCGACCGCCACAGCGGGCGGCTCACCGAATTCAAACGCCGCGCCCGCCGCGCCGGACTCTTCTGCCACCGCGCGATTAAGGCCGATCTCCTCGCCCGGCCATGGCCCAAAGAACTGGTCGACTTGGAAGGCAAAGCCGCCCGCGTCCTTGTCGATGCGCCGTGCACCGGCACCGGCGCCATCCGCCGCAATCCCGAGTTGCGCCTGGGCTTCGACGACGAAGCGCTCACCCGCCTGCCGCCCGAACAGGAAGCCATCGCCCGCGCTGCGATGGCTTGGGTCAAACCCAACGGCCGCATGATCTACGCCACTTGCTCCATGCTGCCCGACGAGAACGAACGCGTCGTCGAAAGACTGCTCCGCGACGAACGCTTCAGCCTGGTGCCCATCGCCGAAATTTTGGGCGGCGCGCGAGCCCGTAAACTGGCCGATCCCCAAGGGCAATTCTTGAAGGTGCAACCTCACCGCCACGGGGCCGACGGCTTCTTTGCCGCGGTGCTGCGCCGCAAAGACCGCTGACGCCACAGCGCCTCACGTGAGTTGCATCGGCCTTGCATGGCGCCACCCTTGGCGTAGCGCGTCGCGGCATCGCTTCATCCCAGGGCCGTTGCGATTTCCCCTTGGCCCGCTACGCCAATTCTATAGCACATAAGAACATCCGTAAATCTTGATAAGTGCGTAAAGATGGGGTTTATTAAAGGTGAGAAGGCGCTTCGGGTTCAACGGTACGGGACGTGAACCTCATAGGAGGAAGCATCATGCACCTCACGCCCGCCGCCGTTTCGCTCAAAGCCGTGCAGGAGGCGGCGCCGCGCTGCCCCGATGCCGCCTGTCGGGCTGCGTTGTACGGCGCAGCGGCCGAACTCTTTCGCCAGCCCCCGAAGCCCGAAATGCTCGATACGATCGCCGACCGGCTGGGCCAGCTTCCGCACGGCCCGGACGTGCTTCGCGCCGCCGCTCGCATGCTGGCGCAGGAAGCCCGTGTGGCGTCCGTATCGCGTTGCCATCAGGAAGCCGCCTGGACCGACTTTCGCCTCTTCCTCGACGAAGCCGCTGCGCAACGCGTCACCCTTCCGTATGCGCACGCGCAATGCGACGAAGCGGCCCTTGCCCACGTCTGCGACGACGTCTGCCCCTACGAGGCCGGCAAACCGTGCCCCTTCGGCGATACCTATTGCGTGGATCGATTGGGCGCGCCTTGCGACCACGTCAGCGCCGCGCTCGAAGTCGCCGCCCGGCAATGGAACGATCTGGCCGAAGCCCGGGACGAGACGCAGCGCGAACGCTGCCGGGTGCGCTGCACCTCCTTCGCACAGCGGCATCTGCGTCCCTGGGTCTCCCGCGTCGCCGATGCGCTGTACGAACACGCCCGCTCGAGTTTGTACCGGTCCGCCGCCGATGCCGTCGATCTGCTGATCGATGCCGAACCGGATCGCGGGGCCTGAGCGGCGGGCGGCGATACGCTACGTCTCCCGCCGAAATGCCCGCGGACTGCGCCCGAAGACCTGCTTGAACTGCCGGCTGAACAGGTACAGATCACGGTAGCCCAGCGCATAGGCCACTTCGCCGATCGAGAGCGCGCTGGATTGCAGCCGGCGCGCCGCCACATGCAGCCGCTCACGCACCAGCCATTCGCGCGGCGCGATCCCGTAGGTCCGCTTGAAGAGCCGGGCGAAGTAGTCGGGATTCAGCCGCAGCACCTCCGCCAGATCGGAGGGAGCCGGGCGCTGCGCTGCGCGCACTTCTACATACTCCGCCAGCAGACGGCGCTGGCGCAGGTCCAGCGCCGGTCCGTCGGCCGGCCGCGCACCGGCTAAGCGCAGCATCCGCGTGGCCATCATCACGGCCGCCGCCCTCCGCCGCGCATCGGCGTAAGGCAGGTCGCCCCGCGCTTCCTCAAGCAACTCCTTGAGCGGCTGCTGCAAGGCTTCGGACTGCTTCAGATGGATGCAGTCGCGCTTCAAGCGCAGGCTGATGCGCCCGCCGCGCGGCCGAATCGTCATCTTCATGTGGTACATGCGCGGCGGCGGCGCGCCGCGGGGGATCCCGAATTCGTGCAGGACGCCGGGGCTGATCCAGACGAAGTCGCCCGCTTCCAGACGCAGGCGGCGGTTCGCCACGCGCCCTTCTAGCGCGTGTTCGTCCACCATATAGATGAGGTGCTCCTGAATCGCGCGCGGCATCACGATCCATTCTTTGGGGATGGTGGAATAGCCGTGGGTGGAGAACTCCAGCGTGTGGCGGGGCGCGGCGAGCGCCGCCAAGAAGGCGACGGGGTCCAGTACGCGCGTTTTGATGCGGCCTACACTAGGCACAAATAATCTCCGTTTAAGTGCAAATACTATCGGCTTGGCTCCATGGAAGTCTATAACCGATTAGAGATAAATTGAACCCATTCGAATGGCGCCGTTCATGAACGAAAGGATCACGCATGCCCACCTGTACCGCGGAAGGACTGTCCAAGGCCGAGGTGCTCCGCTACCACGAGCAAGGTTTCCTGGGGCCCTTTGCCCTCTGCGCGCCGGACGAGATGGATCGCCTTCGCGCGCACATCGACGCCCGCGTCTTGACCCGTGACGGCCTCAATCCCAAGAATCGCAGTCATTGCCGGCACCTCGACGATGCCCGGCTCTATGAACTGATCCACAAGCCGGCCCTGGTCGAGCGCGCCAGCAGCCTGCTCGGCCCGGATCTGCTCTGCTGGAGCACCAACTTCTGGACCAAAGAACCCGGGGGCAAGGAAATCCCGTGGCATCAGGACTTCCAATACTGGCCCATCGAGCCCCCCCTGAACCTCACCGCCTGGATCGCCGTCGATCCCGTCAGCGTCGAGAACAGTTGCGTCCGCGTCATCCCTGGCTCGCACAAAAAGATACTGCCCGAGCGCCCCACCACGGCCGAGCAAGTCTTCGACAAAAGCGCCGATGCGTCGCTGATCGACGAGTCCAAAGCCGTGAGCATGGAACTCAAGCCCGGCGAGTTCTTTCTATTCAACGAGCGCCTGCTGCATCAGTCCAACAAGAACGTCTCGAACCGCCGCCGTATGGGCATGACCATCCGCCTTTCGGTGCCCTTCGTGAAGGTCTACCAGGACGGCCCGCCGCTCTTTCCCGGGCATTCGTGCGTGCTCCTGAGCGGCGAAGACCGCTTCGGCCTGAACGATTTTCTCCCGCATCCGCCGCAAGCCTGACCTGAACGGGGATGGCCGATCCGTTGGGCAGACCGGCCGTATGCTTCAAGGAACCGCTCATGAAAATCGATGTGTTGGTCTGCGGCGGCGGTTGCGCCGGGCTCGGCGCGGCGTTGGGTGCGGCGCGGGAAGGCGCGCAGGTGCTCATCGTCGAGCGCGCGCCCTTTGCCGGAGGCATCGTCACCGCTGTCGGCCTCCCGTTCATGGACGGCTTCGCCTGCTGGCACACCGGGCGGCTGGTGGTCAAAGGCATCGCACTAGAGTTGTGCGAACGCTTGGGCCTCGCTCATGCCGGCGCGAAGCAGATCGAAGAGATCAAGACCGCCGTCGGCGGTCTGACGCGCCACGGCAGCATCGCGCTCTTCAACATCGACGAGTTCAAGCTCGCCGCAGACGACGCCTTGAACGAAGGCGGAGTGCGCGTGCTCTTTCACGCGGTGGCCTGCGAAACCGAGGTCCGCACCGGACGCATCGAAGCCGTGCGCGTCGCCACCAAGCAGGGGCTCCTGCGCATCGAGCCCCAAGTCGTGAT
Source organism: Planctomycetota bacterium (assembly GCA_045863855.1). GTDB lineage: Bacteria > Planctomycetota > SZUA-567 > H5-PLA8 > H5-PLA8 > H5-PLA8. The sequence continues at coordinate 23,098 of BTVV01000019.1, read as the reverse complement.
CGACGCCAGCGGCGATGCCGATGTCGCGGCCTTTTCGAACTGTCCGCTGGATCCCAACCCGCAGCGCATGCCGATGACGATGCACTTCCGGGTCGGCAACGTCCGGTATCAACCGCAGACGCGGACGCTTGCCCGCGAGGCCGTCAAGTCCGCGCACGCACGGGGCGAACTGCCCCACTACTACGGCCCGGGACTCTGCGATGCTTTTGCGAAGGACGAGGCGTACGTGCATGCCGTGCGGGTGCCCGGCGATGCGGTCGATCCGTTCGATCTCACGCGCGCAGAAATGCAAGGCCGCCGCGACGCGTGGACGATGTGGCAGATATGGAAGCGCGAAGTGCCGGGCTTCGAAGAGAGCTACTTCATCGGCAGCGGTCCGTACATCGGCGTGCGCGAAACGCGCCGAATCGCCGGAGCGCATGTGTTGAGCGGCGAGGAGATTCGGGCGCGCACGGACTTCGACGACGCCATCGCCACGGGCAGTTGGTACACCGATTTGCATCCCAACAAAGCCACCGAAGGCTCTGCGCATCCCAAGGAAGAGAAGGTGGTCCCGCCGCAGCCTTACGACATTCCGTACCGCTCCCTCGTCGCGCGCGGCGTGGAGAATCTCCTCGTCGCAGGGCGCTGCCACTCCGCCGACCGCGTGGCCGCCAGCAGCACCCGCGTAACCGTCACCGCCATGGCCCTGGGCGAAGCCGCCGGTTGCGCGGCGGCGCTGAGTGTCCGTTCGAAGCAGCCGGTGGCGGCCTTGAGCGGCGTCCAGGTCCGCGAGCGTCTCGCCGCGCAGGGCGGGGGACCGTTCACGTACGCTTAGACGCTTCCCGGACGCTGGGCTGTTAGGCCATCCGTTGCCGCACCGCCGCCGCATTTACGCCCAGCACCTGCACCCGTTTTTGGCGAGACGTGTGCCCCGCCACCACGGTTACCGCTCGAGGCGGCACGCCGAGAAACGCGGCAAGCACCTCGGCGACGGCTTCGTTCGCCTTGCCCTTTTCGGGTGGAGCCTGCACGGCGACCTTCAGCGCGCCGCCGTGCAATCCGCGCACGCCGGATTTCGCGCTGCCGGGGGTCGCGCGCACGGCGAATTCCACGCCGCCTGGGACGGCCTTGATCGGAAACTCCATCGCGCTGCTCATGCCAAACCCCGCGCCGCGTTCAAGCGTATCAGGTATAAGACTCGATGAGCAAAGCGTACCGGGAGCGAGCGTCTTGGCGAAGCGGATCGGTTGGAACCCAAACTTCGAGCGCGCCGTACTGTGGGGCATCCTGTCCGTCGCTTCGGCCGGCTTCGTGATGGTCGGATACTTTTTCCTCTACGGCGTGGGCGCGCGCCCGCAATCCGGCTGGTTCTCGCTGAGCCTATCCGGATCGGCGATGGTCCTGGCCGCCTGGCGCCTGTGGGTCCTGGAGCGACGCCGCCGCGCCGAAGAACAGGATGCGCAACCGCTGCTCTACACCACCGATCTGATCGGCGTCTCGTTCCTGCTTGCGCTTTACTTTACCGCCTACCAAGCGCTATCTCCGGATGAACTTGTACCGTACGGAGTGCTGGGCGGCTTGGCCGGTGGCGCCGCGCTGGTGGTGAGTTTCCTGCATGCTTCACGCCGCGGACATGTGCGCGCTGCGCCGCGCTGGTGCTACGCGCTGGGCGTCGCGCTCACGTACATTGGGGCCGGCTGCGGATCGTTGCTCGTCTTCTACTGCCTGGCCGTACCCCTGCTGACTTCGTGGCCGGTTTTTCTGGATCGCCTTTTCTCGTACGAGACCGCGCCCATCCGGTACGCCGGAGCTTGGGGTGCGCTGGCGCTGGCGGGCGGCCAGTTCCTGCTTTGGCGTGTGCGCCCGCGGCAGGCATTCGAAACCGGCGCCGATCGTTCGGCGAATTGACACTACCTGCGCGGCGGCGCGACGCTGCGCCCCGGCAAGCGCTCGCCGCTCACGATCCGCCGGGCAGGCGATACCGCGCCGTTTAAGACGCGTTCGCGCAGCAACTCCAGTGCCTCCTGGCCCATCCGTACGCGCGGGTACTCGATCGAGCACAGCGGAGGATCGGCGAAGCGCCCCGGCTCGTACCCGTCCAGCGAAGCCACCGACAAGTCCGCGGGTACGCGCCGGCCCAATCGAGCGGCGGCGCGCAAGACGCCCATCGAAACGATATCCGTGGTGCCCAATACGGCGGTCACTTCGGGATGGGCGCTCAGGAATTCCCAAGCTTGGCTACTCGCCGCATCCAGGTCGTACGGCGCGGCAAACTCCAGCGCCGCGTCGTACACGCCCGCTTTGCGCAGACCTGCGCGCGCGCCGTCCAGCCGCTCGTACGCCGGACCCGGCAGCACCGTCTCGAACAGCCCGATCCGGCGATGCCCGAATTGAGCCAGCAGAGCCGCCTGGCTCGCCGCGCCGCCCGCATGGTCCATCAGCACGCACGGAATATCGGGCCCGAAATCGCGGTTAAAAAAGACGAACGGCATCCCCGAAGCGCGCACGTCGTCCACCCAAGCCTCGCGCTCCGTCGAAAACGTGAACAGAATCAGCCCGTCGCAATCGCGCTCCCGCAGGCCCGCGCAATACTCCGCCACTGCTGCGGGCGCCAGACCGTCGCAACTGTGGATCAGCACGCCTTCCTTGCCCGAGCGGTTTAGGATCTCGTAAACCGCCGGACCGAAAAACTCGTGGACCTCCTGACCCAGCGCGTTCACGAACGCCAGCCCGATGTGCCGGAAGAGCGGCGCGATCTGCGCGTCGTACAGCCGCGGCACGCGCGGACGGTAATTCAATTCGCGAGCCACCTCGATCACCTTGCGCCGTGTCGCCTCGGCGATCTTGATCGAGGCCGATTTACCGTTCAGCACGAACGAGACCGTCGTGATCGATACGCCCGCACGTTTGGCCACGGCCGTCAGCGAGCATCCTTTAGGTAGCGGTCGTTCCTGCTTAGCAGTGCGTTTCGCCATTTCGCCCGGTTCCATGCACACGTGTTTCGCGCAATCCTGCCGCCTTAGGAATCGTCCCCTTTTTCAGAGACTCTTTGAAATCCCGGTGTATACACTAATGAACTAAAGATGTTTAGTCAATCGGAATCCACAACCGATACAGGGCAACGAGCCTCGATACTTGAGCCTGATCGAAGCTCTAAAGGATTGGCCTCGAAAGCATTACGATCTAATCGGGAAGGGGCTGCTTATGTCGAAACTGGCCTTATCCATCCTGCTCGCCACCGCGCTTTTAGGCTCGGTGCAGGCCGAGTCGGTGGCCTTTGCGCCTGCGCCGGAACCCGATACCGGACTCAAGGCGATCATCGAAAAATGGCATGCCGACGAACTTCAGCGTCAGGGTGGCAAGTTTGGCAGCCACGGCTGGTGGCCATGGGGTCTGGAGGCCTTCGATTACGACAACGATGGCGATCTGGATTTGGTCGCGCAGCACCACGGCGCGCCGAGGTCGATGATCCTTAAGAATACGCAGAAAGAGACGGGTAAGCTCGCGTTCGTCAACGCCAACCCCGAACTCGGGCTGCCCGCGGAAGCCTTGAGCGGTACGTTTCGGCCGGTCGTTTGGGACATCGACGGCGACGGGTTCCTGGACCTCGGCTACAACAGCGCGGAACCCAATACCCTCTGGTTCAACAAAAGCGGCAAGTCGTTCGAAGCGATGGGCTACGCCTTCGGGCAGCTCGAAGGCGTGAATCAGATCGGCGATCTGAACGGCGACGGATATCTCGACGCGGCCTCGCCGAAGTCGGGCTCCAAACACCTGTACGATCCGGCCACGCGAAAGTTCAAGCGCGAGGACATGGCCGATGCGCGCTTCGAGAAGCTGCCGGCCACGGTCAAAGAGTATATTTCCGAGCTGAAAAAGGACGCTAAAAACCGCTTCCTGAAAGCGTTCCTTATCGATAACGGCGACTTGAACGGCGACGGGCTTCCGGACCTGGTGGTCAACGGTTTCGCCGCCTACGGCGGCGCGACCTTCGGGCGCTACCTGCTGGCCGCCGCCGACGGTACCTATGCCGACGCCACCGAGTCCCTTGGGCTGCCGCTCGACGCCACGCCCGTTTACCTCGCCGACGTGAACGGCGACGGTCGCGACGATATTTTTGCGATCGGTGCGGGGCTCTACGCGAGCGCCGAGGGCGGACGCTTTGTTCTGAAGCCCGGCCCGCTCACCGAATTCCTAAAGGCGCGCGGAAACTACCCGCACAAAATCTACCCGGCGGATTTCGATGCCGACGGACGCCCTGATTTCGTGGTCTCCAACGCGCGCGGCGGGGCCGCGGTGATCTACGCCAATGCCGGCGAAGGCGCGTTCCGCGAAGTCGCCCGCACCGGAGCGTGGGACGCCGATCCCGTGGTCGTCTGCGACCTCGACGGCGACGGCGCGGAGGATGTCTGCGTCGGCGGACCCGGTAAGACGGTCTCCGTGTTCCTCAATCGTTCCACCACACCGGGCCTGCGCTTGAACGTCTGCCTGCGCATGGACAAACCCAATCCGTTTGCGGTCGGCGCCAAACTCGAGTGCTTTAAAGCGGGCGAATTGAACAAACCCGGCGCTCGTCCTATCCGGCGCGTGGCGGCCCCCTCGAACGGGATCGCGATCGCGATTGGGCTCGGCGCCGAGAAAGCGTGCGACCTGCGCGTCACCTTTCCCGGCAAGGAACCCAAAATCCTGACGCTCTCCGCCGTCGAAGCACGCTCCCGTGCCACCATTACCCCCACCGGCTTGCAGGAGGATTCCAAGTGACTGCCCGTTTCCGAATCGCTTTTGTTTGCGCCGCGTGGTGTTTCGCTGCCTCGCTCGGCGCCGCCGACGGACCCGAAGGTTGGGAACTCGTGCCCACCACCGATACCGACCGCCTGGAAGCGTCGCTGCTCAAGGAACATACGCCCACCCTCGAGAAGCATTTCACCTTTTCCGACGGCGTACTGGCCGGAAAAATGAATCTCGGCAAACCCTTTTTCGAAGGCAAGAAGATCGAAGCGCTCCAAGGTATCGGCACCGTGTGGGCGGCTCGTAAGGACTGGCCTCGCGACCTCGGCGACTTCGAGATGAGCTGGGACTTTCAGTGGGTCATGCCCGACAAGGGTTTCGCCGACTGCCCGTTCATGCTCGTCGGCTTCCGCCTGAACGAGAAGGGCGAAGGGTATTCGATTGGTTTGCACGGCTACAGCGCACCGCTGCAGATCCAGCGCATCAAAGGCGACCGGACGGTCTTCGTCGGCCGCGGCCGGTATAAGGGTTACATTCATCCAGGTTGGCTCTCGCTCCGCGTGCGCTGCGCCGGGCCGCAACTCAAGGCCAAGGTCTGGAAGGCCGGCACGCCCGAGCCCGAACGCTGGACCACCGAAGCCTTCGACGACTGGAGCGCCGCCGCGGGCGCCGATTTCCGCCAAGGGCGCATCGCCTTCGGCTTCTCCGGCGCGCGCGTCTTCGACACCGCCAGCCACGAATACAGGAACATCAAGTTCCGGCCGCTTACTCCCGAAGAGGTCAAGGCAGAAGTCTCCTTCGATCCGGCCACCGGACCGGATTACGGCGGGGACGTGGGCGAAACCGAAGCCTTGACCGCCAAGAGCAAGGAAGAAATGGCCAAGCCGCTTCCCGCGCTCGATGCCAAAGCCGCCGAAGGCTGGGAAAAGACCGCCAACTTGACCTTCGAGTCCGGCTCCGAAGGCTTGGTGCTCAAGTCTACGGACGGCGCGCCCGCATTTCTCTGGATGCCTCCGGCCAAGCGAGCGAGCTTCGCCATGCTCCAGGCTAAGGCCGCGCCGGGAGGCCGCGCGCTGCTGGGCCTGCGCCGCACGGGCGCGCCGGAATTCGCTTACCTCGATCCGGCTTGGCGCGAAGGCGTCGCCGCGGTCCTGGAGGGCAGTCCAAGCCATACCGGCGATGTACTCCGCGCCGCGTACAGGAATGACGAATGGTTCAATCTGGTCACGCAGCGCTCGCATATTCAAACCTGGCGCGTGCTGGACCTGCAAGGCAAGGTCCTCTCCGCATTCCGCTATCGTACCGGCGCGGGATTCAGGGACACCGAAAGCTTTGGTGTAGGCGTCGCCGGGCGCGGCGCCGTGACGGTCAAGGGTTTCTCGGCCATCGTTAAGTAGGCAGTCTTTAAGGAGAAAATCATGCGCATTCGAGATCGAAGGCTTGTCGTCCTCGCCTCCGTCTTGCTCGCCGCGGGGTTTTGCCGCGCCGAGAACCTCGTCCTCACGCCCGCCAAGGATGAAGAGACCGGGCTCAAAGCCATCATGGAGAAGTGGAAGGCCGAGGAACTCGAAAGCCAGGGCGGCAAGTTCGGCAGCCACGGTTGGTGGCCGTGGGGGCTCACCGCGTTCGACTACGACAACGACGGCGACCTCGATCTGGTGGCCGCGCACCACGGCCAGCCGGGCGGCCGATTGTTTAAGAACATGCTGAAGGAGTCGGGAAAGCTCACCTTCGTGGATGTAATTAAGGATTTAGGCGTCCCAAAGCTTAGCGGCGCCGACGACCGCCCTTGGGCTTGGGATTTCGACGGCGACGGCTGGCTGGACTTGGCGGGATTTTCGGACGAGGCCAAGGCCAAGAGCTTCTTCAATCTCGAAGGTAAAAAGTTTGTCGAAGCGCCCTTCAGCTTTCATCCGCTCTCGCATGCCGCGGAAGTGATCGACCTGAACGGTGACGGCATTCCGGACCTCTGGGGCAACCACAGGGAAACGAGGTTGAACTACCACTTCGATCCGTCCGTGAAGAGTTTTCAGGCGAAATCGGAACCGAAAATCCGAGTCATTCCCGAAGAGCGCATTCCCGCGGCCTTGCTTGAGGAATTCGCGGCGCTCAAGCAGCAGAAAAACAACCGCTTCCTTGGCTGGGACGTGCGCATCCCAGGCGATCTGAACGGAGACGGTCGCGACGATGCTTATGTGGCTCTCTCCGGAGGCTACGGCGCGACCTCGGCGGGCCGCTACCTCATTGCCGCCGAAGACGGCGCCCTCGCCGATCGGACCGCTGAACTGGGCCTGCCGAAGAACGGCACTCCGATCCTGGTCCGCGACCTCACGGGCGACGGCCATTTGGACGTCATCGTGGCCTTTGGTACGGAAGCCGGTCTTTACCTCGGCGACGGAAAAGGAAAGTTCGCCATTCAGGCCGGTAAACTCAAGAGCTTCCTCGAAAAAACCGGACCCTACATGCTCCGAGCATGGCCCAACGATCTCGACAACGACGGGGATCTGGATCTGGTCGTCTCCAATCCGCGGAATGGAGTGGAAGAAGTGTATGAAAATGTGGGCGGCACCTTCGAACAGGTGTTGAGCACCGGGGGCTGGGATGCCAATCCGGTGGTCGTCTGCGATATCGACGACAACGGGACGCTCGATGTCTGCATCGGCGGCCGCGGGGAGCAGATTCAGATCTACCTGTCGTCCGCGGTGAAGCCCGGGCGCTTTACGCGCATTTTCCCGCGCATGGCGAAGCCCAATCCGTTCGCAGTAGGCGCGCTGGTAGAAGTCTTCAAACCCGGTGAAATGGAACAGCCGAACGCCAAACCGATCTGGTCGGAAAAGGCCCGTCCCGACGGGCAGGCCGTGCACGTCGGCCTCGGAACGCTCGAGACCTTCGACCTGCGCGTGACCTTCCCCGGCAAAGAACCCGTGCGCACCGAATGCAAGGGCGTCGCTTCCGGAAGCAAGTACACGCTCGTACCCGGTGGAAAGCCCGAGGTCCTGAAGTAGCGCGCATCGCGCGGGAAGGCGGGAATCGCGTGGCCGCATTCGTGCTTGTACCCGGCGCGTGGCACGGCGGCTGGTGCTGGCAGAGACTCATCCCGCTTTTGCGCGCGGCCGGGCATGCGGCTTACGGCTTCACGCTGACCGGGTTGGGCGAACGCTCCCATCTGGCCGCGCCGGAGGTGGGCTTGGAGACGCATGTCCGCGACGTGCTGGGGCTGCTCGAATGGGAGGACCTTCGCGAGGTCGTGCTGGTGGGGCATAGTTACGCGGGCATCGTCGCATGCGCCGCCGCCTCGCGCGCGCCCCAACGGATGGCCCGCGTGGTGATCCTGGACGGATTCGTCGCCGAAGATGGCCGCTCGTTGGCCGACCAGAAGGGTCCGGATTTCGTGGCGCGCTCGCGGGACAGGGCCAAGCGCGGTGGGTGCGACTGGCTGGTCCCGCCGCCCGATAACGATCTCTTCGGCGTTGAGGACGCCGGCGACCGTGCTTGGCTCCGCGCGCGATTGACGCCGCATCCGCTGCGCAGCTTTCTGGAGCCCGCGCGGTTGGATGCAAACTGGAGCGACGGCGCCATGGGCCGCACGTTCATTCAGTGCCGTTGGCCCCAAGAAAAGGTGGAAGAAGCGCCGCTGAATTTTGAACGCCTTGAACTTACGGCCGGGCATGACCCGATGATTACCGCGCCGAGCGTACTGGCCGGCGCGCTGTTGAAGTTGACCTGAAGGGAGCAGGGGAGGCCCTGCGAACGACGCACGGCCAAGAGAACGCGCGCGAGCACGAAAGGGTGTGAACCATGCAATTCCGGAAATTGGGCCGCAGTGGCATGCAAGTTTCCGCATTCGCATACGGAACCATGCTCGAACACAAGGTCGCGGACGCAACTTTGCTTCGGCAAGCCTTCGATGCGGGGATCAACTTCATAGACACCGCCGACTCCTACGGCGAAAAGGGCGAAGTCGAATCGCTGCTCGGCAAGCGTCTGCGCGAACTGCCCCGCGACGAGGTGGTTCTCGCGACGAAATGCCGCTGGGGCTACGGCGCGCAAGGTCCCAATCGCCGCGGACTGAGCCGCAAGCATATGGTGCATGCGTGCGACGCCAGCCTGAAGCGCTTGGGCGTGGAGTTCATCGACCTGTACCAGCTCCACGGCTACGACGGCGTCACGCCGTTGGAAGAGATCGCCGCCACCATCGACCGCCTGCTCAAGCAGGGCAAAATTCTGTACTGGGGGCTCTCGAATTTTAACTCCACTTTTACCCTGAAAATGCTCAAAGCTTGCGACGAGCTGAAGGTCGAATACCCCGTCTCGCACCAGCCCGAATACAGCATGCTCCAGCCGGGGCTCGTTGAAGATCACGGCAAGTACGTGGGGCTCGCCTCGCTGGGCCAGGAATTCGGCTATGGGCTTGTCGTCTACAGCCCCCTCTGCGGCGGCATGCTGACCGGAAAGTACGCCAACGGCATCCCGGCCGGAAGTCGGCTCGACGTTCATGTGAAGGATCATCCGAGCTGGAAAGACCGCCTCCTCAAGCCCGAACGCGTCGCGGCCGTCGAGAAGCTCGCCGAACTTTCCAAACGAGTGGAAATTCCCCTCGGCCGGCTTGCGCTCGCGTGGGTCATCCAGCGGCCCGCGGTGAACGCCGCGATTCTTGGTGTGAGCAACGCCGCGCAGCTCGCGGATAACCTGGCCGCCGCCGATCTCGTCCTGACCCCCGACGTCGTTGCCGCGATCGAAAAGATTCGCGACGAATACAAAGCCGCGCTGCACGGGCAGTGGTAAAGCGCCCCAACGGAGATACGCGATGACCAGGTTCCTGCTGGCGGCCCTCGTAGCCGCCTTGGCCGCGCTTTCGGTGCGCGCGGAAGTTTCCTTCTGGCCCGAATCCTCGGGCGAGATGATCCTCCCCGAACGCGTCAAGGGCTCCGAAGAGCGCATTATTCGAAGCGGCGTGCGCGGCGAGTTCGTCACCGCGCAGCTCGCGTTGAGGGTCGGCGCCGTCCCCGGAGCCGATGTAAGCATCGAATGGACCGCGCTAAAAGGGCCGGACGGAACTGAACTGGCGAAGCAGCACCTGACGTTATACCGGGCCGCCGAAATCGTGGTGGATCACGGAACGCAGGTGGACGAAGCGAAGGATCCGAATCGTGTCCGGAAGCTCGGCGCCTTTCCCGACGCGTTGATTCCCCTGAAACTCGCGGACGGGACGAACGTGGCCAACGCCGTTCGCCCGGAACCGCAGAAGACCATCGCCTTCTGGCTCGATATGTACATTCCGGCCAATACGAAGCCCGGCGCCTATTCAGGGCGCGTCGAATTGCGCGAAGGAGACAAGACCCTCGTCGCCGTCCCCATCGCCCTCACCGTGCTCGATGCCGCGATCCCGGTCGATTCCACCATTCCTTCGCTCTACAATTTGCGCGCGCATCCGCACGTCAAAGCGAACATCGATGCCTATGCGCGCGAAATGCAGCGCCACCGCATCCAGGCGACGTCGTACCACTACCTGGCGCTGGCCGGACGAGCCGATTTCGGACTCGAGTTTCTCGACCGCTTCAACCCGGATGGGAAAGGGTGGGTGAGCGTCTACATTCCCGACGCCGTGAAGCCCACGCCCGAACGGGAAAAGGAATTGGCCGATCAGCTCAAGCGCATCGCCGCTCATTTGAAGGAGAAAAATCTCTTTGAAAAAAGCTTCGTCTACCTGAAAGACGAGCCCGACGAGAGCGCCATACAGGGCGCCCTGGAGACGGCGAAGATTGTTTTGCGCGAAGTTCCCGAATGGAAAGGAAAGCTTCTCTGCACCCTCAACCGCGACGGATCCGTGCTGGAGGAAGTGCTTACGCACTATTCCCGAGCGCTGAAAGTGTACGGCCCCTGGTACGCGCAGAATAAGCTTCCCCGCGGACGAGAAGAATGGGACCGCGCTCGCCCCGAGGGCAAGGAACTCTGGTTCTACGTCAGCAACGCGCAGGGCTGGCCCTACTTCACCTTCGACATCCAGACCGTCAAGACGGCCTGGGAGCCCCGAGTCATGGGTTGGGCGTGGTGGTACGAGAAAGCATATGGGCACCTCTATTGGGATTTGATGTACGTAAACGGATGGAAATCGCACCCCAAGTTTCCACCTGGCGACGGGCAGTTGATTTATCCCGGCGACCTCAGCATGCCGGGTGCCCCCGCATTTGCCGCGCTAAAGGATCTTAAAATGCCCGTCGTCTCCCGGCGCTTGAAGCTCCTCCGCGAAGGGCTAGAGGAATGGGAGCTGCTCAAGCTCGCCGAAGCCAAGGCTGGCCGCGCCAAGGTGCAGGCGATAGTCGATAAAGTGTATACCGCCATGGGCCGCCGAACCTGGGCGCCCGAAGCCTACGATCCCAAGAAGCCCATGTGGAGCTACGAAGAAGACGCCTGGGACCGCGCCCGCGAGGAAATCATCGCCCTGATTCAAGCTAAATAAGGATGCGCTACGGATTGGCTTAGGATTTACCGCGTACGGCCCTGAGAACCTCCTCCGGCGTCGCGCGGTCCGTATTCCGCGCGCTGTAGTACGTCCAACGCACGATGCCGTCGTGATCGATCAGAATGTTCGACGCATCGGCCATCGTCTTGAAGGCCGAACGATGCAGCAGGTGAAGCGCTTCGAGCGCCTTTACGTCTTCCACGGTCCCGAGCACGCCGGGAATCTCCGGATACGAAGCGCGCCCCGCGCGTAACTCGTCCGGCGTGTGCAACGCGATCGACCAGAGTTGTCCGCTCTGGCGTTCCAGTTCCTGCGCGACGGCTCCGAGACCTCGGAGCTCCAAAACGCACGACGGTCACCAGAAGCCGCGGAAAAAGACGAGCAGCAGCGGCCCGCGCCCGCGCCACGCTTCGGTATGCAGCGTCTCGCCGTGCTCCGAAAGCACCGCCAGCGGCGGAAACGGTTGTCCGGCCGCGGGCCGTCCGCTTCGAGCGGGTACGCGCATCGAAGTGAAAAACAGCAGCGCCCACAGCGCGCATTCGCCCAACGCCGCCGCGGCGGCGAGATGCAGCGCCGCGCTCCGTTCGCTCGCCGCCAGCCACGCGCCGCCGCCCAGCGCGGCGCCCAATAGCGTCAGGCTCCAGACCGGCCACATCGACTTGCGCCACGCAGGCACGCGCAGCACCGGCAGGTAGGCCGCCCAGCCCAGAAACCCCAGCGCCGCGCCCGCCATGGCGTAGACCGTCATCTTCGTATCTCCGCGCGGCATCCGCTCATTCTCGGCGTTGCCAGTTCCACGCCCGCATTTTATAAGAAGGTTATGGATAGCGCCCGCATGCTTTGCGCCGCCGGCTGTACGCCGCCCTGATCCGAGCCCCGCACGCGGCGGCTCCGCGCTCTCCCTTTTTTATTTCTCGAAACCAGAACGAACCATGCGCGCCATCGCCGAAATCGCCAAACGCCGGACCTTTGCGATCATCTCGCACCCCGACGCCGGAAAAACCACGCTCACCGAGAAATTCTTGCTCTACGGCGGCGCGCTACAATTGGCCGGTTCGGTCAAGGCGCGGCGCAACCAGCGAGCGACCGTCTCCGACTGGATGGAACTCGAGAAGAAGCGCGGCATCTCCGTCAGTTCGACGGTGCTCCATTTCGAGTACGGGGGCTTTTCGGTCAACCTCCTCGATACGCCGGGACACAACGACTTCTCCGAAGACACCTACCGTGTGCTTACCGCCGTCGACGCCGCGGTGATGGTCGTCGACGCCGGCAAAGGTATCGAGAGCCAGACGCGCAAACTATTCGAGGTCTGCCGCCGCCGTAAAATCCCGATCTTCACTTTCGTCAACAAGCTCGACCGATCCGCGCGGGAACCCCTCTCGCTGATGGACGAAATCGAAAAGGTGCTCGGCATTCACGCCTTCGCCGTGAATTGGCCGGTCGGTTCGGGCAATCAATTCCAGGGCGTCTACGACCGCCTGGACCGCAAGGTCCATCTCTTCGAACGCACCCCCGGAGGCGCGTACCGCGCTCCCGTCGAGACGGCGGGCTTCGCGGACCCCTTCGTCGTCCAGCAGATCCCGCCGGAAACCCATAAGCAGGTCACCGAGGAACTGGAAATGCTCGAAGGCGCCGGCGCGCCCTTCGACCTCGAAGCGGTCTTGGACGGAGAATTGACCCCCGTATTCTTCGGAAGCGCGCTCAATAATTTCGGCGTGCAATTGCTGCTCGACGGCTTCCTATCTTACGCGCCTCCGCCGGCGCCGCGCATCGCGCGCGGCGGCGTTGTCGCGCCTGAGACCGAGGCTTTCTCGGGATTTATCTTTAAAATCCAAGCCAATATGGACCCCCACCACCGCGACCGTCTGGCTTTTGTCCGCATTTGTTCCGGCCAGTTCACGCGCGGCATGACCGTTACCCACGCGCGCTCCGGAAAGAAGCTCCGCCTCGCCGCTTCGCACCGCCTCTTCGGGCAGGACCGCGACACCGTCGACGAGGCGTTTCCCGGCGATATCGTGGGCGTCGTCGGACACGCCGACTTTCGCGTCGGCGATACCCTCACCGAAGACACCTCCATCGTCTTCGACGAGATTCCGCGCTTTCCGTCCGAATGCTTCGCGTTCCTGCACTGCCCGCAGCCGTCCATGTACAAACGCTTCCGCGCCGGCGTCGAACAGCTCCTGCAGGAAGGCGTCATCCAGACGTTCGAAATGCCCGACGCGGCGCTGCGCGTGCCGCTATTGGGCGCCGTGGGGCCGCTGCAATTTGAAGTGGTGCAGTACCGCCTGGAGAGCGAATACGGGGTCCAGTCGCGCCTCGAAAAATGCCCCTGGACGGTCTTGCGCTGGGTCGGTCCCGCGCCTGGAGCCACCGATTTGGACGATCTGATCCTGCCCACCGACAGCGTCAAAGTCCTCGATGCGGCCGGCCAGCCCGTGGTCCTCTTCAGCAGCGACTGGTCCGAACGCTATTTCCGCACCCAGAACCCGCGCGCCATCGTCTCCGACCGGCCCTTGGTCAATGCTCTCGATGTGGGCACTTCCACGGGGGAGAAGTAGCCTGAAGCAGATTCTGACGTTCCGAAGCTATTTCGCGGCCATGGGCGTTAGATAATGCTTTAGTCCCTTCCACGTGCTCTCCGGCTCCGCCACGCCGTCGAGTACCCACAGACAGACGCCCGGTAATTGCAGGTCGCGTGCGAGCTTCAACTTTGCCGCGAACGATTCCTCGTCTTCGTACCAGCCTTGAATCCAGTGCTCGCCATCGCGATATTCGTAGTATGGCGCCTGCTGCTCCGGATCGAACTTCCGGCCATGCTTCTCGGCGTTCGCGCGCGCCTCGGCCGCCGAGAGCGCCCTTGGTTTGCCTACGATGCTCGCCCCCCGGCCCGGCCCCGCGGCCGTCCATTCCGTCCCGCCGCGACCCAAGTCGATCCCCAGCATCAGCTTCTCCTTGGCGCCGCCGGTCGCCTTTAAGTAATCCTCCATCAGCGTCGCGTAGTCGCGCGGATGCTCGCCTACCTTACCGCCCCCGCGCACCGCCTGAGCGCTCCCCGTCCAGCCGATCGTCGGCGGCGTCATGCAGTAGCTCATGATCGTGAAGTGGTCGATCTGCGCCGCGATGGCCCGGTAGTCCATCCAGGCTTGTCCGAATTTGTCTTCCGCGCTGATCACGGGAGGCGACGCGTACGAGAGATGCAGGCCCGGCCGGATCTTGTCCAATTGCTCCCGCGTCTGCTTGAAAAGCGCCGTCACCGCTTCGCGGTTGCTTTCTCCTGTCACCGAATTCTTTTCGTGCCAGGTCTCGTCGTCTAAATTCACGCCGTCCAATTCGTACTCTTTCACGAAGGCCGCGATCTGCTCCGCGAAGACGCCCGTATGCCGCGCCAGATACGCATCGCTGTTCGCCTTGTTCGTGCCCCACACCAGCACGCACAGTTTGACGCCGTGCTCCTTGGATTCCTTGCGCAGCGCACGGATCTGCTCCGGACTGCACGCGCCGCCGATCTTGATCGTCCCGTCCGGCTGCACCACCACCGAACGGAAACAAAGATGCGTGATCGCCGGCCAGTCCAGCGCCTGCGTGCTCCAATCCTTCATGTTCTTCGGGAACCAGCCGTACACGAATCGCTTCGGGGCTTCGGGCGCTTCCGAGCCGTACACGCCCAGCGCCATGCTTCCCGCCAGCACCGCCACCCACACCGCATATCCGGTCGACATCTTCGATTCTCCTATACATGCGAGCGTGACGCCGCCCATGCCCTGCTTCGCATGCCCGTTGAACGAATGCGACTTACCGGGAACCCGTCGTGCCCGGCGGCGCAAGGCTGCCGCCCGCCACCGGCCGCGCCGGCACCACCGATTTGCGGGGCAGTTCGTCCGAACCCGCGATCCGTTCGGCCAAGAGTTTCACCGCGCGCGTGCCCAATTCCTGCGGATCGAACGCCAGATGCTCCAGCGGGATGCCGCCGGGAAGCATCCACAGCCCCGAAGCCGCGGTCGCCACGATCGACAAATCCCGCGGCACGCGCAGCCCGCGCTTGGCCGCTACCTCCGCGACACCCTGAGCCAGCCCGCCGTTGAAGGCCACCACGGCCGTCAGGCCCCGGTCCAGCAGCGCATCGGCCGCCGCTTGCCCCGACTCGCCCAGGTCCACGTCCGCGCGCGCAACCCAGTCCGGCGACACCGGCAACCCCGCCGCGCCCATCGCGTGCCGGTAGCCCGCCTCGCGCTCTTTGCTGCTCTGCCCGCGCGGAATGCCCAGAAAGCCGATTTTGCGGTGCCCCAGCCCGATCAGCCGGTAGGTCAGATCCCGCCCCGCGCCCGCGTTGTCCAGCACCACGCAGTCCACCGGAGCCTGCTCGAAATGCGCGTCCACCAGCACCGCCGGGAAGTGCAGCGCGTGCAGCCGTTTCAGGAAGTCCTCGGCCGCCTGCCCCAGCAGCGCCAGGCCGTCCATGCGCCGCCGGTCGGCCAGCCGTTCGGCCGACCCCGGGTTGCGCAGATCGCCCGCTCGGGCCAGCACCAGCGTGTCCAGGTGCTCCGCGAACGCCGCCTCCTGCATCCCGCGCATGACGCGCCAGAAAAAGGTCTCGTCCGAGAGGTCCACGGGGAGGGGCGGAGGCAGGATGCCTATAACACCCGTCTTGGCCAAGTCCGCGCCCGTTTCCGTCCCGCGGTGCGCGACGAATGTCCCCTTGCCGCGCCGAATCTCCAGCACCCCCGCGCGTTCCAACTCCGCATACGCCTGCCGCACCGTCTTGTCCGCGACGCCCAGCGTCTTCGAAAGCCACGGGTACGACGGCAGCAGATCGCCCGGCTTGGCGCGCCCGGCCTCCAAGTGACGCAGAATCAATTCGCGGATCTGCTGATACAGCGGCTGATCCGATTGCGTCGGAAGCTTCCAGTAGCGGCTATGCGAAAGGGGGTCGGCCATGCCTACTCCTATCTTATGTACCTAAGTCTATATACTCCGTATTCCTTGAGTCCGCCAGGGTTATAAGCGGATTTATCGAACTCGGGTTTCCGGCTGCTTGAAGCGCTTGTGTGGCCCGTCTTGGGTGCTGAACCGCGCTCGCGCCGGAGGCATTCAATCCGGGATGGAATGAATTCATTCCCGGCGCGCGGTAGAGTCAGCGCGAGGCGCGAGCTCCCCTATGGGCCGCTTACTTCTGACCGCGCCGCGCTGCACCGGAGGTTCGGACATGCCGCTTGACCTGCCCCCGAAGCGTATCCGCCGCCTCGCCGAAGAGGCCCTCGCCACGCTGCCGGAAGAGTTCCGCGAAGCCGTCGCCGAATGCGTTTTGAGCCTTCAACCCCGCGCCAGCGCCGCCCAGCGCCGCGAGCTGGAGCTTCAACCGGACGAGGAAGTCTACGGGCTCTATGAGGGTCATGCGCTGACCGAGCGCCACGTCGACGACCCGCCCGGCCTGCCGCCGCGCATCTCGATCTTTTACGAACCGCTGCTCGAAGACTGCGACTCGGAGGAGGAACTTAAGCGCGAGATCCAGACCACGGTGCTCCACGAGATCGGGCACCATTTCGGCCTCGACGAGGACCGTCTGGACGAACTCGGGTACGCCTGAAGGGCGCGGGAGCCTACGCCTTCAACATCCGCTCGAACTCCGCCTCGTCGATCACCTTCACGCCCAACTGCTCCGCCTTCTTCAGCTTGCTCCCGGCCTCTTCGCCCGCCAGCACGTAGTCGGTCTTCTTGCTCACCGACGAAGCCGTCTTCCCGCCGCGGTCCTTGATCAACTGCGAGGCTTCCTCGCGACCCAGCTTGGCCAGCGTCCCAGTCAGGACGAACACCTTCCCGGCGAAGGGCCCGCCCGCCGCGGCGGCCTGCTTGCGCGTGGCCGCGGTAAGGCTCCGGGTATTCAGACCCGCCGCCACCAGTGCGTCCAGCCGCCGCCGTTCGTCCGCATCTTGGAAGAACGCCACGATCGCCGCCGCCAGCACTTCGCCCACGCCTTCCACCTGCTCCAATTTCTCCGCCGGCGCCGCGCGCAGCGCCTCCAGCGTCTCGAAATGCTCGGCCAGCAGCTCCGCGTTGCGCGTCCCCACGTGCGGAATGTTCAACGCCGCCAGCAGCCGCGCGAGGTCGTTCTTTTTGCTGGCTTCGATATTCGCGAGCACGTTATCGACCGACTTCTCGCCCATCCGCTCCAGCTCGATCAGCTTCGAACGGTCCAGCGCGTAGATATCGGGCAGGTCTTTCAGCAGCCCCGCTCCGATCAGCCGGTCGATCATTTTCTCGCCCAGCGCCTCGATATCCATGCAGCCGCGGCTGGCGAAATAGACGATCCGCTCCCGGAAGCGCCCCGGGCATCGCGCGTTCGGGCAGCGCAGCGCCACCTCGTCCTCGCGCCGCACCGTTTTTGTCGCGCAGACCGGGCACTTCGACGGCAGCCGGTACTTGGGCAGCTCCGAAGTCCGCTTCTCGGCCAATACGCGCACCACCTGCGGGATGATCTCGCCGGCCTTTTCGACGATCACCCGGTCGCCGATGCGGATGTCCTTCCGGTCGATCTCGTCCTGGTTGTGCAGCGAGGCGTACGTCACCGTCGTCCCGCTCACGAAGACCGGCTCGAAGCGCGCGCGCGGCGTCAGCACCCCCGTCTTGCCCACGTGCGCCTCGATATCCAGCACCGTCGTTTCGGCTTCCTCGGGCTTGTACTTGTAGGCGATCGCGTAGCGCGGCGCCTTCGACGTCGTCCCCAGCGTGCGGTGCAGCGCGAGCTGATCGACCTTCACCACGATTCCGTCGGTGTCGTAGTCGTAGCCGTGCCGCTTCTTCTCGTATTCGGCGATGAACGCAAGCACCCCGTCGATCGACGCGCAGACCGCGCGGTGCGGGTTCACCGGCAGGCCCCAGGCCTTTACCGCGTCGAGGAACTCGTGGTAGCGCGCGAACGTCGCGCCTTCCATCTCGCCGGGCGTGTGGATGAAGATATGCAGCCGCCGCTCCGCCACCGCCGCCGGGTTCTTCTGCTTCAGCGCACCCGCCGCCGCGTTGCGCGGATTCACGAACGTCTCCAGCCCCGCGTCTTCGCGTTCCTTGTTGGTCCGCTCGAACTCCGTCCGCGGCAAGTACACCTCCCCGCGCAGCTCCACGAACGCCGGCGGCTCCCCCGCCGTCAGCAGCCGCAGCGGGATTTCCTTCAGCGTCCGCAGATTCGCGGTGATCTCCTCCCCGCGCGTCCCGTCGCCCCGCGTCAGTCCCCGCACGAAGACCCCGCGTTCGTACCACAAGCTCACCGCCGTCCCGTCGATCTTCAGCTCCACCGCGTATTCCGGCGCTTCGCTCACGCCTTCCTTCGCCAGCCGTTTGCGCACCGTCTCCGCGTCGAAATGCCGCACCTCTTCTTCGTTGTACGTGTTGTCCAGCGAGAGCATCGGGCGCCGGTGCGGGATCGTGGCGAACTTTTCGCCCTCCGGCAGTTCGCTGCCCACCCGCCGCGTCGGGCTGTCCGGCGTCGCCAGCTCCGGATGCGCCGCCTCCAGGTCCGCCAGTTCGCGGTACAGCGCGTCGTACGCGCGGTCGCTGATCGACGGCTTCTGGAGCACGTAATACGCGTGGTCGTGCCGCGCCAGCTCCGCCCGAAGCTGCGCCGCGCGCTCCGCCGGACCGCCCGCGCCGGGCGCCTTCGTCTTGCTCATGGGTCGCTTCCTCGCTGGGAAGATGGAAAATTTAAGGGAAGGGTAATCGCTGATCGGTGAACAGTAAACGGTAACTGCGCGCCTGCGCCTTCAGGTATCGCGGGCGTCTCGCCCGCATGCGAAATAAGGGGGAAGCGAAAGTGGCCGCGCCGCGCCGGCTTCATACTCAAGCCGTTCCCTTCTCCCTCTAGGAAAAGGGCGGGGATGCGGGAAGCACGCCCCCGCATCCCCAACGCAGCCAGCCAATATTCAAAATCGGCATCCGAAATCTGCTAGGCTCTGTCTCGAAACGCATCGAAGGCGGATGCGCCGCGCGGACCAAGCAGAGCGAGGCCGACGAAGCGCTGCGCAGGTCCCCGCAAGCAGACGCCGAAGAAGGGTTTCGGGACAGTGCCTAGTTCCGGCTCAACTCGTCCGCGCTGCGAGCCAGTTCTCCATACGCCGCCGACAACGCGGCGAGCTTCTTGCTCTTCTCGCCCGCTTCCTTGTTCCCGACCCGGAAGACGCCAAAGTCGAATCCGCCGGCTTCCCGCGCCGCGCGAGCTTGCGCCTCGTAGTGGTCGCGTGCGGCGATCGACCATTCGCTCAGCTCCCGAGCGCTGGTGCGAACCACCGCCGGCTGATCCTTAAGTTCCGCGTAGCGCTTGGCCAGCAGCAAGTCGCGCGCCGCGCGCACAGAGGAGCCCAGGCGCTGGTCGAGCGCCTCCAGTTGCGGCAGCAGCTTCGCCGCGTACGCGTCGCGCGCGTCGATCGCCACCGCCTGCTGCTGAAGTTCCAGCGCTTTTACCCGCGACGCGCCCACCAGCACGGCGCGTTCGCGCGTCGTGCGCAGGTCGGCCAGGCCGTCTTCAAGCCGCAGCAGGTCCGCGTTTTCGGGGTGCAGCACCGTCGCCGCGTCGGCGATCTTCTCCGCTTCGTCGAACTGTTCCTTCCGGACGAAGTCGAGAATGCGCGCTTCTTGAGCGGCGGCGTTGGCATCGCCGGCCGGAACGCCCGGGCGCCCTTGGCCCTGCCCGGTCCGCGAGCGGTTCATCCGCGACATCCGCGCGCCGTACAACTCCCGCAGCGGCGGATACGCCACGCCTGCCCGGTGATATTCTTCTTTCGCCGTCTTCCAGTCGCGCCGCTCGCGCGCGGCGTCGCCGCGCAGCACCGCCAGCCAGCCCGCCGCCGCCGAAGCCCGCGTCCGCGCTTCCGCGTCTTCCGGCTCGTGATGCAGCGCCGCTTCGTAGTGCGCGTGCGCCGCTTCCCAATCGCCCTTCAAGAACGCCAGGTCCGCGAGCTCGCGGTGTTGCCGGTACGCCTGGTCGCTGCGCGCTTCTTCCCACAGCGCCAGCAGCGGTTCGGGATAATCGGCCGGAGGCTTGACCGCGTCGGCGGGAACCGGAGGATGCACGGGCCGGACCGCCGTCTGAACCGCGGGCGCCTGCGTTTGCGCGGCCCGAGCTTCAGCTTCGCGTCGTGCCGCTTCTTCGCGTGCCAGCCGCTCCGCTTCCTCCTTCGCTTTCCGTTCCGCTTCGGCCTTCGCGGCCCGTTCCGCCGCTTCGCGCGCCTGCTGCTCCTGGTACGCCTTTTCGTACGCCGCGCGGCTCTGCCAGTCCGACCGCCCCGTCTTCGGCGGCAGATCGTTCAGCGTGTGCGCATCGCGCGAAGGCTGGTCCTTATCGGACTGCGTCAAACTCAGCGCATCGGCCGCCACCGTGTAGCGGAAATGCCGCCGCGCCTTCACCGCGTCGGGATACGTCAGCGCCAAATCCGTGCCCGTCGCGGCATAAAGCCCCTGTACCTTCTGGCCGCCCGGGGACGTGATCGCATACTGCCGGTCCGCCGTCAGCGTAAGCTGCCAGAATTTACCGCCCTCGACGAAGAGCCACGTATTGACCAGCTCGCCTTCGCCCGCGTGAAGCCCCAGCCCGGTCAAGCTCGCCAGAACCCACACCGCCATACGCATCGCATTGCTGGGCATGCTCAGCCCTCCTTGATTAGCCGTGATCGCGGACGCGGCTCCCTTTTAGGGGCAAGGACGAACTAAACCAACCGAAATTCAGGGTTCTGGATTTGGCAATCCGTACGCGTTTAGCGCCATTCGGAATTCAGTAACCCGCACCGTCATTTGCAATCACGGACAATATACCGACCCATGCCTTGTCGTTAAGTCGTGCGTTGCCCTAACCGTTCACCGTGTACTGTTTACCCGCCCTTTAAAACTCCCCCTCCTCCTGGCCCTGCTCCTTCTTCGGCGGGCACCGTACGTCCTTCACGCCCACCAACTCCCGCGCGCCGCCGGGGCGCTGCCACTCCAGCTTCGCCACCGCGCCGCCGCCGCCCTGAAAATATTCGTACTTCAGCGCGTGCATCCCCGGCTGCAGCTCCACCTGAACCTGCCGCTCTTCGGTTCCGTGCAGATTCCAGTCGTCCAGCACCAGCTTCTCGCCCAAGTACAGCCGCGAACCGTCGTCCGTCGTCGAGAAGAACGTGTACGTCCCCGCCGCATCGACCTTCAGGAACCCCGTCCAGCGCGCGCTGAATTCCTCCTGCCGCCCGTCCGGGAACGGAAAGTTGTTCTCCATGTGGTTCACCGCTTCGCAGAGCTTCTCGTGAAGCTGCTTCTCGAAATTGCGCCCCTCGAAGAACTGGCCCCACAGTCCGGGCTGATAAATCCCCACGTCGCCCAGGTGCGATTCGGCCCACGCCACGACCTCCGGCAAACCCGAAGCATACGCGCGCTCGACGTACGCCTTCACTCGCTGCCCCGCCTCCCCGTCGCCGGCCATCCGCCCGAAGCGCTCGGCGTCCCCGCCTGCCGTCGTCGCCCAAGCCGTCGCCAGCACCCCCACCAGATCGCGGTGCTCGAACTTCGAATCTTCGCCCTTCGTCTGCTCGTACAGCTTGGGAATCTGATCCGCCGGGATCGCGCGCCCGAAGCTCGAGAGCGCCGTCAGCAGCGCGCCGCGCAGCACGGGAGGCGGCTCGCCGTTCAGGCGCTGCAACAGCGCCTCCACGGCCCGCGGATCGCGCCGCTTGCCCAAAAGCTCCGCCGCCTGAGCCGCCAAGTCGGCGTCCGCATCCTTCAACGCCTGAGCCAGCAGGATGTGCGCGACTTCGCCCATCGAGAGCAACTGTACGCGAGCGTGCTTGCGCGCGTCGCCCGTCGCCTTCAACGACTGAATCGCCGCCAGCGCCCGCCCCGCGCTCGCGCGGTAATCGCGAAGCTGTTCGCTCAATTCCCTGAGCTGATTCTGTTGCTCGGGCTCGTAGAACGTGCGCAGCATCTCCGAGCACAACCGGTGCGCGGGGCCGAACTCTCCCGACGCGATCTGCGTCTTCAGCTTCTCGATCAACTCCGGATAGCTGCCCGTCACCGCCGGCGCCGGCGTCTCGACTTTCGTCACCGTCGGACCTTGCACCACCGTTGCCGCCTCCGGCGCAGGCGATGCAGGCTCGATCGCCGCCACGGGCGCGGGCTCGGCCGATTTCACCGCTTCCGCCGCAGGCTGAACGGGAGCCGCCGCCGAGTCTTTCGGCGCGCCCGATCCGCACCCCAGCGGAGCCGCCAGCAGCGCCGCCAGCCCCAACCGGCCCCAAGTCCTGAGCGCACGCGGCATCGTCGACTCCTTATAAGGATGCAAAACGGCTACATCGGTACAACCCCGTCCGCGCGCCCCTGTTGAATAAAAATGCTATCATTTTACCGGAACCTAAAGCGAAGCGTATCCCAAGCGCCTTAACCACGGCGTGCGTTGATGTTCACCAGTGCAATAGACCAAGCCCCCTCAAATGAAAACGGAACCGCGGACGCTTCGCGCGCCGGGTTCCGCGTTCGACGATGGCTCGGCCTGCGCTCATCCCTTCAGTCTATTACGGTTTCGCCGCCGCCGATGCCGCCTTCACCACGTCCTCCGGCGCCAGCCGGGCCTTGTAGTCCGGGTTCGCGTGCGCGAACAGAATCTTCCCGTCGCGCCCGACCACGTACACCGCCGGCACCGGAAGCGTCCAGTCCTGCGCATCCAGGTTCAGTTTGTATTCGCGATACTTCGCGATCGTCCCTTCATCCATACGGAACGCGAGCTTGTACGCCTTCGCCGCCGCGTTCTGTGGATCGCTCAGGAGCGTAAACGACACGCCGTGTTTCTCGGCCGTCGGCGCGAGCTTCGATACATCGTCCGGCGTGATCGCGATCAGCTTCAAGCCCTGTTCGGCCAGTTGCGGCTCGATCTTCTGCAGCGCCGCCAAATGCCGCGTGCAGAACGGGCACCAGCCTCCG
>BTVV01000018.1:0-77439 GCA_045863855.1 Planctomycetota bacterium | reverse complement strand
TACCTCGAACGCTTCGGTCCGGTGCTGCGCCGCGTGCGCGAGCAGACCGGTATGCTGACGGGATTTCAGGTGCCGCCGCTGTGGGAGCACGAGCAATATCGCGAAGTGAAGCGCTGGGGCGTGAACAACGTCTCGCTGTGCTACGAGATCTGGAATCCGCGACGCTTCGAGGAGGTCTGTCCCGGCAAGGCGCGCCGCGCCGGCCTCGCGAAGTACCTCGACGCGATCGAGTTCTGCGCAAAAGAAGTGAAATTCGACACGACCAACGGGGAAATGATCGCGGGGCTGGAAGCGCCCGGCGATTCGATGCAGGCCATCGATTGGCTTACCGCCATCGGCGCGGTGCCGACCGTCTGCGTGTTCCGTCCGGTGATCGGCACCGACTACGCGGCGCTTCCGCCGCCGAAGGTCGAAGAGATGATCCCGGTATTCGCGCACTACTACCGGCGCTGCATGGAGCGCGGGCTGCCGATCGGCGTCGCGCCGAACGTGCACGTCAGCATCGTGATGAATCCGGAAGAGTGCCGCTGGCTCCTGCCGCAAGAAGACCGCGATGCGTACCCGCTGCATCGGCTGAAACTGGCCGCGATGCGCAAAGCCTTCGGCGCCTACTTCCGCACGCGCTTGAAGCTGCGCGGTAGCGCGCCGGTGGAAAGCCCGGTCGCCGCGGTAAGTTGAGCGGAAGTTACACCGGTGGAAGCGTTGAAGATCGTATTTGCCGCGACTATTGCAGCCACCGTCTACGGCATACTTCACGACCAAGTGACCGCGCGCGTTTGCGTTGAATATTTCACCATTGGCCATCCTCGCATTATCGAATCAAACTCGCCTACTGCACTTGCAATGGTGTGGGGAATAGTAGCGACTTGGTGGGCCGGTGCAATTATCGGGATTTCGTTGGTTTGTTGCGCCCGAGCCGGCCGTGGACCTATGCTGACGTGGCGGGAGTTGCGTTGGCCGCTGCTGGTGTTAATGGGCGCCATGGCCTTGCTTTCGTTAGTATCCGGACTAGTCGGATACGCCTTGGCGCAAAGCGGTACGGTCTGGTTGCTAGAGCCCTTGGCCTCGCGCATTCCTAAAGAAAGGCACCATGTCTTTCTTGCCAACCTTTGGGCGCACTCCGCCGCATACGCAATAGGATTTCTTGGTGGAATCCTCCTTTGCGCGTATTGCGTGTATCGGCGTTGGAACTTAGCACGTAATAACAATCCACGCCCGCGTTGAAATCGCAGTACGGTGCCGCCATGCTACGGAATTTGTACAACCCCCCTATCGACCTAATCGAAGGCGTGCAGGTAAAGTAGATTCTAGTTCCGAAGCTGCTGTCCGATGAAGTATCGCGCAAGCTATGCCTGCTTCTAAGCCTCCAAGGCGATTGGCCGAGCGGTATGAAGCACTGGGCCTTGAGCGTCACGCGGCCACCAGGATCGAGGAAGAAGAGTCCATCGAGCGCGACCCCGGATAGCTTGGCATTGGCAAGCTGCCTTCCTTCGCATATGAAGGTAGCTGGAATCCACGCCAAGCATGAGGGGGCGCCATGAAACTCGGTCTACACGGTTGGCAGATGGGCAAGGTCCGCACACTGGACGAGATGGTCGATCTCGTCGCCGCGGCCGGGTTGGCGTCCTTCGAGATCATGATTCATCCGGAGTTTAAGTCGAGCATCGCGCTGGAGCTTTCGGCGTCCGAAAAATCCCGCATCAAGGAAAAGTTCAAGTCGTCGGGCGTGCAGATCGCGGCGCTCTCGGTGACGTGCCGCTACGACTCGCAGGATCCGGCTGAAGTGCGGCGCAATATCGACGCCACGAAGCGCTGGGCGGAACTGGCGCGCGAACTGGGTGCGCCGCGTCTGCGTTGCCTGGGCGACCGGCTGCATGAAGACAAAGGCGAAGCCAAAGAAGTCACGATCGCGCGGATCGCCACGGCCCTGAGGGAATGCGCGGAGTTCGGCGAGACCGTGGGCGTGGACTGCCCGATCGAGATGCACGGCCATTTCACCGCGTGGGAGCATGCGCTGGCGGTCGTGGAGCAAGTCAAGCATCCGCGCTGTTATCTTGTTCACAACGGCCAGCCGGGCAACACACCGCCCGAACGCTGGGACGAAGTATGGGCCAAGCTCCGGCCGTGGATCAAGCATGTGCACGTGCACGACCTGTTGGATGCGGCGTTTCCGCATAAGAAATTTTTCAGGCAGCTTCGCGACGACGGCTATGCAGGCTTGATCTCTCTCGAATTGAAGCCCAGCGACGATCCTCTGCGCGTGTTGCAGCTCACGAAAGCGCTCTTCGAGGAATGGGTGGCGCGGTAACCGGCCCGCCGTCGTCCCGGGAATGCACCCATGCCGAGATTGGGCGAAGAGACTACGCTGCGCGTAACGTCGCAGGCATACAAAGCGTATAAGAAAATCGTGCGGTACGTCTGCGCGAATGGCCTTAAGCCCGGCGAGAAGCTGCCCCCGCAGCAGGAACTGTGCAGACGATTCGCGACCAACAACGACACGCTTTCCGCCGCGATGCAGGCGCTGGTGCAGCAGGGCGTTTTGCGGCGTAAAAGCAAGGTGGGCACCACCGTCGCGGACATGGCCGCGTTGCCGCCGGTGGCCTGGTCGGCGGGGATCGCCACCCTGCCCGCGCCGTTCCAAGGCCCCAGCAGCTACAACGCGCTGCTTGCGTTCGGACTCCAGGCCGAACTTTCGCGGCGCGGCTGCCGCTGCATCTGCTACTACCGTTACCAGCCCGATGTGCCGGCGCGCTTGTCGAGTTTCCAGCATCTCGCCGGTGACCTTGAGGGAGGGGACCTCGACGGCATCGCGGTCTTGACGCGCCTGGCCGAATCCGATCAAGCCGGCTTGCGCCAACTTGAGGTGCCTGCAGTCTGCTTCTCATCGGGTGAGTATCCTTGCGGGGTGCGCATCGACCGCGATCAATCGGCTCGCCGTGCGGCCAGGGAACTCCTGAAGCTCGGCTGCCGTTCGTTGGGCATGGTGTACCGGGATGCCCAAGCCGGGGCGGCGGAAGATCGCGCGTGGAGCGGCGTGTGCGAAGAGCTTACGGCTGCGGGAATGCCGTCCGCGGCCGGGCGCAGAATCTTGGCGCTGCCCGGGGTGGAAGAAGGCCGCCGTACGGCCGCGGGACTGCTGGCGGCGCCGCCGCACGAACGGCCGGACGGGCTGATCGTTTTCGACGACTATACGGCTCTGGGGTTGTGCGAAGTCCTGCGCGCGCGTGGAGAATATGTGCCGCGGCTGGCGGTCCAGACCAACAAGCAGTTACCGTTGGCCTTCGCGTTGCCGGCTTTGCGCTTCGAAGTCGACCTCGACGCGGTGATCCGCCTGTCGTCCGACATGCTGTGGGAACGACTTTACAATCCGGCGCTTCCGGACCGGATCGAATGGCTGGAGCTAGAAGGAGTCGGCGGTACGGACGGTCAGACCTCCACCAGCGGCAAACCCTGAATCGAGTCCACGACGCGCACGCCGTGACGTTCTTTTTGGCGCGAAAGGTAAACGCTTTCGAGCGGGATTTCGGGTACTTCGGCCGAGAGTAATTCGCGGCGTAGGAAGAATGCGTTGCGTCCCAGATCGGAGCCGGCGACCAGGGCATAGCCTTTCTTCGTTGCCAGCTTATTGAGCGCCGCCAGCGAAGCGCCAAAATAGCCGCGCGGGTATTTGGTGCGATGCGCGAACTGCGGATCGTAGGGGATGGTCACCGCGCGCTCGGGGCCGAAGTACGGAT
Organism: Planctomycetota bacterium; assembly: GCA_045863855.1. Classification (GTDB taxonomy): domain Bacteria; phylum Planctomycetota; class SZUA-567; order H5-PLA8; family H5-PLA8; genus H5-PLA8. Next base: position 73,705 of record BTVV01000018.1, on the reverse strand, counting down.
TGTATTCAGCCACGACCAGACGCGGTCGAAAATCTTCCAGGGCCTCCCAGATCCAGTAATCGTTTCCGTCGATATCGATGCTGAAGAGGTCGCAATCGCGATCGGCCTTCGTCTCGTCGAACAGCGCATTGATGTTCTCGCGCGTCACGAAACTTTGCTTGATCGTCACTCGCGGAACGCTGTCGTAATTCTTGGCGGCTTCGCGCGCGTAATCCTCGCCGCCTTCCAGCATGACGCCGCTCCAGCCGAAGTGGATCGCGAGATTGGCCGAATTGCATTCCAGCCCGTCCTGAATGCCGATCTCCACGAAGGTGTGCCGTTCGACCCCAACGCGCTCGAAGATCCCCAGAATCAAACCGTCCTCGCCGCATTTGCTGTGTACGCTGAAGGCCATTTGCGCGTGGTCGTTTACGTAAATGCCGCTGTGTTCGAAGCGCTGGTACTGGAGCAGCTTCAAAATCGCGAGCTGGCGCTTGGCAAAGAGGGCCTGCTTCTGCGCCTGCACCTTGCGCTTGTCCGGATTCAGTAGGGAATCGAGCATGGTGGGACTCCGTTGGGCGGTTGGAGCCTGAATCCTAATGCCTAGGGGCATTCTTACAACCCAACGGCGCGCTCCGGGGCGGTTCGGCAAATTAAGCTCGGTTGGGGTAGACTATGAGTAGCTTTCGTGCTTCGAATGCCAGCGGTCCCATTTTCTTAGAAGGTAGGTGGCGGCGTGCGGATGCTTGCGGCTTGGTGTCTTAGCAGCGTGCTTTGGGTATCTCTCGGGGCAACGGCCGGCGAGGGCGGAGACTGGCCGCACTGGCGTTTCGACGCTCACCGATCGGCGTCGTCGCCGCACGAATTGCCCGCTCAACTCCATCTGCAATGGACGCGCGCCTACGCGCCGCGCACGCCCGTCTGGGACGACCCGCTCAACCAGGATCTGATGCCGTACGACCGGATCCTGGAACCGATTGTCGTGGGCGATCGCGTGATCCTGGGTCTCAACGATCGCGATCGCGTCGTGGCGCTCGACCTGAACAGCGGGGCAGAGGCCTGGAACTTCATCACGGACGGTCCGGTCCGATTGCCGCCGGCTTCCGCTGAAGGTTTGGTCTTCGCGGCCAGCGACGACGGCTATCTGTACGGGATGGACGCCGCGACGGGCGCGGAACGCTGGCGCATCCGGGGAGGCCCGACGGCGCGTAAGGTGTTGGGCAACAAACGCCTGATCGGCGCGTGGCCCATGCGCGGCGGGCCGGTCTGCCGGGACGGAGAAGTCTATTGCGCCGCCAGCATCTGGCCGTTCATGGGCACCTTTATCTACGCTTTAGACGCGCGCACGGGAAAGGTGAAGTGGTTGAACGACGGATCGTCCTCGGATTTCATACAGCAGCCTCACAGCGCGCCGGCGTTCGCGGGGGTCGCGCCCCAGGGAGCGCTGGCGGCGACCGAGAAATTTCTCGTGGTGCCCGGCGGACGCTCGATCCCCGCGGTCTTCGAGCGCGCGACGGGCCGTCTGGCGCATTTCGAATTGGCTAAAGCCGGGAAGGGCAACGGCGGGTCGTTCGTATGCGCCAATGAGGAGGAGTTTTTCTCCCATACGCGTGTGCGCGGCGTGCGTGCTTTTAATTTGGCGAATGGCGCGAAGGGCAAGTTTGCGCCCAACGAACCCGTCCTGGATGGCGCGACGATTTATGCGGCAGATCCGAAGGAACCCAAGGTTGCCGCCTACGAGGCCGCCGGAGCCGATAAGAAAAAACTCTGGGAACTGGAGGCCGACGCGAGCGGCGATCTGATCCGCGCCGGGAATCGATTGTATGCGGCCGGGCAAGCGGGCATTGCGGCGATCGAGTTGCCCGCTACGGGCGGCACGCCGCGGGTGGTTTGGACGCTTCCGGTGCAGGGCGAGATCTTGCGCCTGTTGGCCGCGCGGGGCAGGCTACTGGCGGTGTTGAGCGACGGGCGGCTGCTCTGTTTCGGAGCGGAAGCGAAACCCGCGCCTCAAGAATGGCGCGAAACGGCCGGAGCGATGGCGGTGCCGGCCGATGCCGGCAATTTGGCCGAGAAGTTGACAGCGGCCGCCGATGCGAAGTCGGGCTACGCGCTCTGTTTCGGCATCGACGATGGCGCTTGGCCGATGGCTCTGGTCAACGCATCGTCCTTGCAAGTGATCGCCTTGGACGAACGGGCCGATGCGGTCGCGCGGTTGCGCGCGCGTGCGGACGCGGCCGGTGTGTACGGAACGCGATTGACGGCCCACGCGGCCGAACCGCGCGCTTTCGAAGCGCCTCCTTATATGGCGCATCTGGTCCTGGTGGGCCGCGAAGCCGCCGCGCGGTACGCCGCGCCCGAAACGCTTCCGGCGCTGTATCGATCGGTGCGGCCCTATGGCGGAGCGCTATGGATTCCCGAGACGCCGGGCGTGCGCGAAGCCATTGCGGCGCAAGTCAAGGACGGCGTACTGGAAGGCGCGAAACTGCGCGAGGAGGCGGGGGGATTTCTCCTGGTGCGCGAAGGCGCGCTGCCGGGTTCGGCGCCTTGGACCCACTTGTACGGCAACATCGCCAATACGGTGAAGTCCGACGACAAGCGCGTGCGCTTACCGCTGGGATTGCTCTGGTTCGGTGGAAGCTCCAATCTCGACGTATTGCCGCGGCACGGCCACGGGCCGTCCGAGCAAGTGATCGGGGGGCGGCTGTTCGTGATGGGCATGGACCTCCTGAACGCGCGCGATGTGTATACCGGCCGCGTCCTGTGGCAGCGAAAATTCGCCGATTTGGGCGTGAGCGGGATTTATTTCGACCATACGCACAAGGACACGCCGCTGGAGACGGCCTACAACCAAGTCCACATTCCCGGAGCCAATGCGCGCGGCACCAATTTCATTGCCACGGCCGAAGCCATCTACGTAGCCGCCGCCGACGGCTGCCACGAACTGGATCCGAAAACCGGCGAAGCGCGGCAAACGATCAAGCTACCGCGGCTTCCCGGCCAGGCGGGTGACCCGGAGTGGGGCTTTATCGGCGTGTACGAAGACCTGCTCCTGGGCGGAACGGGCTTCGCGCATTTCAGCAAGAAGCTCGACGAGGCCGGCGCGGCGAAACAGACCACGTGGGGCTTTGCGGTGGACGTTTCCGCCAGCGAAGGCTTGGCGGCGATCGACCGCAAGACCGGAGCGGTGCGCTGGACCGTTCCGGCCAAGCACGGGTTCATCCACAATGGGATCGTGGCTGGGAACGGACGCATCTATGCGTTGGACCGCCTGCCGCTGAGTATCGAAGAGCGCTTCAAGCGACTGGGCGTGGCGATCAAGGAGCCGTACCGGATCGTCGCGCTGGATGCGGCGACCGGAAAGGTCTTGTGGGAGCGCACCGAGCCGCTCTTTGGATCGTGGCTGGGCTATTCGGAAGAGCATGACCTGCTGCTGCAAGCCGGAGCCAATGCGACCGACCGTCTGCGCGACGAAGCCGGCGCGGGCATGGCCGTTTTCAAAGGCGCCGACGGCGCGCCGGTCTGGCAAGATTTGAAGCGGAAGTACACGGGTCCGTGCATCTTGCACGGCGATGCGATCATCACGACGACCAACAGTTACAAGGTATCGAGCGGCATTCTCAGCCTCTTGGACGGGAGCGAGAAGCGCTACACCAACCCGTTGACCGGCGAACTCGAACCGCTGCGTTTTACGCGCACCTACGGCTGCAATACCGCCATCGCCAGCGAGCACCTGCTCACGTTCCGATCCGGCGCCGCGGGCTTCTTCGATTGGGCGAATCGGAGCGGTACGGGCAACTTCGGCGGATTCAAGTCGGGCTGCACCTCCAATCTGGTCGTGGCCGACGGCGTGCTCAACGCGCCCGACTACACCCGCACGTGCAGTTGTGGATACCAGAACCAGACATCATTGGCGCTGGTGCCGATGCCGGAACTGGAGATGTGGACTTACCGTGTCGGCGGCCAGAACGGCGGGGCCTCGATCGTGCGGGCCGGCGTAAACCTGGGTGCGCCCGGCGACCGCCAGGCGGAAGACGGGACGCTGTGGCTGGAGTACCCGGAGGTCGGCGCGAAGTCGATGGGACCGGAAGTGAAGGTCGAAGGCGAAGGCTTGAAATGGTTTCGCCATCATGCGATGCGCATGGACGGCACCGGCCACCCGTGGGTGGTGGCCTCGGGCGTGAAGAATCTGCGCAAACTCACGCTGCGCCTTCAGGTGGCGCAAGGCCCGGCCCTGAATACGTCGATCCTGGCCGACGGAGCGGACGATGCCGAAGAAACCGCCGATGGGACGATCGACCTGAGGAGCAGCGATCTGGAACTGAGCGAGGATGCCGCTCCGCAGACCGTGGGCCTTCGGTTCAGGAGCGTCAAGCTGAGCGCCACGGACAAGCTGCTGCGCGCCTATCTGCAATTTTCTACCGACGAACCGAGCGGCGGTCCGTGCGAATTGACGATCCGTGCCGAGGCCGCGGACCAGGCGGCCGCGTTCACGGGAGACCGGCATAACCTCTCCACGCGGGCGCTCACACAGGCCCAAGCGGTCTGGAAGCCCAAGCGCTGGGTCGAAGAAGACGATGCGGCCGAGGAACAGCGTTCACCGGATCTCGCGCCGCTGCTCAAAGAGATCGTCAGCCGGCCGGGCTGGAAGTCCGGCCAGGCGATGGCGTTTCTGATCACCGGAAAAGGTAAGCGGGTGGCCAAGTCTTTCGATCGCGACAAAGACGAAGCGCCTTCGCTGGTGCTCGAATTAGAGCGCGAGGAATCGGAGCTCCCAGATACGCCGGCCGGGCCGAGCCGCTCGTACACCATTAAGCTTTACTTTATGGAGCCCGATTCGCTTGCCGCCGGGCAGCGCGTCTTTGACGTGAAGCTGCAGGGGCAGTCGGTGCTGAGCGGACTGGATGTGTCCGCCGAAGCGGGCGGGCCTGGACGCGGGCTGGCGAAGGAGTTCAAGAACGTGCGCGTCGACGGACTCCTGCAGATCGACTTGGTCCCCGTCGCCGGATCGGCGCACGGTCCGGTATTGTGCGGCATCGAAGCCATCCAGGAGACGAAGTAAGGCGCTTTAACCGATGGATGCTCGTACCGCGAGCGTAGGCGGTATGCGTATCGTGCGTGGCGCGCGAAAGCCGCCGGGGCGCGGCGCGAGCAGCAGATCCACGGCGGCTTGTCCAAGGGCGCGCGGATCGTATTCGACTAGCGTCGCCGGCCGGCCCATAAAGGCCGCCGAGACCGGCGAGCCGCGCCCGATTAACTCCAGATCCTTGGGCACGCGTATGCCGACGCGATCCAGTTCCTCCCAGATTCGCGCCAACAGGAACTCGTCGCTGACGAAGAGCGCCGTGGGTCGCGGATTCAGCTCGCGCAGCCAAGCCACGGCTCCGCGCGCGTGCTCGGGTTGCCAGCCTCCAGCGTAGTATTCCGAGAGCGGGACCTGCTCGGGTACGCAGTCGAAGAGTTCGGCCAGCGTGTCGCGGACCGATCCGCGGTCGAACGTCCCGCAATAGGCGAAGCGCCGGTGCCCCAGCGCACGCAGGCGGTCGAAGGCCAGCCGCATGCCTTCGCGATGGTCGGTATGCACGCGATCCAGCGCCAGATCGGGGTAACTTTCCGAGAGCAACACGGCTGGAATGCGCAATGCGAGCGCTTCGCGCAGGTCGGAGGCGCGTGCTTGGGATGCCGCGAAGCCGACGATGCCATGCCGCTCCCGAAAGCGCTCGTGGACCCCCAGTTCGCCGTGCTTGGCGAGGATGAATTTCATCGCCACGCCGTGCCGGTCCGCGCCGGCGATGAAGCCTTCGCGCAGCAGGGAGTAATACGGATGAAACGCTTCGGGAATCCCCGCGTGAAACAGCGCCACCGTGCGCGCCACGGCGCCGCTGTCCGCCGCCTCGCCCGAAACGGCGCCTTGCACGAACGTCCCGTGGCCGCGCTTGCGCCGAACCAGCCCAGAACGCACCAGCGCCTGTAGCGCGCGGTTAACCGTCGTGTAGCTGTAATCGAGCGTCTGCATCAGCTCTTTTTCGGTGGGCAACTGCATCCCCGGTGCGTAGACGCCATCGCGAATGCGGCGTTCTAGCAACACTTGGAGCTGCTTGTACTTGGGCACCGCCAACGCTTGAAGTTCGGCGACCTGTGCGTCGCCGGAAGCGGAACGATCGGAACGAGAAGCGGAGTGGGCCATGGGGTCTCAAAACCTTTTAGTCCATAGGTATATGCGAAAACAACATCAGGAAGTCAATCGGAAAACCCCAAATCCGTGGCGAATCAAGCGGCCGGCAGTGTATAACCTACTAATTAAGAGGTTATGCGCAAATTGGCCCTCGGAGAACCTTCTCATGCCTGCCTCGCTCGGTTCGCGTCCCGTCTTCGGTTGGCCCAACGTACTTTGCCCGGATGCCAGCGGTCTGCTGGTGGAGGACGTTTGGCCGAGCTTGTACGCGGGTGCCGAGCGCGTGCCTGAAATGCGTCGCAAGATCGAGACGTTGCCCTGGGCGGCGCGGGCCCTGGAGCGCTGGCGCGCGGAGGCCGAGGCGGTGCTTGAAGAGGAACCGCGCTTCACCCGGCAATCGACGGGCGGGCGCGTGGGCATGATCGTGCAAGGCGACGGGACGCATCTGATCTTCGATCCGCGCGATCCGGAATGCGCAGTGGATCCGCGCACCGGCGAACGCCGCGCGATGAACGCGCTGGAGCGAGAAGGCTGGGGGATCCTGCAGCACGAGCGCGTGCGGCGCTTGATGAGCAGCTTGGGCTTCCTGTGGCGGTTGACTGGAGATGAGCGTTACGCCCGTTGGGTCTGGGCCGGCTTGCGCCAAGCCGTGGACGACCTCTACCGCCCCGGCCGGGTGGAAACGTCGGGCGAAGGTCGAGTCAAGGGTGAACAGCGCGAGAAAGGCTACTCGCTGGTTTACGGCGGCTTGTACGAAGCTCAGGCGCAGCTTCAGTTCTTGCAGGCCTTCGAACTGGTTGAAGGCGCGCCGGGCGGTACGGAGGAACTCGCGCAGGCCGTTCGGCAGCATGTGCTCGCCGCCGGCGGCGAAACTCTCTCGCGCTGGATGAAGGTGATGGACGTTCACAACATGGCATGCTGGGGTTCGGCGGCGCTGGGACTGTTGGGGCGCAAGCTTGGCCGGCGCGAATGGATCGATCAAGCGCTGCACTCCGAACGCGCCGGGCTCCGGATCCTTCTGCTTCAGGGCGTTCCGAAAGACGAACGCAGCGGCGCCATCGACGGCTTTTGGTTCGAGACCTCCAGCTTCTACCACTTCTATGCGGCGATTCCGCTCCTGCCGCTCTTCCGGCTCGCCGAACAGGAAGGTGTCGTTGACGAAGAACTGCGCGGGCGCCTGCGAGCGCTTCTGGAAGCGCCGCTGCAGCTCGTGGATGCCGGCCTCCGCTTCGTGACGGTCGGCGACCGATCGGCCGCTGGCCAGTTATCCTTGGCGCAGTACCGGCACGTGTACGAGTTCGCGGCGGGGCAGGTGGATGCCGAGCGTTTTGGACCGGCACTGGCGACCCTGTACGAGACCTCGGGCGCCACGCGCGAACATCTGTCGGCGCTGGCCTACGGGCCGGACGTTCTGCCCGCTTCAGGATTCCCGGCTCGGAAGCACACCGTACTACCCGCCGCGCGCATGGCGGTATTCCGCGGCGCGGCATGCGGCAAGCCCTTGGACGCCTGGTTCCTGGCCGGCGAGGACAACGCGGGCGGCCAAGGGCATCATCATCACGACAAGCTCTCGATTTCGCTGCATGCCGGCGGAGAACCCGTCGCGGCCGACCAAGGCCTGACGGGCTTCAGCGACAGCGTCTGGACCACTTTTCTGAACGGAACCCTTAGCCACCACACGCTGCTTTTGGACGAAACCGATCAGGGGCCGATGCGCAGTCTCGCGTTCGAGTCCGGATTGCAAGCGGAAGTGCCGTGGGCCTACGGCTGCGTGGAAGGCGATCGCGAAGGCGCGCGCGGCAAGTTGTGGAAAGTGATGCAGCGGCGCGGGGACGAAGTGCGCGAAGGCGTGTACGACGGCGCGCGCCTGGCTCGCACCGTTTTTTTCGGTTCGGACTTCGTGGCGCTGGCCGACCGCCTGGAGGCCTCCGGCGAACGGCGCTGCGGATTCGTGTTCCACGCCCGGGGCGCGCTGCGGGTGCATGCGGAGCGTTCCAGCGAGTCCGCATCCGCTTTACCGGCGCTCCCCGATACAGGCGTCTACGGGCTCTTGACCGCGCGCCAATCGGCCGCGGGCCTCGCTCATGCAGTGGCCGATTGGAGGCTGGGCCACGGCGGCTGGCTGAGGTTGTGCGTCACATGCGACGCGCCGTTCGAACTCACGTGGGGGCGTACCCCGGGCAATCCGGCTGCGCTGGATCGCGGCACGATCTTGGCCCGAGCGCTCGGTAACGCGCGGATCTTCGGCGCGGCGCTGGAATTCCATCGTGGATCGCCCGAGCTCGCGCGCGTCGAACGGGACGCCGCGGGCTTGACCCTGCACCGCTACAACGGGACGCAGCGGCGCTTGGCGCTTCCCGAGGTCGCGCTTGAGCGTTTTCAGAAATGATATACGGCCCAATACGTTGCAACGGAGATGCGGCTCGCCGGGGCAAGCAGATGGCGATACAGCATTTCCGATAACGCTCTAGGGCACGCGTAAGACGTGCGGCAGCCGTAGAGTTCCGCCGGCTTTCAGCGGCACGACAAGGTCGTAGAGGCCCTGCGGCACATCGGCGCCGACGAGCACTTCCAGGTCCACGTGCCCCAGCGAGGTGTACACGCGCGGATCTTTGCGCACGCGGACGCGCAGGACTTCGATTGCCGAATCGGCGCCCGGTGGCGGCAGGTCGCCCACGCTGCGCTCGAATCCGAAGCTGCCCGCCAGATCCTGGCGCTCCAGCCGCGTCCACAACTCTTCGTCGTCCGCGTAGTCGAACGGTCCTATGGGCCGGTTCGCATCGGGCAAGTCGCCGCCGGAGATCGTGAGCGTCATCTTGGTGCCGGGCTCCAGTTGACTGGGCCGGACGCTGACCACGTTCAGCATCTCTGGGGCGCCCATGACTGGCAGAAGTCCGGTGGGCGAACCTTCCACGTATCCCTCTTCGTTGGGCGTACCTCGGCTGGGCAGCAAGCGTACCATGGCGGATCCTTGCGTGCCGTCGGCGCTGACCACTTCCAAGCCGTCGATATACGGGAAGTAGGACTCCGGGGCCGTACCGAGCTGAGCGGCGATAAAGACTTCCACCAGCTTTTCATCCTCGTCTTCGCGCGGCAGTACCAGCGTGCCCGGGCTGACGCGCGAAGCACGGTCGAACGTGGGCACGCCGTCCTCGAAGGCCGGCCCCGGCCCTGAGGCGGTGATGTAGAAGTTCACCGCTTCGGTCACGGTCAGGTCCGCGCCGTCGAAGGTGACGCGCGCCGTGATCGAGAGCGTGTGCGGAATTTCCAGCGGCGGACCCAGCCAGCGCGTAGAGGATGCGATGTCGAGTCCGTCGATCGCGAAGGCTTCGAGATCCAGGTTGTGAATGTCGGCCGTGTCGGGGTTCCCGTTGGTGCGCAGGAAAACCAATTGCCCGCGAGTCAGGAAGCTGTGGGTGTTGTCGATCTCGCCCCGGACGGGCATGGACAGTTCATACGCCGCGCTTTGCGCCGAGTTGGACTGGAAGAGGAATACGGCGCGGTCCAAGATGTCCAGACGCAGCGCGTTGCGGATCTGCTCTTCGGCGTGTTCGCGGCGCAATTCGGGAGGTCCGGCGGGCACCAGCACCAGCGGCGAAGCGGCGCTCGCGGTGATGTTTTCGATCTGCAGTTCCTCGAAATGCACGATCAGATCGCCCGTATTTCCGGCCAGGTCGGCCACGGGTACCGTCACGCACACCGGTCCGAGGCTCTGTTCGCGCCGCACCAGGAGGTAGCGCGTCGAAGTCAGCGGGAGCGGGATCGTCGCCACCGGCGTACCCGAATCGGGCGGGATATAGGCATGGGCATCGCCCCAAGCCGTCGTGTCGGTCTGCAGCCAGCCGTCGGTGTGCCCGTACGGGAGCAGATGGCCGTTGCCGGCGCCCGGTTCGAAAGGATCCACGCCGGGCTTGTGCGTATCGAGTTCGATGGCGAACGATTGGCTCACGCTGTTGCCCAGCGCGTCGAAGAGACGCACCGTGACGGGATACTGGCGCTCGGCTCCGCCGATGCCCACCGAGGTGGCGAACCACGCCATGGGATTCGCCGGGTCCAGAATCAGCGTCTCGCGCCTCAATTCGAAATCAGTGCAGCAGAAAATATCCACCTGCACCGTGGCTGGGCCTGAAGCATCGTCGCCGGCTTCGCCCGAAACCTCGCAGAAGCGCCAAGCCTGGTTGGTGATCAGGTGGTCCAGGGGGAAGGTGCGCGTCGCGCTTCGAATCCGCAGCACGGGCGGCGTCAGGTCCACGAACGCTTCGAGGTTCGTTTCCACGGTCCGGTCGGACGTGTCGGTGGCTTGGAGCGTGAACGTGTGCGCTCCTTCGGGGAGTCCGGCGAAGGTGACCTCGTACACCGAGCCCAGCGAACCCACGGGCTCGGCTTCGATGCCGTTGACTGTCGCGAAGTACGGCGCGGTTCCGCCGCTGAGCGCGAAACGCGCGGTGATCGTGGTGCTGTTGGTGAACATCGTCCCGTTGCGGTCCACGCGCTTCTTGCCCGACGGAATCAGGAGCCCCGCGCTCTGGAATGCCAAGGGAGGACCGCTCGGATCGCTCAGGAAGCTCTCCTGTGCCGACGTGGCCGGTCCGACATTGCCCGCGCAATCGCGGAAGCGCAAGGAGAAGTCGAAGGTCTCCTGCCCATCCTTTGCGAACACCACCACGAAGCTCGCGATGATCGCGCTTTCGACGATCGCGCCGTCGGCCGTGGCCAGGATGGCCACGACGTCGTGCGGCGAATCGCCCGAGACCGTCACGCGGTCGGCCGTGCGGACCACCTGATCGATCACCGGCGCCGGCGGGGGCGTGGTGTCGACTTCGACGGACGTCTCTGCCGCGGCCGAGTGGCCGGCGCGATCGTAAATTTCCAGCCGCAGGCCGTGCACGCCGTCGGGCAAGGGCTCGGCCGGCTGGAAAACGAAGCCCCCGGCCAGCACTTGGGCTTGTTCCGTTACATCCGATCCGTTCAGCAACACGCGCGTGCGCGCCGGATCGATCCCGCTGCCCGACTCGGCATCGCCGAATACCGCTGAAAAGACCGGACGCGGATCGTTCGTGCAGCCGCCACCGGCCGGCATCAAGTTCGTGATGACCGGCGCGCGCGTATCGATGCGGAACGACCAGGCCGCGAGGCCGCGGTTTCCGGCCGCGTCGCGCACTTCGGCCTCGGCCTGATACAGGCCGTCCTCGAGCCACGAAAGCGGCGTATGGGTGAAGCGGTCGGGGCTCAGCGTCGCGGCGATGGACGAGCCGTTCAGCCGCAACGCGAAGCTGTTCGCATCGATGCCGCTGCCGCCGTCGGAAAAGCTCCCGGATAGGACCGGATCGCCGTCCGGCACCAGCGCGCCGTTCGCGGGCGAGAGGTCCGCGAAGACCGGCGCGGTGGCGTCCACGAAAAAGCTCCGTGCGGCCGTGACCGCATGACCGACCCGGTCGGCCAGCTGCACCAGCAACGTATGCGGACCGTCCATTAAAGGTACCGGAGCATTAAAGGCGAAGCCCGATGCCGTGGCGTTCGCGGAAAGATCCGCGCCATCGAGGAAGACGCGGATCGACGCCGGATCGATGCCGGATCCCGGCGCGGGATCGCCGAAGCTTGCGGCCAGCGCCGGGTTCCGGCTGTTCGTCCACGCATCGGCCGCGGGTGCCATGCCGGAAACCACCGGGTCCGCCGTATCGGTATAGAAGCTCCATTGCGCCGCAGCCGGATTGCCGGCCAGGTCGCGAAGTTCGACGCGAACGTCGTGGCGGCCATCGGACAGCGGCGCGGGGGGCGTGAAGCTGAAGCCGCCGGCGTTCGCGCTTACGCTGCGCGCCACGCCATCCAGCCAGACGGAGACCGAGGCGGGATTCACGCCGCTGCCCACATCGGCGAATGCGGCGGAGATCGCGGGTTGGGCCTGGGCCAACCACGCGCCGTCGGACGGAGCGAGCGGCGTGATCGTAGGCGCCTGCGTATCGCCCGCGCGGATCTCCACCGTTCCGCTGCGCGGAGAGCTGGTCATGAGCACGACCGTAATTCGAATGGTAAACCGCAGCACGCGTATGGTGAGCGTTTCCACCAAATAGGCGCGAACCGTGTAATTATATCGGCCCGGCGGGAGCGCTTGCCCGTTGATGTCCGTCCCGTTCCAGGAATGCACGACCGCCTGTACCGCGCTGCCCACGGGCTGTCCCGGGCGGCGATCGGCCGGAAAGCTCGACTCCAACGTCTGTACCGTCGAGCCGTTCGAGCGTTGCAACTCGGTCAGCACATACACTTCGGTCGCGTTGCTGAGCACACCGCCTTGCCGGCTAGGCAGGATCACCGGATAGCGAACCTGAGCATTCATGATCCAGGGCGCTCCGCCTGCTCCGGCGAAGGGATCGGGCGCATCGCTAATGCTGGTGATTTCTAAGTTGGCAGAGCCGGCGTGAGCGCTTGGGGCGGCCATCGTGAAAGAGATTGCCAGCAGCACCAGCATCACTACATGCAGACTACTGTCGATATGAACATTGTGATTTGGAGGGTGTGAAAGCATAGCGCTTCTCCACTTACCTTCTAGTTGGTGGCTGCGCGGCGTGTTTCGTTTAACGCTTTACCATAATTACCTTCACATCGTGCTTACGCAAGTAAATTAGTATAATAATAGGTTATTTATGAGTGATTGCATGGGTGCTGCACCGAGTTGCGCGGCGCAACAAATATATCGTTTTCACAAACCGGCTCCATCTGATCCTGGGCGCCTATTGCTCACGCGCTCGTTGCAGCTCGTACGCACAAATCCGCGATATTGCTATTTATCGACCATCCACCACGGGAATCGCTTGCAACGGATGAAACGTGAAACAAAATGAACCCGCAACGATTTTGCATACCGCTCAGCCACGGGTTTCGTTCATGTCGCGCATTCTGGTGGTCGAAGACAACACCGACATTCGCAACCTGATTCGTTCCTTGCTTGCTCCGCTTAATGCGGAACTCGTGGAAGCGATCGACGGCCAGGGTGCATTGGAGCTATTGGCTAAAGGCGAGTGGCAGGTGGTGGTTACGGATTTTGACATGCCCCGGCTGAACGGGCTCGAACTGTACCATCGCATCTGCCAGTCGCGTCCGGAGTTGCGCGGCCGATTCATCTTCGTTACCGGCACCGCCAGCGGTGAGCTGGCGGGCGTGGACTGCCCCGTCTTGACCAAACCCATCGAGTTCGATGCGTTGGTTCAAGAGGTGAAGAACCAGCTCGCTCAAGTCGCTTCGTAACCCTTATTCGCTGCTTTCGAGAATACTGCGCACTTTGCTCGCGAGTGCTTCGGGCGGGAACGGCTTTTCGAGCAGATGCGTCCCCTCCTGCAGTATGCCTTGGTTGAACAGGGCGTTGTCGGCGTATCCGCTGAGGTAAAGCACGCGAGTTTCCGGCCGTTCCTTGACCAGTTCGCGGGCGAGGTCGGGGCCGCCCATGCGCGGCATGACCACATCGGTGGCTAGCAGGTGAATCGGGCCGTCGTGCTGCCCTGCCACTTCAAGCGCGGCGACTCCGTCGCAGGCGCTGAGTACGCGATAGCCTTGTTCGCGCAGGATCTTCTCGACCAGTTCCCGGACCCACTGTTCGTCCTCGACCACGAGAATCGTTTCAGGCCCGCCGCGAACCGCCGCCATGGCCGTACGGCTTTCGAACTTCTTGCCTCCGGGTTGGCAGCGCGGAAAATAGATTTTAAACGACGTTCCGCGCCCGGGCTCGCTTTGGACCCAGATGAACCCGCGGTTTTGTTTCACGATGCCGTATACGGTCGAGAGTCCCAGGCCCGTGCCTTGGCCGCGCTCCTTGGTGGTGAAAAAGGGCTCGAAGATCCGCGCCTTGGTTCGTTCGTCCATGCCATGGCCGGTGTCGGAGACGCCCAGCATGGCGTAATCGCCGGGGCTGGCCATGGGGTGTTTGCGCACGTAGGCCGCGTCCCACGTTACGTTGGCGGTCTCCAACTCCAGCGTGCCCCCTTTGGGCATGGCGTCCCGCGCGTTGACCACCAGGTTGAGCACGATCTGCTCGATTTGGGTGGGATCCACGAAAACGGGGTACAAGTCGGGCTCGAATTTCGTGACCAGTGCGATGCTTTCGTGTATCAGACGGCGCAGCATCTTCTCGGATTCGGCCATGCACGCATTCAGGTCCAGCACCTGCGGCGCGATGACCTGCTTGCGCGAAAAGGCGAGCAACTGCCGCGTGAGCGTCGCGGCGCGCTGGCCAGCGCGGGCGATCGCTTCCATGGACGAGCGGTGCGGATGGTCGGCCGGCAACTGTTTGAGCAGCAGCGCGCTATACCCGGTGACCACGGTCATGAGGTTATTGAAATCGTGCGCCACGCCGCCCGCCAGTTGCCCCACCGCTTCCATCTTCTGGGCCATGAAAAGCTGATTCTCGAGTTGCTTCTGGTCCGTAATGTCCTGTCCCGAACTGAGGCAGCCGGTGGGTTGGTTCTGCGCGTCGAGTAGCAAGCCGCAGCGCCATTCGAAGAGACGTTCCTGGCCGTCCCGGGTCAATACCGGCGACTCGTAGCGCCCGTTGTGGACCACCTTGGTGGCGAGCATGCGCGTAAAATCCTGGCGTAGCCGCGCGCGGAACGATACGGGCACACAAGTCTCGAACCAATCCTGTCCCAGTAGATCGCGCTCCTTGTAACCCAGGACTTCCTGCGCGACGCGATTGAGCATCGTTACGCGCCCCTCGCAATCCAGGGCAAGCATGAACGTATGCGCGGTCTCGAGGTACAGTTGCATGCGGTCGCGTTCTTGCCGCAACTGATCTTCGATGCGCTTGCGCTCGATCGCATAACGGATCGTCCGCACCAGCACATCCGGACTGGATTCGCCTTTGACCAGATACCCCTGCGCTCCGGCGTGAACGGCTTCCAGGGCCAGCGATTGGTCGTTGTTGCAGGTTAGGACTACGAGGGGAAGGTGCGGCGCGCCGTCCAGGACCTGAAGGCAGGTATCCAGTCCGTGGCTGTCCGGCAGGGACAGATCGGTCAATACAACGTTCGGCTCGAAAGTCTGCAAGCAGGCCAGCCCTTCGCGCAGCGTTTCGGCCACGTGGGTCTCAAAACATCCTGGCGCGACCCGCTTCAGCGCCTCGACGACCCATCGGCTGTCCAGCGCCTGGTCTTCGATCAGCAATACGCGCGTGGGCTTCGCGGCGGGAGTGTTCAAGCGTCTGGCCTCTTGATTCCGTACTGCTTCATGCGTTCGTACAAAGCGGAGCGGCTGAGTTTCAGTTCACGCACCACTTCGGTCACATTCCATTGGTGGCGATCGAGCGCTTGGCGGATCAAATCGGATTCCACATTCTTGAGCGTATCCTGCAGGCCGCCTTCGGCGACGGGGAGGGACGGGCTTGCCCCCACGGCAGTCTGGCGGCTGGCCGAAGCGTCGGCCGCCGGCGCGCATTGCGTCCGATCGGTGCGCAGTTCTTCAGGTAGATGCTCCGCGCCGATCGAATCGCCGAGGCACATCACCAGCGCGTACTCGATGGCATTGCGCAACTGGCGCACGTTCCCGGGCCACGCGAAAGCCCGCAAGCAATCCAGTGCTTCCTGCGATATGGTTTGCGGCTTTCGCGGTAGTTTCTGCGTCAGTTCGGAGAAAAAGTACTGCGCCAGCGGCTCCACGTCTTCGGGGCGGTCACGCAGCGCAGGCAGACGGATTGGAACGACGTTGATGCGGTAATACAAATCTTCGCGGAAGGTTCCTTCGCCGACACCGCCCGCCAGGTCCTTGTGTGTGGCGCTGACAAGCCGGAAATCCGTGGGCACCGAAGCGCTCGATCCCACGCGCTCGATCACATGCTCCTGCAGCGCGCGCAGCAATTTGACTTGAAGCGGAAGCGGCAGGTCGCCGATCTCGTCGAGGAAAAGCGTGCCGTTGTGCGCCAGTTCGAAGCGTCCCACGCGGCGCCGGTCGGCGCCCGTGAACGCGCCCTTCTCATGCCCGAACAGCTCCGATTCCATCAGGTGTTCGGGCAGCGCCCCGCAGTTGACCTTGACCAGCGGCCCGCGTGAGCGGGCGCTGCAAGCATGCAGGTAGTCGGCTACGACTTCCTTGCCGGTACCCGATTCGCCCAGCAGCAACACGTTGCTGTCCGTCGGCGCGGCGGCGCGCACCATTTCGAGCACGCGCTTCATTTTAGGGCTGCGTACGATCGGTTCCTTCGGATCGTCGCCGGCGGTAGACGTCGCGTACGCGCGCGTCTTGCGCAGATCTCCGGCGCCAGGCGGAACCATGTCGAGCGCCGACTGAACCAGTTCCAGATACTTCTCGGGATCGAAGGGCTTTTCAAGGAAGCTGAACGCGCCCATCTTCAGCGCCTGCACGGCGCGATCGACCGAACCGAAGCCGGTCAAGATGATCACATACGGCGCGACCGGAAGGCCGCGGGTTTTAAAAAGCAGATCCATGCCCGAAAGACCGGGCATCTCCCAATCGGAGATCACCAGCCGAGGACGGTTCTGCCGAATGTACTCCCACGCTTCAAGCGGATTGGAAAAGGTTCTGGCATGCAGGCCGGCCACGCTCAGCGTGGCTTCCTGTAGCGCCAGGATATCGGTCTCGTCGTCCACGACGACTATTTCTTGGGCAGACGCCATATCCGCTTGCCGCTCCGATGGCCCACCCCACTATATGTGGGTGCCTCAACACCATACAAAGCCATATAATGAAATGACCCAAGTGCACTATACAAACGTGGACAGCAACGAAGCAAGCACGAGTCCTATGATTCGTCGGAGCTATTTCGCGGACCCGCGACGGCTTATAGACAGAAAGTCGGAAGTGCTCTGGTGCATCTCCCATCTTGGAATTCCGTAAATCAGGACAACTAAGAATCTCTATCGCAGGCGCCCAATCCGAAGCGTCGGACACCCGATCGAAGGATCAAATTTTAACTCTTTACTACCATGAGATTTAGACGGTTCCGGGGATTGGCCTGGGATGTGTTTACCGGTATTCCGACACGGAAGCTGGGCCTTTCCAGGGAGACACTATCATGGAACGGAAACGCATTCTGGTGGCAGACGATAACCGATCGCTGCGAGTGGTCCTGCATTCGGCTTTGAGTGCTCGCTACGACGTGACCATCGTGGCGGACGGACAGGCGCTTACGGATGAGCTGAGTTTGCATCCCTTCGATCTCGTCATTACCGATTTGAATCTTCCGCAATGCACGGGTTCGGCGGCGTTGCGCCGGGCCAGTCAGGCGACGATCGGCCAGCAGCGCATTCCCATTATGGATATTCCGGTGCTGGTGATCACGGGCATGGATCAGGACGACGAAGAAGTAGCGGCCGTCCAGCGCATGGTTAATGTGCAGGAGATTCTCTTTAAGCCGCTCGATTTGTGCGTGCTGCGCAAAAAGGTGGACGATCTGCTGGCCGAAAGCTTGGTCGAAACCCTGCCGCGTCAGGAAGTGCTCGAGACGTGTGTCCTGAACATGAAGAAAGTCTTGGTGGTGGACGACGACCCCGACGTGCGCGATCTGCTCTCTTTGGCGTTCGAGTCCGCGGGATTCCAAGTGCGCGGTGCGGCCACGGCCGCCGCGGCGCTCGAATTGAGTCTCAAAAAGAAATTCGATCTGGTGCTGCTGGATTACGCATTAGAGGAAGATATTGCCGATCAAGTCATCGAGAGCCTGGAAGAGCAGCACGCCGGCGAAAAGTTGCCGCCCATTCTTCTGGTAACCGGGTATGCCGCCGGCTTGAGCATGGAACGCTACGCCGGTCACCCCGAAGTGAAAGGTATCGTGGCCAAACCCTTCGACCCCGAACAGTTGGTCGAACAGGCCTGCCAGTTGCTCGGCATCAAGCGCAGCGACGCTGTGGAGTGTGTGGCCTGATCGGCCCCGCGGCGCGCGGCAAGGAGTTTCAATTATGCGACCCACCGACCTGATCGATTTGAAACCTGTGGTGCTGATCGTCGACGACGAGGACGACAACCGCGAGATTTTACGTTCGATGCTGGAAGACGACGGCTATCCGGTGCTGCTGGCGCGCGACGGGCGGGAGGTGCTTCGCAAGGCGCATTTCGATGTTGGGGTGGTCCTGATGGACGTCCACATGCCGCAACTGGACGGTGTATCGGCCTGCCGATTCTTAAAGGACGATCCGAAGACCGCAGACCTGCCGGTCCTGTTCCTCAGCGCCACCGAAGACGATTCGATCGCCCGGGCGGCAATGGAATCGGGGGCCTACGACTTCTTGCCTAAGCCCGTTCCGCTGGGCATGTTACGCGCGAAAATCGCGGCCGCTGTGCGGGTGGACCGCAGGGCCGAGCCATCCCAGCGCCGCTGGCTTTACCTTACGGCGCTCAAGGAGCAGTACGAGGTCCAGCGCCGCGAGCACCGCTCGATGGACGAGGCGGTCGCTTCGTGCGTCCTGTAAGCCTGAGCTTTACTTTTTCTCGTCTTCCTTCTTTTCCGTTTTGATAAAAATCGGCTGCGTCCAGGCCATCGCTTCGCCGCGCCCGTAGCATTCCAAGCGCACGTAGCGGAAGGGCAGGTCGTCCGGTACGTGATAGGTGCATTCGCAGCGGTCGATCTGCGCGATGCGCTTACCGTAGTCGGCGACGACGCAGATCCGTTCGGCGTTCGGCGCGGCGAGGTGGATCGTGCGCCCGTGCACCGCCAGCGCGCTCAATTCCACTCCGGTCGAACCGTAAAAGCGCCCTTTGCGCAGCGCTTCCATAATCGCTTCCGGTGTGCGCGCCGCGGCTTGCACTACATTCCAAGCCAACTGCACGTCTTCGGGGCGATGGCTGTCGTCGTTCGCGAAGCCCCACATTACACGCCCGGCGCCCAGCAGGCGATCCCAGCGGTCGGTCGCCAGCGGGCTGCCCGCAAGGCGGCGGATCACTCCGTTGTAAATCTCGATGCCGGCGTAATGGTTCCAGCCGTCTAAACGCTCCTGCGGGCAGTGGTTGAAATGCTCTTGCCAGTTCGGGTGGTTCAGAACGGCGATGCCGCCTTCTTCCTTGATCGCGTCGAGGACCTGCTGGCGGTCGGGGTTCGGGTTCAAACGCGCCTGTGCACCGATGTGCAGCAGGTGCGGCCCCTTGGCCGAGACCTCGTTGCCGGGGATCAGCACCATGCCATGCGACTTCAGCGGCGCGGGGTCAGTAAGCTTGTCGTGGTCGCTGATCATCAGGAAGGCGTAGCCGCGCGAAGCGTAATCGTCGACGACCTCCTGCGGAGCGCGCGAACCGTCGCTCTCGGTGGTGTGTGCATGCAGGTTTCCGGTCAGCCACTCCATGCCGGGTTCGTTGAGGTATGTGCTTTCGAGGGTTACGCTCATGGGGTCGCTTCTCCGGTTCGTAAAGGCAGACTAAAAAATAAACATACCCCATAGGTGCAGGCCTTGGGGCGATGAGCCGAAGAATTCGCAACTTTGCACGTCTTGCAGGGCATGTGAACTCGGCGAAGCTGACCGGACGCTATCGAGGACGCGCTATGTGGGGTCTAAAGGGACTGCTCGCCGCCTGTCTGGGGCTGATGGTTCTCCCTGGTCTAGCCGACGAAGCGCCGGCCACGCTTCCAGCGCCCGTGGTGCAGGCTTCGCTTCCGGAAGCCGTGCTCGAATCCTCGGGGCTGGCGCCCAGCGCCAAGCAGACCGGCGTTTTTTGGACGCACGGGGACAGCGGCACGCCGGCCAAGCTGTGGGCCGTCGACGGTACCGGGCGGCTGCTGCGGACGGTGGAACTGCACGGAATCAAGAACCGCGATTGGGAGGACTTGGCGCGCGACGAGCAAGGACGCTTGATCGTCGCCGACATCGGCGACAACGCGCGCAAGCGCAAGGACGCGGTGCTGTACCGGCTGGCCGAACCCGATCCGGGCAATCCGGATGAAAAGCTTGGCGCGGTGCAGGCCTTTCCCTTCACTTATCCGGCCGAGACGGGCGCGCAGGATGCCGAGGCGCTGGTGGTGCGCGCGGGCTTCGCGTACGTCTTCACCAAGGAGCCCGACCGCGTGCGCGCGTTCCGGGTGCCGCTGCCCGAGACGCCGCCCGAAGCTCCGGCGGTCGCGGAATACCTGGGCGAATCGAAGCTGCTGGCGCTGGCGACGGGCGCGAGTCTCTCGGCCGACGGGAAGTGCCTGGCGCTGTTGACTTACATTAAGGTGGTGACGGTCGAATTCCCCGCGGCGTTGGAAGCGACGGGCGCGGGAGCGCCCAAGCGGCCCGAGCCGTTCGCGGGGCGCGTGGCGTTTCGGTTGCTCGCGCCGAAACAGTACGAAGCGGTCTGCTGGGACGGCGCGGACTTGCTGGTCGGCTCGGAGGCGCGGGACGTCCTGCGGTTGCCGGAGGCGCGCAAGCCGTGAGCGCTTTCGGCGCGGCTTTACCCCCGTGCGGCGGTTGGGTATAACGAAGCGGCTATCGAACGACGCCAGGCGGAGACGAGGCATGAACGTACGGCCCATTCAGGCCCTTTGCTGCGCGGCGGCGGTTTTGCTGCTGGCCGGCTGCGAAGAATTGCCCGGCCCCGACGAAGGCGAGATGCGCAAGATCTTCGAGGAAGCGCGCGACCTGGACAGCAAGGGGCGCTTCCACGAAGCGATGGTGCGCTACGAGACGATCCTTTCGCGCCACCCCAACTGGATGTCCACGCGCCTCAATGCGGCGATGGCGGCATACGACAGCGGAGCGTACCAGAAAGCCGTCGAGCACTTCGAGATCCTGCATAAGTACGGGCCGAAGGATTGGTTCGTCGTGCGCAAACTGATTCAGTGCTACGAGCGGCTGGGGACGCGCGAGAAGATCGAACTGTACCGCAACAAGCTGATGGCGCTGCGCGACGCGAAAGAAGGCAGTCCGCTGCTCAAGAGTTTCCAGGGCTTCACGCGCGATTACCTGCCCGTGGGGACGCTGCACCTGATCGGGTACGAATTCTTCGAGCCGGCGCAGCACGGGAAGCTTTGGTACTTCGTGCTCGAGGACCTGCATCGCAAGCCGCAGAGCGGTTTTCTGGTGGAGGCCGCGCCGTTCTTCGACGCCGACGGGCGGCGCATGTTTTACATCACCGAATCGTGCCGCGGCTGGCTGCGGGTCTGGTACGTGGGTCATATCCCGCAATTGCAGAGCGGGGAGCGCGATTACCATTGGGCGCGGACGCGGGTGCAGGAGATCTTGCAGGGCAAGCACCGGCCGATGGCGGTGAAGCCGCTGCCGGCGGACGTGGAAGTCTTCGACGTGCCCGAACGTGGGCCGGCGCCACCGCCGCCCGATGCTTTGCCCGGCCCGGAATCGAAGAAGAAGGACGGTGCGAAGTGACGTTTCGATGGCGAGGCGCTTGGGGACTCGTGCTGCTGGCAGCGGCATGCGCGCACGGGGGCGAGCCCGAGGCGGCGGATGCGTACGGCGCGAAGGTGGCCGAAGGGCGGGCGCTTTTCGGAAAGCGGCAGTTCGCCGCTGCGCTGGAGCAGTTCCGCGGCGCGATCGGGTTGAAGCCCGAGGCCGTGCCGGCGCGGCTCTTCGCGGGCGTCTCGGCGTATTGGGCCGGCGAAGCCGAGGAGTCGCTTTCCTACTTCGACGGGCTGCTCAAGCAGGTGCCTCCCGGCAGCAAGGAGGAGTGGCAGGTCCAGGTCCAGCGCGTGGCCGTCTGCCACCAGTTGGATCAGGCGGAAGAAGCGATCCAGGCGATCAAGCGGATGTACGCTTTGCGCGGGCCCGAAGGACCGAAGGAAGCGCGCGAGGCGCAGGGCTTCACGCGCGAGCACGTGTATCTCGAAGAATTCCGCGTCGGCGTCTGGGAAGTCTTCGACGAGCACGGCGAGAAGGACAAGCTCTGGACCTTCGTGATGGTCAACCCGCACGGGGCCGAAGAAAAAGTGGTGCGGACGCTGGATGTGCGCCTGCAGGCGCGCGCGGGCGGAGGCCCGGCGTACGTGCTGACTGAAGGCGAAGGCGCGCAACAGGTGGCGCACGCGCGCTGGGACCGCAAGCCTGCGTACCCCGAAGTGCGCAAGAAGGCGCTGGAAGTGCTGGCGGCCAAGCCCGAGCCGGCGGCCGCGCCGAATACCGCCGAAGTTCCGGCGGCGCCGGACGAAGAGCCCGAGGCCGGGCAGCGCGCGTACACGCCGGCCGAAAAGGGCCGCCTCGCCAAAGCGGTGGCCTTGGGGCTCGAACGCGGCGCGACGCGCATCCTGCAGCTGAGCGCCTGCCTGGCGGAAGTGGATTACGACCTGACCAAGGCGGTGCGGCTGAGCCTGACCGACCCCAAGGCGGCGCGGACGTACGAGAAGGACGAACTGCTGACGAAGCACCCGCACGCGCGGAGCGAGGCGGCGCTGCTGGTGCAGGCGGTGGCGCGCGCGAAGCCCGAGGACCTCGACGCGGCGCTCGAGCATGCCGGCAAGGTGATTGGCGAAGCCAAGGGGGCGTACGTGCAGTTCGTGCTGCTGACGGCGGTGAACACGCGCGGCGGAAAGCTGCCCAAGCCGTTCGTCGCGGCGTGCGCCGAGAGCGACGATTTCATGGTGCGCCGCACCGCGGCGCTGATGCTGGGGCGCGGCGGCGACCGCTTGGGACTCAAAGCGCTCTTCGACGAGGTCGCGAAAGCCGATCCCGTCGGGCTGCAATTACTTGGCTACGCACTCGACGAACTGCTGGGCGAGGCACTGACGCCCTGCCCGGGCGAAGCCGAAGGCGCGGCCAAATGGCGCGCCGAGACGCTACGCTGGTGGGCCAAGCATTCCGAACGGATCGTGTATGCCGGCGGCGCCGGGGTGCCGTGGATTTTGCCGCCGGCCGTGCCGGAGCCGTAGGGAGGCCGGTAAATGGCAGTGAACGGTAAATAGTGACGTCACGGGCACGTATCCGGTTGGCTTTTCTGCATTTATCGCACTGGCAAGTTCACCTATCTCAAGCTCCGCGCCATGCTTGGAGCGTAAGGGCACCCGCTCCATTCCTGATCTTGCTCCTTACTTTTTACGCTTCGCCCCTGGCCCTCCTCCGTTCAAACTTTCCTGCACCCCGCGCACCTTCCCATCCTTATCTTGTCACGCGCCAAAAATGTCCGATCATGCTGGCTTCCATTTCCCTGTTGCTACGGAGAATGCATCCATGGGCGCACCCGTCTTCGAGACGAATCTACCTGGCTATAAGCTGGTCGCGCGCGGCAAGGTCCGCGACGTGTACGACCTGGGCGAGCAGTTGCTGATCGTGAGCACCGACCGGCTGAGCGCCTTCGACGCGGTGCTGCCGACGCCGATCCCGGACAAGGGCAAGGTGCTCAACGGACTCTCGCGCTTCTGGTTCGGCTTCCTGAAGGATGTGGTTCCGGACCACCTGATCACGTGCGAAGTGAGCGAGATGGGGCACGGCCTGGAGAAGCACAAGGACGTGCTGCAAGGGCGGAGCATGCTCTGCCACAAGGCCGAGGTCTTCCCGGTCGAGTGCGTGGCGCGCGGTTACCTGATGGGCAGCGGTTGGAAAGAGTACCAGGCGGGCGGAGCCGTCTGCGGGATCGCGCTGCCGCGCGGGATGAAGTCGGGCGACAAGCTGCCCGAGACGATCTACACGCCGGCTTCGAAGAACAAGGTCGGGCACGACGAGAACGTGACCTTCGACCTGGCCGTGGCGCGGCTGGTGGAACTGATGGCGCTTCCGCTGGAGCAGGCGCGCGCGTACATGACGCAGCTCAAGAAGCTGACCATCGAGATGTACCAGAAGGCCTACGAGCACGCGCTGGCGCACGGCATCATCATCGCCGATACGAAGTTCGAGTTCGGCCTGAAGGACGGGAAGGTGATCGTGGTGGACGAAGTGCTGACGCCGGACAGCAGCCGCTTTTGGCCCAAGGACCAGTGGACGCCGGGCAAGACGCAGATGTCCTTCGACAAGCAGTTCGTGCGCGATTACCTGGAAGCGATCGGCTGGAACAAGGAGCCGCCCGCGCCGGAACTGCCCGAGAAGGTGGTCGCCAAGACGCGCGAGAAATACCTGGAGGCGTACAAGCTGATCACGGGGAAGGACGATTTGGCGTAAGCGCACGGGCCGTTCCTTGCCTTTCACGGGGCCGCTCTGCGGCCCCGTTTTATTTCGATGAGACGAATGATCCGGGTTCCCGTGCGTAATAGAAGGAACACATGAACCCGAATTCGAATCTCGTGCATACAGTCGAATTGGGACCGCCGATGGGTGCGAAGCCCAAGGATCCCGACGAGCCGCTTGGACGTTCGGAGCGATGGGCGCTGGCCGCGCCCCTGATCTTGTTTCTGGTCGTCTTTACTTCTTTTTGCTGGGCGGTACGCGAGGTTGACCAGTTGTCTCGTGAACTGGAGTTGGCCGCATTTCCACTGATTTCGCAACGCGTATTTGAGTACATGTGGTTATTGGGCGAATATCCGGCGCTGATTACCGGCTGTATCTTCGCGGCCTTCTGGGTGCAATTGGGTTGGGCCAGCCGTAAGCGCCGGCGCGCTCGCGCGCTGGCGATCTTGATGAGCTTGCTAACTTTGGCGGCGATTGGCGTCATCACGTTCGCGCTCTTGCTCGCCCTGATGCCGTTGATGGAGACCGTGGGCTCGTGAGCGACGCGGTCGCGCGCGGTTTGTCTGCGTAGCCCGAGTGTCTCGCGCGAGGCTCGGTTGCAGGGCCGCTTCGGCGGCCCCGTTTTATTTTGGAGCGCCTGCTGACTTGGTCCGAGTTTGCGGGTTAGATGGGAATATGGGCGAAGCTGATCCTGGTTTATGGTTTCGGCAAGCCTATCTGGGCGCGGCCGAAGGATCCTGACGAGCGCTTGGGCGGGCAGGAGCGCTGGGAGATGGCGGCGCCGTTGATGATGTTGCTGATCGCCTTCACGTTTTTAAGTTGGGTAATTCCCAAATTCGAACGGATGTACCTTGAGATGGGCTGGAGAACCTATCCGGCGCCGACGCAGCACCTTTTCGAGTGCATGCGCTTGTTGGGCGAGTATCCGGCGCTGCTGACTGGGGGCCTCTTTGCGGCCTTCTGGCTGCAATTGGGCTGGGCCAGCGAGAAGCGCTGGCGAGCCAGCTTACTGGCTACGCTGATGCTGGCGGCCGCGTTTGTGGCTTCCTTTGTCGCTATCATTGCTTTGATGATGCCGATGCACGGATTGATGATGAGGGTGGGCCCATGAGCGACGCGGGCGCGCACCTTACATCCGGTTCGGAGGAGCCTTCCACGGGTACGGCGACCGAGGATGTGCGCCGCCGCATGCTGTATGCTTTGCCTTTAATCATACTCTTTATGGCCATCAAGTTTGCCTCGGTGGTAGCTGTCGCGTTCGAACGATACTTCCTTTACTACGAAATAGGGGCGTTACCTCTCTTGACTCAGGGAATCCTTGACGCAGGCGTATTCCTGGTGAAGTACCCTGCCACGCACCTAACCGGTATGCTGGCCTGCTCGTGGCTGTACTTAACTTATGGGTGCACTACCAAGACTCGCATGCGAGTTCTGGCATTTGCCTTTTCGATCGCGGCACTCCTGATTTCCCTAATATCGATCTATGCCTATTACATTCCTGTCGTGCCGTGCTCGTGTCCGATGTGCCGATGACGAAAAGCCGCGCTCTAATCCGCTCAAGTTGCTACCTCTACGTGCCGATTCCCCTCTTGTCTGCGCCCCTGCCCGCCGGGCGGGTGGGGAAGACCAGGAATCGTTCGGGTCGCCGCCGCCATGGCGCGCCGCGCCCGAAGCCAGGGGGGAGTACCGATGATCCGCGTTGCTTCGCGCTTCGTGTCCGTGGCCGTGGTGGTGCTCGGCGGGAGCGTCGCGCTCCTGACGACCGGCTGCGGTTCGACCAAGGCCGCCAAAGCTCAAAATCCCGCGCCGCCTTCTCTGAGCGCTCCGGTGCGCGTCGAGAATTCGGTCGCGCAGTCAAACGCCGCGCCGTCCGGCGAGTACGCCTTCTTGCAGGACCGCCAGACCGGCGCCAGCGCGCCGTTGCCGCGCATCGAGCCGCCGCCGGCGCCCGAAGCGCTCGCGCCCGCCCCGGCTTCCGAAGGAACCGCCGCCGGTGGCAGCTACTACACGATGCAGAAGGGCGACACGCTCTACGCGGTGGCCCGCAAGCACAACGTCCCGCCCAAGAAGCTCATCGCCGCCAACAACTTCGCCGATCCGAACAAGGTTTCGGTCGGCACAAAGGTCCTGATCCCGCAGTAACGATTTTGGACTTTGGAATTTCGATTTTGGCTGGAACGGCATACGGTTCTTAAAAGCGCGGGCGGCCGAGAGGCTGGCCCGCGCTTTTCATATTAGATTTGGGATCCAACAGCGACGGATGGCTGACGGCTAGACTCGGCCATCGCGCGGGCGCTCCGCGCGATGGCAGGATTCGTTTCCGCGTCTTGAACCGAGCCTTCGGAATGGCTCGCGACGCGGCGCCAATAGAACGGATGCGGCGGCGGTTCGGTGCGCGGGTGAAAGGCGTCGCGCAGGCTGTTGAAGCCCAGCAGGACCGCGAAGAGCAGCAGGGCCAGCGCGAAGGCGCGGATCACGTCGCCGGCCGAACAGCGGAACTGCGGCCACGCGCCCATCAGCACGCCCAACCCCACCAGCGGCAGCGAGAGCATCGTCTTCATCGCGATGAGCGAGAGCAGCGAGGCGACGGCGTAGGCGGTGACGGCTCCGGCGGCCACGGCCAGCAAACGGAAGCGGAAGCGCCGCGCGGCTTCGAGATACAGCGCGAGGAAGAAGATATCCGCGAACGTCGGCGCGGCGTGCAGGCCGCTGAGCGGCGGAGGCCAGGAGAAGCGCATCAGGCGCACGGGATTGCCGGGGCCCACCGATTCGGGTACGTGCAGGACGTTCAGCCAGGCGTCGCCGGCGGCGGCGCAGAGGACCACCGCGAGGAGGTGGCCGGGGCGTTCCAGCAACCTTCCCAGCCAGGTTCCGGAGAGTACCGCGGCCAGCAGCACGGCCTGGACGAGCAGCAGATCCCGCACGCTGCCGCTCCACGCCCAGCGCGCATCGGGCTCGTTCACCACCGGCGCCGCCTCGGGATGCGGCGGCCCCAGAAACCAGAGCGCCGCAAGCGCCACGGCGGCGCTGGCGCCCAGCGCCGCGTCCCGCGCCCGCGCGCCTTGAATCAGACTCGCCGCGAGCCCGCCCAGCGCGAATAGGAATACGCGCAGCAAGACCACCGCTTCCAACCGTGCCCCGCCGGTGGCGTCGCTCAGCCGCGGCGCCGTCAGCCCATACGCCAGCGCGACGAAGGTGAGCGCCAGCAGGAGCCGCCCGAGCAATTCGGGCGCCTGCGCCGGCGGCGCTTCGGGAAAGGGGCGGATGAGGCGGGGCTCCATGGGGGATAGCTTCGCCGGAGGCGCGTGAGGCGCAAGGGCTGAGAGCATTAGGCGGTGATCGGTGACCGGCTAAGAGTAAAAAGTAAGGAGCTAGGTCTGTGGATGGAGAGGGGCGCCGCTGGCCGAAGCCAGTGGCGCCTCGCCATGGCTGCGGCCGCAATAGTTGCCGTTGACCTTTACAAATTACTTTTCACGTATCGCCTTCACCGATTACTTCTTCCCGTTCCCCGGCGCGCCTTGCGCTTGCGCCTCGGCTTCGCGCTCGGCGAGAATTTCGAGCATGATATCGACGAGTTCGGGGTCGAACTGCTGCGCGCGCCCCTTCTTGAGTTCCTCGATGACACGCTCGGTGGGCATGGGGTCCTTGTAGGTGCGGCGGCTGGCCATGGTGTCGTAGGCGTCGGCGATGCAGATGATGCGCGCCCACAGCGGCGTATCTTCGGCGCGCAGCGAAGCCGGATAGCCGCGCCCGTCCCAGCGTTCATGGTGGTGCGTAATGGCCGGCAAGAGATCGTGGAGCAGATCGAGCGACGAGAGCAGATCGCGCGCGATGGTGGGGTGCTGCTTCATCACCTCGAACTCTTCGTCGGTGAGGCGCGAGGGCTTATTGAGAATCTCCTCGGGGATGCCGATCTTCCCGAAGTCGTGAAAGACCGCGGCCAGCCCCAAGCGGATCAATTCTTCTTCGCTCAGGCCCTTTTTGCGCCCGATCATGCGCGACCAGAGCGCCACCGAATGGCTGTGGAAGCGCGTGTACGGGTCCTTGGACTCGAGGATCTTGACCATCACGGTGAGGATGTTGACAAAGAGACGCTGATTGCGGTGGTCGTTCTCGTCGATCATCGAGTTGATGCGGTGCGCGGCGAGGACGGTATCGACCTTAAGTTCGAGGCCTTCTTCGCCGTACTCGCCCATGGAGAGGCAATCGGCGCAGCCCAAGTCGATGACGCGGTCGCGCAGGCCGGCTCGGTTGCGTTCGGTGGTCGCGAGGAGCGGGCCTTCGTAGAACTGGCGGATCGCGCGGAGGTGTTCCCAGCAGCCGTCGTTGTCGGGCTGGATTCCGAAGACGACGAGATCGGCTTTGCGGCCGGAGCCGTGGTTCAGGTATTCGTCGAGGTGCTGTGACTTGCCGGGGTACGCGACGACTTGGCGAAAACCCGCCCGGCGCAGCGCGCGTTCCTGGAACTCCCGCCAGGACGGCTCGTTGTCGAGCACCACGAGGTCGGTTTCGGAGCGGTCGACTTCGTCTTGATTCACGCCCTGCCACCCCCGGCGGCCGTAGGACAGCCTCTTGCACGTACCTTTACACTATACGCAATAGGCCGGGTCGAATGCAACCTTTGTGCTCAAGATGGTTTGCGGAAAAGGGACCTGCTAGAGAGGGAAGCGGCCATTCGGGCGATTCAAATAAAAAGGGGCGGGACCCGCAGCTCGGATCCCGCCCCTGTATTTATGCGAGGCTTACTTGACCGTCTTGAAGTAGTCCTTCGAGCCTTCCGGATCGGGCTTCATGGTCGCTGCGCCGGGCTTCCAGTTGGCCGGGCAGACTTCGCCGTGCTTGGCCACGAACTGGTACCCTTCGAGCGTGCGGAGAATTTCCTCCACGTTACGGCCCACGCCCAGGTTATTGACGGTGCACGATTGCAGGATGCCCTTGTCGTCGATGATGAAGACGCCGCGCGCCGCGACGCCGCCGGGCAGGAGCACGCCGTAGTCGCGCGAAGCGTTCTTGGTCACGTCGGCGAGGAGCGGGAAGCCGATCTCGCCCAAGCCGCCGTCCTTGCGCGGCGTTTTCTTCCAGGCCAGGTGCGTGAACTGGCTGTCGATCGAGGCGCCCACGACCTTCGTGTTGAGCTTCTCGAAGCTCGCTAGATGCTCGTGAAACGCGATGATTTCCGTCGGGCAGACGAAGGTAAAGTCGAGCGGGTAGAAGAACAGCACCGTCCACTTACCCTTGAAGCTTTCGCCGCCCACGTTCAGCACGCCGCCCTCGAACTTGAGGTCCGCGAACTGAGTGCCCACCACGGACGAACCGCTAAACGCCGGAGCCGCGCTGCCCACCTGGGGCGCGCGGATGCCGCATGGTCCTTCGCTCATGGATGTATCCTCCCAATGGTTGTTTCGTACGAGGGGCTAGCTGGCCGCGGTCTTGGCGGCGTTCAGCGCCTTGGTGTAATCGGGGGTGCTGGTGACTTCCTTGACCACTTCGAGGTACTTGATCTTGTCATCGGCGCCGACCACCAGAACCGCGCGCGTGAGCAACGCCAACTCCTTGATGAACAGCCCGTACTTGTGTCCGAAATCGCGGGTCTTGTAGTCGCTGACCACCTGGACCTTCTCGATGCCGGCGGTGGAGCAGAAGCGCTTCTGCGCGAACGGCAGGTCGACGCTGACGGTGATCACCGCCACATTGCCGGGCAGTTTCGCGGCCTCTTCGTTGAACTTGCGGGTCTGCTGGTCACAGACGGGTGTATCGAGCGACGGGACGACACTGATCAACCGCGTCTTGCCGGCGCTGCTCTTGAGCGTCACTTCGGCCAAGCCGCCGTCCACGACGCTGAACTCGGGCGCCTTGTCGCCGACCTTCAATTCCGGGCCGACCAGCGTCAGCGGGCCGCCTTTGAACGTGATCACACCGGTGCGTTCCTGAGCCATGTGGGGCTCCTCTCTTTGCCTGAGGTTTTCCGATTCGACAAGCGGCAGGGGGAAGTCGTTCCCACCCACGAGCGATGCTTATAGCATGCCCGAATAGAGTGTGAAGTTGAAATTCAAGCACCTGTCAATTCTCGACTTAGCATATCAAAGTTTGGAAACCGACCGCGCGCGGTTATCTTTAGAGTGGTATGGCGCAAACGCTTCAAGCTCCGGTGGCCCCGAGTACGCAGCCTTCTGCGCGCACGGGTTGGGTGCTTTACGACGGCTCCTGCGGCTTTTGCCTCAAGTGCCTGCGGGTGGCGCGCGGAGCGCTGGAAAAGCGCGGGTTCGTCTGCGAACCCCTTCAAGCGCCGTGGGTGGCCGAACGATTAGGGCTCACGAAGGAAGAAGTCATCGCCACCTTTAGGGTCCTGAGCGTGGAGGGAGAGCAGTACAACGGCGCGGACGCTTACTTGTTTCTCTTTCGGCGCATCTGGTATCTGTGGCCCTTGGGCATTCTATTCGGTTGTCCGGGCATCTACGGGCTGTTCACCCGCGCGTACGGCTGGGTGGCTTCGAATCGCTACCGCATTTCGGGAACCTGTGCGTTGCCCGGCAAGCCGCCCCAATGAGCCTGCTTGGATAGGGCGGCAAGGCACAGGCGCATACGCATAATCCTGCGTCTTCTACCTTTCGGCACGGCTATCGCAGCAGGTAAATTATCCAGGTACTATTCTGGCTCCGATTAACACAATGCAATAGCAGCTATGAACCCAAGAGGGGCATCCTCCGCGCCCCTCTCGCACCGGGAGGCCCCTATGCTGGACTTCATCGATAAACTGTTCGATACGAGCGATTTTCCCGCGCGCTGGCAATGCGGAGCGTGGACGGAAGGGCACGGCTGGCTGCATATCGTCTCCGATCTGCTCATCTTCGGCGCCTACTTCACGATCCCGGCACTCATTGCGTATTTCGTGATCCGGCGCCGGGACGTCCCGTTTCACCGCATTTTCTGGGCTTTCGGCGCGTTCATTCTGTTCTGCGGCCTGGGACACCTGATCGAAGCGTTGATGTTCTGGTATCCGGCTTACCGCTTCAACGGGGTGATCAAAGCCTGCACCGCTACGGTCTCGTGGATCACGGTGATTTCGCTGATTCCCGTGCTGCCCCGGGCGCTGCGGCTGCCGAGGCTTGAGGAGATCAACGCAAATCTGGAACGGGAAGTCCGCGAGCGCCAACGCGCCGAGGAGCAGTTAAGCGAGCGCCAGGAGCAACTGAGTCTGGCGCTGCAGGCGTCCAGCATGGGCACTTGGCAATGGCTGGTGCCAGAAGGCAAAATAAACTTCTCCGAAGAAGCTTGCGGACTTTTCCGCACGTCCACGGCTTCCACGAGTTTCACCGAGTTTCTGATGCTGGTTCACGCCGAGGACCGTATCCAGGTGGAACGCGCCGTCCGCGACGCACTGGAACGCAAGGACGGGCGCGACCGCTTCGATTTCGAATTCCGGCTCGAGAATCCGGATTTGCCGCTGCGCTGGCTGGCGGCGCACGGCCAGGCGTTCTTCGGTTCGTCGGGCAAACCTCAGAAGATGCTGGGGACGGTGATGGACGTGACCAAGCGCCGGGAACTCGAATCGCATCTCCTGCACGCGCAGAAGCTCGAGAGTGTGGGCCGGCTGGCCGGCGGCATCGCGCACGATTTCAACAACCTGCTGACGGTGGTGATGGGCAACGCCGAACTGGTCGAGACGCAACTGGCCGAGCGGCCCCGCGAGCGCCGCTTGGTGGGCGAGATGCGCGCATCGGCCGAACGCGGCGCGTCGCTCACCAAGCAGCTTCTCGCCTTCGCGCGCAAGCAGATCATTCAGCCCCGTGTGTCCAGCGTAAACGACCTGCTCGGCCGGATCAGCCAGATCCTGCGCCCGCTGCTGGGCGAGCAGATCGAACTGGCGATCCTGCCCGATCCCGCGCTCGCGCCGGTATTGATCGATCCCGGACAGTTCGAGCAGGTGGTCCTGAATCTGGCCATCAATGCGCGCGATGCGATGCCTGCTGGCGGAAAGCTGACGATCGAGACCGCCAACGTGACCTTGAAAGAATCGGAAGCCCAGTCGCGTGACCACCTGCTGCCGGGCCAGTACGTGAAGATGACCATCACCGATACCGGACAAGGCATCCCGGCCGATTTCCTGCCGTTCCTCTTCGAGCCGTTCTTCACCACCAAGGGCGTCGGGCGCGGCACCGGGTTGGGGCTGGCGTCGGTGTACGGGATCGTGAAGCAGAATCGAGGGCACATCGAAGTCGAGAGCGCCGTGGGTCAGGGCGCGGTTTTCCGCATCCTGCTCCCGCGCCATGTGGGTGCCGTGGCCACGGAGGAGGAAGAACGCGTCGCCGTCGCCGAGCCTTCGCCGGGCCTTTCCGTGCTGATCGTCGAGGACAACCAAGCGTTACGCCAGATGGCCATCGAGGCGCTGGAGTTAGGCGGCTACCGTGTGCTGCAAGCCGGTTCGGGCGAGCAGGCGTTGAAGCTGGTCCGGGAACATCCGGGCGCGATCGATTTGCTGATCACCGATGTGGTATTGCCGCATATGAGCGGGATGGATCTGGCCCAGGATTTACGAAAATCGATGCCGCAGTTGAAGGTCGTGTTCATCTCGGGCTACACCGAGAATGTGATTGTCCGCGAAGGCGTGATCAAGCAGGGCGTGCAGTTCCTGCCCAAGCCGTTTAGTCCGCGCAGCCTGCTCCAGAAGCTGCGCGAAGTCATGTCGGAGAAAGGTTCTTCGTCCGGCGTCTGAACGCGCCTGCGGCGCTTACCGTGCGACTTGGGCCAGCCGCTCGTAGTCGCCTTTCAACGCACGGTACAGATGCTGCCAGTGCGGATAGTAGGTGTTGTAGGTCTTGACGTGCGCGGGGTTCGCGGCGAGCGGATCGCAGGTGCGCACCGTCGCGCGGCAGGCTTCTTCGACGCTTTTGAAGCCGCCGGTCCCGACGGCGGCCAGGAGCGCGACACCGTAGGCCGGCCCTTCGGCCGCGACGAGCCCGCAGGTGCCTTGCCCGAACACATCGGCCAGCGTCTGGCGCCAGAAGGGATTCTTCGCGCCGCCGCCGGTCACGCGCACTTCGCGGACGGGCAGATTGAGCGCTTTGAAGATCTCGAAGCTGTCGCGCAGCGAGTAGCAGACGCCTTCGATAATCGCGCGGCCCAGGGCGCCCTTGGTGGTGGACGGCGTGATGCCGACGTACGCGCCGGTGGCATAGGGATCGGCATGCGGCGTGCGCTCGCCGGTGAGGTAGGGCAGGAAGCACAGGCCGCGGCTGCCGGCCGGTTCGGCGGCGGCCTGCGCGACGAGCAGATCGTACGGATCGCCCCCGCTTTTGCGCGCCGCTTCGGCTTCGGGCTGCCCCAGCGCGTTACGGAACCACTGGAAACTCCCGCCGCTGGAAAGGCAGACGCCCATCATGTGCCACTTGCCCGGCACCGCGTGACAGAAGCTGTGCAGGCGGCCTTCCGGATCGGTTTTCACCTCGTCGGCGTGCAGGAAGACGACGCCGCTCGTACCGAGACTGACCGAGGCAATCCCGCTCTGCACAATGCCCGCGCCGACGCCGCCGGCGGCCTGGTCGCCGCCGCCGCCCACCACCGGCGTGCCGGGGAGCACCGCGCCGCCTAAGGCCGCGCTGGCCTCGGGGCTGATCCGGCCGCTCACTTCGGGCGATTCGTAGACCTTCGGCAGCAGCGCCGCGTCGATCTCGAGCTTGCTGAGCAATTCGGCCGACCACGCACGCTTGTTGATGTCCAGCAGCAGCGTGCCCGATGCGTCGCTCACTTCGGTGGCGTATTCGCCGGTGAGCAGGAAGCGGATGTAATCTTTCGGCAGGAGCGCCTTGCGCGCCTGCTCGTACAGCTTGGGCTCGTGCTTGCGTACCCAGAGCATCTTCGGCGCGGTGAAACCGGTGAGCGCCGGGTTGCTGACGAGGCGCAGGAGTTCCTTCAGGCCGCCGGCGCGCTGCGTGATCTCCGCGCATTCCGCGGCGGTGCGCTGGTCGTTCCACAGGATCGCCGGGCGCAGGACTTTGTTGTTCGCGTCGAGCAGCGTCAGGCCGTGCATCTGCCCGGAGAGCCCGATCCCCTTGATCTCTTCGGGCTTGATGCCCGCTTTCCGCACGGCTTCGGGGACGGCCTTCCGGACCGCCGCCCACCATTCGGCGGGCGCCTGCTCCGACCAGAGCGGCTTGGGCGACTGGCACGTGTGCTCGCCCGATGCGCTGGCACGGACGGCGCCGGTCGCGTCGATCAGCAGCGCGCGCGAGCCGGATGTGCCGATATCGATGCCCAGGTAGTAGGCCATGGTCCTGCGCTCCTTTTATAGGTGGGAACGTCTCCGACGAATGCGTTCGCTTACGAAGTCTTCGCCTTCTTTACTTCGGCCGTCAGCGCCGGACAGACTTCGAAGAGGTCCCCGACGATGCCGAAATCGGCGAGCTTGAAGATCGGCGCGTTGGGATCCTTGTTGATCGCCACGATGTACTTGCTGGTGCGCATCCCGGCGAGGTGCTGGATCGCGCCGCTGATTCCGCAGGCGATGTAGAGCGCGGGGCTGACGGTCTTGCCCGTCTGGCCCACCTGCATGGCGTGCGGGGCGTAGCCGGCGTCGACGGCCGCGCGGCTCGCGCCGGGGGCCGCGCCAAAGGCGTCGGCCAGTTCGTAGATCGTCTTGAAAGCGTCCGCGCTGCCCAGGCTGCGCCCGCCGCTCACCACCACCGCCGCTTCGGTCAGTTCGGGCCGCTCGCTCTTGGTCGCGGTCGTCTCCTTCAGCGTCACGCGCGCGTCGGCGGGATCGGCCGGAACGTCCAGCGCGCTCACCGTGCCGGCGCCGGGCGCGGCCGGCGCTTCGGCTCCGATGCTGTTCGCGCGCAAGGTCGCCACCAGCGGGCCCGCGGCGCAAGGGCGGGCCGTCAGAATCGCGCGCCCCGCGCAGACCGGGCGGACGACCTGGAGCTTGCCCTCAGCGACGCTTAAGCCCGTGCAGTCGCTCGCCAGCGCGCCGTTCGTCCGCGCGGCCAGCCGCGCCGCCACGTCGCGGCTGAACGCGTTGACGCTCAGCAGCACCGCCGCCGGCTGAATCTGCGCGACGGCCGCCGCGAGCACGCGCACCGCGCGCAAGCCGCCGGACGGCGCTTCATCGGCGGTAAGGACGCTCGCCGCGCCCCACGCCGCCAGTTCGCCCGCAGCGCCCGCCGCGCCCGGTCCCAGGGCCACCGCGCGCGGCTGCCCGCCCAGCGCTTCGGCCAGGCGCCGCGCCGCGGTCAGCAGTTCCCGCACCGCGGTCTTCGGTTGGCCGTCCTTGAGTTCGGCGACGACGAGGATGTCTTGTCCCACGATCTGAGGCTCTCCTTCGATGGCGATCGCGGCGCTGGCGGCCGCTTAGTTCCACTGGCTGTCGAGTTCCCGTTTGACCATATGCTGCCGGCACTTGGGGCAGCACTTCGGATCTTCCCAGGGTTCCACGCGCGGCCCGTGGCAATGCGGGCACTCGGGATCGTGGTCGATCAACTGGTCGGCCTGCACGACCACGTGCTGGATCCCGTTGGGCAGCGTCTTGATCACCTTATAAGGAAGCTCCGTGATCAGAACCTGGACTACTTCTTCGCAGTCGGTGCAGGTCATGATCTCGTAGCGCTTGAAGGCGCTGGTGTGCAGCACGCGGTCGGCGGCTTCGTATCCGCAGCGCTCGCAGCGCATCACGTATTCGGCGTGCATGCGAATCTCCTGGCGCGGCGGCTCAGAGCACCTTGGCTTCGTCGCGCAGCCACTGGACGAGCGCCGCCGCGGCTTCGGGGGCCGGCGCGGTGACGATTTTGCCGGGGCTCTTTTCGGGCGGCGGCGCGTAGCTCACGACTTCCAGCGCCGGCTTTAGCGCTTCGGCGCCGAGGCCCAGATCGGCCGGCGACTTTGCCGCGATCTGTTTCTTCTTCGCGTTCAGCCTTCCTTTAAGGGTGGGGCTGCGAGGTTCGTTGAGCCCCTTGTCGCAACTGATCACGGCGGGCAGCGCGACTTCGAGGACTTCCTCGCCGCCTTCCACGCGCCGCCGGCAGGCGGCTTTATCGGAGGAGAGTTCCAGCGCGCAGACGGCGGAGACGTGCGGCCAGCCCAGGCTTTCGGCCAGGACCGCCGGAAATTCCCACTGGTCGTCGTCGATGGCCTGCCGCCCGCAGAAGACGAGTCCCGGCTGGATCGACTTGAACGCGGCGGCGGCACAGCGCGCGGCGGCGGCCGCGTCGAGCCCTTCGGCCTGGACCAGCAGCGCGTCGTCGGCGCCCACCGCGAAAGCGTGGGTCAGGACCGCGCCCGCTCCGGCCGCCCCGACGCTCAACGCCACCACCTCGCCGCCGGCTTTGTCCTTCGCCTGCAGCGCGGCTTCGAGCGCGTATTCGTCGTAGGGACTCAATTCCACTTCCACGCCGGCGAGATTGATGCTCTTGCCGTCCGCGGCGGGCTGAATGCGTGCGGTCGTCGACGGGGCTTGCTTGAGGCAGACGGCGATCTTCATGAATTCCTCCAGCCGGAAGGGAGCGCCTTAGGTTGCGCGTCCACCGTATCACGGGCGGCGGGGATTGAAAAGGCAGGGCGGGGAGAAGGGGATGCTTTCAGTTGTGTCCGGTTCCGTGCGTATGAACGGCCTTCTCGGCATAGTTCTCCGAGGAAAAAATGGGTCCAACTTCATTACATACGATGAATGGGCTTAGCCCGAATTGACGATAGGCTTTTAACCAAGCGTTTGGGGTCATACCGGTCTGCTGGAGCCGAGCAAGAGAGTGGTCTACAATAGTTCGAGCGATGGTAAGAGCCGTGTTACGGTCCGCGAATCGTCCGTGCTCGTAGCGAGTTGCCTCGTCGCGGTTGCGGCTGTTATCATCCACCAATACGCAATAAAGGTCGTTTCGCTTAACTTGCTGATTGCGGATGTAGGCGATGGCGTCTCCAACCGTACGGCCCGGAATGCCCAAGTCACAGGGTATCCACACTCCATAACGCTCATCGACTTCAAGCAGGATTTCCACCAGATCCACAGAACCTATTCCGTATTCATCGTCGAACTTCGTGCGCGGAGTCATGCTTAAGGGCTCAACTCCCAAGTACTCCGTTAGACGACCACGGCCCCAGAGGAAGATTTCATGGCAGGCTGGGCACAACCAATAGGTGGCTTCGATGTAGCGCCGGTGCGGCACAGGCGCTATGCATGTGTGGCAGAGACGAGAATCCTGTTCGTTCGCCATGCGATCAGATTAGCGGATCGGCACCTGCGGGAAACCTGAATCTTGCAAGCTGGAGTCTACTCGCTGACCACCCACGTGCTGTCAGGGTTGAACTCCGACATGGCGGCGACGAGGTTGGCGGTGTTGGGGCCCAGGTCTTTTTGGTAGACCGTGCCGTGGTGGCTGACTATGAAGGTATCTTTCCCCGATACGCAATAGGTCGCGGGCCACGCCACCATGGCGTATCCATTCACCAAGTTCTCTTGGCCATCTTCGCTTTCTTCAAGGTAGTTGAGTGCTCCGTTGTACGCCGCAGGTCCTTGCGCGGTTAGGATCTTATAGAAGTACCCCGCTTTGGGTTGCACACCCGCAAACGCTTGGGCCATGGCCGCGTCAATGAGGGTCAGATCGCCTTGACCGCGATGAACTTCGTAGAGCGAGTAGTCGCCGATGCCTGCAAGCGCGTACTCCCGTACGCCGTCCTCGTCGTAGTCCACGCGACGATAAATATCCTGAGCCTCGGCGTAGGTCTTGCACGCATCAATAACAGCGTATTCTTGCCAGCCACTCACTCGATGCCGCGTCCAAACTCGGTAGGCAGGGTGAGCAATAAAATTGGCCACCGGAAGGAGAAAAATTTGACAGGTAAGTATTGCTACTACATGCCATTCGCCCCGAAGCTCCAATTTCGCACTTACCCACCAAGCGAGTGCGAAGCCCGGTATAGCCACCAAAGTTGCATAGAAACCGTCGATCCAGTTCCAGCGGTACAACGCGAAACTCCAAGCCCAAGCGATCGCCACGTAGGCGACGACTTCCACCACGCTCGACTCGGCCTTCTCCAATTTCATGCGCGAGCGCCAGACGCCGATGAATGCCCCGGCGGCGGTGAGGATCAGGACCAAGGCCACCGCGTTCGAGCGATCTTGGGGTGGCGTCCCAAAGCCCTGCGCGATCAGTGGTTCCACCAGGGCCAAGGCCAATCCGCACAACCCGGCGAAAAGCAGCAGGTCGGCCAGTGTGAAGCGAAACCGTGTGCGCGCGGGTCGGGGCGAAGCGTTCGAGTGAGAGGGCATCCCGTCCATCGGTCAGTCTCCTTATTCGGAGACCAGACCTACCACTTGCGCGCCGCGAAGCCCGTCAGGAGTGCGTAAAAAGGAAGGCACGCGCTATCACCGCGCCGTGGGCCGTCACCGGTTACCGCTCACCGTTTACGGTTTACCGTCGTTCTCTCGTCCCGCTTGAAGCAGCTTCAAGATCACGCCCGGCGCGCGCAGGCCGGCGTCCCAGCAGCCATCGAGGCTGCGCAGGTAAAAGCCGAGCGCTTCGTCGGACTGGCCGGGCTTGGGGCGCAAGAAGACTTGCAACGCCGCGGCCTGCGGCAAGTGCGACCACTGCGCCTTGAACCAGGCTTCCCCGGCGAGCGATTCGTCCTGGGTCCCTTGCACGCGATCCAGCGCCGCTTGCAGCGCCTCCAGCGCATTGCCCTTGGGCGCCACGGCGATCAGGACTCGGCCGCCCGCGCAGGCCACGCGGAATTCCAGTTGCTCCCGCACCTGCCGGCCGGCGATCGGGGTCGACCCGTGCTGCACGCCTGGCAGTTTCTCGAAGACGATGGCCTCCGGAACGTTCGCCGGGTCCTGCTTGTCGATCAGAGCGCCAAAGATGAAAAGGTGGTTCAGGAATCCGGAGAGTTCGTCGGCAAGGCGTTCGAGGTTAGGCGGCGGCGCGGGCACGTCGGCGGCGATGAGGATATGGTCGTACTTGGCGCGCGGGCTGGGCACCAGCGCTCCGACGGCCTGCGAATCGCACGCGGCAAGGCCGCGCCGGGCGAGTTCCACCAGCCCCTTGCGCGCGCGGTCGGCGCGCGGCTCGGAGCTTTCGGGCAGATCGTGCAGCGGCCAGTGGGCCAGGAACGTATCGATGGCCGCCCGGAAGGTGTGCTCGTGCGGGCCGGCCGTGACCACCACCGCGGCGCCGGCCGGAAGCGCCTTGAGCCGGTCCAAGCGGCGGATCCCGCTGTCCGCGCGCAGGTTCGTTTCCAGTGCGCTGCCGGTCTGCGCGAAGAGGCGCCCGCGCAGCCAGACGGCGTCGGCTTGCACCTGCGCTTTGAGCGCCAGCCCGGCCAGTTCCGAACCCAGGCGGTCGAAAAAGGCCCAGGCTTCGCGTTCGTGCGCTGGCATGTCGTTCTGCATGGCGCGCACGACGGCGAAATTGTCGCGCATCAATTCCTGAACACGCGCGTAGAGGCTCACGTCGGCCTGCGCGCGGCGCAATCGAGCGGGCGCATCGTCACGGGGCAAGGCGGGGAGCAGCTTGCGCCAGTCCTCGTGGTTCGTCACTGTCCAGCGCGCGCCTTCGGTATCGGGCTTCACCGCGTTGGGTTGGAACTGCGCGAAGAAGTAGAGCAGGTTCAGGAAGCCGCGCAGTTGTTCCTCGCGCCCGGGCGCGGCTTCGAAGCGCAGCCCGAACTTCCAGGCCGTACGGTCTTCGACCTTCCACATGCCCGGCACCTGCACGACGCCGACAACCGGCTTCGACCAATCCAGCGCATGCACGCCCGCCCCTTGGGGCGCGCCGGGGAACGCCTGCAGCACCGACGGCGCGCTTAGTTGCAGCAGCGCCCGATCGGTCCGTGCGAAATTCGGGATCTCCGCGATCGCATGCGCGCCGGGCGGCAGTTCGGTGCGGAAAAGTTCGGGGAGCTTGGCGGCCAGCGCACGCGTCTCGGAATCCGGCTGCCCCGCGCGCCGCTGCAGGCCCATGGCCCAGCGCGCGCGCCCTTCGCGGACATCGTCCAGCGCATAGACGCCGTCGATCGTGGCCATCCCGGCCGTGGACGCGGCCCAAGCCTTCAAGCCCGTCTCGTTGCGCAAAGAGTCCAGCGTCGAACGCAGCGCGGGCAGGCGATCCAGCACGAGCTTGCCTTCGCGCCGCAGTTCTTCGAGCGCCTCAAGGCAGCCTTCGGCTT
Organism: Planctomycetota bacterium; assembly: GCA_045863855.1. Lineage (GTDB taxonomy): Bacteria > Planctomycetota > SZUA-567 > H5-PLA8 > H5-PLA8 > H5-PLA8. The sequence continues at coordinate 33,400 of BTVV01000018.1, read as the reverse complement.
CCTGGTAGCGTTGCACCGCCAGCGCCGCACGCGCTTGCTTGAACAGGTCGTCGGCGGCCAGTCCTGCCCGCGCCGCGGCCAAGCCGTCTGCGGTTTCGGGCGAATCGGTTTTCAGTTCCGCCGCGCGCTTGAACGCCGCTTCCGCCGCACTCCACTTTTGGTCTTCCAGCGCCTTGCGGCCGTCGGCCAGAGCCGCCGCGAACGGGTCGCGCACTTCCAGCGGCGGTGCACCGCCAGGGTTGCGCTTACCCCGATTCGCCAACATGCCCAGAACCAGCAGGCCCAAAAGCACCGCCGCGGCGACGATCCCGCGCTTGCGCCAAGGTGAAACCGGCGCCGCGGCTTGCACGCGCGGCAGGCCGGGCGTTGAAAGCGGTATGGCGTTTCCGGCGCGAATGCGTTGCAGGTATTCCAGCAACCCCGCCGCATCGGGGAAGCGCGCGGCCGGATCCTTGGCCAGACAACGGTCAACCAGCGTGACGACGGCCGGCGAAACATCGGGACGCAGTTCGGTCAGTGGCACGTGCGGCTGCTGCAACGTGTCCATCAGCGCCTTCGCGGCGCTCTGGCGTTCGAACGGCGGCGTGCCGGTCAGCAGCGCGTAAAGCGTCGCGCCGAGGCTGAAGACATCCGCCGCGGGCCCGACGCTCTTGGCATCCATGGCCTGTTCGGGGGCCAGGTAGCCCAGCGTGCCCATCACCATCTGCGTGCCGGTCAGGCCCTGGTCGGAATCTTCGCTCCGCGCCAGGCCCAAGTCGGCCAGCTTCGCGTCACCCAGGCGCAGCGCGCCCGCGGCGTCCACCGGCAGCAGGATATTCTCGGGCTTCACGTCGCGGTGGATCACGCCTTCGGCGTGCGCCGCGGCCAAGCCCGCCGTCGCGCCCGCGCAGATCGCCAGCGCATCGGCTTCCGGCAGCCCGGCGCTGGTGCGCTTGCGGACCTCGCGCAGGTACTGCCCCGCCGACTGCCCGTCGACGAACTCCATGACGATGAAGAAGAGCCCGCCTTCTTCGTGCACGTCGTAGACGTTGACCAAGTGCGGGGACTGGATCTTCGCCGCGATGCGCGCCTCGCGCAGAAAGCGCGTGACGAGCTGAGGGTTGCTTTCCATCAGATGCAGCGGCAGCACCTTGACCGCGACCTCGCGCTCCAGGCGCGGGTGCAGCCCCAGGTAAACCGCGCCCATGCCGCCTTGGCCCAGCTTGCGCAGGAGCGGTATGCCCGCCAGCGCCGGCGTAGAGCGTCCGTTCACATTCAGCCGCGAGGCGCCGCTCAGGAGCCGGTCTTCGAGCAGGTTTTCGATGGCTATAGAGCGCCCGCGCTTGCCCGCGATACTTCCGGAAAGCACCGTCGGCATGGTGCTGCCCGACGAAGCCGGCCGCGGCGGCACGGGATCGTGGGGTCCCAGGGTCTCCGGCAGCGGTTCGGGGGAGGGCGGTGTTGGAGTGGCCATGGCAATTGGTAGGCCCGGCTGGATTCGAACCAGCGACCTGGGGATTATGAGTCCCTCGCTCTCACCGCTGAGCTACGGGCCCAACCGTGAACAAACACGGCCAGACTTCGTTGGCCCGAACAGGAGTTTCGCGTTGCCCCGCGATCCCATCGGACGCCTGCGCCTTACCGTTTATTCAGCATAAGCGACTCAAGCGTTTTTCCCAATCCTGGAATGTCTGTAGCTTTCCGCGCGGGTCTGCGCTCTGCCGGCTCGGCGAGTTCGAGTAGCATGACGGAATGAGCGTTTCCGTCCCTATGAGCCCGCCATCGCGGGCGGCGCGCGATCCGCGCGAATACCCGGAAGGGTTGTACATCCACCTTCCGTTCTGCGCGGCGCTGTGTACCTACTGCGACTTCGCACGCGAGTTATACGGTCCCGACCGCCCCGACCGCTATCTACGCGCATTGGAACGCGAACTCATCGCCAAGCTCCGCTTGCTGCATCCGGACGGAGCACCCTATGCGCCGCGCACGATCTACCTCGGCGGCGGGACGCCCAGCGCACTCGATCCCGATCAACTCGGCGCGCTCTTCGATCTGATCGGCCGCCATGTGGACTGCTCGCGCGTGGAGGAGTTCACCGCCGAATGCAATCCGGGCAGCGCCGATACGGGGAAGCTCGAGTTGCTGCGCGCGCGCGGCGTGAATCGCGTCAGCTTCGGAATTCAATCGTTCCAGCCGCATCTGCTTCAACTGCTGGGGCGTGTGCACGGCGCGCGCGACGGCGCCGAAGCCGTGCGGCGCGCCCGCGCGGCGGGTTTCGATAACCTGACCGTGGATCTGATGCACGGTCTGCCTACGCAGTCGCTCGATGACCTGCGCCGCGATCTCGAGGCCGCGCTGGCCTTGGAGCCCGAACACGTGAGCGCCTACGGACTGATTTACGAGGACGGCACCCCTTTGACCGTGGCCATGGAACGCGGGCAGTTTCCGCGGCCCAGTCCCGAGGACGAAGCCGCGCACTACCGGCTGGTGATGGAGTCGTGCGAAACCGCTGGCCTGTGCATGTACGAGATCAGCAACTACGCGCGCCCCGGCCGCGAAGCTCGGCACAATTCCATCTACTGGCGCGGCGAGGCGTACCTCGCGCTGGGTGTTTCTGGAGCCGAGTACGTGGGCGGCGAGCGCCGCAACAACCGCCGCGACGTGAGCGGGTATCTGGAAGCGATCGAAACGGGCGGAGATCCCGTGGCGGAACGCGAACGGCTGGGGCAAGAAGCGCGCGCCCGGGAGGCGCTCGTACTGGCCCTGCGCCTGCGCGAAGGGATCGATCCCGCCGCCTTCGCCGCGCGCTGGAATTTCGACCTCGAAGCGCACTGCGGCGCGGCCATTACCAAGTTCTCCGCGCTGGGTCTGCTGGAGCATACGGCCGAAGGCCGTCTGCGGATCAGCGCCGCCGGACTTCCGGTGGCCGACGCGATCCTGAGCGAACTGGTTTAGAGGAGTTCCGGAATTACTTCTTCGCTTCCGGCTGCTGGCGGTCCTGAAAGCTCTGTTCGATCGCTTCTGCGCACGCCTGCAGGTTGTAGACGGTCGCTTCGAAGGCTTCGAAGGTCAGCCCGCCGGTAAACAGCGCCATGGACAGATCGAAGCGCGAATCCACCGCGCTGACGGCGACGCAGTAATCCCAGCAGCAGTCGAGCGTCGCCTTCAGGAACTTCACCGCTTCGTCGAAGTTCTCGATGGGCAGGTCGGCAGTGCGCGTCGTCATGCAGATCATGTCGGAATCGGCGTTGATCCAAGCCAGTGCTTCGAACGGCCGCCCGTTGACGCGAAAAAGAATCCGGTTCTCGTCGCCAAGATGCAGATCGCCCGTCTCCTCTTCGAGCCCATCGACGTAGTCCATGAGCCGTTCGAGGAAGTAGCGGCGTTCGAGGTCGTAATCCATCCGGGGCACCTGTTTGCGTTGAAGTCTTCTAACCATACCGAGTCGGCATGCCTGCCGCGAGCACGCGTCTGGGCGGCTTAGGTTTTGAAAAGTTTCTGTCTTGCTCCTCCCGCCGGTGTATCAGATACTGACTTGTGAATCGATTCAATTAGATAGGTTAAAAATAGGGTTCGAATAGGGAGCTTGGGAATGACGGAATCCAACCTCGAAGTTCAGCCTAAGTACTTACTTTTAAAAGAGTTAATCCTTGAGCAGATCGCTCGTGGCACCTACCCGCCCGGCGGTCGTATTCCCACACAGCGGGAATTGATGGCGGAACACAATCTGAGTTACTCCACCGTTAGCCGCGCGCTGCAAGAGCTGGTCCGCGAAGGAATTATCACCCGCTTGGTGGGTTCGGGAAGCCGTGTGAGCGAACAGACGCGCGTAAAGACGGGGCGTCCGGTTTGCATTCACCTGGTGGGCATCCCAGCGGCGGCGCAACGCGGCTTGAAGATGTTTCAGGATCTGCTGGAGCGCCTGCGCGAACTGGGCGCGCGGCTTGAACCGCACGAGGAACTGGATCAAGCCGGCCGCGCGGCGCTGGTGGATCGCGTGCTCGCTTCGCTGCGCGATCCGCAAGGCGCGCGGGAAGCGCTGATCTTTCCGTTTTTCGCGGGGAACCGGACCCACATCGACCGGCTGAGGCTGGCCGGCGCGCCATACGTGGTGCTGGACGTACCGCTGCCGATGGAAGGCTACCAAGTGGTGCTGCGCGATCACAAAGCAGCGGCGCGGGCGCTCGTAGAACGCCTGCTGCAAGCCGGTCATCGCCCCGAACGCATCGGCTTGATCCTGGGTTCTCGAGACACGCGGGAACCCGATCCGTTGCAGTGGGATACGGCCAAAGCCGAAGGGGCGCTCGAGGCTCTGCGCGCGGCGGGCTTGGCAGCGCCCGAGTTCATCGAATGGCAGGTCGGGCCGCACGTCGAAGCCGGAGAACTGGCGGCGGCGCGGCTCTTCGACCGTACGGGCAAACTGACGGCGCTGTTCTGCGACAACGACAAGAAAGCGACCGGGGCGTGCCGGCATCTCCGCGCGCGCGGACGCAAAATTCCGGCGGATGTCTCGGTGGTCTGCATCAACCGTCCGGCTGAAGACCTGGACTTGCCGGTGGCGCTGGCGTGCGCGTGGGCTTCGCCCGAAGGCGTAGGCCGGGCGGCGGCGGATTCGTTGTGGGCGCAGCTTGGCCTCGGGACGGCACAGGCCGCGCAAGAACTGCCGCTGCGCGTCGAATATGGTGCGTCGATCGCACCGCCGCGGAACTAAACGTCATGCGGTTCACAGAGGGGGGCTTCCAAGTGCGTTCGATGCGATGGTGTGCGCTGGGCGTGGTATTGAGCGTGTGCGCGGCCTTTGGCGCGTTCGCGCAGGTGGCCGAAAAGGCCGGTCCGAACCTCGTGCCCGGCGGAGATTTCGAGGGCGACGCACTCTCCAAGTATTGGAAGTGGAACGACAACAAGGGGACCTTTGCCGTCCAGGCCGCGCCGGGGCGCAACGGCGGCCAGGCGGCGGCGCTAAAGAGCACCGGCACGTCCGACCGCGGCAAGTTCTACGTCACGGGCCTGACCGTCCCGTCCGGCACGGCCTTGCGTGTGAGCCTGTGGGCAAAGTGCGAAAATTTGCAGGGCGGCACGTGGGTGAATTATGAGGGCCCCGCGAGCGAAGGAGGGGGCGAGAAGTTCGACCTGGCCGGCGGCAGTTCCGATTGGACTTATTACGAGCATCGCTGGATCGCGAAGGGCAAGAACGCCGCGCCGGGCACGCCGCTCAAGCTGGAAATCTGGTTCTATCTCTACGGGCGCGGAACGTTGATGCTGGACGAGATCGAATGCCGCGCGATCGAGCCGGACACGGAAGGCGCGGCGAAGCATGTCGCCGCGCAGACGCAAGCGCTGGCCAAGACCATAAAAGCCGCGACCGCCCCCAAGCCCGCGAAGCTCGAGGCGCTCGAAGCCGCCGTGAAAGGCCCCGCGGATCTTGATGCGCTGGTTCGCGCGTGGGCCTCCGCGCAAAGCGGTTCGGAGGCGTTCGGCGTGCTGGCCACCGACGGCGTGCGGCGCGTGGCGCGCGAGCTTCCGTTCGCAGGACCGGCGGCGGCGCAGATCGAAATCCACGCGGCGCGGCACGAGTTCGAAGGCGCGCAGGCGCTGATCTTCGCGCGTGACGCGCTGAAGGAGGTCGCGGTATCGGCGAGTGCGCTGCAAGGGCCGGGGCCGTTCGCCGCAGAGAACCTGACGCTCCATCCGGTCGCCTATCTGCCCGCGACGCGGGAGCGGCCGTGGTTCGAAGGTCCGAACGAGAAGTGGTGGGCCGATCCGCTGGCGCCGAATAAACCATTCGCGGTGCAGCCCGGGACGATCCAGCCGGTGTACCTGCGCGTGTACGTGCCGCCGGAGACGAAGCCGGGCCTGTACCAAGGTGAGTTGCTGGTGGAGGCCGCGGGGCATACGGCGAAGCTGCCCATACGGCTGACCGTTCACGCCGTGACGCTGCCCAAGCGCCTGACCCTGAAGACCATGTGCGTCGCGGGCAAACACGAGCAGCCTTATCAGGACCTCGCGTTGCAACAGCGCCTGGGCATCGGCAACATCGCCACGGGCATGAGCTGGACGAAGCCGACGTTGCCGGCGATGGGCGAGAGCTTCGACTTCAGCGCCGCCGAAGCGAAACTGACCTACGCAATCGACCGCGGACTGAATGCATTCATCCTGGCCAGCACGCCAAAGCCCGGGAAGTGGGGTTTCCCAAAAGAGTTCACGCCCGAGTGGAAAGCGCACCTTACCAAGGTTCTGCGCGAATACGGCGCGTTCGTGAAGCGGAAGGGCTGGCTGGAGATGGCGTACTTCAACAACATCGACGAGCCGTCGCCCAATATGGTGCCGCAGGTGAAGGAGGTTTACGGCATCGCGAAGGCGGCGAATCCGGAAGTAAAGGTGTTCTCGTGCCTGAATATGGTCGGCACGCTCGACGACTTGAAAGAGCACGCGGATACCATGGACGTGTACATCCAGCAGTCCGATCAGCAGCAGGCGCGGGTGTGGCAGGCACGCGGAAAAGAGCTGTGGTGGGCTCTTTGCATCTGGCCGCGCGAGCGCCCCAACGTGTTCCTGCACTATCCGCTGTTGGATGCGCGAATCGCGGGCTGGCTGTGCCGCGTCTATAACGTCGACGGCTTCGAGTATTGGCAGCTCACGTCCTGGCCGAAGGACGCGCCCAAGGACGGAAGCTGGTTACGCAATGCCGAAGGCGCGATGCTGGCCGCGTGGAAGGACGGGAACCCGCAGCTTCCGGGCGATGGCTATCTGGTTTATCCCGGTGACGACGGGCAGCCGGTCAATTCGCTGCGTTTCGAGTGTCTGCGCGACGGCCTGGAAGATCACGAACTGCTCACGCAACTCAAGGCAAAGCTCGGTGCGCTTTCTGGCGACGCGAAATCCGAAGCCGAGCGGCTTGTTCGCGGCGAGGGACTGGTGACTAACATGTTTATCTACACGCAGGATCCGGAGGAATTGAACCGTGCGCGGAGGCGCGTGCTGGAATTGCTGGCGAGCATTCCGAAATAGGGCCCCGTCATGAATCCTTCGCGAATTCGTTTGTCGATCGCTCGTACCGGTCTGGCGGTAGCCGTGCTTGCGGCATTAGGCCCGCAAGCCTCCGAGGATACCGGACTCGCGGCAAGCTTTGCGAACGACGACGGGCTGGCTCGGCACTCGGACGTCTTATTTTACGAGGACTTCGAAGGCGATCAGCCGAAGTTGGTCGCCACGCCTTGGAGCAAGAGCGCCCATCGCGAAACGGTTCGCGATCCGGAACTGGTTTTTCAGGGCCGCGCGTGTCTTTCCAGCCAGAACCTGAAAGGTAAACACGTCCCGTTGAATACGTTTATGGAGATCGCCGAAGTGGATGTGGCGTACCTGCGATTCCATTCATGCTTCGAAATGGGCTACGAATTCGGCGGCGGCGTAAAGGGACCGGGCTTGCAGGCCACGCAAGATCCGGCGCTGGCGGCCGGCGGAGGCGCGGGGATCAAGCCCACGGGCACGGATAAATTCGGAGCGCGGGTCTGCTTTCATTCCAGCGGAGCCCCTTACCTTTACTACTATCACATGGATATGGGCAAGTGGGGAAGCAATGGGGAGCAGAATCAGGGTGCGCCGATAAGTATGACGCCCGGGCGCTGGTATGCCATCGAGATGATGCTCAAGGCCAACACGCCCGGCGCCAGCGATGGGGAACTCAAGCTCTGGATCGACGGGACGCTTAAGGCCCGGCACACAGGAATCCGCTGGAGGACCGACGCCAAGCTTAAGATCAATTATGTGAACCACAGCGCGTACTTCGGCGGCGATTGGACGTCGCCCAAGGATCAGAAGCGTTACGAAGACAGCATGGTGGTGGCCAGGAGCTACATCGGTCCGCTGTTGCCCGTCACCGCGAAGCCTGCTGCTGCCTTGGCGCAAGCCAAGCCATCCTCCAGTCAGACCGCGGCCCCGAAACCTCAGGCGCCGGCTCCCGTGGATGATGCACCGCAGCGCAACATACTGATCGAGCGTCTGCTTCATGCGAAGGCAGGCTGGCCCATCTTGTCCTTTTTGCCGGTGATGGGACGGCGTGAGCGTATCCAAGTGGTGGGTGTAACTACCGCTGGCGTGCGCGTGTTGGTGCAAAAGAACGAGATGCCTCTGAAATGGCTGGAAATCGGCAACGCCGATCTGGCTCGACTGGGCTTGGCCGCCTGCCCGCAGGATTGGATCGCGCTGCAATGCGCCGAACAACTGGCGCGCTCCGAATCAAACGAAACGCTCGCCGAGCAGATCGGCTTTCGGCTCGCGGAACTAGGGCGAGAGTAAAGTTTACTTCTCGACCGCCGATGTTTCGCCGGGTTCTTTCCAGCCCTCAGACGTGAGCACCGCCTCCAGCGCGTTGGCGCCGGGCTTGAGGCGTACCGTGCGTTCGAGAACCAGCGGTTCGGAATAAGCGTACCCGCGCGGCTTCTTCGTGCCGGGGTCGGTACCCACGGGCGTCACCTTCCAACCGGCTTGCCAGAGGGTGAGCTTGTATTCGCCCGGTGCGAGGCCTTCGAATTTGAAGCTCCCGTCTTCCGGCGTGACCGCGATGCAGGGGTTTTCGACGACGAAAACATAGGCGCTCATCCAGTTATGCCCCGCGTCGCAGGCGAGCGCGACCAGCCCCGGATCGGCGAACTTCTTTTCGATCGTCTGGCCCTGCACGGGCATCGCGATGTTGAATAGCGTCTCGCCGCCGATGCGGTCCTTGTAGGCGTGGACGTTATGCAGTGTTTTATCGCTGGAGCGGATCTGGAGCGGCTGCCCGGTTTCGACCCAGGTGACGAACGGCACGTAGGCGCAGGCCACTTGGTCGAGCAGCACCGAGCGCGGGGCGGGGAAGGGCGGCGCGCCGGGAGGCGCTTTGCCGTCGAGGGTGCTCAGGATCGCGACGACGCTCGCCACTCCTCTGTTTTGCGGATGCACCTGCAGGCGCTTGGAAGACTTGAATGCTTCCGCGTTATCGCCGCGGCAGACCGGCACATCGCGCGGTGAGGCGGAAAGATCGAAGCGGTACGGCGCAGGTATTTCGCCTTCGAAGCGAACGGTTCCGGCCAGCGCGGCTTGGTCCTCGCCCGCCCACGCGCTCGATGCCGCGATCGCGAGCAGCACCCCTCCGATTCGCAATCCGGCGCTCATACGCTCCCCTCGCCCCTGTACCGGTTCAGACGCGCCGGACGCGCCGCTTCTTCGCCGCTACGCCAATAAAAAGCCCCGCGCGGAGAGCGTCCGCGCGGGGCCGGGTGCCGCCTGGACCGAGATACCGGCTTACGGTTCGCCGCCGGCTCCGATCTCCATTTCGCCGCTGTGGCGGAGGTAGAAATGTACGGCCTTGAGCTTATCGGCAATGGCTTTTAGCTCGGCCGGATCCCTCTTAAGGCCGCGCAACGGATCGGTGGCTTTGTATTCGTAGCTGGTCCAGTCGTAGAAGTTCGCCGGCATGCTGGTCCACGGATACATCGAGGCGGGGTAAGTCATAAAGCGCTGCAGCCATTCGGCTTTAAAGCGGCGCTTGGCAACGGCCAGATTCGGGCCGACGGGCTGTTTGGGGCTGTACTGTCCCACTGCATGGCACTGGTTGCAGCCCAAGCCGCCCTTGTCGGTGCTGAAGAGCAATTGGTATCCCTGTTCGTACCGTTTGCGCGACTCCTCGGTGAAGGAGGGTACAGGCACGTAGCCGTAAGGCGGCTCGTTCGCCAAAGCAGCGAAGTAATCGACGAGTTCCTTCGCGTCGTCACCCAGATCGCCGATAGGCGGCGCGTACGGCTCGCCGTTCACGCCCTCGGGGCGCTTGGAGTTGTCCACCGCCGCTCGCCTTCCGGCCGGATAAACGGTCTTGTAATCGCTGGCCCCGCCGTGGCTCCAGAAACTCGGCATACGAATGGCCAAGCCCGGGCGCAGATCTTCCACATTATGGAAGAAGTTGTAGAGCCAGTCGGGGTGTACCTTTCCGCCTTCGAAGGCCAGGCTGGGCGGCGCATCCTGCTGGGAGGCCGTCTCGCCCTTAATCTGCTTGGCCAAGTCGATCATGTGCGCGACGATCTTGCCTTCGCCCTTGGTCCAGCGGACCTTCAACTCGACGGGATCGTAATACAGGCGCTGCGCCTTCAAATCGGCCAGCTTCACGGAACCGATGTAGTGCGCGCTATCGCGAAGTTCGGGGCGGTTAAAGGCCTGGGTGCCAGCCAGCCGTTCGTAAGCGCGCTTGTCGACGAAGCGCTTATTGTATTTCGCGTAAACGGCTGCTGCTTCCTTCTCGTCGAAGAAAGCCGAGGTCAGCTTGGCGAACCGTTCCGCCGTGACCAGCGAACCGTATTCGACCCAGTTTGCCTTCTCGGCGTCGGGTACTTCCGGCATTTTACGTTCGAGGCGGAAATCGAGAGCTTCCCATGCGTCCACTTCGCTGCGCCGCACCTTCTTCTCGGAAAGCACCAGCGGAACGGTAGCCTCTGAGTAGTACGTGCCGCGCCCGAAGTGCAGGAAGCCCGGTGCGTCCATGCCGGGCGCGTTAAGAGAGAAAATGTCCTCGTCGCTGAAGACGCCGAGGTTCTTCGCGGCGCCTTGAGCTTCGCGCGTGACCAGTGCCTCCAGCAGCAGGAGTCCGCGCTTGGCAAGATCGGTCTGGAGCTGTGCGGGCTGCGTGCCGATGAGATGGCAACCGGCGCAATTCAATGCATTCACGACGCGTTCGCCGCGGTCCAGCGCGATGTCACGCGGCGTGGGTTTTCGCTTCATCTCCTGAGGTATGGCTTCCGACGTGAAACTGAGCAACGCGGTGACGAGTTGTTCGACCTGTTCGTGCGTGAAGCCCGCTCCGCCCTCTCGGCTCTCGTCTTCGTTGGCCAGCGCCACCGCTTCGGCGCTCTTGACCGGGCCATGGCCTCCGCCCGCCGCGCGCCGAGCGATCTCCGTCGCGGCGTGTTTATGTTCGCCGTCTTTGCCGTGTTCGTGGCCATCGTCCGATGGCTTGGCCCCATGCGCCGCCGGAAGGCTGTCGCGTTTAAGTCCGTACCACGGCATGCGCAGACGGTCGGCCGGTTTGAGGATCGGTTCCTTGCCGCGGTCGAACGCGCGCGGACGGGTGAGTTTCACATAGAACCAGTCCCAGCGCGTGTACGGGATGCCGACTTGGTCGTGGAGCCCGAAGTCGAAGCGGTCCAGCGCCTTGTCGCCTTCGCCGTCCAGATTGACGCAGGTGAGCGGTGCGTAGGTCCAGCCTTGGATGTTGTGGCAGCCGAAACAGCCGTGCTGCTGGATCATCGCTTGGCCGGCGTAAAACGCCTTCTTGTAGACCGCCGCCTTGGCCGGACTGCCGGCCATGCTGTCCATGGCCTTGATTACGGCGTCGATCTGGGCTTCGGTCCACTCGCCTTGTCCGCTGTCGCGCGGCTTATCCGTGCCGGCATCGTTGACGTACTTGACCTTGTTCTTCAGCGTGCGGCGCACCAGTCCTTCGGGATCCTGCAGGAATTGCTTGATCTGGAACATCGGCGTGGTGTTTTCGAGCAGGTTCGTGATCAGCTCGTCGTACACCGCTTCGCCGAACTTCGGTTCGCCCCCGCGCAACGGTTCGCTTTTCTTCATGGATTGCAGCAGGTACGCAGCGATATCGGCGGCTTCCTGATCGCTCAAGCGCAGCGAAGGCATGCGCGATTCGGCCCAATACTCGTGGGGATTTTTTAGCCATGCGTAAAGCCAGCCGGAACTGACCTTCTCGCCGATGCGGCTGAGATCCGGACCGTGTTCGTTGTGCGCGTAACGGTCGCCCTCCTTGGGCGCCTGGGCGGTGCTGTGGCAGCCCACGCAGCCGACGCTCTTGAAAAGCGCCTCGCCCTTCGCCGTGTCGCCCGCGGGCGCGACCTGAATCGCGCGTTCGCGCAGCTTGCTGGCGCTAAGCAGGTACGTGGCCATCGCATCGACCTCGACGGCTTCGCGGTCCACTTGGCCGTTCTGAAGCTGATCCCCGCTGTCGCGGCGATTCTCGAGCCCGAAGAAGCGCGGCATCTTGGTATCGGGCCGGAAGTGCCAGGGGTTCTCGATCCACTGAGCGGTCCAGGAGAAGCTGGTTTTTTCGCCCAAGCGGCGCAGGTCGGGGCCTACGCGACCGACCCAAGCCAGATCCTTGTTCGTGTCGCCGATATGGCAGTTAGCGCAGCCTTGTTCGCGGAAGAGATCCATGCCCGCGTTCAGCTTGGCCGCCTGAGGCACGTGGTCGACGCCCTGGTGGCACTTTTTGCAGGACGCTTCGATGTACTGCATCGGCAGCATCATGTCGTCCCACATCGGCACGCTGGGCAAGTGGTGGTGCATTTCCGACCAGCCGTACTGCTCGATCCACTCGTGCTTCTGCTCTTCGTTGCGCGGCGTGTGAGCGGCGCGCATGAAGCTTGTGCCCATCGGCCGGCCCTTGTGGCAGATCGTGCAGCCGAAACTCTTTGCCGGATGCGGGCTGTTGGCGTTGACGAACAGATCCAGACGCGGGTGCGAGCGCATAACGGCCGGAACCAGTTCCTGCCGCAGGATCTTCGCTTCGGCCTCGTTCCCCGCCGCTTCCAGCTTCTCGATCTCCTTCATCTGTTCGTCATACGCCTGCTTGCTGTACATCGGATCGGGATTGTAGATGCCCTTGTGGCAGGAAATGCAGCGGTCGTAGCGCGCCGCCGTGAGTTCGAACTTCACGTCCAGCGGCAGGTTGCGCAGGATGATCTGGTCGTTGAGGTTGTACTTCGGACCGATGAAGTCGGCGCCGGGCATGTCGCGCAACGCATTGATGACCGTATTGCCCTTGGTTTGCTTCAAGGCGAGGTTCAGTTCTTCTTCCTTCGCCACGAGCGCCGCCAACTCCTTGCGCGCACGCACCAGCGGTTCTTCGATCTGTTTGATCTCGTCCAAATGCGCAGTGCGCTCTTTCTCGAGTTCGGCGACCTTGTTGAAAAGCTCCATGCGCAGGTTCTGCTGTGCGCCGACCACTTCAAGCTTGGCGTCCTTGTCCGGCTCCGCGGCGGCCGTGTACTCGTATTTGCGCACGTCCACGTCGGTGCCGGCGAAATTGAGCTGCCGCTTGAGCAACTGGAGCTGCGCATCGACTCCGGCCACCTTCGCGCGAATCTCGTCGAGCTTCGGTTTGTTCTGGGCTTCCGCGCCTTCCAGCTCGTGCACCTTCTGCATCTGTTCAAGCTGGCGCATGCGGTTGACGCCGAGTTCTTCCTCGACATCCTCGCGCTGGCGCCACTGGCGGACGTATTCGAGCTGCCGGTACTGCTGCTGGTATTCCACGTACTCGCGGTCGGAGTAATCCTGTACGAACGCGTAGAACGTGGCGGCCAGCAGCAAGCTGCAGCCCGCGGCGAACGCGATGTGATGCGGAACGATCGAAGGTAATTCGGACTTCTTGCCCATGGTCTTCCTCGGTCGCGAATCGGCTCGAAAAGGTACGTCCGCGGCATCAGGCCATTTTTACGAATGAACCCGCCTGTCCCCACTGGCCCAGGTCTTGGCGGAACATCACCGACTTGTCCACGATGACGTCGCCGGCCGCATCCACGTAAATTTTATGGCGCTCCAGCGGGCGCGGCGCGGGGCCTTCGAAGTTCACCCCGCTGCGGTAAAAGCCCGAACCGTGGCACGGGCATTTGAACTTCGCTTCGGCTTCCAGCCAATTCGGCGTGCAGCCCAGATGCGTGCAGACCGTCGAGAGCACCACCAAATGGTCCTCGCCCTCTTCCGTCAACCTCACCAGCCAGACGCCTTGGGATTCCTTATAGAGTTCGTAAACCTTGCCCAACTCGGGGAAGTCGGTCTTCTTGCCCACGCGGAATTTGGGATCTTTCTCGTACAGCACGCGCGGGAACATGAAGCGCAGGCACAGATGCGCAACGCCGCCCAGCCAGCCGAAGAAGATCACCCACGCCGCCATGCCCCAAGTCATGAACGACCGGCGCGTCGTCAGTTCGACGGGCGGCGGCAGGTCTTCGGCTTTGGCCTTCGCTTTCGCCTTGGCTGCGGCGAGTTTCGCTGCCGCGGCTTTCTTGGCGGCTTCGGCGGCGGCCGGATCGAGCGGCGCCTTCGCGGCGGCGGGCTTGGGTGCTGGCTTCGCCGGAGCCGGTTTGGCCGCGGCCGCCGGTTTGGGCGCTTCGGCCGCAGGCTCTTTCTTTTCTTCGTCGCCCGCAGCCGCTTCCGGTGCCTGAGCGGCGGCATCGGGAGCCGGCGCAGGCGTGCCTTCGGCGCTGGGCCTGGGTTCTTGGGAGTCGGCTGGTTGCTCTGGTGTGTCCGCCATGGTTGGCGTATCCCCTTCATGCAACATCAAGCCCGGCATCCAGGTAGCTGGGAGGCCAAGGCCGCTTCGGATCATGTACGTGCAGGACTTGCAGCGACTGTAACGAACGCTCCGAAACGGTCAACAGCAGACGACGCATTTGCGCGTTCCCAGAGGGTACACGCTTGCGCGCGATCGCCACACTATGGCCGCAAGCCCAGCATCCTCCTATAGATGCTGCAAACTTTAGGCCCGACCGCGAACCGCCGTGCATTACAGCTGCGCACGAAGTGCATTTCCACGGCTTGCCGCCGACCGAAACTCACCGTGCTACAAATTGCTCCCTGGCGTTACGGAGCAGCCCGCGTGTGGGGGGCCTCGACTGGCGTATCAACCGCATGGCGATTCGTATAACTCTATTTTACATATACACTAAGAAGCTAAACACACGGCCGCTCATGGGCTGGCGCGATGACTGGACGGGCAGTTGCTCTCACAGGAGTGGGTGCGTGGCGGTTGAATCCGGTTTGACACTGCCCAGGGGGTTCAGTAGAACGCCCTCGGTTGCATCCATCGGCAAATTGCGGAAGCACTTAGCGTTACGCGTCGGCGTTGCCCATTCAATCGTGGACAAGCTTGGCGCACACGTGAGTTTTGGGTCTCGATAAAGTCTTCGAAAGGGAGGCGAGTGTGAAGGCATCTTGGTGCTTAGGTTTCTTGGCCACGGCGTTTTTGGCGCTGAGTCTAGTCGCGCTTTCGGGCTGCGGCGGCGAGGTGAAACCGCCGCGTACCAAGAAGGCCGGCGGTGGCGTTGCGGCTAAAACCGACGAAGGCAGCGGTTCCGAAGGATCGGGCGAAAGCAGTTTGGTGCAGACGGGCAACGAGCCGTACCCAACGGCTCAGGCCACGGCCACGGTGACCGGCGTGGTGAAGCTCGACGGGCCGGGCGAAAAGATGCGCAAAATCGACATGAGCGCCGACCCGAAGTGCAAAGGCGAGGACATGCTTTTCGAGACCGTGATTACGGGCGAGAACAACGAACTGGCTAACTGCGTGATTTACATCAGCAAGGGCGTCGAGAAGTACAGCTTTCCTACGCCGTCCGCGGCGGCAGTCATCGACCAAAAGGGCTGTAAGTACCTTCCGCACGTGGTGGCGATTCAGACCGGCCAGCCTGTCGAACTGAAGAACAGCGATCCGACGCTGCATAACATCAACTGCACGCAGGACGGTTCGGCGCTCTTTAACATCAGCCAGACGCCCGGCAAGACAGATATCAAGAAGCTGGAAGATCAGGGCGTGGCGAAGCTGGTCTGCAACGTCCATCCTTGGATGAGCGGTTATGCGCGAGTCCTGCCGCACAACCTGAGCGCGGTTACCGAGAAAGACGGCAAATTCGCGTTGCCGAAGCTGCCGCCCGGAAAATACACCGTGACGGCGTGGCACGAAAAGCTCAAGACGAAGAGCGTCGAAGTGGAAGTCGCGGACGGCGAGAGCAAAGCGGTCGAGATCGTCTTCCCCGCGAAGTAACGGAACGGCCGGTTAATTACCTCCAAAAGGATCGCCCCGCGCCTAACGCGGGGCGTTCGATTTCATGGATGCAGCCGAAGTATCATCTCTCGCGCCGCCCGCGCCTCCCCCCCCAGGGGTGCGCTACTTGGCGCGCGTGACGCTGGGACTCACGTTTGTGCTGATCTGCTTCGGCGGACTGGTTAAAAGCATTGAAGCCGGACTTTCGGTTCCAGACTGGCCGCTCAGTTACGGGCAGCCGAAGTCGAGCATCGCGCTGGGGCTTTTGGTGCTGACCGCGGCGTTGGGCATGACGTGGCTGGCGACGCGCGCGCGCTTCTTTGCCATCGCCGCCATCGCTTCGGGTTGCCTGCTGGCGGGAACCTACTACCTGTTCGGTCCGGCGCCCGACTGGTACCGCATTTCCAGCGTGCGCGCGGAACACGGCCACCGCCTGATCGCCGGCACCGTGGGCTTTTTGATGTTCATTCTTGCCGCGGTAGTCTGGGAAACCGATAAGCGGCCAAGCGTGAAGAAACTGGCCGTATGCGCGCTGCTGGCCGTAGTCGTGCAGGCGCTGCTGGGCGGTCTGACTGTGCTGTACCAGCTCCCGCCTCTGATTAGTTCGGCGCACGGCGGGCTGGCGCAGGCGTTTTTCGGCCTGCTTGCGGCGCTGACGATGCTGCTCGCTCCAGAGTGGTTCGAAATGCAACCATTGGCTTCACGGCACGCGAACGAAGTGCGCAAACCGCTACGCCGTCTCGGCGCTTGGATGATTGGGGCAATTTACCTCCAGATTCTGCTGGGCACGTCCGTTCGGCACACGCCCTACGATCCGCAGGGCGAGAACCAGACCCAATTCTGGTGGCATCTGGGCTCGCATCTCGCGGGCTTCCTGTTCGTGGCGCATACGGTTGCGCGCGTCCTGGTCCAGACGCTCAAGAGGTATCCGGAAAATAAGGCGCTGACGCGCCCGGCCTTTGCCGTGGGCGGGCTGCTCGGTCTTCAAGTCGCCCTGGGCGTGGGGATCATGATCTACCGTTTGATTACGCCGGCTGGTTACGCGCCGAATAGCTTGAAAGAAGCGATCGCCACTGCGCACGTGGCGGTGGGCGGATTGACGCTGGTGAGTGCCGTGTGTTTTACCCTTCGCGCGCATAGGCTCTTGCCTGCCGCAGGCGCCGAATCCGCGGGCGCCGAGGCCGCCCCGGCGCTGGCGGGAGGTTCGCGATGAGCGGCGAGGTGATCGTGCTGAACGCTCCTCCCGCGCCTACGTGGCGCTTACGCTTGCGCGACTTGGCGGCGCTGACCAAGCCGCGCCTGAACGGGCTGGTCCTGATGGCCGCGGCCGCCGGATTCTTCCTGGGTGCGCCCGGCGCCGTCGAACCGTGGCTGCTCCTGCACGCATTGATCGGGATACTGCTGGTCGCTTCGGGCAGCAGCATCCTCAATCAAGTCCGCGAACGCGATTTCGACGCGCGCATGACGCGTACCGAGCAGCGCCCGCTGGCCGCGGGGCGTTTGGGACCTCGAACCGCGCTTTGTTTAGGCTTGAGCATCTCCATCTTCGGCAGCGCCTACCTCTACCTGACGACCAATACCGTTTGCGCCGGACTGGCCGTGCTGACTTGGGTGCTGTACTTGTTTCTGTATACGCCGCTGAAGCGGATCACCCCGCTGAACACGCTGGTGGGCGCGTTTCCGGGCGCGCTACCGCCTCTGATCGGCTGGGCCGCCGCGGGGAAGCTCGACGGCGCCGCAGGGACGCTCTTCGCCATCGTCTTTCTCTGGCAGATGCCGCACTTCTTCGCCATTGCGTGGCTCTACCGCGCCGACTACGCGCGCGGGGGCTTCAAGATGCTTCCGGTGGTCGAGCCCGACGGTAAAAGCACCGGACTGCGCGCGGCGCTGTACAGCTTCGGCCTGATTCCCGTCGCCTGCATGCCGTCCGCCTTTGGCCTGACGGGCCTGGGCTACGCCGCCGGAGCGGGCTTGCTCTCGATTCTGTTCTTCGCCGCGGCGGTGAACTTCGCGGTGCGACGCAGCGACCGCGCGGCGCGGCGGTTGTTCCTCGCTTCCGTCATCTACTTGCCGCTGCTCCTGGGCCTGATGTTCTGGGATCCGTATCCGCATGGCTTCTAGCGCGACGACGCATCCCGCAACTGCCACGGCCGCCGCCAGCGGCGCCGGCACGGCCGTCGAGGTCTCCGGCGTGACCTTTCGTTACGGCGATCGCGTGGCGCTGGACGGCGTGAGCTTCTCCGTGCCGCGCGGCGAGATCTTTGGCCTGTTGGGACCCAACGGAAGCGGCAAGACGACGCTCTTCCGGGTGCTCTCGACGCTGATTCCTCCTCAAAGCGGCACGCTCTCGATTCTTGGAAAAGATCTGGTGCGCGAGACCTTTGCCGTGCGCCACCGCATCGGCGTCGTCTTCCAGGCCCCGAGCCTGGATAAGAAACTGACCGCACAGGAAAACTTGATCCACCACGGCCACTTGTACGGGCTGCACGGCGCGGATCTCAAGGAACGCTGCCGCAAACTTCTGGACCGCGTAGGGCTGCTCGACCGCGCGAACGAACGCACCGAGACGCTCAGCGGCGGGCAGCGCCGCCGCGTCGAACTGGCCAAGGGGCTCCTGCACGAGCCTGACGTGCTGATCCTCGACGAACCATCGACGGGCCTGGACCCCGGTGCGCGGCGCGACTTGATGACGTACCTGCGGTCGCTCAGCCGCGAAGGCGTCACCTGCCTGCTCACCACGCATTTGATGGAGGAGGCGGAGAATTGCGACCGCCTCGCGCTCTTGTGCCAAGGCAAGCTCGCGGCGCTGGATACGCCCGATGCGCTAAAGGCACGGATCGGCGGGGAAGTGGTGAGCGTGAACGTGCGTGAGCCCGAAGGGTTCGCGGCGCGGGTGCAGGAACGCTTCGGCGTTTCGCCGCAAGTTGTGGACGGGGTGGTGCGGATCGAACGTACGGACGGGCCGCGCTTCGTGGCCGAACTGGCCGAGGCATTCCCGGGACAGATCGAAGCGGTCCGCGTGGGCCGGCCCACGCTGGAAGACGTCTTCATCCGCCTGACCGGGCATCGATTCTGGGAAGCGCAGGCCGAAACGGACGCGGCCTCCAAAGATAAGTCCAAGCAGAAGGGGCGCTGAGATGGCCCAAGCCGCCGCCACCGGACATTTCGCGCTGAGCGTCTATACGCTGGCCTGGCGCGAACTGGTCCGTTTCTTTCGCCAGCGCAACCGCGTGACCGGGGCGTTCCTGCAGCCGGTGATTTTCTGGGCCCTGTTCGGCGCCGGCTTGAGCGCCAGCTTCCGGCCCGACGTGGGCGCCGCGGGTGTTGGTTACGCCGAATACTTCTTCCCCGGTATCGTGGTGATGATCCTGCTCTTCACGGCCATCTTCGCGACGGTGAGCGTGATCGAAGACCGCCGTGAGGGTTTCCTGCAAGGCGTGCTGGTCGCACCGGTCTCGCGCGGGGCGATGGTTATGGGCAAACTGGTGGGCGGAATGCTCCTGGCGACGCTGCAAGGCGCGATTTTTCTGCTGCTGGGACTGACACAGGACATCGCGTTCACGCCGGCGAATGTCGCGGCGCTCTTCGGCGTCATGCTGCTCCTGTCGTTCGCGCTGACGGGATTGGGATTCATCTTCGCTTGGCGCATGGAATCGACGCAGGGGTTCCATGCAGTGATCAGCGTGCTGATGCTGCCGATGTGGCTCCTCTCGGGTGCGTTTTTTCCGGCGGCCGGCGCGCCGGCGTGGCTGTACTGGACGATCCAGCTTAACCCGCTCACCTACGGCATGGCGCTGACGCGCCACGCGCTGTACCTCGACCCGGCCAAGTCTTCGGCCCCCGGCGTGCCCGGGCCGGAGCTGGCGCTGGGGGTCACCGTTGCGTTCGCCCTGGTCATGTTCGCGCTTTCGTACAAGATCGCGGGCCGGCGCGTGGCAGGAGATCTGGCATGAGTACCGCCGAATCGGCGTCCCAGCCGGCGCTCAATAAATTTTTCCTGATCTTTCTTGCCGGCCTCCCCGTGGCGCTACTGGTGGTCGTCGCGCTTACCCAAGCGCGCAAATCGCCGCCCGGCGACGCGAAGGCCGTCGCGCCCGAACGGCCTCAGCCGCTTCCGATACTGTCCGAGGTCATGGATTTCCAGATGACCGAGCGCAGCGGAAGGTCCGTCGGCTTGAAAGACTTGAAAGGCAAGATCTGGCTGGCCAGCTTCGTCTTCACGCGCTGCAAGGGCCCGTGCCCGCTGATCGCCCAGCGCATGGCGCAACTTCAGGAGCGCCTGCAGACCCAGCGCGCACTTCAACTGGTCACGTTTACCATGGACCCCGAGTACGACACGCCCGAAGTGCTTACGCGCTTCGCCGAGCAGTACAACGCGGATCCCGAACGCTGGTGGTTTCTCGGCGGCGGCAAGACCGGCGCATCGGTCTACGACCTCTCGCGCATGAGTTTCAAGTTGGCGGCCGACCATACCCCCGATAACGAGATCGTGCACAGCGACCGGGTGGCCGTGGTGGACCGCCTGGGACGCGTGCGCGCCCTGATCAGTACCGGCGATGACGGTGCGATCGAAGAGATCGTCCGCGCCGTGAGCCTGCTCGTTCACGAGCAACCCTGAGCGCGGCGCGGCGATGAGCATCGAAGACCTGCCGGCCTTTAACGCGAGCATCAATGCGGTCGTCAGCCTACTGCTGATCGGAGGGTTGCTGGCGGCCAAGGCCGGCCGGCTGGGCCTGCATAAAGCGATCATGCTTGGCGCGACGGGGTTATCGGCGATCTTTCTGACGAGCTACGTGATCTATCACCTTAAGCACGGTTCAACGCCTTTCACGGCCACGGGCTGGCCGCGCACCCTCTACTTCACGATCCTGATCACCCACGTGATCTTGGCCGCGATCAACCTTCCGCTGATCGGTATGACGCTTTGGTCTGCGTGGAAGGAAAATTGGACGCGCCACCGCAAGCTCGCCAAGTGGACCTGGCCGATCTGGTTCTACGTGGCCGTGACGGGGCCCGTTGTGTACCTGATGCTGAACGTCTGGTTTCCCGCCGCTTGAGTTCGGAAGCGACCCACCCCAATTGAAACGGCGACGCGGCCCGCGTGCATCGGGCGCGATCCGTACCGGCTTGCCTGTCTGGGGATGCTACTTGGAAGCGCCGCTGGGCAGGAGTTCCAGCGCCTGCTTGGCCATGCGCTGATGCAGCGGATCTTCGCTCTTCGCCAATTCTTCCAGCGCCGTGCGCCCAGTCTCGTCGCGGATACGCGCCAGCGCGATGGCGGTATTGTAGCTCACGTCCAGATCGCCGTCCTTTTGGAAGGCGGTGCGCAGTCCGGCGCGGACGGCTTCGAGCTGGTCGTCGGCCTGGGCGAGCGTGCCCTCGCGGTAATAGCGGTGTTCGGCAATGGCGCCGATGGATTTGGCGGCAATGGCGCGCACGCCGGGATCGGGATCGATTGCGAGATGCTTGAGCAGCGGTGCGAAGGCGGTCGGATCTTTGATCAGCCCCAGCCCCGCGGCGGCGAAATAGCGCATTCCGGCGGCGCTGGCCGGATCGGCGGAGTTCTGTTCGTCCAGGGCCGCGATGAGCGCCGCGGTGCCGCGCGGATCCTGGAGGCGCCCCGACAGATGCCCGGCGTAGTAGGCCGCGAACCAGCGCAGCCGCGTGCGCCGCTCGTCCGGCTTGCGGATCATCGTGCTCGGCGACCACGTTTCGACTTCTTCGTCCAGCGCCGGGTTCTCGACGATTTCCAGCAGCGCGGTCAGCACTTCGGGCGTGTGCAGCTTCGGATCGTTGATGTGTTCGCCCAGTTCGCGCGCGATCTGCCAGCGCGAGCGGCGCGTCCCGTCGCTGACCCCGGCGCGCAACTGGTCCACATACTGCCCCGGCGTCTTGTTGTCGCGCAGGAGGTACCAGCCCAGAAAGAGCACGGCGCAGATGCCCGCGCCGACCAGCGAGGGGAAGAAGACCATCGCCATCAGGAAGTTGCGCCGGACTTCGGGCGGCAGTTCCTTGATCTCGACGGATTGCTTGGGAACGTCCTTGGGCGTGGGCTGGCCGAGTTCGGTCGCACCCGGCGGCGGGGGTTGGTAAGCCATGACTGCGGTGTCCTGTACGCGGCTCGCCAACGGCGCCCGATGGCTAAATGTTGAAGAAGTATTCCGGGATCGAAACGATGTACTTCAGGTTGAACGCCCAGCGCAGATACATCTTGATCGGCAGGCTCAACATGAGCAGGAAGTGCCCGATCAGGACGCTGTAGCGGATGAATCCCAGGTCGCGGTAAAGCTTGGGGAAGAGCTTCACGATCAGGCCGGGCACCAGCGCGAAGTACACGAGAATGACCAGGAAGCCCGGCCATTCGCGCTGCCACCACGAAGCCGGCGTAGCCTTGCCCAGGAAGTTCTGCCAGAAGTAGTCGGAGAGGTTGACGTTATTCAGCGAGAGCAGTTTGTGGAAGTCCCACTGCTCGTAGAGCGCAAAGAAATTCCAGTTCGGGCCGCGCATGAACGTGCCGACGAAAATCAGGACGCACCACAGGATCAGGAAGCCGTACAGGAACATCGTGACGGCCAGCTTGCGGTCGTTAAAGGTGTAGTAGCCGACGCCCTTGGGGTTCGGATCGCAGTACGGGATCACGATCAGCCCGGAAAGGATCATGCCCGGCAGCACGACGCCGGCGATCCACGGATCGTAATACACCAGCATTTCCTGCAGGCCCAGGAAGTACCACGGGGCCTTGGCGGGATTGGGGCTCTTGGCCGGATTGGCGGCCTGTTCGAGAGGGGCTTCCAGGCTCAGCGCCCAGATGAACAGCGCCGCCAGCACGAACGCGGCTACGATGCCTTCGATGTAGATCAGGTACGGCCAGACATGCAGGCGCGTCTTGGCGACTTCGGCCTCTTCCGGTCCTTCGCCGCGCGCGATGCGCTCGTCGTTCTTCACTGCCTGCCACATGGCCAGCCAAATGCAGAAACCCGTGATGTACAGCAGCATGAAGATCGGCGCGTTGTCGGGCTTGCCCGCTTCGCTGGCGAACTGCGGGTTCATGAAGCTGACCAGAATCATCACCACGCTGCCGATCAGGATGCCCAGCGCCACCGCCGGCTTGACCAATATGCGGCGGAAGTACAGCGCGCCAAAGAAGGCCACCATGCTGAGCGTGAAAAAGAGCCACGGCTCGCATAGGAGGTTGATGAAGTCGAAGAAAAGCTGGATCGGCGCCGGCACGGCGGCCAAGGTGAAGACCGGCATGGCTGGTACGCTCCCGGTTTGCAAAACGCCTACAAAACGTTACGGCACCCTGCGTCCGTTACAGCGGTGCGCTGAAGCCGTCCTTGCGGATGCGCCAGAAGTGCACCGCCATCAGGAACCCGGCCACCAACGGCAGGAATACGCAGTGCAGCACGTAAAAGCGCAACAACGCCGGCGGACCGACGATCGAACCGCCCAGCAGCAGGAAGCGAATGTCGCTCTTCGAATGCACCACCTGGAAACGGTCGTAGCCCGCATCGAGCCCGATCATCGAAGTCAACGGGCCTTCGTGACCCATGCCGGGCGTGGCGCGCGCCATGTTCGTACCGACCGTGATGGCCCAGATCGCCAATTGGTCCCACGGCAGCAGGTAGCCGGTGAACGAGAGCAGCAGCGTCAGCTTCAGCAGGATCACGCCCACGCCCCAGTTGAACTCGCGCGGAGCCTTATAACTGCCGGTCATGAAGACGCGCAGCATGTGCAACCAGACGATCAGCACCATCGCGTGCGCACCCCAACGATGGACGTTGCGCATGAACATGCCCAGCGGAACGTCTTCGCGCAGCGAGATGATGTCGTTGTACGCGTACTCAGGCGTCGGGCGGTAGTAGAACATCAGGAAGACGCCGGAGATGGTGAGGATCAGGAACATGAAGAAGGACAGCCCGCCCATGCACCACGTATAGCGCATGCGAACCGCGTGGCCCTTCAGCTTCGCCGGGTGCAGGTGCAGGAAGATGTTGGAGAGCACCACCAGCGTGCGGTTGCGGTCGGTGTCCGGAAAGCCGTGTCGAAAGACCGACTTCCAGATCACATTCTTATAGACATGCTCGTCCAGCACCTGCCGAACACGATCGCCGAGTGTACTCATGCGGAAGCTGCTCCCGCTCTGAAAGAGGCCATCCGCGGACGAACCTGCGTCGCCCCGGATGCGGGCCTTACCTGGAAACCCTGTTGCTGTAACGGACGTCCCAGAGTTATAGGGCTTGCCCCCACGGTGTCAAACACGCCCGGAGGTTCGGCCCTCGCGCCAGACCCTGTAACCGTTCGAAGCACTTATCCCGTTAGAGGTTAGAGCGAGGCAAGCGGGAGGCCAATGTTGCAGCTTCGGCAGAGTTTCTAAGTAAGGGACGTAAAGCAAGGACTTAGCACGTCTTGTCCAAAGGTCGGCATTTGCGTAACCTCAAGGCACTGGTGCATTTAGGTTCGATCGAGCCGAGTTGAACCGCGTGCCGACTGCTCGTTACTTGAATTGCCTTGGAGCCGCAGCATGAAGTTCTATTTCTGCGAGAAATGCGGCCAGCGCCTGACCGAAAAGGATGTCGAAGCCGGCCAAGCGCGCGACAAGAAACTTCGTGGCGTCTTTTGCTCCGATTGTTCCCAGGGCGTCCTGACCCTCGAAACCGTCCCCATGAACGAAGCCGAGGCGCGCGAGGTGCTCGCGCGCGAAGGCGGCGGTTCGCCCACTCCGCCGCTCGCCAAGAGCGTAGCGCGCGCGCCGTCGTCCGAACGCATGCCCGCCGCCGCGCGCCGCGCGCAACCGCGCGGGCGTGCCGAAGAAGCGCGCCATCCGGCGCTCTTCATCGGAGGCATTGCCGCGGGGCTAGGGCTGATGGTTTTGCTGGTGCTGTTGCTGTGGGGTGGAAATTCGCGGCCCGCGCCATCGCAGACGGCGGGTGCCGCGGATCCGAAGAGTCCTCCCGCAACCCTTATGGATCCCGTTCAGCGCACTCGGGGGGAAAGTCCGGCGGCTTCACCGCCCGTTGCGCCGGTGGAAGCCAACTCTACCGTGAAGGTGGAGCCGCTATCCATCGAGGAGCTTCCGAATCCGGCCCAAACGGCGTCCGCGCCAATTACGGTGAGCCGGCCGCAGGAAGCCGCTTTGCCGGAGGATACGGAAGATGAGCCAGCCGCCGCACCTGAGCCAGTAAGGCCGGCGATCGCCGCGCCGAATACCGCGCCGGTCTCGCCTGAGGACTTGGAGCGCGGGTTGGTGGCTTGGTTCCCCATGGTTGCGTTGCAGGACGGTAAGATTCCCAATCGGGTTCCGGGAGGCCGAGATGCGGAACCCTTTGGCGCGCCATTGGTCTTGACGCCCGGTCGTGTAGGTCAGGCCTACCGGTTTTCCGGTCAACCGTCTGGCTTTCGATTGGACGAGATGCCTGAATTTCCGGGCAACCAAGGCCTGACCGTCTCGTGCTGGCTCCAACTACGCACGCTCGACGTGTCGAGTCCCGTATGCTCGATTCGCAGTGCTCAAGACACTGGAAATTTAGTGGCCGGCCTGCGCACGCGTTCCAATGGGCGATTGACCGGGGGCTACTCGAAAACCTCGGGCGACAAGAAATGGGGCCGCGTGTGGGTTGCGCGGGGGGTTCCCGACGCCGCTTGGCACCATTGCGCCTACGTCTATGACCCGCCTCACGAGGTGGTCCTGTATGTCGACGGGAAAGCGGTAAGCCGGTCGGCGTGGTCGGAAGCACACTGCAAGAACAAAACATGCAAGATGTTCGTGGGATGGGATCTTGAGCCGTACCGGGAAAACGAAGCCAAGCCCTTGGATGGAGCAATGGACGACCTGCGCGTCTACGCGCGAGCGTTGAACGAAGCGGAAATTCAAAGCCTGTACGCGGCGGGCGGCAACGTTGCGGCCACTCAGCAGCCGGCCGATCCTACGCCACAGACCGCGCTTCCGCCGATCCAGCCCGTGCAGGAAGCGCAAGCCGAGTACCGCACGGCTTTGAAGCAGGCGTTTCTGGAGGGCGATACGGATCAGGCTTGCCTACTGGTGGACGGAGCCCAGGCAGATCCCCAGGTGTTGGCGCTCGATCGCCTGGCCGTGACCTGGGTACTGGAGGCGCTCGACACGTCAAGCGTGGACTGGGAGCGCATCAAAACTCAGGATTCCCTCGAACTGAAGTTGAAAACGGGAGCGCCGGCTAAGGTGGGGCGCAAAGAGCCCTACCAAGTGCTGCGCGTGAATGCCGGCACCGTCTTCATTGGCTCGAAGGGGCTCGAGGTGCCCATAGCGCTCGACAATTTGCTTCCGGTCTCGCGGTTCGAAGTGGCCAAGCTGAACCTTGCTCGCACGGACGCTACCGTATTGCGCCGCGCTTTTTACGTGACGCTGATCGAGTCCAAACGGAATACCCTGCAGGCCGCTTACGATGCAGTGGCGAAGGCGGGCGGATCGGACCTGGAATTGAAGTGGCTGCGCGATTGGGCTTCGGGAGAAGCCGAGGAAGAGCCGGCGGCGAAGCAACCTCAACCTGCCGTGCCTGCCCCTCCCGCCTCGGCAGCGGCCGGCGTAGTCGAAGTGCGTCCCGTCGCCGACGGATTCGTCAGCGCCGATGCGGAACAAACGGCCTTCGGCGGCGACCAGGAAATGAAAATCAATTGGGATACGAGCAAGAATAAAGACCACCATGCCTATCTCGGATTCGACTTGGCCATCAAACCGGCCCAAGTTCGCAAGGCCGTGCTGCGGCTGTATAAGGTTCGCGGCATGAATCACCGAGTCGAATTGTGCGTGGAGCGCGTTCAGGTGCGCTGGCGGGAGAAGGACCTTAACTGGACGAACAAGCCGCCGGTCATGCCCAAGACCGATATCGCCTTCAAGCCGGAGAAGGACGAAATCACAGATGTGGAAGTCACCGATATGCTCAAGGCGGCGCTGGCCGATGGAACCTGGTTTGGCATGCGCATAACCTCCCTGACCAATATGGGCGGCGGACCAGGCCTGGCCCTTTTTTTCACCAAAGAAGCCGACGAGAAGGGCCCGCTGCTGATTCTGACTCTTGTGCCTTGAGCGGCAGTTCGGTTATCCGCGCAGCGGATGCGCTCGCAACGCTTTGACGGCTTCCTTTGTCCGCTTGGCCATGGCTTGGCGCGTCGTTCCTTCCAGCTTCGCCAGTCCGCGCCCGTGCCGGACCAGTTCGAGCAGCAGGCGCACTTCGCCGGCGAAGTCCGAAACCGCGACGTTCTCGGGGCCGATTCCTTTCTTTCCGCCGTCCAGCCCGGTCTGATTGTGGTAGTTGCCCAGCGGGACGCAGATGCCCGACGAGCGGTACCCGGCGGAACAAAACGCGGTGGCTTCGCACGCGCCGCCGTCCATCAACTTGCGCTGATAGAGGAAGCTCGGGTCCTCCTTTTTCACACGCTCGCACGCTTGACGCAGCGCTTCGGTAAAGGGCGGATCGAATAAGCTCGCGCTGTCGCCCACGCGCACCACCGGCCCGGCGCCCTGCGGCGCGACGGCCAGCGCGCGGCTGCATTCCAGCGAGATCACCCGCGCCTCGCGCGGGATCCAGCGCTGCTTCACCGCCCATAGCGCGCCGTAGAATCCGATCTCTTCGGCCCGCGTGAAGAGCCCCCACGCCGCGATGCCTTTGGGCTTCGTGCGCGCCAGTTCGTCGAGCACGCACAAGGCCGCCGCCGCGCCCAGCAAATCGTCGCAGCAGCGCGAGACAATCTTTCCGCCGCGCACGCTAAACCCGGGAAAGTCCCACATCGAGAAACCGCCGCATTCGGCCGTGCCGCGCTCAAGCCGCGCCGTAGCCGAGACCAGGCGCCCGTTTGCCCCGGATGACTTACTTAGCTTCCCGAAGCCGGTGGGCTGGGCTTCCCCGCGCCGGTAGAACGCCAGCGGTGCGCCCTTCACGGCATGTTCCGTACGCACCCCGCCTTTAAAAAGCAGTTCTACCGTGCGCCCGCGAACCGCCTCGATCCAGAAGCCGGGATGGTCCAGATGCGCGACCAAGACGATGGGCGCCTTCGCGCCCGCGCCGTTTCCGGGGTAACCGACCAGCAGATTTCCGACCGCATCGCGCTTTAGGAAAAGGGACGGCCGCGCTTGGGCAAACGCCGCCACATGTGCGGCCGGAAGGTCCTCTCTCAGCGCCACGGTGGGACACTCGAGCAGACCCTGTGCAAGCTTGAGCCAGGCGTTCAGGCGCGGAGGTGTGGGCATGCGCAGCTCCTGTTGGATTCTCACATCATAAAGGAGGGAAACGGTTTTGCCTGTGCGAGAAGACCACCATCGAATCGGTTTCGCCGCGCGGCGTCACGCGTTGGAAGCGTTGGCGGAACGTACGGACGTTCGTCCCTGCAACGATTTTTCCGCTGACGCGAATTGTCAGGCACGGTGACGAAAAAAGACTGCGCTCGTGCAAGAACCCTGCTCCCGTCGAGAACACGATTTCTATGAAGTACGCACCAAGTGGAACGCGCCTTGCCCAAGCACCCATCACAACCGGGGTCCGCGGCAAGGCGGTGGGAGGGTGTGGATGAACGCATCGGGACAGACGAAGACGCGCACGCTGCTCGCGCTGACCGCGGCACTCAGCACCCTGTTTGTTCACGCGGGCGAAGTGCCGCTCGCGGTCAAGCCGGTGAAGAGCCCCGAACAGAATATCTATCCCACCGTGGCCCCGCGGCTGGTGCAGGTGACCGAGTTCATCCGCGCCGCGCAAGGCCGCACGCAGTTTAACGTCGACGGATCGGGCCTCACCGTCGCGGTGCTGGATACGGGATTGAACACGACGCACGTGGACTTCGCCGGCAAGGTGATCGCGCAGCGCAATTACACCAGCGACAACGGCGGAAGCTCCACCAACGCCACGGACGGCGACGGGCACGGCACGAACGTCGGCGGGATCATCGTCGCCAACGGCACGCACGTCGGCATCGCCCCGGGCGCGAACATCATCCCGATCAAGGTGCTGAGCAACAACGGCAGCGGCACCTTCGCGGGCATCGAAGCGGGCGTGCAGTGGGTCATCGACAACCGCGTCCAGTACAACATCACCTGCGTCAACATGAGCCTGGGAGCCGACTCCAACGACACCACTGCGCCGAGCACCAGCGAGAGTATGCGCGCGAAGATCCGCACGCTGCGCAACGCCGGAGTCGCGGTCCTGATCGCCGCGGGCAACAGCTATTACGAATACAACAGCCAGCAGGGCATGGGCTATCCGGCCAACATTCCCGAATGCATCAGCGTCGGAGCGGTCTTCGACAGCAATGTGGGCTCGCGCAGTTACGGAGGCCCCACCGCTTACAGCACCGGTCCCGGCCGGATCACGCCGTTTAGCCAGCGCCTGCACGAAAACGTCAGCAGCACCGTCCGCACCGACATCTTCGCGCCGGGAGCGCCCGTCACCAGCGCCGGCATCAGCGGCCCCACCAGTTCCAGCACGCAGGACGGCACCAGCCAGGCCACGCCCGTCACCGCCGGCGTGGTCCTGCTGATGCAGCAGCTTTATTTGCGCCAGAACGGCACGCTGCCCACCGTCGACCAGATCGAAGGCTGGCTCCGTTCCGGCGGCGTGACCATCAACGATGGCGACGACGAAGACGACAACGTGACCAACACTGGGCTGAACTTCATCCGCGTCGACGTGGTCAGCGCGCTCAGCGCCATCGGCGGCGGATCGCCGCCGCCGCCCAGCGCGCCATCGATCACGCAGCAGCCGGCTTCGATCTCGGTGAACCTGGGCCAGACCGCCACCTTCACCGTCGCTGCATCTGGCACGGGCCTCTCGTACCAGTGGCAGGAGAATGGGAGCAACATCGGCGGCGCGACTTCGGCCAGCTACACCACGCCGGCCACCACCGCCGCGTACAACGGCCGCCAATACCGCTGCGTGGTCAGCAACGCCAACGGCAGCGCCACCAGCAACGCCGCGACGCTGACTGTCGTCGACAACACGCCGCAGCAGCTTGCCAATGGTGTGAGCGTTTCGTCCAGCGTGGCGCTCAATGCCTGGCGCCACTTCTTCATCCAGGTTCCCGCCAACGCCACAAGCCTCACCGTACAGACCACCGGGGCGAGCGCCGACGTGGACCTGTATGTACGCTACAACGCGCAGCCGACGCTGAGCAGCTACAGCTTCCGGCCCTACACGTCCAGCGGCAACGAGACCGTTACGGTCAACGGTACGAGCAATCCGGCGCTCAGCGGCGGGACGTGGTACTGTTCGGTGCACGGCTACGCGGCCGGAAACTTCACCATCACCGCCACGTACACGGCGCCGGCGGCCAATCAGCCGCCGTCCATCGCCTCCGGCCCCGGCGCTTCCCCCAACCCGGCGCAAACCGGACAATCCGTCGCCTTCTCCGTGAGCGCCAGCGATCCCGACGGGAATCTGTTGACCTACAGCTGGACTTTCGGCGACGGATCCAACGGCAGCGGCGCGAACGTCAGCCATACCTACGCTTCGGCGGGCACCTTTACCGCGACGGTCACCGTCAGCGACGGCACGGCCAGCGTGAACGGCTCCGTGCAGGTCACCGTCCAAGCGCCGCCTCCGCCGCCGCCCGCGCTGCAGGAACTTGCCAATGGTGTCGGCGTTAATTCCAGCGTCGCTCAGGGTGCGTGGAAGCACTTCTTCATCGACGTTCCCAACGGCGCGACGAGCCTCACCGTCCGCACCACCAACGCCACGGGCGACGTGGACCTGTACGTGCGCTACGGTTCGCAGCCGTCCTTAAGCAGCTACCACTTCCGCCCGTACACCTCCAGCGGCAACGAGACCGTGACGGTGAACGCTTCGTCGAACCCGTCCCTTAACGGCGGCGACTGGTATTGCAGCGTTTACGGCTACGCGTCGGGCAGCTTCACGATCACGGCCACCTTCGTGGTACCCGTGCCCAACGAACCGCCTTTCTTCCTCTCGACGCCGACGGCCAACCCGAATCCCGCGCAGGCCGGGCAGGCCGTGAACTTCACCGCGCTGGCCGACGATCCCGCTGGCGACGCGCTCACCTACGTCTGGAGCTTCGGGGACAGCACGAGCGCCAACGGTTCGAGCGTGAACCACGCCTACGCCGCGGGTGGAACGTATACGGCCACCGTCACCGTCAGCGACGGGACCGCCAGCGTCAGCGCGTCGGTGCAGATCACCGTACAGGGCGTCTCGCCGCCCACCACCTCGCCGCTGAACCTTACGCGCATGCAACTGGCGCTCAACTTCCGGTACTTCGGCCGCGACACGGCCATCGTGCAGGGCTACTTGCCTGCGCTGAGCAACCGCAACCCCACGGGCTTGCAAGTCCAGCTCAATCTGGGCGGGGTGGTGCGGACGTTCACGCTGGATTACCGCGGCCGCGGAATCAGCGGGTACGACAGATTTTATCTGTATACGACGCGCGGCGGGTACTTCACGCTGAACCTGAAGGGTTCGTTCGCGTCGAGCTGGCTTGACGAAGGCATGGTGAATGCCGACTGTAACCTGACGCCGATCACGATGCCGATGAGCCTGACGGTGGACGGCTTGACGTACTCGACCAACCGCAGCCTGCGCTACACGGCTCGCGCCGGGCGCAGCGGCAAAGCCTACTGATCCGGTGGCCAAGATGCCGCGCGGTCGCCGCCCAAGCGGGCGGCGCGCGGCGCCATGCAGGGCGGGCCAACCCCGGGCCCGCCTTGCTTTTTTCATTTCACGGTGAAGGCGCGTAAGCGCCGAGCGGCTTCCGCGGCGTCATTTAGGCGGCGCGCAGGATCGCGGTCCAGCAGCGCATCGAGCAGGGCGCGAACTTCGGGGGGACGGTCCTCCAGCAGCCTCGGCAGCGGCGCGGTGCGCACGGCATCCACGATGGCTTGCGGATCGTCCGTGTTCAGGCCGAACGGGCGCACGCCGGCCAGCATCTCGAAGAGCACCACGCCCAGCGACCAGAGGTCGGCGCCGCGCGCCAGCGCCGCCCCGCGCGTCAGTTCCGGCGCGATGTACGATGGCGAGCCCCAGATCTGTCCGTCCGGGCGCCGCGTACCTTCGGGCGCCGTCAGCCCCAGATCGCAAAGCACCACCCGCGTCTCGCAGAGCATCGCGTTGGGCGGCTTCAGGTCGCCGTGGACCAGTCCCTGCGTGTGCAGCGCCGCCAGCGCTTCGGCCAGTTCGGCGCCGATCCGCGCCGCTTCGCCCAGCGCCAGGCCGCGTCCCGGCGCAGTCCGTTCGCGCAGCATGCGGTGCAAAGGCTGCCCGTGCAGGAATTCCTGCACCGCGTAGCACCCAGCTTCGATTTCGCCCGTCGCCAGCGTGCGCACGATCCCGGGGTGCCGCGCGCGCTGCCCGGCGGAAGCTTCTTCGAGCAGGCGGCGGCGCAGTTCCTCGTAGCGCGGATGCCGCCGCGGCACGAGTTTCACCGCGATCGAGGCGCCGCCGGGCTGCTGCTCGCCCCGGAATACGACGCTGTCGCCGCCGCGCGCGGCTTCCTCCACGATGGTGTACAGGCCGATTCGAGTCCCCAGCATCCGGCTATCTTCGCGATGCGGGAGCCTCCTCGCAAGCGCGCCGCGAAAAACCCATGCGCGCCGCCGCGCGGGCTTCTACAATCCCCAAAGCATGGCCATCGAACCCGGGTTCCGGCCCCAACCGCCGACGTCGCCGGTGGACCTCACCGTTCGAGCGGGCGATGGCGTTCCCGGCGTCCATGGACCGCTGCGCGTCTTCATCGCCGATCTGCATCTCGACGGAACGGACACGCCGCGCGCCCGGACCTTTCGGAATTTCTGCTCCCGCTTGGCCGAACAGGCCGCCCGCGAACCGGTCGAACTCTTCATTCTGGGCGACCTCTTCGAGTTCTGGGAAGAGTACCACCGCCAAGTGCCGGCGCTGTACGAAGCCGATTTGGCCGCGCTGGAAGCCGCGCATCGCGCAGGAGTGAAGATCGCGCTGCTCAGCGGTAACCGCGATTTTCTCTACGGGCGCTACGTGCGCGAGCGGCTTGGTGCGGCGGTGCTCGGCGACGGCGCTCCGATTACGCTGGCCGACGAGCGCAAAGCGTGGCTCGAACACGGCGATCTTCTGGTCACTGCCGACACGCGCTATCTGCGCTACCGCAAAATCGTTCGGAGTTGGCCGGTCAAGCTGCTGCTCTGGCTGCTGCCGTGGAACATTGCGAAGAAGCTGATCGGCGACCTGCGTTCGCGAACCACCAAGGACAAAGCGTCGAAAGCCCGTGCTTCCTTCGAATTGGACCTGGACGCCGCGCGCCGACGCATGGAAGCCCACGGCTGCATGCTGCTGCTGTGCGGGCATACCCATGTCCCGCAGGCGGCCGACACCGGCGGCGGTCGCCGGGTTCTGGTTCTCCCCGCTTGGTGCCAGATCGCCGCCGGCTACCGCGAACGCCACGGCTCCCTGCAACCCATGTGGGTGGATGAAGATGGAATGCCGCATTCGGCGAATCCCGACGGTACTCCACGTCCGGAATGAACGCCCGAAAGACCCGCCGCGTAATCCGTAAGTACAACCTTACGACTTCAAAGGATGCGCCTCGATGAGCGAACTAACCGATGCCGCCGATCCTCGAAAGCTGGACATCGGTCGCTACTTCGAGGCCGCGATCAAACGCGGGGCCAGCGATCTGATT
>BTVV01000017.1:0-79277 GCA_045863855.1 Planctomycetota bacterium | reverse complement strand
AGCACGTCCGGAAAGCCGTTGGCGTTTTCGGGTATGTTCAACTGACCGTCGGTGAACGCGGTGGGGTTCAGATCGTAGAGCAGAAAGAGCATCTCGGCTACGTCGAGGTGGCTGCGCGGGTCCCAGTCGCCTGCGTCGTGATGCCCGCCCCAAAGGTCGTGCTTCTTGCCGTCGGTGGCGAACTTCTCGTCGGCGAATTCCTTCTTGCGCTGCGTGCTGTACTCGGTGGCGTTGCGATGCCCCGCAGGCTGGTAGTGCGCGCTGTACGGCGCTTTGATATCGATCCCGCTGCGCTGATGATAAATCCCGCTCATGGCGATCTTGAACGGCTCCAAGTATACGTCACGCGCGACGCGGAACTCGAATGACCGGCCCAGCCCCGGAATCGCCACGTAATACGCGCCCGAATCCTTGAGCGGCGAGAGATCGAGCTGCCAGACGTGTTCGTAGCTCAGATCGTTCTTATAGACCGTTTCCGGTCCCGGCGTCTGCTTGGGATCGGGCGAAAGCGTCCCGTTCGTCAGCGTGTAAGTCGCTTTGCGCCGCAACGCAGGCTTCCCTTGCAGCACCACAGCGTGGCTCTGCGCGTCGCGAACTTCGAACGCGGCCGCCTCGGGACCGAAATCGTACGCATTCAGCTCGCCCATCCACATGCCCAAGTACGCGTACTTTTCCTTGGCGTCGGGCAGGTAACCGATCTGGTTCATCTTGATGGAGAGATTCAGAATCGCGCGGTCATCGAAGACAAACGACTGCTTGGAGACGCCGCACGTCAGCGGCGCGCCGGGCCTGGCATTCAATTCCAGCTCGTAGCGCTGACCCTGCTTAAAGGGCTTATCGAAGAGCAGGAATAACTCGTGCCGCTGCGCGAACCGCCACGGCCAGCCGTCGGGGATGTAGTAGTCCAGGTTGCTGCGGCGGGAAATCTGTGTGGGCGAACGGCCGGCCTTGTAGTCGCCGTCGCCGGCCGAAGTCACTTTAATATGCGTCGGATCGGCGAGCTTCTTCTCGTCCAAGCCCGAGCCCAGGACGATATGCAGCCCAGCGCTCGAAAGCGCGTAGAGTTCGCGCAGGCCGTAGCGCGGATCGAGGTCTTCCGGCTTCACCGCGCCTTTCTCCACGACGTACTTCGCGCGCTTGTTGTGCGCGGCGATGCCAGAAGAATTGACGCGCAGCCAGTAGCGCTGCCCGTCTTTCATGGGCTTATCGGCCGGCAGCGTCACCTTCAGGCGATGGCGCTGCGGGCGCGAGCCGCTCCAGCCTTCGGGAAACGGACCGTCCTCTTCGCTGCCGAGCACCTCGACCTTGGCCGCGCCGATCCCTTTTTGGAAATCGGTGTCCGTGGCGCTGACGACTTGGATATGCCAGAAATCCTGCGGCACCAAGGAGGCCAAGCGAATCGCCGGACCGAAGCAAAGTTCCAGTTCGGTGGGCGACAGCCGTTCGACGGACCGCAGCCCGCCGTTGTGGTTGACCCCGTAACCCCAAAGTGAGCTGCTTCCGATCAACGTCAGGAAGAGCATGACGGGCAAGATCGTGCGCATGAGCGATACTCCCTGGCCGGCCCGATTGCTTAACTTAATCGGCGTATACTTGCCAGACCTTGACTACCGTGCTGCATACACTAGGGCTCACTTAAGCATGTGGGTTAATCGAGGTAAAGTGCCCGTCGGTCACGCCTTCACAAAGCGCTTGCCGGGAAGCTGGCGGCACAGCCGGCGCACTTCCAGCACCATCAAGGTGGCGAGGACTTCGTGGGGCTTGAGCCCGCTTTCGGTGATCAGCCGGTCGAGTCCGCGCGGTTCGTGAGGATCGAGCATGCCGAACAACGCCTGCTCGCGCGGGTTCAGATTGATCGCGCGCAAATCGGCGGCGGCGGGGCGCGCATCGGGAACGGACTCCAGCAACGGCGCGGCCGGCTCTTTGTCCTTGCCCAGCTTGGGCAAGCGCAGACGTTCGTCGGGCGGCCGGAGTTTCACGAGCGGCGCAGCGACTTCACGCAGTTCGGCCAGCACGTCCTCAACATCCTCGATCAGCTTGGCGCCCTGCTTGATCAAACGGTGCGGCCCGGCCGAGTTGGGGCTGTCGACCGGCCCCGGCACGGCGAAGACTTCTCGGTCCATGTCCACCGCGTAGCGCGCGGTGATCAACGCGCCGCTGGTAGCCGAGCCTTCGATCACGATGGTGCCCAGCGCGAGCCCCGCGATGACACGGTTGCGGCGCGGAAAATTCTCGCTCGATGGCGGCGTGCCCAGCGGCAGTTCGCTCAAAACGGCTCCCCCGCCCCCGGCGATCCGCGCGTGCAGCTTCGAATTCTCGGGCGGATAAACGTGATCGACACCGGTGCCCAGGACCGCGAGCGTGCGTCCGCCGCCGGCGTCCATGGCGCCTTGATGCGCACTGGTGTCCACGCCGCGCGCCAAACCGCTGACCACCGTAAAACCCGCCAGCGCCAATCCCGCGGCCAGGCGTTCGGCCTGCTTGCGGCCGTAGGGCGAACAATGCCGCGTGCCGACGATCGCCACGGCGAGCGCGTCCTCGGGGCGCAATTCGCCCGACACGTACAGGACCGGCGGCGGATCGTAGGTATTCAAGAGCGGCTTGGGATACGCCGGATCGTCGAGCGTCAGGATCGTGACGCCACGGACGGACGCGCGCGCGAGTTCCTCTTCGGCCCAGGCATCGGAGGCCGCTTGCCGGATGGACTGCGCGGTCTTGCGCCCGAGATCCGGCACTTCCTCCAGGCGCGCCTGAGGCGCGGCCAGTACCGCCTCGGCCGAACCGAAAATCCGGACGAGCTTGCGGTAAGTGACGGGGCCCACGTTGGACGCGTGGACCAGCCTCAAGGTCGCCAGCCGTTCGGCGCGGCGTTCGTCGGTGCTCATGCGGCTATTCTCGCCCCTGCGGGCGGCGGGCTCAACGGTGGAATGCGCGGAGCGTTTCGCGCCTCATGCGCGCGGAACGTCCTTCCAAACCTTAAGCGCCTCGGCCTCGGGCACGTCCTTGAATACCGCCGTCTTACCGATGGCCGTCGGCAATACGAAACGGAGCTGCCCTCCGCGCGTCTTTTTATCGCTGAATGTGGCCGCGTGGAGCAACTCCGGCGCCGGATCGGACAGGCGCAGCTTGGTCGGCAATCCGGCGCGCAGGATCAGCTTCTCGACACGTTCGGCTTCTTCGGGCTTCCAGAGCTTGCGGCGCAGGGCCAGTTCTCCGGCCAAGGCCATTCCGATCGCCACGGCTTCGCCGTGCAGGTAGCCTTGGTAGTTGAGGCACGCCTCGATCGCATGGCCGAAGGTGTGCCCGTAGTTCAGGAGCGCGCGGTTCCCGCCTTCGCTCTCGCGTTCGTCCTCGCCCACGATGCGCGCTTTGGAGCGGCAAGAGTGTTCGATGGCGTAGCTCAGCGCTTCCGGATCGCGGGCCAGCAGCGCCGCGAGGTTTTGTTCGATCCAGGCAAAGAACGCAGCGTCTTCGATCACACCGTATTTGATCACTTCGGCGAGACCCGACTTCAAATCGCGGTCGGGCAACGTCTTGAGCGCATCCGAATCGATGAAGACCGCGCGCGGCTGATGAAATGCGCCGATCCCGTTCTTGGAGCGCGGATGATCGATGGCCGTTTTCCCGCCCACGCTCGCATCGACCATAGCCAGCAGCGTGGTCGGTACCTGGACGAAGTCGATCCCGCGCATGAAGGTGGCCGCGACGAAGCCCGTCAAGTCACCGATCACGCCCCCGCCCAGCGCGACGAGGCACGAACTGCGGTCGAGCCCTTGATCGAAGCAGATGTCGTAGAGCGACTTGCAAACCTCCCACGTCTTCGCGCCTTCGCCAGGAGGAAGCTCGATCAGATCGCCGGAAATCCCGGCGCTTTGCAGTGCCTTGGCCAGCGGGCGCCCGTGCACAGGCCCAATGTTGCGGTCGGTCACTACCAGCACGCGGCGCGCCTTGACGGTCGTAGCCAGCAACTGGCCCACCTTCAGCAACAGGCCCGGCTGAATACGGATTTCATAACTGCGCGCGCCTAGCTCAACGCGCACCACGCGCGCGGCGCCGGAATCGGAGTGCGATGCAGAGTTCATGGGGCTTGGTTAGTGGCCCAAGCGCGTTGAGTCAAGCGCGGTTCAAAACTCAAGATCGGGCCTCGTTATCCACATTGCACATGCGCCTAAAGCTTTTAACGATCAATATTCAACGAAGTGTGGGTTTTAAGCCACCCCCGGCTTGACTCTGTAAATTCAGGTGGATACTTTTAGGTATACAGTCGCACTATTAAGGATAGCTGCACGAGGGTCATTAGCCGAGTTCGCGAGACCGAGGACCATCTGGTGCCGCTCTCGACGCAACCACGACGCGCTTCAACGCCTCCGCCTGCACCGGCGCCGAGCAGGGCGCGCGACACGGCCGTATCTCAAGACTTGGACCCCCTTCGATTCAGATTGGCGGAACGCGACGGCCGGCACTATTTCCAAAACGTTCGTTTCGAGCCACCCGACGCCACGGGCAGGCACCATGCGTATGCCGATCGGATCGTAGTGTTCTTCGATGGACAGGCGTTGGAAACGCTGACGCTGGAACGCTTAGCGGGAGCGCTGGGCGATGTGCCGGTCTATCCGCGCTTGCGGCGCTTACTGGCAGAATTACACGAACTCTTCGGCGGCTAAATCAGGGCTGCACGCGGGCCACGAACTGCGTGATGCGCTCGAGTTCTTTCGCGCCAACGTTCACGAACTTCAAGCCGACCTGAAAATGCCCATGGCGCGTGGGGTGCCGCCACATCACGCGCGCCAGCAGCGGCTGGGCGTCGTCGAGGCCGTCGAGTTCCAGGCGCAGGACTTGGCCTTCGTGGATCTGTTCGTCGGTCAAGAGGCACATCCCGCCCAGCGAGAGGTTGGCGGAGTGCGCTTCGATGGTTTTGCCATCGCCGGATTCGTCGGTGCTGTAGCGGACCTTGAGCGACATGGGAATACGCAGTTCGCGGCGTTTATCGGCATCGGCGGATTCGACGCGGTTACGCCCGCCGTGCTTGGCGGAGTACAAGGCGCGGTCGGCCGCGGCGATCAGGTCGCCGCGGTCCGGGGCGTCGGCGGGGAATTCGGCCAGCCCCACCGAGATGGTCAGGTTGTTGCCGGGCAGCACCTGCTCGTTGGGGAAATCGATCTCGCCGATGCGCGAGCGGATACGCTCGGCCACCGCGCGAGCCTGTTCGCGGTCCACCCCGGCCAGGATCACCGCGAATTCTTCGCCGCCGTAGCGCGCGACCAGATCGTTGCGCTTCAGGTTTCGGCGCAGCACCGCGGCGACTTCCTTGAGCGCCACGTCGCCCGCGATGTGCCCGTTGATGTCGTTGTACTGCTTGAAGTAATCGATATCGATCATGAGCAGCGAGAGCTTCGTATTCTCTTCGCGCGCGCGCCCGATGTCGCGGCTGAGGCGGTCCTGAAAATAACGGTGGTTGAAGACCCCGGTCAGGCCGTCGGTGACGGCGAGTTGCGCGGTCTCGATGTACTGGCTCGCGTCGAGGATCTTCACGTCGTCGAGCGCGCCCAGAATGTTCTTAAAGTAGTCCAGCGCCGCGACGCGAATGCCCACGTTGCGCCCCAGGCGGTCGGACATCTCCATTTTGTGGGTCAGCAGATTCACCCACAGCACACGCGCCTCGGCTTCTTCGTAGCGCAGGTGGGTGAGCGTGTAGATCAGGTCGGAGTAGAACGACTCGCGCTTGACGGCCTTCTCGCGCGCCAGCCGCTCTTCCTGTTCGGCGTCGCGTTCGATATCGCGCGCCGCAATCTCGATCACTTCCTGCTGGACGTGTCCCGTCTCGCGCAGGAACTGGTCCCGGATCTCGTGCTCGTTGGCCGATTCGCCTTCGTCGCCCTCTTCCAAAGGCCCGATTTCGTCGGGCGGTTCGGCAGGCGGAGACGGATCGCGGGGTGGCGGCGGAGGAGGCGGCGGCGGAATGGCCATCGATGCCCTCCCCTTTACGGTTGACCGAAGATGCGCATCAAGTCGTTCTTGGTGGCGTAAATCAACAAACTCAGAATGATGAAGAGCCCCACGTACTGGAACCCTTCCTGAATCCGCGGCGCCACCGGGCCGCCCTTCAACTTCTCCACCAGAATCATCAGCAGGTGCCAACCGTCGAGCAGCGGAATCGGCACGAACTGCAAGACACCCAGATTGACC
Source organism: Planctomycetota bacterium (assembly GCA_045863855.1). Lineage (GTDB taxonomy): Bacteria > Planctomycetota > SZUA-567 > H5-PLA8 > H5-PLA8 > H5-PLA8. Next base: position 73,091 of record BTVV01000017.1, on the reverse strand, counting down.
GAGATGAACGCGATGAACCAAAGGTACTTCATGAAAGACGAGTCCATCGAGACGTCGAAAGTCGCCTTGCCGATTCCCACGGCGCTGGAGAGCGACTTGGGGCTCACGTTGCCCGTCAACAGGCCGCGCAAGATGGTGAAAACCGAGACGGAGTGCCGGACCAGATCGTCCCAGGCCATCCCAAGCGCCTCAAAAACCCCGTCGGCCTTCACGACATGCATCTGCTCCAGGTAGATGCTTAATGCCATGTCTTCCGGGCCCGAACCGTCGTTCTTGATCCGGATGCTCTGAGCGGTCCGTTCCGGATCGAGCGGATCGTAAAAGGCGAGCGTGATGGCGGTCTCGTCGCGGTTAGGGTTCACTTCCCGGAGCCAGTACCCCTCGCGAAGGCCCAGCGCGTACGCTTCGCTGGCCGGATCGATCTTGAGCACCGGATGGCACACATTCAAAGGAAGGCCGACCAAGTAGACCTTCTTGTCGCCCTCGGTGATCTCTTCGGCCGCGATGGTCATATCGAGCGTTTCGCCTTCGCGCATGACGGCGAATTGTTGCGGCTTACCTTCGGCGGCACGGATCTTGTTCATCAACTGCGGCACATTGGTCAGCGCTTCGCCGTCCACCGACACGAGCACGTCACCCTTCTTGATTCCCGCTTTGCCCGCGGGCGAATCTTCCTTCGGGTCGCTGGCCACCGAGACGCGCATCGGCGCATCGAAGCCCAGGCGGTATTGGTGCTCGACCAGGAACGGGAACCAGCCGATGGTCGCCGCGCCGAAGCGCGCGTCGTTGCGCGTAATCACCCGAACCGGATCGCGCTCGGGCTGGTCGGCGCCGTAACGGGGTCTCGCGTAAGTGATCCAGACGGGGTTGCCGGGGCCGGATCCGGCGGCGGCCAGCAGCACTTCCATGTCGCTCTTCACGGCTTCGCCATTGACCGAAAGTATCAAATCGCCCTTCTGCAAGGGGCGCGGCACGTAGGTGTCGCCTTCGGCAAGGGCTTCGGCCTGCGCCAAGGGCGAATCGGGGACTACGTCCCCCACCCGCGGCGTCTTCATTTCCACGCCTTGGTAGAAGGCCAGCGTGAAGAGAACCATGGCGTAGATCAGATTGAAGATTGCGCCGGCGGCCAGGATCGCGGCTTTCTGGCCGGGCTTCTTGTTGCGGTAGTCGTGCGGGTCTTTGTTCTCGGGCAGATCGGGGCGCAGATCGTCCTGCCCCGCCATTTTTACGTAACCGCCGATGGGCACCAACGAAAGCACGTACACCGTCTCGCCCTTGGTGTACGAAAGTACGTACGGCCCCATCCCGATCGAGAAGACATGCACCCGCACGCCGTTCCATTTGGCGAGGAGGAAGTGACCCATCTCGTGCACGAAGATCAGCGAGGAGAATCCGAAGATGACGCCCAACCAGCCGTAAAGGGTTGAGAAATCATCAGGCACGAAAAAAAGCTTTATGCCTAAAGCCAGTGCTTCCGCCGTATCGCCCAATGCCAACATACCTTCTCCCAGACCCAATCTAAGCGGGTAGCGGTTTATCCGTAAAAGCGCCCGCCGCCAAGCGCGGGCTGCTCTTGTGCATGAAACGAGCGCGTTGCGGCGCCCAATCCGTTCACTCTACCTGATGCCGCACGAAGTCGCGCGCCCAACGGTCGGCGGCGAGCACCGTCTCCAGCGTGTCCATCGGTTGGACGCTGTGCTTATCCAGCGCTTCACGGACCAAATCGAAGATCCGCACGAACGGAACCTTCTCTTGCAGGAAGAGGCTCACCGCTTCCTCGTTGGCCGCGTTCAGTACCGCCGGGGCCGTCCCGCCCGCCTTCCCCGCGCGATACGCAAACTGCAGCGACGGGAAGCGCTCGTGATCGGGTTCCTCGAAGGTCAGTTCCTTCATCCGTTCGATGGGCAGGATCGGCAGGCCGCCGTCGAGCCGCTCGGGATAGGTCAGCGCGTACTGAATCGGCAGGCGCATATCCGGCAGGCCCAACTGCGCGACGACCGACCCGTCGGTGAATTCCACCAGCGCGTGGACGATGGACTGCGGGTGCACCCAGACGTGAATCCCCTCGTAGGGCAGATCGAACAGGAAATGCGCCTCGATGATCTCCAGCGCCTTGTTCATCAGCGTGGCGCTGTCGATGGTGATCTTCGCGCCCATGTTCCAAGTGGGATGCTTAAGCGCATCGGCCTTGGTGGCGGTCTTAAGTTTTTCGGCCGGTGTCTTTCGGAACGGCCCGCCGCTGGCGGTGAGGACGATTTTGCGCAACTCTTTGGCCGCGCCTGCGCGCGCCGACTGAAAAACCGCGCAATGCTCGCTGTCGATGGGCAGAATCGTCGCCCCAAACTCGTCGGCGGCCTTGCGCATCAACGGCCCGCACATCACCAGCGGCTCTTTGTTGGCGATCCCGACTTCCTTGCCCTTCTTCAATGCCGCGAGCGTCGGTAAGAGGCCCGCCGCGCCCACGATTGCCGAGACGACGTAGCCGCTTTCGGGTTCCTCGGCCAGCGCGATGGCCGACTGCGCGCCGCCCAGAATCTCGCCTTTATACCCTTTCAGCGCGGCCTTTAGTTCGGGCAGCTTGGCGTCGTCCACCAGCCCCACCCGCGCGGGCTGAAACTCGCGGACCTGCTCGACCAGCTTCTCGACGTTGCGATGCGCCACCAGGCTGCGCACGCGGAAGCGGTCGGGGAAGCGCCGCACCACGTCCAGCGTGCTGACGCCGATCGAGCCGGTACTGCCCAGTATGCAGAGCGCTTTCATGATCGGGAGCAGCTTCCTTAATTCATGCGCGCCGACGCGATCGCGCCGGGTCACTCGTTCTCGGTATCGGTACGAAGCGAATGCATCCTAACGGCTCGCGAAAAAGAGGATACTCGCGCCCGAAAATTTCTTCAATACGTTGCGTAGCTTAAAGTTAGAGAATCACTTGGGAGGCTTGGCAGGGCCGTCGCCGCCACCCGAAGGCTTGGTGAACATCGCCCACAGCATCAGGCCGACGGGGGGCACGAAAAATGCCGCCGCCGCCGCTTCCTGGCTCACGTACGCAAAGAGGACCAGGCAGACGGCCATCCAGACCATGGCGAGGAAGGTGAGCGAGAGCAGCATCCCGATGCAGCCTGAATATCCGGGATCGGCGGAGGGTGCGGCGGGTTTCTCGTCGGACATGGAAAGACGAACCGCCTCGTGAACCTGCGGGCCAATCGCCCGCGATACCGGCTCGACAGGATCGATACGCGTGACCGTTACGAAGCGATCTCTTGAAGCGCGGAGACCACCCGGTCGCATTCGTCGAGCGTATTGAAGAATCCAGGCGAGAGCCGGATCGTCCCGCCTTGCGCGAAGGTGCCCAGCGCCTCGTGCGTATACGGCGCGCAGTGCAACCCCGGACGGACGCAGATCTCGAAAGCGCTGTCGAGGATCGTCGCGGTCTCCGCGGCATCGCGTTCGCGGATCGCGATCGAGAGTACGCCGGCCTTGCGCTTCGCGTCGCGCGTCCCGAAGACCGTAAAGCGTTCGTCGGCGCTGAGCTTCTCGATCAGCCGCGCCTGCAGCGCCTGTTCGTGCGCGAGAATCTTCCCGGGGCCGGCTTTCTGGACCACGCGCAAACCCGCCAGCAGTCCCGCTATGCCGTAGGTATTGGGCGTCCCGCCTTCCAGGTAATAAGGGAACTGCTCCGGCTGGTGCGGCGAACGGCTGTCGCCGCCGGTGCCGCCCTCGCGCCACGCATGCAGATCCTGCGGCGTCACGCGCTCGCCCAGCAGCAGCGCGCCGGTGCCGGGGGGCCCAAAGAGCGCCTTATGCCCGGGGAAGGCCAGGAAGTCGATGCACGCGGCCTCCAAATCCAGTGGCACGATCCCGGCGGTCTGCGCGGCATCGACCAGGTAACGGACATGGGGATGCTTCGCGCGCAGCGCGCGACCCAGTTCGGCCACCGGCGTGACCGTGCCGATCACGTTGCTGCAATGCGTCAGCGCCACCAGCTTCGTCTTGGGCGTGACCGCGTCCAATACCTCATCGACCGTCCAGCTTCCGGCCTCGTCGAGCCTGACGCGGTGCAGTTCCAGTCGTTTGCTGTCGTGCGCGTGCTGCAGCGGGCGGTTGACGCTGTTGTGTTCGCCCATGCTGCTGACGACATGCGCGCCGGCCTGCGCGTCGAGAAAGCCTTTCATCGCCATGTTCAGCGCATCGGTGCAATTGAGCGTGAAGACGACGCGGTGCGGGTCCTTCACGCCGAAGAATTTACCCAGCGCATTGCGCGCCTCGTCGAGCAGCGCTTCGGCGCCCGTGGCCATGCGATGTCCGCTGCGTCCGGGATTGCCGCCGGCTTCGTCGGCGCACTGCCGCATCGCCGCGAAGACTTCGGGCGGCTTGGGGAAACTGGTCGCGGCGTTGTCGAAGTAAATCATGGTGGACCTCGAAGGCAAAGCGTAAGGCGTACTCGGCAACAGCCGCCCATCCGGCATCCGGCGCGGCCGATTCTTTTAGCTCAAGCGCCGATGTACTTCGCGTACGCCGTCCTCGCCACGGGAACCTGCTTGGTTCCTTTAACGATGGCGCGGGCGTCGGGGAAGACGGTGATCTCGAGCCCTTCGTCGCCTCCGGGCGCGTTGAATTTGAGCAGAAACTTGTTCGCGGTCAGGTTCTTCACGTCGCTGGAAGCGCGGAGCTGCCCGGCGAGTTCGTCGAGGTTCACCTTCACGCCGCCGCGCGGATTGATCTGCACCGCGTTGCGCCCGCACAGGCTCGTGGTGTTGCTCGCGCCCTGCCCTTCGAGGAACTCGAAGTGGCGGCGCTTGCAGCACGGGCAGTCCGCGACTTCGCGCGCCCGGGCGATCTTGAAGGCGTGCTGCTCGCCGGTCCAGAGGTCGATCTGGAACAGCTTCGTATTGAGGTTGTCCATCCGCCCGGCGCAGATCTTGATCGCCTCGGCGGCTTCGTAATTCCCGATCAGGCCCGTGACCGAACCCAGCACGCCGGCGGTGTCGCACGTGGGCGTCATGCCCGGCGGCGGCGCGGTCTCGAAGATGCAGCGCAAGCACGGCGTCTTGCCGGGAATCACGGTCATGCTGAGACCGACCGACCCCACCGCCGCGCCGTAAATCCACGGAATCCCGTGCTTCACGCAAGCATCGTTGAGGACAAAGCGCGTCTCGAAATTGTCCGCGCCGTCCACCACCACCGTCGCACCTTTGATGAACTCTTCGATATTCGTCGGGTTCACGTCGCTGACGATGCCTTCGATTTTGATCGAGGAGTTGATCTGCTTCGCCTTGCGCTCGGCGGCGACGGCCTTGGGCAAGTTCTCGCGGCAATCGGCTTCGTCGAAAAGCACCTGGCGCTGCAGGTTGCTCTCCTCCACAAAATCCCGGTCGATGATCTTGAGGTGCCCCACCCCCGCCCGGGCCAGGACGTTGGCAATGACCGTACCCAGCGCGCCGCAGCCGATCACGACGGCCGTGGAATCGAGGATCCGTTGCTGCCCTTCTTCCCCGATGAACGGAAGCAGGACTTGGCGGTTATAGCGTTCGAGTGACATGGGGAGTCTCGTTCTTCCTGGCGGCCACGGTCTCTGAATCGTATGGCGTGAAACGCAACCTGAATGGTCTCGCGCTTTGCCGATTTCACGGATTACGCATCACGCTTCCGGCTCACGGCTCCACCACATTCATTTCCACCGGGTCCACCCGCACACCTTCTTTGCGCAACCACTGGATCGAACGGTCCAGAGCGTCTTCGGGGCCCGACAGCGAGAGGCTCATGATCGCCATGTTTTCCTGGCACGAGGCGGTGCGGATGTTCGGCACCACGTCGAACTTCTTGATCAGTTCGTAGATCATCGGCCGCACCGTGGTCTTCTCGTCGAACGTAAGGTACACGCGCACAACCTTGGTCCCGTCGGGCAGCTTCGCGGCGACGGGAACTTTCTTGGCCTTGGCCGCGCCGCCGGCGACGGCGGGCAGGATCGAGACTTCCGTCCCGTCGGGCAGCGCCGTGGTGAGGTTATCCTGAAAGCGAATGTCCTCTTCGTTGACGAAGATATTAACGAAGCGCCGCACCTGGCCCTTCTCGTCCAAAATGCGTTCTTTGAAGCCCTTATGCTGCGCTTCCAGTGCGTCGAGCATCTCCTGCACCGTCGCGGCCTGGACCTGCACCAAGTCCGCGCCCGCCGTGAGTGTGCGCAGGGCTTCGGGAATTCGAACCTTAATCGCCATGTGTAGTTCCTTTGATTATTCGTTACCGTTCTCTGTTTACCGTTCACCGACGACCGGCGTTAATTTCCGCCTGCCGCCACCGGAGCCGCCGGGTGCTTACCGCGCGTCTTGATCTTCTCGACGAGCACTTCGAAGTCCGCCAGCTTCGCCTCGATAATGTCCGGGCGGGGCACGGCGTTGGTCACGGCTTCGAGCGTCTTCAACCCGTTCCCCGTCACGCTGATGACGACGCAATCGTCGGCGGGAATCCGGCCCTGTTCGACGAGCTTCTTCGTCACCGCCACGGTCACGCCGCCGGCCGTCTCGGTAAAGATGCCTTCGGTCCGCGCGAGCAGCTTGATGCCTTCGACGAGTTCTTCGTCGGTGACGTCTTCCGCGTGTCCGCCGCTGTCGCGGATATTTTTGATCGCGTAGAAGCCGTCGGCGGGATTGCCGATGGCGATGGAGCGCGCGATCGTCTCGGGCTTGACGGGCTTGAAGAGTTCCCAGCCCTTCTTGACCGCGGTGCTGATGGGCGAACAGCCGGCGGCCTGCGCGCCGTAAACTTTGGTGTGGTTGCTCGAGATCAGCCCCGTCTTGTACATCTCGTCGACGGCTTTGCGGATCTTGCAGATCAAGCTGCCGCCGGCCATCGGCACGATCACGTGGTCGGGCGCCTTCCAGCCCAGTTGCTCGCAAATTTCCATCCCGAAGGTCTTCGACCCTTCGGCGTAATACGGGCGCATGTTGATGTTCGCGAAGGCCCAGCCGAACTTGTTTCCGATCTCGCTGCAGAGCCGGTTGACGCCGTCGTAATTCCCGCTGATGCCGACGACATGGACGCCGTAAATGCTCGTCCCGACCACCTTGCCCTGTTCGAGATTCGCGGGCATGAAGATGTAGCATTCGAGGCCGGCGCGGATCGACTGCGCGGCCACCGAATTGCCCAGGTTCCCCGTGGTCGCGCACGCGACCGTGTCGAAGCCGAACTCCTTGGCCTTCGAGAGCGCCACGCTGACCACGCGGTCCTTGAACGAGAGCGTGGGGTAATTGACCGCGTCGTTTTTGACCCAGAGATTCTTGAGCCCCAGCTCCTTGCCCAGCCGTTCGGCGCGGATCAATGGGGTGTAGCCGGTGTTCTTGCCGACGGACGGATCCTGCGCCAGCGGGAGGAATTCGGCATAGCGCCACATGTTCTTCGGGCGCGACTCGATCACCTCGCGCGACAGCACGCTCTTGATCGCGTCGTAATCGTAGTCGACTTCCAGCGGTCCGAAGTCGTACTCGCAGATGTGCACGGGCTTCAGGTCGTACTGGCGGCCGCACTCGCGGCACTTGAGGCTCTTGATGAACTTCGCGGGCATGAATCGTCCTCCCTCATCCGACAGCCTGGTGGTTCGAACACACAGGGTCCGCCCGCGAGAACGCGGAGCGAAATCGACGGCCACGGTTTCGGGGAGGCAACAAAAAACCTCTCCGGCCGCGGTCCGTGCGACGAGAGGAGAGGCGCATGCGAGGGGCTCTACGGCCGGGACGACAAATCCGGCCTATGGCTCGCGGCACCTGCTTATCTCTCGATCCTTACGGCCGTTCCGGTCATTACCGGTACGGCCGCTTGGCATCGCAGGAGTTAGCACCCAAGGGGAGCGACAGGGGCGTATCAGCCGTCCGTCGTTCGGTCCCGGGATGCTGTGGCTTCAAAGGGCCTGTCCCTCAGCCACTCTCGATAAGCGGACCGATATTCAGTTGTAGGCAGCAACATACCCGCGCACGGGTGCGCGCGTCAAATGGATTCCGACTCGCGCGCTATTTCTCAGGGGCCGGCGCCTTGTCCAGCGGCACGGCGACTTCGAAAGCGCCCTTACCTGACAAGAAGATAACCTGGCGGCCTTGGTCGTGCGGAATGTCGCGCCCGTCCACATGCAAGCCGGTCGAATCGACCTTGAAGGCTATGCCGCGGAACGACGCGCTCGCTTTTCCGTCGCCGCCTTCCACCTTTAAACTCCCGGCTTGCGACGAACTGCGGCCGCCGCCGCCGATCGTCAAATGCCCCGAAGACTGCCCATTGTACGGCTGCTCGCGAATCGCGATCCGGAATGGACCCATGTCGATCACGGTGCACGAGCCATGCCCGCGCGCCAGGAAAGACAGGTTCATCCCATCGAACTTAGCGTCTTCGCCGAACGGAAGCTCCACGATGGCGCGGTCCGCCGGCGCGAGTTTGGCCAACGCCTGTCCGACGGTTAATTCCTTGATCAGCGCGGTCGTACGCGTCTTGACTTCCAGATCTTCGGTCTGCGTTTGAGCCGCCTTCAGCGCCGGCAGTGCGGCCTCGCCCATCTGGCGCAGGGCTTCGGCGGCGGCATCGCGCGTCTCACCGTTTTCGTGGCCCAAAGCCTTGATCAACTCGTCAGCCGTCGCCTTCTTCCTGGAAGGGGCCAGCGCGGTCGACGTGGTTGGGGCCTCTCCGAAGCGCGAAGGATCCAGCCGCGCGGCGTGCGCCAGCAAGTCGGCGGCTTCTTCCTTCAAGCCTTTCTCACGGCACCAGAGCCCCAGCTTGTGGTGCGCTTCCGCGTTCTTGGGATCCAGCACGCTTTTGGCGCAAGCCACGTAGTCGCGAGACTCGACCATCATGACTGGGAAGGTTTGCTCACGACCACCGACTTTCATCACGATTTCTTTGTCGCTTACGCGAATTAATTCGCCGCGTATGGCTTTGCCCCCGACTCGCACACTCACCGGCTCACTGGCCTTCGATATCTGAGCAGGAATGAGAATTGAAAGTACCAGCAACCATCGAAGCATGGATAATTTCTCCGCGAATCACTTAGTGCACAGAAAGCATTCTCGCTGTATAGGACGGCTATTCAGGACGCTTGATCCAGCCTTTCGCAATGGACGTAAGCTTTAATTTCGGAGTCGGGCGAATAACATGACGTGCAGGAGTTGTGAACGTATGACGGAACTGATCTTCCTCTGCGAAGTCTGCGGTTCGGTGCTCGACGAGCATCACTGCAAAGCGATCTGCCCCAATTGCGGGCGCATGTTCGATTGTTCCGATCTCCCCGCGCTTCAGGCCAACGGTAAAATCGTGATCAAGCACGGGCAACGCGTCTTCGTTCCGGCGCGTACGGCTCAGATGCCCTCCGGTGCCGAGGTCGAAGAACGAATCCACCTGCTCAAGCAGGACGAGCAAGAGGCCGATAGCTGAAGCCATGCAAGCGATCCTTTTCGATCTTTTTGGAACACTCGTGCCGAACCGACCGCCCGACCACTGGGCCGGCTGCTTCGCGGAAATCGCCGCTGTATTTGGAGCGGAGCCCCACGCGTTTTACGCCGAGTGGAACAAGCTGCATCAGGCGCGCATGGTCGGCGACTCGCCCGATGGCGAGCGCGCGTTCGATCCGGTCTTGCATACGCTGGGCGTACGCGCCCAACCCGAACAGTACCGGCGTGCTTACGAACTGCGTATCGCGTTCATGCGCCAGGCCGTGGAACCCAAGCCCGACGCGCTCGAGACGCTGGAGGCGCTCGCCTCGGCGGGATTCAAACTCGCCTTGGTCACCGATTGCAGCAGCGGCACCACCGAACTGCTCGACGGCACCCCCTTGGGACGCTACCTGCCGGTCAAAGCCTCATCGGCGCTTTTGCGCACCCGGAAGCCCGATCCGCGCATGTATGCACACGCCTTGGACGGACTGGGCGTCCCGGGCTCCCAGGCCCTCTATGTCGGCGACGGCAACAGCGAAGAACTTCCCGGCGCAAGGCGCCAAGGCATGCGCACGGTCTGGGTCGATAACGGCCCCGACCAGCACTACCACGAACGCTTCGTGCCCGAAGGCGACCACACCGTTCGCGCGCTCAAAGAGTTGATTCCGTTAATCGCAGGCCTGCGTGGAATGCACGGCTGACCGTGGCCCTACGCAAGAGTACGCATCAGTCGGCAGGTAAAGCGCAATCGAGATCTCATAGCTTCAAATTGGTCTTCACGACCCTTGTGCGCGGCGCATCTATTCGTACAATGAGCATGCGTTGAGGAGCGATTCGCGCAGGAGGAAAGCAACCATGGCGTACAACTTTACGGATTTGCGGACCCGGATCACGGACCTGAGTGAGCGCCTGCTGCAGCTCCGGGACTCGCTTTGACATACCTCATCGCCTAGCCCGCCTGAAAGAGATCGAGCACCTGATGGAAGGCGCCGATTTCTGGAACCAACCTGAAAAAGCGCAGAAGCTGGTCAATGAAATGAAGGGCCTGAAAACCCTGGTCGGACCGCTCCCGGCCATCGAACAGCAGGTCAAGGATCTGCTCGAACTGGTGGAACTGTCCGAAGCCGAAGCGGACGAGACCACGGCCCAGCAGGTCGAGGCCGAATTCGAGAAGCTCACCCCGCAGGTGGATCGCTTCGAACTGCAATCGCAGCTTCAGGGACCGCACGACCGCTGCACGGCGTACTTGGCGCTTCAGGCCGGCGAAGGCGGGACCGAAGCGTGCGATTGGGCTTCGATGCTACTGCGCATGTACATGCGTTGGGCCGAACGAAAAGGCTTCAAGACCACGCTGGTCGACCGCCTCGACAACGAAGAAGCCGGGATCAAGTCAGCGACGCTGCGCATCGAAGGCGAAATGGCGTACGGACTGTTGCAGTGCGAAGCGGGCGTGCATCGTCTCGTCCGTATCAGCCCGTTTAACGCGCAAGGCAAGCGCCAGACGAGTTTCGCGAGTGCCGATGTATGGCCGGAAATCGAAGACGACGACAAGGACATGGTGATCCCCGACAAGGACCTGGAGATCAAGACCAGCCGCTCGGGCGGCGCCGGCGGCCAGAACGTGAACAAGGTCGAGAGTTGCGTGCAGATCAAGCACCTGCCGACGGGCATCTCGGTGCGCTGCCAGATCGAACGCAGCCAGCAGCGCAACCGTGTGCTGGGCTTGCAGATCCTGAAGTCCAAGCTAAAGCAGATCGAACAGGACAAGCAGGATGCCGAGAACTTGCAGGCACATGCGGACAAAGGACGCATTGGGTTCGGCAGCCAGATTCGCAGCTACGTCTTGCAGCCGTACACGATGGTTAACGACCACCGCACGGAATTGAAGGAAACCAACGCGCAGGGCGTGCTGGACGGCGAGTTGGATCCGTTCATCGAGGCTTTCCTGCGCTGGCGGCTGAGTCAGCGCCCCAAGAAGAGCGCCGTGGGGACGGCGGGCGGGACGTAACGGCTTTACGAATTGCGTGAGCGCCGGGAGCGACTAACCTCCCTGGCATCGGGCGTAGCGGAAGACCGGGTGGCATGAGCGGAGCGGAAAACACACTCTTCGGGCAGTATGCGCTGAAGAAGCGTCTGGGCCGCGGCGCCACGGGCACCGTCTGGCATGCTTTCGATACGCAGAACAATACGCCCGTCGCGCTGAAGTTCCTTTCTTCCCGCTTCATCGACAACGAAGACGTCCTGACCATGTTTCAGGAAGAAGCCAAGGCGGGGATGCAGATCGATCACCCTAACGTGGTGAAAACGCTCGATGTCGGAGTGCGCAGCGGCCGGCCGTACATCGCGTTCGAAATGGTGGTCGGGCAATCGCTTCAAGAACTGCTCGAGCACGGCCCTTTGAAGGAAAGCCAGTGCATCTGGATTCTGCGCCAGATGGCCCAGGCTCTGCGCGAACTGCGGCGCAAGGATGTCGTGCACCAGGACATCAAGCCCGACAACATCCTGGTGGAAAGCGGCGGGAACTGCAAACTGGTGGACTTGGGCTTCGCGCGCCAGCGCGACGGCATCATCGACTGGGAAGGCGTCGCCGCCGGCACCGCGTATTACATGTCGCCCGAACAGTGCGCCGCCGTGCCCGGCGTCGAAATCGATACGCGCTCCGACCTGTACAGCCTTGGCGCGACCATCTACCACTGCGCCACGGGCGCCCCGCCCTTCCAGGACGAGAACGAGGACGCGGTGCTGGACATGCACATCCACGCCCCGTTATTTCCGCCCAATAAGCGCAACAAGAACCTCTCGCCCGAATTCGCCAAGCTCTTGATGCGCATGCTCAACAAAAAGCCCGAAGACCGTTTCGAGACCCCGGAAGACCTGCTTCTGGAACTGCGCAACATCCACACCAAGGCCGAACCGCCCATCGTGATCGGCGCACGCTTCAAGCCGGAATAGCGTTCCCTTTTGAAATGCCGTTGTCGAATAGCTAATCAAGCCACCGGCCGCAATCGCTCACTCGGATTCAAGCGTTCTGCTTTTCGAGCGTCTTCTTCTTGGAGGAGGGACCGTCGCCGCGTGCACTCGTTTGCGCGTGAAGCGAAAGGAGTCCCGTATGGAAACCACGTTCCCGCTCATCGGCGCCTTATTCATGTTGCTGCTCTGGTTTGGCGGGATGCTCTGCGCCGCCATGATCGCGGCATTCGGCACATGGCTATTGAGCGCTGGGCGGCAGGCGCCTTACGACAAACCGCCCAACCAGGCGATCTGGGGCACCACACCGCCCCAGCGCTCGCCGAATGCCCAGATTTGGGGCTGAGTGCGCTTTATTCCAATTCGATGCGCATCCAGTACACGCGCGCAGCGCCGGGTGGCACCTCGTCCCGGCGCGGCGTGTTCACGGTATTGTTCGGCCCCCAGAACGGCTCCAGGCAGATGAACGGCTTGCCCGGCTGGGACCAGACCTGCATGTGCCGCATGCGCGGCTCGAAGCTGATCGAGAGGCCGCCCAGTTCGGGAACCTGAAAGTTCGTGCGGCCGGCTACCGGAGCGGGGACGCCGAAATCGAATTCGATCTCGTTGCCCAGCTTGTCGCCCGTGATTCCCGCCACGTCGGCCTTTACGTTCGGCTTCTGGTCCGCGGGACAGCAGAAGTACGGATGCCAGCCGGGCGAGACCGGCAATGGGACATCGCCGAGGTTCTCGACGCGCATTTCCAGATGCAAGCCGGCGGGCAGTGCCCAGACGGTCTGCTCGGCTTCAAACTGGTACGGGTACATCGCGCGCGTCTCGGCATCGGCTTCCAGACGCATGCGCAGGCGGGAAGCCGTCCGTTCGCTGGCCGGCCACGGCTTGTTGCGTCCGAAGCCGTGCTGCTTCATCTTCGTTCCGGCAGGCAGGAAATTCTCGTTCTCCAGCTTGCCCGCGTACGGAAATAAGGTCGGGATCCCGCCGCGTACGTTCTTCGCCGGATCTTCCAGCGTCGCGCGGTCGAGGTAGAGCACCTCTTTGCCGCCCACACGCAGGCCGACGACGATGGCTCCGCGCGAAGGAACCGCTTCCACTCGGGTGCTTCCGCAGGTCAGTTCGATGCACTCGATACCCATGGCATGCCCTCGCTCTCAACAGGAAGTTGCCTTTAATCAACGGGAGGTACACGGTAGCGCGAGCGGCGGACGGGTACAATGCACAAGCGAACTGAGATTCATGCGCCTTCGCAGCGCTAAACACCTCGTGCACTTAATTGCACTTGGGTCAGTGGATTGACGCGCGCTGTGAAAACGCCGAAAAGAAAGGTTCCGGCGAAACGCCGCCGGCTTCCAACGATACGCCCAGCGAGGTTCCGCCGATGACCGACCTGCTCCGCCAAGCCGACCCCGAACTGTACGCCGCCGTCGCGTCCGAACTGACCCGCCAGCAGCGCCAGCTTGAAATGATCGCGAGCGAGAACTACACGTCGCTGGCGGTGATGGAAGCCGTGGGTTCGGTGCTGACCAACAAATACGCCGAAGGCTATCCCGGCAAGCGCTACTACAACGGCTGCGAATGCGTGGACGTGGCCGAGAACATCGCGCTCGACCGCGCCAAGAAGCTCTTCGGCGCCGTCTACGCCAATGTCCAGCCGCACAGCGGGACGCAGGCCAATACCGCCGTCTACTTCACCTTCCTCAAGCCCGGCGACACCGTGATGGGGATGGACCTCTCCCACGGCGGGCATCTGACGCACGGGAGCCCCAAAAACTTCTCGGGGATGCTCTACAAGTTCGTCGCCTACGGCGTCGACGAGAAAACCGAGCGGATCGATTACGACAAGGTGAACGCGCTCGCCCAAGAGCACAAGCCGAAGATGATCACCGTCGGGGCCAGCGCCTACCCGCGCGCGATCGATTACGCGAAGTTCCGCGAGATCGCCGATCGTGCCGGCGCGTTCCTCTTCGCCGACATCGCGCATCCGGCGGGTCTGATCGCCGCCGGCCTGCTGCCCAGCCCCGTGCCGCACGCGCATGTGGTTACGACCACCACGCACAAGACGCTGCGCGGACCGCGCGGTGGCCTGATCCTGATGGGCAAGGATTTCGAGAATCCCTTTGGGCGCACGGCGGCCAAGAGCGGCCGGACGCTGATGATGTCCGAACTCCTCGACAGCATGGTCATCCCCGGCGTGCAGGGCGGCCCGCTGATGCACGTGATTGCCGCGAAGGCCGTGGCCTTCCGCGAGGCCTTGCAGCCGGATTTCAAGGCTTACGGGGCGCAGATCATCAAGAACGCCCAAGCGCTTGCCGAAGCGCTGATGGCCAAAGACCTCCATGTGGTCAGCGGCGGCACCGACAACCACTTGATTCTGCTCGACCTGCGCCAGCACAAGCTAAACGGAAAGCAGGCCAGCGACTTGCTCGACAAGATCGGGATCACCGTTAACGCAAACTTGGTACCTAACGATCCGCGCCCGCCGCTGCAGACCAGCGGGGTACGCATGGGCTCCCCCGCCCTTACGACGCGCGGCATGAAGGAAGCCGAATTCCGCCGTATCGCGGGGATCATTCAGACCGCTTTGGCCGCGCCGAAAGACGCCGCCGTGCACGAGCGTCTCCGCGCCGAGACCCAGGAACTGGCCGACGCCTTTCCGATCTACGCCGAACTGCAAGCCGCCGCCCGCGCCTGATTCATTGGGCGGTGCATGGGGTATACTGTGAGCGCCAGGTAGGGAGGGGCTGCCATGCGTTCGCCGATTCTTGAGGTAATCGCCGTTTGCCTGCTGACCGCCATGGGCGTGCGCGCGGGAGAGAACGCCCCACCGCTCGACGATAAAGCGCAAGTCCAGGCCTTCTGGCAGACCATCTCCAAAGCCGATAAGCCCGAATTGAAAGCCGACGCGGTCTACATGCTGCGGGGCCTGAAAAGCAAAGAGGCCTATGCCGCGCTGACAGGGTTGCTGGGATTCACCGATCCAGGCGTTCGCCGCAACGCCTGCCGCGTCATCGCCGAAACCGACGATCCGAGCGGCTACTTCGTCAAACCCTTGATGGGACCGCTGTACGATCAAGTGCTTGAGGTGAGGCAGGAAGCCGCGGCGGCGTTGAGCAAATCGAAACTGCGCGGGCCGGCCATACGCGCCTTAACCACGGCGCTAACCCGCGAGGCCGAAAAACCCAAGCCCGAATTGGCCTGGGCATATCGCCTGCACAAAGCGCTGAGTGAGCTGAGCGGGCATGAGTTCAAGGACGCCGAAAACGCCGCCGACCTGGCTCAGCAATGGCAGGCTTGGTGGAACGAACACCGCAGCGACCTGGAAGCCGAAGAAGCCGCCAAAGCCGCGCCATAAAAAAAACCGGCCCCCATGGGGGAGCCGGTTCGTAATGCTGGATAAACCAACCGTAGCGCTTAAGCCTTGGCGCCCGGAGCCGGCGCGGCGGCAGCTCCGGCCGCGGCATCGCCTTCCGCCGCTTCCTTCTTCGCTTTCTTCTTGGCCTTTAGCTTGATGCTGCGCACCTTGGGCAATCCGCAAACCGACTTGCTCTCATCCCAGCGCTCTTCGTCGGCCAAGCGCGCGAGGCGCTCCAGGCGCGTCAACACGTTGCGATGCTTAGTCATCGAACTGGAAGAACGTAGGCTTTGATGGATCGACATGACCGGTACTCCCTTGCTTGAAGCGACTTTCCTGCGTGGCCTCCGACCAGGAGGCGTAAAGGTTGGGTATTGTAGGCGTCTCGCGCACTTGCGCAATCCCAAATTCCGGCCTCTCGGGGGTCGGAACCCGCGCGCCTGAGCGCCTTTGCAGGTAAAGCGCCGGAGGTCTATACTACGCGTCTAAGTCCCACTACGAAAGGACTCCCCATGCAGCTCACCCTCGACGAGATGGAACAAGCCGTCCGCGATACCGCCATCGAATTCGCCGCCAAGAAGGTCAAGCCACTCGCACGGGAACTGGACGAGACGGGGCGCTTCCCGGCTGAACTGGTCGAGGAAATGGCCGCGCAGGGCCTGATGGGCGTGTACGTCCCCGAAGCCTACGGCGGGGCCGGTTGTACCGCCACGGCTTATGCTTATGCGATTTACGAGATCAGCCGCGCCTGCGCGAGCACCGGGGTGATCCTGAGCGCGCACACGAGCTTGTGCGTCGATCCGATCCTAAAGCACGGCACCGAAGAGCAGAAACAGAAATACCTCGTCCCGCTGGCCGGTGGGGAAAAGCTCGGCGCCTACGCGCTGACCGAACCCGGCAGCGGATCGGACGCCGCCAACCTGCATACGGTCTTTCAGGAGCGCGAAGACCACTTCGAGCTGAACGGCACCAAGCTCTTCGTCACCAACGGGAATCACGCCGGCGTGGTGGTGGTCTACGCAACCGAAGACAAAACCAAAGCGCACCGCGGCATCAGCGCCTTCATCGTGGAGCCGACCTTTCCGGGCTTCGCTTGGGGCAAGCAGGAGCACAAGCTGGGCATCAACGCGAGCGCTACGGTGGAGATCGTCTTCAATAAGTGCAAGGTGCCCAAGTCGAACATACTCGGTCCGCGCGGCAAAGGCTTCAGCGTCGCGCTGGAGACACTCGATGGCGGGCGCATCGGGATCGCGGCGCAAGCGCTGGGCATCGGCCGCGCGGCTTTGGAGGCCGGGTGCAGGCACGTCAGTACGCGCGAGCAATTTGGCGCGCCGCTGGCGAAGCTCCAGGCCATCCAGTGGATGATCGCCGACAGCGCGACGGAGCTGGACGCGGCGGAGTTGCTGATGGTTCGCGCGGCGCGACTCAAGGATGCCGGCACGGGGCGCTACACGACCGAAGCGAGCATGGCCAAGCTCTTTGCCAGCGAAGCGGCGTTTCGGGCCTGCGACCGCGCGCTGCAGATGCACGGCGGATACGGCTTCATCAAGGAATACGACGTCGAGCGGCATTACCGTGACGTGCGCATCTGCCGGCTGTACGAAGGGACGAGCGAAATCCAGCGTCTGGTGATCGCGGCGAACACGCTGAAAGCGTATCAGCCCGCGTAGGTTTACGCGCAGCGGTCCCATAGGTCGGTCAACAGCTTCTTGTGGACGTTGATGTCCGAACGCTTGGCCACCTTGAATCCCAGCTCACGCATTTCATGAGGCACTGGCTGCGACACGATACGAGGCAATTCCTGAACGGAATCGAACAAGAATCCGGCGCCTCCCAGAAACTGCTTTAAGTCTGGGCGCAGATTCTGCATACAAACGCCAGTACCCGCGGCCATCGCCTCAGCCAACGCCAAAGGCCAGCCCACGTTGCCCAGCTTCTTGTTCGCGGTATAGACGAGCCACTGATGCTTCTTATAGACTCCCGGCATCTGGCTGTGCTCCACCGGAGGCAATATGCGGACAGGGGCGCCCATTTCACGATTTTTCTCGATCAATTGAGGCGTATTGTATCCAATAGAGTAAAGATTGAATTCTCGCCCGCGCATGAGTGCGCCCAATTCCAGAAAGTCCTGGAAGTTTTTCTTAGGCAGTGACGCGCCCAAGTTCAGAATTGCATTTCCGTTGGGGGCCGTATCGTGAAAGCGCGCGAAATCGATCACAGGCCAGCAATCGAGGATGCGGTCTTTCGGAATCTTGGCGGACTCCAGCACGGAACGCGTATAGGGGAACGAAAGCACGCCCAGGCAATAGTCCGAGACTCGCAAATCGGGCGGCCGGTACCCGTCGGTATCGAAGGAATGCGCGCGAACCGTGTAGGGCACACGGTTATTCGCGGAAATGCGCTCCAGATTGGGGATCAAGGTAGCGTAATGCGTATGCAGTACGTTGGGCTTGAACTCTCGAATGACTTCCCTCAAATGAGCCGGATGTTGTTTGAGGGTGTATGGATAGTGCTCTTTCGCCTGAGCGTTGGCGGGCTGCAGGGCGAAGACACGAATATCGTAATCGTTCTTTAGTGCCGCGATTTCGGCGTGAATATAGGTCTCGGAAAGCTGAGGAAAGCGCTCTACGACATAGAGCACGCGAATCCGGCTTGAACTTGAATTCATGAGCAAGGACTCCTGCCGGCCTGTTTGTACTTTGAATTCGCGCGCAATTCCGGCGACTAGCCGGCATGCGGCCCGCCTCCGGTGCCGCTCTCATTCGGAATTTGGAACGTCCTTCCCCGAAAGCGGCGACTCGACGAAGTTTTCGTCGTGAACGTATTTGTAATCGTGTTGCTCTGGCGCTTTCTGCCTCCAAAGCGACAGGACGGTCTTCACGTGCGCCAATTTGTAGCCGTGCTTT
Organism: Planctomycetota bacterium; assembly: GCA_045863855.1. Classification (GTDB taxonomy): domain Bacteria; phylum Planctomycetota; class SZUA-567; order H5-PLA8; family H5-PLA8; genus H5-PLA8. Next base: position 54,468 of record BTVV01000017.1, on the reverse strand, counting down.
TGTAGTTCGAAGCCGATCCATTTATCCGAATGGTAATGCGGAAAAAGCGGCGACATCGGGTGCCTGCGCATGACTTCCACGCGGGCGGCCAGGACCCCGCCCTGCACGAAGACCCCTTCGCCCTCGCCTTCGTCGATATGACTGAGCGGATAAGTCGTCAACGTGCCGGTCATGGCAACCTCGGGAACTTCGAACGGCTTGAGCATATCCTCCAGCCACGTCGGATCGTACATTCGGCCGTGGTTCGCACAGATGTAAACGAGGTACGGGTACTGCGCTTCTTCGTAGATAATGTTCTTGGACGCGGCGACCATCAGGTTTTGGCCTTCGTTCCAGAAGTACTTGAACGGCACCAGGCACTCGCGCAGATACTCGATAAGTTCCCGATTCGGCTCGGGCTCGTTATCGACGACCAGAATCTCGAAGTCCGCGCCGTGGTAATGTGCAAGCGTCGGAATCACCACCTCGTCAAGCCGCTCGATGATGGGCGATTTGTAGTTGATCAAGGCGACGGTGACCTGCATTCACCACCCCGGCTTGTGGAAATCGAACGGGATGCGGTCGGTATCCAACGGTAAGCGGTACTTGTCGGGCCGCACATGATCGTACGGCACCGTCGGAAAACTCATGTGGCTCGCCGTTTCCTGTCCCAGATTCTGCACCGCATGAAAGACGCCGGGCGGGATCACGCAATACGCCGGCTTCCCGGCGCCGAAGCACAGATCGTTGAATTGGCCCCGTGTGGCCGAGTCCTCCCGCGCGTCGTAAAGGACCACGCGCAGATCGCCCTGCCAGAAAAAGAGCCGGTCTTCCTGAAGCTTGTGCATGATCCAGCCCTTGATCATCCCGGGCCGGATGGTCACCTGATGCGCGTCCACCACCGGTAGAACGAAAAGATCGGGCGGGAGCTGCGTGATCGACCCGCGCGCATCCAAATGCGAGATCAACGGAATCACCCGTACGCCGGCAATCAGCTTCTGCAGCGGCGTACCGTCGGGCGTGACCGATTGCCGGTCTTGAACGGGTTCCATGACAAGATCAGAGGCTACCGAAGCTTGCCAGTAGCGTCAAACCATTCGGATGCGGGGTTCAAATCCCATGCTTGGCGCGGAAAAGCTGAATCTCGTCCCAGACTTTGGGTTCGACCTGAGCCTGCGTGACCCGCGAGAACAGGTTGCGCAGGACGGTCTTCTCCTTCTCGTCAATCTTCTGGTCTTCCAGTGCCATGCGTTCCAGCATGGCCAGTTCGTGAGCGTCGATGGTCTTGTCGTTCGCAAAGACCGCAAGAAAAGAATAGCGGAGAATATCGGAAGCGCGGGAACGTGCGGGCATGGTCATTCTCCAAGGAACGAGACGCATCATGCCGCTCCTTTAGAGTGCTGACGATGAAGGTAATTTGAAGATTCGGTGAAGCCAAACGTAGAGTCTAACCAGCCTAGAACCGGGGCCAAGAATCGTTGAGCCAAGATTCTGCAACGCTCCGGTATTCGGTCTCCAGCGCCGGATCTGCGCAGGACAACTCTCGAGCTTGCTTCTCGGCCTTGTTTAAGACAAGCGCTGACCCCACCACCATCCCATTGACCAGTAAAATCGTTACGAAGCCGATGAGCCGATGCTGAATGATCAATTGCGCCGTTAAACCCATGCCTGCGATGAATAAGGCCGTAAGCGGGAATACCGCCTTCATGTTTCGACGTGCCAGCCTTTTGAACGCCTCAAGACCACTGCTATTGGCAATCACAGCATGTTGGCGCAAGAACTGATTCACATCCCAGCGCGCGTACAGTAGGGCCACGATGATCAAGGCGTACACGAGTAGTCCAAGTATGCCGAGGGTCATGGCGTCACCAATGGGTCCAGATCGATCCCCAATCCACAGCCCTGTCGACGGCGAGGCTGTTGAGTCTCCCGACCCATCGTGTACACTATAACCCCTGTAAGGCAAACGGGTTCCTTTAGGGGGTCGGAATGTCCAGTTTTGAAGCCGGGCGATCTGCGTACGACGCGGCCATCAAGGCCACGCCCGAGCGCAAGGACGGCATGTTTACCACGCTCAGCGGTGCGCCGGTTCAGCCGCTCTACACCAGCGCCGATGTCGCAAAACTCGATCACGAACGCGATCTGGGCCTGCCGGGCGAATTCCCCTACACCCGTGGCATTCATGCCACGATGTACCGCGGACGGCTCTGGACAATGCGCCAGTTCGCGGGCTTTGGAACCGCCACCGAAACTAACGAACGTTTCAAGTACTTGCTCGAACACGGCCAGACCGGTTTGTCGGTGGCCTTCGATTTCCCAACGCTGATGGGCTACGACAGCGACCACGCGCGCAGCCGTGGCGAGGTGGGCCGCTGCGGCGTGGCCATCGACAGCGTCGACGACATGGCCGCGCTCTTCGCCGGCATCCCGATGGATCAGGTCAGCACCTCGATGACCATCAACGGCCCCGCCGCGATGCTCTTCGCCTTCTACATCGCCGCGGCCGAACGCCAAGGCGTTTCCGGCGACAAGCTACGCGGAACCATTCAAAACGACATTCTCAAGGAGTACCACGCACAGAACTCCTGGCTCGTCGGACCCGAGCCGTCGATGCGCATCATCACCGACATCTTCAAGTACGGCCGCGACCACGTGCCGCAGTGGAATACCGTTTCGATCAGCGGGTACCACATTCGCGAAGCCGGCAGCACCGCGGGGCAGGAACTCGCATTCACGCTTGCCGACGGTCTGTGTTACGTCGACGAGGGCGTAAAGGCAGGACTGGAACTGGACGATTTCGCTCCGCGCTTGAGCTTCTTCTTCGACGTACACATCGACTTCTTCGAGGAGATCGCGAAGTTCCGCGCGGCGCGGCGAATATGGGCGCGCGAACTCAAGAAACGCGGCGCGCGGAATCCGCGCAGCATGCTCCTGCGCACGCACGCCCAGACGGCCGGGGTGAGTCTCACCGCGCAGCAGCCCGAGAATAATATCGTCCGCACCGCCATCGAAGCCCTGGCCGCGGTGCTGGGCGGGACGCAGAGCCTGCATACCAACAGCTACGACGAGGCCTTGGCGCTGCCCACCGAGAAAGCCGTGCAGATCGCGCTGCGCACGCAGCAGGTGATCGCTTACGAGACCGGCGTGCCGCACGTCATCGATCCGCTGGGCGGCAGCTACTTCGTCGAGGCCCTCACCGATCGCCTGGAAGCCGAGTGCTACGAGTACTTCCGCAAGATCGAAGAACTGGGCGGGATGTTTCCGGCAATAGACGGCGGCTTCTTCCGGCGCGAGATCGCACGTTCGAGCTTCCAGCAGCAGAAGGAAGTCGAATCGGGCAAACGTAAGATCGTCGGCGTCAATTGCTTCGAAAGCGCCGAGGCCGCCGAGCCCACGCTCCTGTACGTCGACCCGAAGCTCGAAGAAGAGCAGAAGAAGCGCGTCCAGCGCACCCGCGCCGAACGCGATGCGCTGAAGGTCGAAGCCGCGCTGCGCAAGCTCGAAGCGGCTTGCCGCAGCGACGATCAAAACGTGATGGCAGCGCTCGTCGATTGCGCGCGCGTGCGCGTGACCCAAGGCGAAATGTGCGGCATCTGTCGACAGGTTTGGGGCGAATACCGCAAGCTGGCCGCGGTCTGATCCGCCAAGGTTCCTGGTTTGAAATCGTGGATCGGCGAGCGCATGCCTCTCTAGCCCCGCCGCGCGGAAATTCGAACATGCCCGACGCTCATGAAGACACGCCTTGGTTCGTGATCGAAAAGACGTACGAGGTTCTCCTGCAGGGCCTCGTGCTGGTCGGCGGTCCGGAAACATCGCCCGATTTCACCGCGCGGCAGCGCGATATCGTCGAGATCGTGAAGCCCGATGGCAAAGCGCGCAAGACCTGCATCCTCGACATTTACCCCTCGCAGCAGCGCGTGGGGGGCGACTTGGTGGTGGACGGCCTGAAATCGTCCGATGTCCCGCCCGGCAGCAAGCTGCGCGTGTACCAGCGCCTGAAAATCAAGCCCCCTCGCGAAGAACGCAAGCGCGGGACGGATGACGACGAGTAACCGGCCGTCGGCCCTACGCGCCTTTCTGCAGGATTGAACGCCACGCATGGACCCTGGCGAATACGACACCTGCACGTACTGCAATCGAAGCATCTTTCCCGACGTGGCCGAATGCCCGTACTGCGGGCACTATACCGACGGGAAGGGCCGCTTCGGGCTGGGCGCCGAAGACGAACGCCGCATCCCGCGCGTATTCCTGATCGCCGGGTGGCTGGTCGTGCTCGCACTGGTCCTGCCGCTCCTGATTACCGTCTGGAATTGGCTGATGTCCCGCTGACTGCACGCGTCGCATTCCCTTCGGGTTGAGTTGCAGGCGCTCAAGGGGGCGGCTAAAAGGTAAACATGACCGATTCGAACGCACCCAAGCCGTCCCGCAGACACCGCATCCTCGTCGCCAAGCCCGGGCTGGACGGGCACGACCGCGGCGCCAAGGTGGTTGTCCGAGCCCTCACCGAGGCCGGCTACGAAGTGATTTACACGGGGCTGCACCAGGATCCCGAGGCCGTCGTCGAAGCTGCGCTGCAAGAAGACGTCGAAGCCGTCGGCCTCTCGATCCTCAGCGGTGCGCACATGACGCTCTTTCCGGTCGTGATGGAAGGCCTGAAGCGCGAAGGGCTGGGCGATGTGCTGGTCTTCGGCGGCGGAATCATTCCGCCGCAAGACGAGCAGGAACTGAAAAATCTCGGCGTCGGCGCGATCTTCGGCCCCGGCACCAGCACGCAGCAGATCGTGGAGTTCCTCGACCGGCATTTTGCCGCGAAAGAAGCGCGCGGCGTATAGACAAGAGGTGCTCGAATGCCGCTATCGAAACGAACCTTCCTTCTATTCCTGCTCGCCGCCGCGATCCTATCATCGGCCGGACAGACGGCAGAAGAAGCCGCGCCCGAAAAACCTGTCCTGCTGCTGACCGGGTTCGAGCCATTCGGCGGTCTCAAGGTCAACGCGAGTTGGGAGACGGTCAAGACGTTCGAAGGCCAGGAGATCGGTGGATATCGCATCGTGACCGCGCTGCTGCCGGTGGTGTACGACGAAATGACCGAACCGCTCTACGCCGCCATCTCGAAGCACAAGCCGCGCGCCGTAATCTCCTGCGGCGTCGGGACCGAGGTCGTTCGGATCGAGACGCTTGCGCGCAACGGTTACCACCCCATGCGCCCGCCGGACAACAAAGGAGTGCGCCCTTCGCGCAGCCAAATCGATCCCAAAGGCGCGGCGGAACTTCCCACCTCGCTGCCTACGGCCGAAATTCTGGCGGCCTTAAAGGAAGCGAAGATCGGTTCGGCCAGCAGCGACGACGCCGGCGGTTATCTCTGCAATGAATGCTTTTACCGGCTGATGGCGCTGCCACGCGGCGAGAATGCGCCGCCGTTGGTGCGCCGCGGCTTCGTACACGTACCCGATTTCGGCACGCCCGATCCGGCCGGCGGGACGTTCACGGCGGAGAAGCTGAAAGCGGCCCTGAAGATCGTGATCGAACAGACCGTGCGCGCGGCGGATGGCAAGTAAGCGGGAGGTCCGATGGGCGGCATCGAACGAATCGCGGTAATCGGCGCGGGCACCATGGGCTCGGGCATCGCGCAAGTCTGCGCGGCGGCCGGCAAGCAGGTGACGCTGATCGACACCGGGCCCGCGCAGCTCGAAGCGGCGCGCGTGAAGGTGCAGGATTCGCTGCGGCGCATGGTCAAGAAGGGTGCGCTCACTCAGGCCGACGCCGAGGCCGCGCTCACGCGCATCCGCCCGGCACCGGAAATGGCCGCCGCGAAGGACGCGCAGCTCGTCATCGAAGCCATTTTCGAAAAGGAATCGATCAAGCTCGACACTTGGCACGCGCTCGAAAGCCTCTGCCCGCCGGGCGTGCTTTTTGCCAGCAACACCAGCAGCATCTCGATCACCAAGCTCGCCAGCGCCACCCAGCGCCCGGAATTGTTTATCGGCATGCACTTCTTCAATCCCGTGCCGGTCATGAAACTCGTCGAAGTGATCCGCGGCAACAAGACCGGCGCCGAGACCAACCGGATCGTCGTGGAACTCTCCCGTGAACTCGGAAAGTCCCCGGTCGAAGTGAACGATTACCCGGGCTTCGTGAGCAACCGCGTGCTGATGCCGCTGATCAACGAAGCCATCTTCGCGGTCTTCGAAGGCGTGGCGACTCCGGAAGCCGTCGACGAAGTTTTCAAGCTCGGCATGGCGCATCCGATGGGGCCGCTCACGCTGGCCGATTTCATCGGGCTCGACGTCTGCCTGGATATCATGAACGTCCTGCACGAAGGCTTCGGCGATCCGAAGTATCGTCCTTGCCCGCTCCTGAAGCAGATGGTCGCCGCCGGCAAACTGGGCCGGAAGACGAAGCACGGGTTTTACGCCTACAACGAGTGAATGCGGTTCCGGAGCTGCCCATGCCGAATTTCCTGCGCCTCACCCAAGACGGTGCCCTCGCGACGATCGCCTTCGCGCGCGAAAAGGGCCTGAACATCCTTTCGTCCGAAGTTCTGAACGAGTTGGAGGCCGCCTGGAAGGAATTGGAAGCCGGCGGCCGCGCGCGCGTTTGCATTCTGCACGGCGACGGCAAGGTCTTTCTGGCCGGAGCGGACATTAAGGAAATGGCGCAACTCGACGTATCCGGCGCGCAGCGCTTCGCCGAACGCGGCCAGAGGCTCTTCGACGCCATCGAGTCGAGCGGGATCGTCTCCATCGCGGCGCTGCACGGCGCGGCGCTGGGCGGCGGGTGCGAACTGGCGCTCGCCTGCGACATCCGTCTCGCGGCGGCGGGGACCAAACTCGGCCAGCCCGAAGTCAACTTGGGGCTGATTCCCGGCTTTGGCGGTTCGCAGCGCCTCCCGCGAGTCGTCGGCCTGGGACCGGCGCTGCATCTGATCCTCAGCGGCGAGGCCATTTCCGCCGAAGACGCGCTGCGCTTGGGGCTGGTGACGCAGGTCTTGCCGCCCGAACAACTGCTCGATACTGCCCGCAAGCTCGCGCAGACGGTTCTGGCCAAGGGCCCCGGCGCCGTGCGCCTGGCCAAGCGCGCGACGCGCGAAGCCCTGCAGAAGCCGCAGTCCGAAGGCATGCCGTTGGAAGCCCAGGCTTTCGCGGCCTGTTTCAAAGACGGCGAAGCGCAGGAAGGGATGGCTGCCTTCGTCGAGAAGCGCCCCGCGAACTTCAAGCACGCCTAATAAGGAGCACCCGTGGCCGCCGCACCGTCCTTGCAAGAACTCCTCGATGCCGCCATGGAGGCCGCGTATCTGGCCGGACGCCGCACGCTCGCGTACTTCAACGCCGGCGTGGAGGTCGAAACGAAGGCCGACGCGACGCCCGTCACGCGCGCCGACCGTGAAGCCGAACAGCTCATTCGCGCCTTCGTCCAGAAGCGCTACCCCGGGCACGCCATCGTGGGTGAGGAGTACGGCGAACAGGCCGGCGACGCGAATTACCGCTGGATCGTCGATCCCATCGACGGGACCAAATCGTTCGTGGCCGGCGTGCCCCTCTACGGCACGTTGATTGGTATCGAAGTGTACGGCAAGGCCGCGGTGGGGGTCGTGTACCTGCCCGCGCAAGGTGAGATGATCGCCGCCGCGGACGGCCTGGGCTGCCGCTGGAACGGTCGGCCCTGCCGCGTCTCGAACGTCGCCCAGCTTTCGGAAGCGTCCTTGCTCACCAGCGACGTGCGCATGTGCCAGCAGCGCTCCGACGCCTACGACCGTCTGGCCGCGCAAGCCCGCCTCGTGCGGACGTGGGGCGACGCGTGCGGCTACGCCCTCGTCGCGACCGGCCGCGCGGACGTGATGCTCGATCCCGCCATGCATCCGTGGGATTGCGCGCCGCTTCTGCCCATCTTGCAGGAAGCCGGCGGGCATTTCGCCACTTGGCAAGGCGAAGCGACGATCCGAGGCAAGGACGCATTCGCGACCAACGCGGCGCTGTACGACGAAGTGTTGAGCGTGCTTAAATCCGAGCAGCCGCGGAAATCATAGGCGTCAAAGGACTCTCATGAAGATCGCGGTCACGGGCAGCAGCGGAACGGTGGGCAAAGCCACGCTCGCCGATCTGGAAGCGCATGGCCACAAGGTCCGCGCGATCGACCTGCGCAGCACCGAAGTTCACGCTCCCGACCGCCGCCGCGCCGACCTCAGCGATTTCGGGCAGACCGTCGGCGCCCTCGACGGCTGCGAAGCCGTCGTCCACCTCGGCGCCATCCCCTCCCCCTTCGGCATGCCCGGCCACCAGGTTTTTGCCACGAATGTCCTCGGCACGTACCATATCCTCGAAGCCGCGCGGATCCTGGGGATGAAGAAGATCTGTCTCGCCAGCAGCGTGAACGCGACGGGGCTTTCGTACAGCCGCGCGGCGCGCTTCGACTACCTGCCGCTCGACGAGGCGCATCCGACCTACAACGAAGAATGCTACGGCCTCAGCAAATGGCTGGGCGAAGCGACGGCCGACAGCTTTGCGCGGCGCTACGAGCAATTGACCATTTCGAGCCTGCGCTACCACGGGGTCGTCGCGCCGGAGCGCTATGCGGAATGGCGCAAGCGAAAACAGGAAAGCAACCCGGCCGACGGCGCGAAGCATCTGTGGGGTTATGTGGATATGCGCGACGTCGTGCGCGCCAACCGTTTGGCGCTGGATGCGGACTGGAAAGGCCACGAAGCGTTTTTCATCGTCGCGGCCGATTCCACCGCGCTGCTTCCGTCGGCCGAATTGGCGCGAACCTTCCACCCCGGCGTGCCGCTACGCAAGCCGCTGGAAGGATTCGCCGGGTTCTACGATCTTTCGAAAGCCGAACGACTGTTGAAGTGGAAGCCGGAGTTCAGTTGGCGGACGGGCTAACGCGCTTAAACCCGCTCCACGACCAGCGCCACCGCGTTCCCGCCGCCCAAGCACAGGCTCGCCACGCCCAACTTTCCGCCGCGGGCTTCCAGCGCATGCAGCAGCGTCACCAGCACCCGAGCGCCGCTGGCTCCGATCGGATGCCCCAGCGCCACCGCGCCGCCGTGCACGTTCACTTTGGCCGGATCGATTTCCATATGCTTGACGTTCGCGACTGCCTGCGCGGCGAAGGCTTCGTTCAGTTCGAACAAGTCCACATCGGACAACTTATATCCCGCCTTGGCCAACGCCGCGGGCACGGCCAGGGAAGGCGCGTGAAAGATATCCTTCGGCGCGACGCCCGCTGTGGCGTAGGCGAGAATCCGGCCGATCGGCTTCTTGCCCTGTTCCTTGGACCAGGTTTCGTCGGCCACCAGCAGCGCCGCGGCGCCGTCGTTAAGCGAACTCGCGTTTCCGGCTGTCACGCAGCCGTCCTTCTGGAAGGCCGGCGGCAGCTTCGCCAACCGCTCCAGCGACGTATCCGCGCGGGGGCTCTCGTCCTTATCCGCCACCATGGCCGGTCCCTTACGCTGCGCGATCTCGACGGCCACCATTTCCTTTTTGAACAATCCCGCTTCCTGCGCGGCTACGGCGCGCCGGTGGCTCTCGTAGGCGAAGCGGTCCATATCCTCGCGCGAAACGTCGAAGCGTTTGGCGATGTGCTCCGCCGCGCTGCCCATATGCCACTTCTCGAAAGCGCATTCGAGGCCGTCGGTCAGGAGGGTATCTTCCAGAATCCCATGCCCGTACGGGTTCCCCGCGCGATGCCTTCGGATCAAATGCGGCGAGTTGGACATGCTCTCGGCGCCGCCCGCGAGGACGGCCTTCGCGTCGCCAGCCTTGATTGCCTGAGCGGCCAGCATCACTGCCTTCAGGCCCGAGCCGCAAACCTTATTCACGGCGAAAGCGGGGATCGATTCCGGACAACCGGCCTTCAACGCCGCCTGCCGTGCCGGGGCCTGCCCCAACCCGGCCGTGAGCACGTTACCCAGGATCGCTTCGTCAACCAGTTCGGGCGCTACCCCGGCGCGCGCCAGCGCCTCTTTATAGACCCGCGCACCCAGTTCGGTGGCGGTCAACCCGGATAAGCCTCCGAGAAACTTCCCGATCGGCGTACGGACGGCGGACAGAATCACGGGGCTGGACATGGCGTAGTCTCCGGTCCTTCAGTTATGGTATGTCGCAAACAAGGTTCGAACTTCCATTCAAGCCAACCCCATCGCCTTTCGCGGGTTCACGCACAACAGCCTCCGTGCCTCTTCGCGCGTCAGGCCCACCTTTTCGATCAGGTTCTTCTCGCACTGCGGCATCGTGATCGCCGCCCCGACCAGATGGCTGCCGTCCGGCGCGCGGGCGACCATGTCCTCGCCCAGCGTCAGATCCCAGCGCCCCAGCTTATACCGCCCCGGACCCATCCCGGCCGCCGCGATGGCATCGGTCACGACGCACGTCCGTTCGAAGCCCGCCGCGCGCAGATAATTTCCCAACGCCGGAAATGCCACGTGCGCCCCATCCGGGATGAAGCACAGCCACAGGTGCTTGTACAGGCTCAGCGCGCGCTGAACGATATTCTCGTGCCGGTGCATCTGCATCGGGCAACCATTGCCCAGATGCGTGAACATAGAGACGCCCGCTTCGATCCCGGCTTTCAGTTCATCCAGCGTCGCGTTGCAGTGCCCGGCGCTCACCACCACCTTCTGGCTGCGCAGAAACTTCGTCGTCGCGAAGCCCGGATCGCGCTCGGGCGCCAGGGTCACCAGCTTCGTCAACCCTTCCGCGGCATCGAGAAGGCGCTTCATTTCGTCCACATTCGCCGGATGAATCGCATCCACCGGATGCGCGCCTTTGTAGCCGGGCTCTTCGTTCAGGAACGGCCCTTCGATGTGAATGCCCCAGATCATCGCCTGGAGCAGCTTGTCCTGCGCGCGCAGCTTCGCCACGCGGCTGAGACGGTCGCACATCATGCCGATGTGCTCGGTCGTGATGGTGAGCAGAAAGCCGTCGTTGCCGTCCGCCTTCAACGCGTTGCAGACATGGCGGAGTTCCTCGCCAGTCAAGTCGTCCTTGTGGAAATCGATGCCCTTGTAGCCGTTGTTCTGCAGGTCGAAATAGCCGAGCTGTTCTGCCATGCGCCGCTCCCCGTTCGTAGCCGATCACCCGAAGAAGAGGATAACGCACCGGGGATGCGGCGTCACGTGCGGCGGAAATTCCGCCCCAAACAAAACGGGGCGGGACGCTTGCCGCGCCCCGCCCCGTATAAGCCCGCAGGCATCGAAGCGTTACTTTTTGACCTTCTTCAGGACCGAAGCCACGATCCCGTCACAGTCCAGCCCGACCTGCGCCAACTGCCAGTCGCGCTTGCCGTGGTAGACGTACAGGTCCGGGATGCCCAGCCGCGTAATCTTCCGCGTATCGAGGCTCAGGTCGTTGCAGGCTTCCAGTACGGCGGTTCCGAAGCCGTTCTGGAGCTGGTGGTCTTCGGCCGTGAAGACCTGCTGATGGCCGTCCAGGAGCTGCGCCACCAGTTCGGTGTCCAGCGGCTTGCAGAAACGCGCGTTCGCGACGGTCGCCTTGATGCCGTGTTCCTTCTCAAGCTTTTCGGCGGCCTGCATGCAGCGCACTACCATCGCTCCGTACGCGAGGAAAGCCACTTGGCCTTCGCCCTGGCGCACGATCTCGCCCTTGCCCAGTTCGAGCGGCTTGAATTCCTTCGTCATCGCCAGCGCGCTGGGTTCCTTCGGCGTGCGGATGAAGCAGGGCTTGTCCGAATCGATCGCCCAGTTGACCATCGCTTCGGTCTCGACTCCGTCCTTCGGAGCCATCAGGACGAAGTGCGGGAACGCGCGCATGTAGGCCAGATCGAAGACGCCGTTGGCCGTAGCGCCGTCGTCTCCGCACAGCCCCGCGCGGTCCATGCAGATCGTGATCGGAATGCCGTCCTGTAGGCTGACTTCGTGGAAGAGCTGGTCCACTGCGCGCTGCAGGAAACTGGAGTAAATACAGGCAACCGCGTTGACACCGCCCTTGCGCATGGCCGCGGCCAGAGCCGTGGCGTGCTGCTCGCAGATGCCCACGTCGATGAACTGATCGGGCAACTCGCTGCGCACCTTCGAGAGCGTCGTGCCTTCGGCCATCGCGGCCGTGATCGCAACGATGTTTTTGTCGGCCTTGGCGCGCTTGAGAATCGTATCGCTCACGACATTGCAGTAATCGACGGGCGCGGGCTTGCTCGACTTCTTGATCACCGCCGTGCCGTTTTGAACTTCGTAGGGCTTCGCGCCGTGCCAGTTGATCGGATCTTCTTCCGCCCACTGCAAGCCGCGGCCCTTGTGCGTGACCACGTGGAGCAGCTTCGGACCCTTGATCGACTTCATCTCTTCCAGCCACTCGTGGAGCGACTCGAAGTCGTGCCCGTCCACCGGACCGTAGTAGCGGAAGCCCAAGTCCATGAAAATCGCGCCGGGCGAATGCGTCAGGTGGCTGGCCACACCCAGCATCTGTTCGGCGATGCGCTCGGCGTTCTTGCCGTAGGGCATCTTTTCGAGCACCTCGCGCCCGAAATCCTTCGCGCGCTTGAAGATGCCCGTCTTGCGGATCTTGCTGCACGTCGAAGAGAGCGCGCCGACGTTGGCGCTGATGCTGCAGCCGTTGTCGTTAAAGATCACCAGCATGTCTTCGTGGATGTGGCCGCCGTGATTGAGCGCCTCGAACGTCGCGCCGCACGTCATCGCCCCATCGCCGACCAGCGCGATGTGGTGGTTCTTCAGCCCGCGGCGATGTTCGGCGATGGCCATGCCCAAGGTCATGCTCGTCGCCATGCCCGCGTGGCTGGTATGGAACAAGTCGTAGACCGGATCTTCGCGGTGGTCGGGAAAGCCGGCCAGTCCGTCGGCTTGGCGCAGCGTATGGAAGCGCCCCGCGCGGCCCGTCAGCATCTTGTGCGGATAGACCTGGTGGCCGACATCCATGATCAGGCGGTCTTTGCGGAAGTCGAAAACGCGGTGCAGTGCGATGGACAGCTCCGTGACGCCCAGATTGCTCGCCAAGTGCCCGCCCGTCACCTTTACCGACGCGTGGATTTTCTCGCGGATCTCGTGCGCCAGCTTGGGCAAGAGCGCCATGGGGATCCGAACCACGTCCTCATGACCTTTGATGTGGTCGAGGAAGGGCTGCGGAATCGGGCAGGGAATATCGGCCTCTTCCGCGCCGATGATCTGCGCGGCCTTGCGCAGAATCTCATCCGACGAAGCGCTGGAAGCCTGGTTGCCCAGCACACCTTGATTGCCGCTCATCACGTCCTCCTTAGAGGTCCGCATCACGGTCGTTCCGTCCGACTCGACGGTTCCAACCGGGCGCTCGTTCACGGGTGTCGCCTTCAGTTTCTTCTCTCCACCACAAACTTCGCCAGCCGCTCCAACGTTTGCGCACGTGCACCTAACGTATGGAGCTCCGCCAAGGCCTCATCCACAAGCTTTTGGGCCTCTACCTTCGCCTTCTCCAGGCCCATCACACGTGGATAGGTTGCCTTGCCTGCCTGGGCATCCTTACCAGGCGTCTTTCCTAGCTGTTCTGGCGAGCTGGTCTCGTCCAATATATCGTCGAGTATCTGGAACGCCAGACCTATCTTTTTTCCAAAGTTGGCAATATTTTCGTATTCTGTTTGGGTGGCGCCACCAGCCAACGCGCCCGCTGTACAGCTCCCGGCAATCAGCGCCGCCGTTTTCCATTCGTGGATCGCCCGAACCGAGGCCAAAGTGGCCGGCTGGCCCTCTCCTTCTATATCAAGCACTTGTCCACCCACCATGCCATGGGTGCCGGATGCACGTGCGACATCACGAACGATTTCAGCCACACGTTCCTTTTTTGCACATGTGGTAAGGGCTTCGAAAGCAAGGGTCAGGAGCGCATCGCCCGCCAGGATCGCCATGGCATCGCCAAAGACTTTGTGGCAGGTCGGGCGTCCGCGGCGCAAGTCGTCGTCGTCCATGGCCGGGAGGTCGTCGTGAATCAGGGAGTACGTGTGGATCATCTCGACCGTGCAGGCAACAGGTGCGGCGTCGGCAAAGGTTCCGCCGACTGCTTCGCTGGCGGCCAAGGCCAAAGCCGGCCGCAGGCGTTTGCCGCCGGCGAAAAGCGAATAGCGCATGGCCTTGTGAAGCGTCTGGGGTACATCCGATTCGGCCGGCAGGAAGCGATCCAACTCGGCATCGACGAAAACGCGGGCGCGCTCGAGAAACGCCGCCGCATCGTGCTCCACGGCTTCGGTCTTGGAACTGGAAACGGCCAACGCAAGACTCCTTGGACGGGTCCTCGCGCCCGCCGGGCGCATTAAAACTGAATTCCGGAAGTCGCGCATGATAGCTTGGCCCGCCTCTTTTTAAAATACCTCTAACGCCGATTCCACGGCCACTTTGCGCATCAATATTCGTGCGCCCATGTCTGCGGATCGGTAATAGCCGCGTAAAAACAGGGAACCGGACCGCTTGGGATGCGTTATGGGTTTGCAAAAGGTTTAGAGCAGGGCCAAAATCCAGGCGCTCTGTTCATGTCGTGACGAAGGTTCGAGATATAGGTTGAAAAGAGGGCCAGAAGCGCTCCCTCGTGCGTCCATTACTTGTTGGCGCCCTTGTTTGCTTGCCTGAATGGGAATCCTCGCTCCGCTCTTGGAGGTCGTGCATGCGCTTAGGACGGATCTCCTGGGCTTTCCTCTTAGCACTGGGTGCTTGGAGTTCGCAGCGCGGGGTTCGCGCCGAAGGCGATGTCGAACCCAAACCGCCGGCCGAGGAGCCCAAACCCGAAGGACCAGAGCACAATGTGCTCCTGAACGAAGAAGAAGAGGTTAAACGGCTGCTCAAAAAAGCGCGTAAGGCTCGCGAGGCCGAAGACTGGCCCACTTGTGTGCGCGCGTATGCCGATATCCTGCAGAAGTTTCCCACCACTGTTTACCTGTACCGCTGGCAAGGCGATGGCGAAGAGAAAGCCCGCGCTTGGGGCTTGGGCGTATACCGGTCCACCGCCGAAAAGATTAACGAGGAACTGGCCAGCCTGCCGGAAGGCGGGCGGCGTGTGTACCTCGTCATGAACGATACCGCCGCACGCGGACTGTTGAACGAAGCGCAGGAGCGGCTCGACGAGCGCCAAGCCGAACAGGTCGCGCAGAGCTACTTCAGCAGTTCGCTGGGCGACGATGCGTTGATGTGGCTGGGCGAGGTGGCGTACGACCGCGGCGCGCACCGCCAGGCGCTGGTGCGATTGCAGCAGATCGAGAAGCATCCCGAGCCGAGCGTACCCAAGGTGGCGGTGCTGGCGCGCCTCTTCCTCTCCCAAGTCGGCGCGGGATTGGCGGATCAGGCAAAGTCCACGCTGGAAAGCCTGCGGACCGCGGCGCAGGATCCTAAGAATGGAACGTTGCGCATCGGGCACGCCGAAGGCGAGGCCGCGCTGGCCGACCTTGCCAAACGTTTGCAGGTCGAACCCGAAGCGGTGACGCCGCAGGCCGCCGAAGGGTCAGGCCTGGAAACCTATTTCGGTAACGCAGAGCATAACCGCTTGGTGCCGGCGAAGTCCGATATCGGCGTGCTGAAGTGGAGCGAGCCGCTCGTGCGCCTTTTAGGCGCGCCAGCGGGCACCAAAGACGACGGGTTGCAGGAGATCCAATCCTGGCAGGGCGAAGCGCATCGCGTGCGCATGCTCGATCACCATTTGGTGGCGCGGGGCGGCTGGTTTTTCATCTGCGGCGAGCAGGTCGTCGCCTGCCATTCAGTAAACAACCCCAACCCCGACCGCCCGCAGTTCCTGTATCCGCCCCAAGGCCAAGTGGTGGCGCCGGCAGGCCAGACCAATGCCCGCGGACAGAATCGTGGCGCTCTGACCCAGTATCCGCTTTTCTGCACGCTGGGCGGTGAACATCTCTACGTGGTCCAGGGTCCGCCCGAACCGGTCCAAATGCCGCAGTTCTGGGGCGGAAATCAGCAGCCGTCCAAGCCGAACTGGATCGTCTGCGTCGGTAAGAAAAAGGGCGGTACGCTGGGCATCGAATCGGGCAGCCTGCGCTGGTCACTCGAACCTGGGACCGATCCTGACTTCCGCATTAACGGAAAGGAAGACCAGGAATGGCTGAAGGGCATCCGTTTTTGTTCTTCGCCGACGTATGCGGACGGCTCCCTTTACGTGCTGGCCAACGGCGGAACGGGCGCGTCCAAGGAATCCTGGGGCATCTGCCTGGATGCGGGCAGCGGCCGCATCCTGTGGAAGACGTTGATCTGCAGCGGCGCGCAGGCCTTCTTCGGCGGTCCGGTGCAACCCGCTCCCGGATTGCCGGTCGCCGTTGCCGGCGGATCGGTCTACTGCGTGACGAACTTTGGCGCGGCGGCGGCGCTGGATGCGGCCACGGGGCAAGTGCGCTGGATTCGCGTCTACGACCGCGTTGCGACGGCCGACCAGAACATGCGCGGAATGCAGATGTCCAATGCGCAGGACTTCTGGGGTCCCAATCCACCGCTGATGGTCGACGACGTGCTGGTGGTCACGCCGCAAGACTCCATGTTCATGTATGGGCTCGATCCGCAGACCGGGCGGCGGGTCTGGCAAACCGAGCGCGTCAGCGACGCGGGGTTGGGCGCGCCGGGCGATGCCGAACGGCTTAAGCATATTTTGGGCGTGGCGAATGGGCGGCTGATCGTAAGCGGCCGGGACGTGCTGTTCATCGAGGCCAAGGGCGGAAGGCGCGAAGTCCGCGTACCGCTGCGCGACACCTACGAACTGATCGGCCGGGGCTGCGTCACCAGCGACGAAGCGTACGTCAGCACCGACCAAGGCATCCTGCGCATCAACGCCAAACTGCATCCCGAAAGCGGAAAGCCGATCGGCAAACTCGTTTCGATCCACAAGTGGAAGGACGGCGGCAAGGACAACGTCGAAGCGGGCAATCTGTTCATCGCCGGCGACGTGCTATTCAGCATCTCATCCACGCATATCAACGCCTTCTTCGTGCTGGAAGAAGTCGAGAAGAAGATCGAGGCGCGCATCCAGGCCGAGCCCAACGATCTGAGTCATTACCTCGAATTGGGCGACGTACGCATGCGCGGTGAGGCCTACGAAAAGGCGATCGCCGCCTTTAACGCGGGCTTGGAAGCGGCGGTCAAGCAGGAAGGCGACCCCAAGGTCAAGACCCTCGCCACCGAATTGAAAGCGCGCAAGTTCGAAGCCTACCATGCCGCGGGCGAGAAGCTGATGAGCCAGCAGCAGCCCGACCCCAAAATGGCCTACGAGATGTACGATGCGGCGCTGAAGAACGCGCAGACGCCCGACCAGCCGGTCCGCGCCCTTTGGCGCATGGCGGAAGCCCGGCTGGCGCTCGACGACGCACCGGCGGCGGTGTTGCTCTTCCATCGTCTTCTGACCGAGTACGGCGACACGGTATACGGTTTCGGCGCGGCGAGCGCGAGCAAAGCATCGGTGTATGCCCAGCGGCGGATCGGACAGATCAAGGAAGAGTCGCCGGCCGCAGTGGCGGAGTTGGAGAAGCTCGCCCGGCAGGCGTTCGACCAGGCCTTGCAAGCTCAGGGCGTCGAATCCCTGGAAAAGGTGGCGCGCCAATTCCCCAACAGCGAAGCCTACGGCGATACGCTGATGGCGTTGGCCGAGCGGCATACGAAGGTCGGGCAATCGGACAAAGCGCGCACGTACTACCGGCGCTATCTGGTGGGCTTCCGCGAAGGCGCCCGCGCTACCGAGGCGCAGGCGCGCCTGGCGCTGGCCTACGAGAGTGCGGAGATGCTCGGCGCCGCGCGAAGCACGCTGCGCAAACTGGCCAAAGAGCCTTGGGCCGCTAAAGAACTGAAACTCGACGGCCAGGCCGCTCAGCCCGCGGGTACGTGGGCTCAGGCGCGTCTGACGCAGCCCCAGTTCGCCAAGCCCGCCTCGACGTCCCTGCGCGATGCCGGGCAAGGACAGCTTAAGGAAATGTGGTCGTTGCAAGCCGGCAACAATGTCGTGCCGCTGCTGCCGCGTGGATCGATTCCATCCAGCCAAGGCCGCTTGATCTTCTGCATCGAGGAAGGCAATAAGTTGATCGCTCGCGACGGCCAAACCGGGCAGGACGCCTGGAAGCCCGCGCCCACGGTGCCCGGCGGCTTCAATCGCGCGCAACAGCACTGCTTCTGGAGTGACAGACTGCTGATCGTTGCCGGGAAGGCCGAAGTCGCGGCCTTCGATGCGCAAAAGAATGGCGCCGAAGCATGGCGTTTCAAGTTATTCCCAAACGAAGAAACCGGCGGCGGCGATCTGGCGGGCGTCGCGGTAGCCGACCAACGCGTGGTCCTGGCGCAGCGTGGCGGCCGTGTGACGGTCCTGGAAGCGAACACCGGCCAGGAGATGTGGCACCTGAACACGGGATCGGCCGCGATCCTGGATCCGCCGGCATTGGGCGACGGGTACGTGGCCATCGGCCGCGCCAATGTCAAACCCGCGCTGATTCCGGTGCTGGATCTCGAAACGGGCCTGCGGCGCTTCGAACTGAAGCTCGACGAGAACCTCGTCCAGCCGCCGATCGCACTCGGCGAAACCATCTTCACCGCGGCGTCTGACCATAAGGTCCGGGCCTTTGACGCCAACAGCGGCAAGCTGCTCTGGGAGTACGCGGTCGAGCAGGAAATCGTCGAGCTGTACGCCAATTACGATCTGCTTGTGGCGGCGCGAAAGGACCTGATGCTGGTCGCCCTGGACCCCAACGCGACGCAAGGCGACAAACTGCTGCGCTGGAAAACGACGGAGATGGGCGGCGAATCCTTCGCGGGCCTGATCGTGGACGGCGAAGACGTCTTCCTGGCCACGCGCGGCAATAACCAGCGCGGGCAGGCCGTTGCGTTCATGGCCAGCGGCGGAAAACTGCGCTGGAAGCAACCTACCGCGGGTACGCCTATTTCCGCTTCGGGCAATCTCTTCCGCGGGCATCTCCTGATCGCTCAAAGCACCTTCGACCCGCAGGCGCGCATGGTTTCCGCGGCGGGTCTGGCGCATCGCGGCAACGGCAAGCTTACGTGGGTCACTTCGCTGGGCTCGCAGCGCAATTTCGCGCTGATTCCCTTCGACGGCGGCGTCGTCGTCGGGGACGGCCGCGACCTTAAGGGCTACGTATCGGTCGATGCCGAACGCAGCCAAGCAAAGCTCGACGAACTGGCCGCCAAGGCGCGGGCGAATCCCAAGGATCCGGAAACGCTTTCCCAATTGGCGCTGTTGCAGTACCAGCTCGATAAGCCGGCCGAAGCGCTGGCCACCTTGGAATCCGTCTTGGCGCTGCCGGACCTGCCGGAAGCCACGTTCGGTTCGGTCTTCGAGCGCTTCAGCCACATCCGCAAGGAAAGCGCGCTCAAATCGAAGCGCTCCCTCCCCTTCCAGCGGCTGAAGGCGGCTCCGCAGATCGACGGCGCTTTGGGCGATTGGGCCGGCGTAGCGCCTGTTGAGCTTAAATCCTGGCGCGAGGTGTATTTGGCCGGCGAAGACGACCGGCGCGAGGAACTCAAGCCCGGTCTTTGGAACGGTTCGGCGGATCAAGCGGTGGAATTCCGCGGCGGATTCGACGACCAGCATCTGTACTTGGCCGTTTCCGTCACCGACGACCTGCATGCCAACGCCAACGATCAGGCCGGCAACCTCTGGAACGGCGATAGTCTGCAACTGGCCTTCGACATGGAGCAGGACAAGGAGATGGGCTACCAGGGCCTGGACTTCGAGCTGGGTTTCGGGTTGAACGCGCAAGGCCAGTTGCTGGCGTGGCGCTGGGTCGAAAAGAGCAAATACGTGATGAAACCGCTGGACGTTTCGGCCAAAGTCGTGCGGGACGAAGCGGCCAAGCGAACCGTCTACGAGATTGCATTGCCGCTGGCCTATTTGGAGTTGAAGCCCGAAACGGGCAAGGCGTTCGGCTTTACCTTCATGGTCAACGACTTGGACAAAGGCGAGAATGTCGAAAAAGGCATCGCGCCCAGTCCAGGCATCTGGAACCCGAAGTACCCGGGTCAGTACGCGCAGGGGCAGTTGACCGCGCAGCCGTAACTTGTGCAGTAAAGTGCGAGGAAGCGGACTCGACCTTCGAGATCCCGCGCGCCCACGGAGCGCCGTACACCTGACAGGAAACCGATCTACCAACCAAGGAGTCCGTTCATGGCCGACGCGCAGAACCAGATGTCCGAAAGCGATCTTCAGGCCGTCAAGCAGCTCAACGAGGCCTACCGTTCGATCAAGGTCGAACTAAGCAAGGTCATCGTCGGTCAAGAAAACGTGATCGACGAGTTGCTGATCGCGATCTTTGCCCGAGGCCACTGCATGCTGGAAGGCGTGCCGGGGCTGGCCAAGACGCTGATGATCAGCACCCTGGCCGATGCGCTCTCGCTGAAGTTCAACCGCATTCAGTTCACGCCCGACCTGATGCCTTCGGACATCACGGGCACGGAAGTGATTCAGGAAGACAAGTCCTCGGGCGAGCGTACGTTCAAGTTCCTCCCCGGCCCCATTTTCGCGAACGTGATTCTGGCGGACGAAATCAACCGCACGCCGCCCAAGACGCAGGCGGCGCTGCTGGAAGCGATGCAGGAACACAAAGTCACGACCGGCGGAACGCGCCGCAGCCTGGAGCCTCCGTTCTTCGTACTCGCGACGCAGAATCCGATCGAGCAGGAAGGCACCTACCCGCTTCCCGAAGCGCAGCTCGACCGCTTCATGTTCAAGGTGTTCGTCGATTACCCTAGCGAGGAAGAAGAGTTTCAGATCGTGCGGCTGACAACGGCGCCGCAGTCGCTGCAGGTGGGTAAGACGCTGAATCGCGAAGTGATCCTGCAGTTGCAGGACATCGTGCGGCGCGTGCCGGTGGCCGACCACGTGATTCGCTATGCGATGAAGCTGGTGCGCCTTACGCGCGTGAACAAGGGCGATACCCCGGACTTCATCAATCAGAACGTCTCCTGGGGCGCCGGCCCGCGCGCAACGCAGTATTTGATTTTGGGCGGCAAGGCCCGCGCGGTGCTGAACGGGCGCTACTACGTGAGCACCGAGGATATCGCGGCCGTGGCGCTGCCCGTGCTGCGCCATCGCATCATCACCAATTTTAACGCGGAAGCGGAAGGCATCACCTCCGACAAGATTGTGCAGGAACTGCTGAAGCACGTTCCGCGCCAGGACAGCGAGAGCCTTTCCGACGAGCGGCTTGCCGACGTGACGGGCGCGAAGGCGTAAGGCAATCCATGGTAAAGCTCAAGACTAGGCCGGGCACGTTCGTTCGGGAACCCGATGCGGTATACGGCGCCACGGCGAATGTCGTCGAGGTTATGCCTGCCGAGTTGCTGCAAGTTGGAGTGGATGGCATGCAGGAACCGAAGGAAAAGGCACTCGCGGTAGGCCAAGCGTTGGGCAACGCAGGCGTGCCGCATGCCGTGGTCGGCGGCTTGGCTTTAAGCGCGCATTGGGCACCTGCGTGCCGGCTTGCCGAGCGAGCCACGCAAGACCTTGTCATATGGCCGCGAAAAGTCGAGTTGAAAGCGGCCCCAAAGGCCATCTCGCCTTGGGGTTATCGCTATCGAAAGGCGATGCGACTGCACGCCTTCATGCCTCTTCGCCACGGCACTCATTTCGCGGAAGGCTTTCGTATTACATGGGCAGGCGAGAAGGTCAGGCCGAAGTACCTACATCCGACGCCCGAACTTAATGATGAAGATCGCGAATTAGATGCTGGCGGTGTGTGTTACTTGAGCTTGCCGGCCCTGCTGAAAATGAAGTTAACAAGTCTTTGGGCCAAAGGCATTACCCATGTACAGAATCTCATACAGTGGAAACTATTAACACTCAAAGTCGAGGCTTCCTTGCCCGCTGACCTGCGCGAGCGCCATCGAAAGATCAAGCAAGACTACAAGAAGGAGCGCTTGTACTGAACATGGCCCAGGAAACGCCCCAAAAATCGGACATCAGCAAGTACCTCGATCCCAAGACGCTGACCAAAATCGGCAACCTGGACATCAAGGCGCGGCTGATCGTCGAAGGCTACATCTCGGGCCTGCACAAATCGCCGTACCACGGTTTCTCGGTGGAATTCGCGGAGCATCGCGAGTACACGCCCGGCGACGACCTGAAGCACCTCGACTGGAAGGTGCTCGGCAAGACCGACCGCCTGTACATCAAGCAGTATGAAGAAGAGACGAACCTCCGCAGCTACATCCTGCTCGATACCAGCGAGTCCATGAAATACGCCTCTCCGGGGAACATCAGCAAGCTGGAGTATGCCAGCTACATTGCGGCCTCGCTCGCTTATCTGCTCATCCGCCAGCAGGACAGCGTCGGCATGGTGCTTTTCGACAATGCGATCAAGAAATTCATCCCGGCCAGCAGCAGCCCCGCGCACCTGCGCCTTCTGCTGCACGAACTGACCCAGATCGTGCCCGAGCAACGCACGGACGTGGGCACAATTTTTCACGATCTGGCCGAACGCATCAAACGCAAGGGCCTCGTCATCATTCTCAGCGATCTCTTCGACGATCCCGAAAAGATCCTCTTCGGAATGCAGCACTTCCGGCACAAGCGCCACGAAGTCATTCTCTGCCAGATCCTCGACGACTTCGAGATTCGCTTTCCGTTCGAGAACATGACGCTTTTCGAAGGCTACGAAGGCTGGCAGGAACTGCTCTGCGACCCGCGCGCGCTGCGCAAGGGCTACCTGGAGGAGTACGAGTCGTTTACCGAGAAGCTGAAACGCGGCTGCCGCAACAACAAGATCGATTACGTGCCCGTGAACACCAAGAACCCGCTCGACGTGGTCCTGAGCGCGTACTTGTCGAACCGCCTGGGCAGCAAGTTCAAGTGACGACTGGCGCATAAGGGAAATCGAACCGCATCATGTTCGCCTGGTTAAGTGCCTTCTTTTCTAATCCCGCCTTGCTGGCCGGTACGGCCACAGGCGCGATACCCATTGTCATCCACCTGCTGAACAAGCAGCGCTTCAAGCGCACGTGGTGGGCGGCGATGCACTGGCTGTGGGCGAGCATGAAGAAGTCGCACCGCCGCCTGCGCATCGAACAGCTCATTTTACTGCTGCTCCGTGTGCTGATCATGATCCTGCTGGCACTCGCGCTGGCTCGTCCGGCGCTTCAAGAAGGCATGGGCTTACTGGGCGGACGCGCCTCGGTGCACCGCGTGATCGTGCTCGACAATTCGTATTCCATGGGCCTGCAAGTCGGCGGGACGACGCTGTTCCAAAAGGCGAAAGACCTGGCGGAGAAGCTGGTGGAAGACCTCAGCCCCGGCGACGAAGTGGATCTGCTGTTGATCAATTCGGCCGCCGAAGATCCGCGTCTGGCCAGCGCGACGAAGTATCAGGAACTCATCCGTGACATCAAGGCCGCGAAGCTTTCCGACGGCACGACGCATATCCCGCGCGGGATCGCCGCGGGCTGCGGCCTGATCAAAGATCGCGACAGCAAGAACGTGCGCAAGGAAATCATCGTGCTCACCGACCGCACGCGCAGCGCCTGGGAAATCGGCGCGCAACCGCGCAAGCTGGACGCATCCGAAGAGAAGGACATCGCCGACGTCCTCGCCAACCCGAAGCTGACGCCCAAGATCTGGGTGGTGCGGCTGGAGGGAGGCAGCGTAAGCGAGAACTTGGCGGTTTCCGGACTGGAGATCGAAGAGAAGGTAGTCACGCAGGGCGTCGAAACGCAATTCGTCGCTACGATCCGCAATCTGGGCACCGACCCCGCGCGGCGCGTGCCGGTGCAATTCTACGTGGACGGCGAGCAGGCCGGACGCGAAGAAGTCGAGCTGGTGGAGTCCACCAAACCAGGCACCGTTTCGTTCCGGCACACGTTCATGGAACCGGGCTCGCATCACGTGCGCGTGGAACTTAACGCGGACGTCCTGGCGCCTGACGATACGGCGTTCCTCGCGCTCGACGTGGAGGACCAGATCAAAGTACTTTGCGTCGACGGCGAACAACGCAGCGAAGCGAACATGAGCGAGATGGATTTCTTCCGCCAAGCGATATCGCCCTCGCGCGCGCAGGAATTCAACGCCGGCAAAGTACCGCTGAGCCCCGAAGTTATCAGCGATGGTGCGTTTCCGGACGTAAATCTGGACGACTACCGGCTGGTGGTGCTCGGCAATGTGGCGCTGATTCCCAAAGAGAAGGTGGCGGTGCTCGAACAGTACGTGCGGCGCGGCGGATCGCTGTGGTGGTGGCTGGGTTACCGGGTCGATGCGGCGCTGTACAATCAGGAATTCGCGAGCGTGCTGCCTTGCCGGCTGGGCGACCTGATCGGCACCGGCGATCCGGATTCGCGCGAATTCGAGGCGCTGGACGACAAAGCGATCGACCACCCTTCCCTGGCGCGGCTGTACAACAACAAAGATTTGGCGCTCTCGAGCCTGCACGTGTACCGGCGCTTCAAACTTTTGCCGAAGGAGGCCGAGGCCGATCAGAACCGCGTGCGCACGGTGCTCAGCTACCCCAGCGGCGATCCGGCTGCCGTTGAGATGTCGTTGGGCGAGGGGCGCATTGTTCTCTTCGGCACGACGGCCGATAAAGCTTGGACCAACTGGCCGACCAAGAGCCACTACCTCTTGCTGGTGAACATGCTGGCGCTGCACCTGATCCAGCCCGAGTACCAGGCGCGCAATCGGATGGTCGGAGAGCCGTTTGCCTACAAACTGAGGCGCGAGCAGTTTGGGCTGGTCCGCCGCGAGGGACTCAAGCTGTCCGATCCCGACGGCGAGCCGTTGAGCATGGACATCGAGACGGAATCGCAGCGCGCGCTGGGCCGCCCGACGCGCCGCGCGGGCATTTACTCCGCCGAAGTGCCCACCGATCAAGGCTTGAAGAACGTTCACTTCGCGGCCAATCGATCGGTCGAGGAAGAATCCGATCTCGACACCATCGAAGACGCCGAGATCGTCAGCCGCATACCGGCGGCCAAGGGCGAGCAGCCCGAGCAGGCGCGCCTGTTCGAGTCCGAACTGACGCGCGAGCAAGTCGAATTCCTGGGTGCGGACTTCGGAACGGTCCAGGAAGCCTTGAAGAAGCACAAGAGCGGCAAAGAAATCTGGCGCTGGCTGATTCTGGCGGTCCTGGCGTTGCTGGTGGCCGAGTCGATCCTGGCCATGCGTTTCGGAAATCCTAATCGGTAGCGAGGAGTCCCGTGCAGTCGTTCATCGCTTGGTTATTGGGCGTGGATACCGAAGGCCTGGGGCCGGATGCCGAGATCGGTTTCCGGCTGAACCAGATGCCCGAAGGCTGGCAGGTTTTCCTGCTGGCCGTGGCCGTGATCGCTTTCACGGTCTGGATCTACCGCCGCGACGGCAAGGATACCGCCGGCTGGCCGCTGCGATTCACGCTGGGCGTCATTCGCGCCATGCTGCTGATTATCGCGCTCCTGATTTTGACCGAGCCTATCCTGGTCTCGACGCATACCGAGAAGAAGCGCTCGACGGTCCTCGTGCTGCTCGACGACAGCTTCTCGATGAGCCTCAAGTTTCCCTACGCCGAGGATGCCTTGCGCGACCAGATCAAGAAAGCGCTGGGTCCGGATCAGGAAATCGTGCTGGTCGACGAGCAGTCCAAGCAGCAGCGCAAGTTGAAGGTGAAGGATCTGGAACTGGCCGATTTCGGGAAGATCACGCGCATGCAGGTCGCCTGCCAAGCGTTGCGCAAGAACGATCTGTTGGGCGAACTGGAGAAGAAGCACGACGTCAAGCTGTATACGTACTCCAAATCGTTCGAGCCGCTGCCTGGCGCAGAAGGACGCGCCCCGAAACTGGAGACCGAACCCGAGGCACGCGGCAGCGAGACGCGCATCGGCGATGCGCTGCGCCAGGCGATGAAAGAGCACCGCGGTCTGCCGCTGGCCGGCGTGATCGTGATCGGCGACGGGCGCCAGACGGCCGGCGAAGACGCCGTGCAGGTCGTCGCGAGCCAGTACAAGATTCAGCGCATCCCCGTTTTCACGGTGGCGGTGGGCGATCCGGGCGAACCGAAGGACATCGAACTGAGCGTCGAAGGTCCGGACGTGATTCTGCCGGACGACCCGTCCGAAATCGTCGCCTACGTGCGCCAGCGCGGGTACGATTCGCTCGGCACCCTGCGCATCGAGATGCGCCGCGAGAACGGAGAAGTGGTCGGGCAACCCGAAGAAGTGAAACTCGGCAAGAGCGGCGAAAAGGTTCCCATACCGCTGAAGTTCCGCGAGAAGACGGCTGGAAAGTATGTCTACACGATCAAATTGCCCGAACAGGACGGCGAACTGCGCCCCGAGAACAACGTCGCCACGCATACCTTCCAGGTGGTCGATAAGAAAGTAAAAGTGCTCTTCGTCGAAGGCCAGGAACCGCGCTGGGAGTACCGATACCTTAAGACCTACCTGATTCGGGATCACACGACCGAAGCCGATATCCTGTTCGCGACCACCGACGGGGCCTGGATTTGGGACGGCACGGCGTCCAAAGAGCCGCTGGAGCGTTTCCCCGGCACCAAGAAGGAAATGAACGAGTACGACGTGTTGATCCTGGGCGACGTGAACCCGATTATATTCACCAACGACCAGACCACGCTGATCCGCGATTTCGTGCGCGAAGGCGGCGGCTTCATCATGATCGCCGGCGAACGATTCGCGCCGGCCGCATACACGGGCGGGCCGTTGGGCGAGATGCTCCCGGTGGTGCCGCAGCGCGCCGCTTACGCCATCGGCGACGAAGGCCTGCAGGAAACCTTTCCCCTCGAACTGACCAACGAGGGCCGGCGCATGCCTTGGACGCACTTGGACGCCGACGAGGGCGCCAACCGCGAGATCTGGGAAAATTTGCCGCGCCTGTTCTGGTACTACCCGGTCAAGCGCGTGAAGGAGTTGGCTACGCCGGTGGTCGTGCATCCGTACGACAAGGACGAACAAGGCAAAAAGATGCCGCTGGTATCGGTGATGCCGTACGGCGCCGGGCGCAGCATGTTCATCGGCGTCGATTCGCTTTGGCGCTGGCGGCGCGGAATCGGCGACCGCTACCACTACCGCTTCTACAACCAGGCCATTCGCTTCCTGAGCATGGCCAAACGCCTGGGCGGGCAGAAGCGCTTCCTGATGGACGTGGACAAAGTTTCCTACGCCATCGGCGACAAAGTCGTCGTTAACGCCCTGCTGAAAGACGAGAAGTTCGAGCCCCTGACGGTGCCCACCACCACCCTGCATATCGAGACGGCCAAGGGCGAACGCAAGACCGAGGAACTGACGCACCGCAAGGAATCGGGCGGCAGCTACGAAGGCCACTTCTTCCCCACAGAAGAAGGCGACTACACGGTTTGGCTGGTCGACCCCAACCAGCCGGAAGTCCGGCAGAGCGAAGTGACCTTCAAGGTGGATGTCCCGCAACTCGAATTGGAAAACCCGCGCACCAACGAGGAACTCCTGCGTGCGCTGGCCGATGCCGGCGGAGAAGGCGGACAGTTTATCGCCATCGATAAACTCGATACGCTGCCGCCGCTGATCCGCGAAAAGACCGACCTGATTCAGCGCGAGATTCCAACCAACCTCTGGGATCGCTGGCCGGTGCTGGCCCTCTTCACCGCTTTGATTACGGCCGAATGGCTCCTGCGCAAACGCGGCCGGATGATGTAGCGGCCGCCTGCACGCCCGAATAGACCTTAACGTAGACCGCTTGGGCTGTATTCTTTGCGTGCACCCCACGCGCAATGAGAGGCGGGAACGCCATGGGCCGCAAGCGAATCCATCCCCAAAAGAGAAAGCACGTGCTGGACGGCGTGGCGGAGACGCCGGGCAGCGGGAGCCTCACGCAGCTTGTCCAGGATCCACGCGCCGTCTTTCAGGCGCTTTCCGACAGGCTGGGCGGCGTGGCGGCCCTCGGCGCGTTCTTAGGCTGCTCGCGCGCCACGGCGTACAACTTGGTTAACGGCCGCAAACGCTGGTCCGCGCAATACCTCCAGAAAGCGCTCTCGGCCTTGGGCGACCACCCGGTGGTGAACGTCGAAGCCACCGCGCACGGCAACTACGAAATGGACGAGCGGGCGTATCGCTACATCAAGCCGCAAGCCCTGGTCCTGGATTGCAGCGGCGCGCTAAAGGTTCAAGGCAACGAGATGTGGCCCCTGGTGGCCGACGGACAGTATGTGCTGTATCGCAACGCGCGGCCGGAAGACCTGATGCCTGGCGATATCGTGCTGGTCCGCACCCAGCGCGAAACGCTGTTGCGAGCCTGGTACCCCAACGAAGATCGTAAAGGCGAAGTCTTCCTAGGCGCGATCTATCGCGGCCCCAAGAGCTACCGGAGAGACCTGTTTGTCTCGCACAAGATCAAAGATCTACAGGAACTTCGAAAAGTAGTCGGAGTCTGGATGGGGTAGCCCGGAATCGGATTCGGTACCCCATCTGCAAACTTAGCGCAACACCTGTGTAAGAAGTGTACATAAATTATTGAACGATTGCACCAGGACATTCGTTAACCTAGTGCAGTCAAGAAGTTAGTATTTTCGGCGATTGGGACGGGCGCTTGCTTAGCATGAGGTGGCTTGTTCTGATTCAACGGTGATCAAGGTTGGCTCCATTGACCGACTCGGCGATGCCCATTTCCGCGCAGGCTTCCTCCACCCAAGCTGTGGCGGTGCCTGCAAAGCCCGCTCGCCCCATAGTGCGAAAGCCTCGTCCGTGGCTGTTCTCTGTCTTGATCCATTTGAGCTTTTTGGCAATCCTGCTGTCCACGACGCCGGTGATCCTTGGACAAGCCGCTCGTTTCGAGCGGCCGTTGGAAGTCGTCCGCATCGAACGAGTGGATCGTACTACATTGCCGACCCTGGAGCGCCCTGCGCTACCCCCAAGCGAATCCGAAGCCCCGCCGCTCGCCGATCTGGAACCCGCACCCGAAGTGGTATTCGAGACCGAAGCACTTTCGGATCAACCGCTTCCGACCGAAGACGCACCCACTGCCGCATTATCGGAAATTCAGATCGCAGCCCGTCTGGAACACTTACCGAAACGCCCGGTGGGGAGATCCACAACCCAAGCGCAGCCCGACGCTTCGCCCCCAGCGCCTTTGGCGCCCCCGGCGGCGGCGGTCAAGCCCGGCGGTCCCACCACCTCCGCGCGTCTGCTGCGTCCGATCGAGCCGGTCTACCCGGAACGCCAGCGGCGCAGCGGCGCCGTGGCTTCGGTGGTCCTGCTGCTGGAACTCGATGCCGAAGGCCGGGTCCGTGACGTTTCGGCGGTGAGCACCGAGGTACACGCCGATTTCGTCCGCTCGGCGATCTCGGCCGCACGCGCCGCACGCTTCGAGCCGGCGCGAGAAAACGGCCGCGCGATTTCGGCGCAGGTACGCGTGGTCATTCACTATCGGCAGCCTTAACCGGTGCGCTTCGGGGAGATATACGCCATGCTGATCGAACGAACGGTCGCTTTTGCAAGCCTGCTGCTGGGCGTCATGGTAGCCTTCGCGGTCTCGGGCTCCGAAGGGGGCACGCGTCCGCAAGGCGCCGAAGGCCGCTGGAAAGTCACCTTAAGCCCCAATGAAAAGAACGCGCTGCCCGGTACGGACCGGGCCTACGAAGACGAACTTGCGTTCGTGCGCGGAACTTTCACGAGCCGGGTGAATCAGAAACAAGGATTCGCCGCGGCGACGGGCGTAGCCGGCGAAAAAGGCAGCGTGACGGTCGAACAAAAAAGCGAACAGCACGGCGTCGCGCGCTGGGAGTTGTCCGTGCAGGGCGACACGATCGCCGGCAGATTGACTTGGACAAAATCCGGCAAGAAAGCCTTATTCGAAGTTCGAGGTATGCGGATTCCGTAAACTGCCCGAGTCATTTGCATTGGATGTCCGGCGCTACGCTCCGCCCCGGTCCTGTAGGCACGGGAACGCATAAGCCTGCGGATTGCATGTTTCTTGGCGTCCTCTGACGCCCCAGCCACCCAATCCACCCCGTGACCGGCTTCCTCTCGTTGGCCGAACCCCTCCCGCATGGTACAAAGACATCGTTCATCCCCGGAGAGCGGCAGTCATGTTCGCGATGCCCGAACCGTCGTCGCCAGCCGGCTCGTACGTCGAAGAGATTGCCCGGGCCGAATCGCGCCGGCAGATGGACGAACTGATCCTCATCCCGTCCGAATCGATCTGCATGCCGGAGGTCGCGCGGCTGATGGCCAGCGACTTCGGCAACCTCTACGCGGAAGGCCAGCCCGATCTGCGCTTGGGACGCTGGTCGACGGAACTGGCCGCCGACAACGAGTACTTCAAGGCTTGGCACCGGCGCTTGAGCGACGGGCGTTTCTACCGCGGCTGCGCCGAAGCCGACCGCGTCGAACTGGCCGCAAAGGCGAATATCGCGCAGGCGTTCAGCCTTCTCGAAGGCTCGCCGCCCGCCGGCCGCATTCACGTCAACGTCCAGGCGCTTTCGGGCTCGCCGGCCAACCTAAGCGTCTATACCGCGCTGCTCGAACACGGCGATACGCTCCTGACGCTGGACCTCTGCCACGGCGGCCACCTCAGCCACGGCAGTCCGTACAACGTCTCGGGCAAGCAGTACCGCGTCTTTCATTACGGCATCGATACCGAAGCCGAAGGCGCGGCGCGCAAGCTCGATTACGAACGCATCCGCGCGCAAGCGCGGCAGTGCCGCCCGAAAATGATCGTCGCCGGCAGCAGCGCCTACCCCTGGGACTTCGATTGGAAAACGCTGCGCGGCATCGCCGACGCATGCGGTGCGCTCCTGCTGGCCGACATCGCGCATCTGGCCGGGATGGTGGTGGCCGGACGGCTGAACAATCCGCTGCCCTATGCGGATGTGGTTACGTTCACGACCCATAAGACGCTCTGCGGTCCGCGCGGCGCTGCAATCGTTACGGCCTGCGCAGATAAGGCGAAAAAGATCGACAACGCCGTCTTTCCGGGCCTGCAGGGCGGACCGCACGTCAACAGCATCGCGGGTATCGCACGGCTCTTCGAAATCATTCTGCAGCGGCGCGAGAGCTATGTGGCGTTGCAGGCCCAAATCATCGAAAACAGCCAGACCCTCGCCCGCGCCCTGCAGGACGAAGGCTTTACGCTCGAGTACGGCGGCACGAATACGCACCTGCTCCTGATCGACCTAAAACGCTTCAAGGTTCAAGGCGGCGGTATACTCGACGGCGAGACCGCATCGCGGCTGCTGGAAAACGTGGGCTTGGTCTGCAACAAGAATACGCTGCCCGGCGATCGTTCGGCCGCGGACAGCAGCGGACTGCGCTTCGGCACGCCTTGGCTGACGCAGCGCGGGATCAAACCCGAGCAGCTTAAGCAGCTCGCCAAAACGACGCGGGAACTCCTTGCTTCGGCGACGGCCTTCCAGGTCTGGGCGCCGTCGGGCGAAGAACGCTGCCGCGGACGCGTACCTTTCGACGGACTCCTGAAAGCCCGCGCCGAAGTTTCGGCGATCGCCCGCAAACTCCCCTACCCCCAACGCCCTGCTGGAGACGAATCGGTGGTTTCGACGAATGTGATGCCTGCGATGATCGGTTCCCGCGCCGGAATGCTCGTGCGCGGCGAGAAGGCCCGTTTGGGCATCGACCAGTTGCTCACCTGCGACGTCTTGGGCCTCGCGGAAGGGCAAACCGTTCAAGGATACATGCTCGATGCACAGGGCGGCATCCTCGACGACGTAGCCGTCACGTACCTGGGCTGGCAGGAGAATCCCGCCAGCGGCCCCAACGGCGAAGAGCGGATCGCGCTCTTTCCGCATGCGGCCCACTACGAGCGCGTGTACCTCTGGTTGCGCGCGGTCAGCGATGGGTACGTGGTCCTCGACACAGCCGATCCGTACATGAAGATCGACGGCCCCTTTGCGGTCGAATCGCTCCCCGTTCCGCTCCAGACGCCCGAACTGCGCCACGACGTCAAAAGCCTCCCCGATCTGGGCGGCCTGGATCGGGCGCCAGCGAGCGCCATAGCCGCCGAGAAGCCCTTTTTCGTCGGACAGAAGGCGCTGCGTGGAATGCTTCCCGCCAACCCCAAGCCGCCGTTCGAATACACGGCGCCCGAAGGGCCGCTGAAGAAGACCGTACTCCACGGCTGGCACGCTCAAGCCGGCGCGAAGCTCGTGCCCTTCGGCGGCTGGGAGATGCCGGTGGAATACCCAGGCGGAATCTTCGCCGAGCACGCGGCGGTGCGCGCAGCCGCCGGGTTGTTCGACGTCAGCCACATGAGCGCCCTGGAAGTACGCGGACCCTACGCGCTGGCCTTCCTCGAGTGTTGCCTCGCGAACTCAGCCGCGCGGCTGGTGGACCACGAAGCGCAGTACAGCTATCTGGTCCGCGAAACCGGCGAAGCGCTTGACGATGTGTACGTTTACCGACTGAAGCGCGACACGTTTATGGTGGTCGTAAACGCCGGAAACTTCGACCGCGACTGGGCTTGGTTCAACGCCGTCAACGACGGCAAGGTCTGCATCGACGCCGAACAACCTGGCAAGCGCGCGCCCGGGCCGGTGCAGCTTCGCGCGCTGCGCGATGCCGGGCCCGACTCGAAGCTCGATATCGCCTTCCAAGGCCCGCTCTCGCTGGAGATCCTGATCGAACTGGCCGCGGACGAAGCTCAGCGCGCGGCACTCCGCGCCGGGAAGCTCAACGACATCCACCCTATTTCCATCGGTGGCATCCCGGTGCTTACTGCGCGAACAGGGTACACCGGCGAAGCCGTCGGGTTCGAGCTCTTCGTGCATCCCGCGCGCGCGCAGGAACTTTGGGAACTTCTTCTGAAGCAGGGCAAAGGCCGCGGCGTGCGCGCTTGCGGCTTGGGTGCGCGCGATTCGCTGCGCACCGAAGCCGGCTTCCCCCTCTTCGGGCACGAACTGGAAGGTCCCGAACAACTCAGCCTCACCGAAGCCGACTACGGTTTCGTGAGCCGCTTCCATCGCCCGTTTTACATTGGGCGGGATGCGTACATTCGGCGGCTCAGTCCACGGCGTAAACGCCTGCTCCGCTTGCGCGGCTCGGGGCGCCGCAGCGTGCGCGGAGGGCACGCGATCCTCGACAAAAAGGGGCAGGTCGCCGGTGTCGTGACGAGCTTCTCGTTCAGCGATTCGGATTTCAACTTCCACGTGCTCGCGGCGGTGCGCAACAGCTTCAAGCCGGCCGAAGGTTCGGTGGTCCGCGCCGTTCGCGCGACGCCCGACCAGATCGATGGCGAACCGGAAGCCAGCAAGGTGGTCGAGCTGACGGTAGTCAGCCGCTTCCCAGACGAAAACGAGAAATCCGGTTGGAAGGCCAAGTACGCCCCGCACGTCCAATAGCCGTCCCCGAAGCGCTCAAGCCCAGGGCTAAGTTGGCCGATAGCAAGGGGTAAGCGCATTCGAATGGCGTCCGGGCTCGACAAGAGCACCTGTGGCGTCTAGACTGACCGTTCGTGCCTGAGCTTGGGATTCAACCGGAAAGGATGTGCCGCGCTGGAGTTAGCCGCGCGGACCGAGTAATGCGTCAACTTCGCTGCTCATGGATGTCCTTGCTGCTGGCCGGCCCGCTCGCGGTGCTGCTGCTCTGCCAGACGGGCTGCACCAGCCGCGGCATGACGATCACTTCGCTTCCCGAAGGCGCGGAAGTTTCGGTCAATCGGCGCGTCGTGGGCAAGACGCCGATCCGCATGAACTACACGCACTACGGCAGCTACCGCATCGAGTTGCGCAAAGACAAGTACGAGACCCTGGTCCAGACCGAGAAGATTCGTCCGCCGTGGTACGGCTTCGATCCGCTGTCCTTCATCGCCGATAACGTGGTGCCCATTCGCCTCAACGATGAGGTCTCGATGCATTACGTGATGAAGCCCATCGAAGAGGGATTGGACCGCGATTCGTTGATGGACCGAGCGTTGGCCGCGCGCGGCGGGCAGATCAAGCATCCGACTACGGGCGAGATGATCGCCGTAGATATGGCTCCGTCCAAGACCGCCGGCATCGAAACGATCGAGCCCGGTACCGAAACGACCGCACAGCGCGCGCCGGGGCCCGAACCCAAAGCCGACTTGAACTTGCCGGCCGAGCCCGAGACGGTGGCCGAACAGCCCGCTCAGCCGGCGGCGCGCACCATCGACGAGACGCGCCCCGAAGGCCCGCGCATCGCCCGTGAAATGGGCCTCGAACCCGAGAAGAAGCCCGAAGAAGCCAAGCCCGCCGAAACACCGAAGCCCGATCCGGCCGCTCAGCCCAAACGCATGCGCCGCACGCCCACCGGCGAAATCCTGATCTACGAAGAAGAACCGATCGAAGATCCCGAGAAGAAAAAGTAGCCGGGACGCACGCGCCGCCGCAAGCTCGACAATACACAAACCTTAATGGTGATACGGTTCGCCGCGCTGAATGGTCCGTGCGCGGTAAAGCTGCTCTAACGCCAGCACGCGGCAGAGTTCGTGGGGCAGCGTAAGCTTGGAGAGCGACCAGAGCGTACCGGCCTGCCGCGTGGCCTCGTCCAGCCCATGCGCGCCGCCCAGCAGCACCACCAAACGCTTGATACCACGGTTCTCGAGTTCGCTCAGGCGCTTCGCCAGCCCCGGCGAATCGACCTGCACGCCGCGTTCGTCCAGCACCCAGATCGCGTCGCCGGGCTTGGCCAGCGCGCGCAACCGCGCGCCTTCTTCCGCCGCAGCATCGGCGGCGGAAGAAGCGCGGGCATCCCTGCATTCGTGGAGTTCGAACGAACCGTAACGAGCCAGCCGTCCGGCGTAATCCTCGCACAGCGTCCGCACGGCCGCGGCACGCAGCTTGCCGACACAGGCGAGAACCAGTTTCACGGCGCTACTTGGCGAGAACCTTGCGAGCCTTCTCCAGGTCGCTGACGCGCACGATCATCAGGCTCTTCTGGCCCTTGCCCGTGCCGGCCGTCCCGTAGGCGTATTCGATGTTCACCTTGGCCTTGGAGAGCTTATCGGCCATCTGCGAAAGCGCGCCGGGCTTATCGGGCATCTGCAGCGCCAGTACATCGGTCTCGACGACCAGCACGCCGTGCTCTTCCAGCAGATGCAGCGCCTTCGTCGGGTCGCTGACGATCATTCGCACCACCGCATGGTCGACCGTATCCGAAACCGAGAGCGCGTTGATGTTGATCTTCTGCTTCGCGAACGATTCGCACAGGCGCTGCAAGACGCCGGGCTTGTTCTCGAGGAAGACCGAAAGCTGTTTCTGGATGGTCAGGGGCATGCTTCCCCTCCTGTAGCGGGTCAAGGTTGGCGCCGCATCGGCGCGCGGGAGGGCGAGTGTACGAACTCCCTCGAAAGCTTGCAATGCAAGGTGCGCAATCCGGCCTCTATCCCTAAAAGAGAGCGAATACGCGCCAAGGAAGCCCACCGACCGGACCCGCCGGTTTTTTGAAGGCGAGCACCCGGCGCTCGTCTCCCAAAAGTCCGTTCCAAGTTCGGGGCATGGCGATACCGATCTTGAGAGGTTCCGTGACGGCGATTAGGCTACTATGCACTCGCTTCGATTCGACACGTTCATGACAGGGCGACGATCCGGGCTTCACGGCTCGGAGCGGGCCCGTTTGGGCGAATGGCGTTCCTCATAAGGAGATCGGCATGGCGGATGATTCGGATGCGGCGTTGATCGTCTGCAAAGGCCTGAGTAAATATTACGGACCGTTCACGGCGATCGAAAACGTGAGCTTTCAGGTCAAGCGCGGCTCGATCACGGCCTTCCTCGGTCCCAACGGGGCGGGCAAGTCCACCACCATGAAGATCCTCACCGGCTACCTGGCGCCCAGCGCCGGTACCGCAATCATCGCCGGGCACGACATGACCACCGAACGCTTGGAAGGCAGCGAAGGCCTGGGCTACCTGAGCGAAAACGGTCCGCTTTACCCCGACATGACCCCCGCCGGATACCTGCGCTACATCGCCGCGATCCGGCGCATGGACGGCAGCAAGCGCGACGAAGCGCTTGACCGTATGCTTCACGCGTGCCAACTCGAGGAAGTCTGGAACAAGTCGATCCGCAAGCTATCCAAGGGTTTCCGCCAGCGCGTCGGTTTGGCGCAAGCGATGCTTCACGACCCCGATGTCCTGATCCTCGACGAACCCACCGCGGGGCTGGACCCGAACCAGATCCAGGTGGTACGCGATCTGATCAAGAGCTTCGCGCAGAAACATAAGGCCGTGCTGCTCTCGACTCACATCCTGCAGGAAGTCGAAGCGCTGGCGGATCACGTGCTGCTGATCAGCGAAGGCAAACTGCGCTTCGACGGCACGCCCAAGGATCTGGCGGCCGGCGAGGGGCTGGAAGCGCGTTTCCGCGAACTGACGAAAGGGGTGGCGGCGTGAATCTCTCCGCGATCTGCGCCATCTGGCGCCGGCAACTGGCCAGCCTGCTGCTTAATCCGCTGGGCTACGTCTTTATCTTGGTATTCGTACTCGTCGCCGCGGGCATCCTGTTCGTTCCGCGCGCGTATTTCGCGCGCAATATCGCCGACCTTAACCCGCTGCTCACGTACATGCCCTGGCTGCTCGTAGTGCTGCTGCCCGCGCTGGCGATGGGCAGTTGGGCCTCCGAACGTGAACTCGGCACCGAAGAACAGATGCTCACTCTGCCGCTGAACGTCAGCGACGCGCTGGTGGGCAAGTGGCTGGGCGTGACGAGCTACTTCACGCTCGCGCTGTTGTGCAGCCTCTTCAACGTGATCGCTCTGGCTTACCTGGGCGATCCGGACAGCGGACTGATCTTCGCCAATTACGCGGGTTGGTGGTGCGCGGGGCTGGTCTTCGCAGCACTGGGCGTGCTGGCCAGCACGCTGGTCCCGATGCCCGCGATCGCCTTCGTCATCGGCGTCCTGCTCAGTTCCGGACTGATGGCCGTGGCATGGTGGGCCGATTGGTTCGATCCGTTCAACCGCGGCCTGCTCCCGCTGGGCGGACTGGTTACCACCGCCGTCTTCGTCGCGCTCACGCTGGCGCTGGCGACGCTGATCGTCATGGGCCGGCGCTTTAGCGAGAACATGGGCCGCGGCTGGCGGCTGGCCGTTATCGGCCTGGTCCTCGTGGCGGCCGGCGGCAGCGGCGCCTGGATCCTCCGCGGAACCAACAGCAGCGGTGCGCTGGTGGGCGCCGGGGCGCTCGTGACCTTGGTGGGCGTCATGGCCGTCATTCCGAACATCATCCGGCCCCATGCGCTGGTCGCGATCTGCAGCGCGATCACGCTCTTCAATGTCTCCGTTGCCGTGGACCGCAAAGCCGTGGACTGGGACGTCACCGACGAACGGCTGTCCTCGATCAGCCCGGCGAGCATGAAAATCCTCCAGGAACTCGACAAGCCCGTCACCATCATCGCCTTCATCAGCAAGTCGCTGCCCGCCGAGATGACGCTGAAGGGCAAGGAAGTCGAGAACACGCTGAAGGTGCTGGATCGCGAGATGGGCGACAAAATCAAGCTGATCCTCAAGCATCCCGAAGACCCGCTCGACGAGGCCGGCAGCGAAGCCACGCAGTTCTACGGGCTAACGCCGCGAAAGGTCATCACCGACCAGGCCACGGGTCGCGACGAAGACGAAGTTTTTCTCTCGGCCGTCGTCAGCAGCGGATCCAAGACGCAGAAGATCGAACACTTCGATCCGGGGCTTTCGGTCGAGTACGAACTGATCCGCGCGATTCGCACCGTCGGCTCCGGCAAGAAGAAAGTAATCGGCGTCGTCGAAACGGATTTGAAAATCGTCGGCGGCTTCGACTTCCAGGCGCGTCAGCCGATTCCGGAGTGGCAGATCGTGCAGGAGTGGAAGAAGCAATACGACGTCCGCGAAGTCAACCTCGACGCCCCGGTGGGCGACGACATCGGCGTACTGGTCGCGCCGCAGCCTTCGCGCTTGAGCGATGAGCAGCTCAAAAACCTGCACGATTACATCTGGGCAGGACGCCCGGCGCTGATCCTCGAAGACCCCATGCCGGTCTTCAGCGGCCCGCAACTGGGCAGCAGCCAGCCCAAGCGCCCGCCGAACCCGATGATGGGCATGCCGCCGGAAGACGGCGAGAAGGGCGACCTCAAACCGCTCCTTCGTGCGCTGGGCCTGGAGATCGACCTGGACATGATCGCGTGGTCGGACTTCAACCCCAGCCATGAGTTCCGCAAGATTCTGACGCCGAACTTCGTCTGGAGCTATGCGGACAAGGGCGGCATCGAGGCCACGCCGGTGACGCGCGGCATCACAAGCCTGCTGCTCCCCTTCCCCGGCACCGTCCGGCCGGCGCCCGACAAGCCCGGTGAATTGAACGTCAAGACGCTCGTGCGGCCGGTCGCCGGCGTGGGCTGGGGCCGCCACAGCTACAACGATCACTTCGAGCGCAATCCGTTCTTTGGCGAGCGCAAGATCAACCCCAAGCGCTTTACGCCCGTGGCCGGCGAACCCCAGGCCATCGCCGTCGAGATCACCGGAACCATGAAGCGCGCGTATCCGCTTCCGGCGCCTAAGCCGGAAGGCGCGAAGACCGGCGAAGAGCCTCCCGTCGAGAGCGGCAAAGGCGTCGGCGATCCCAGCACCAAGCCGATCCACGTCGTCTATGTCGCCGACACCGACCTCGCGCACGATCAGTTCTTTGCCTTCTACCGCAACGAAGGGCAGCGCTTCAGCGAGGACGAACTCAAATTCCTGCTGGATCTCAAGAACGTGCAGTTCCTCGCCAACGCGGTGGACGCGCTGGCCGATGACCAAGCCTTCATGGACCTGCGCACGCGCCGCCCGGTGCGCCGCCCGCTAGAGGTGCTGGAGAAAGTTATCCTCGAAACGCAGGCTTCGCTGCGCGAGACCACCGATGCCGCGGCGGATGAGTACGACAAGAAGAAGGAGAAGCTCGAGGCCGACTTCGAGCAGGAACTCGAAAAGATTCGCAAGCGCACCGACCTGGACGAGAACGCGAAAGCGCAGCTCGTCGAACAGAAACGCATCTCGGCGCGGCGCGAACTGGACCGCCAAATCGAAAAGCTCGAGCACGAAGCCGCGCTAAAGGTACGCCAAGCCAAAATCGAGCAAAACCGCAAGGTCAGCAGCACGATGTCCAAGGTGAAGGTTCAGGTCCTGGCCTACCCCGCCTTGGCGCTGGGACTGCTGGCGCTGGCGGTCTTCCTGATCCGAGTCGCCGGTGAAAGCAGCATCGTGCCGAGTTCTCGTCGGAGGAGTGAATAATTATGCGTGCCGCGCTGGCCCTTAGCATGCTCCTGGCCCTGCTCTCGTCCCTGTGGGTCTGGCTCCCGAAGAACGCCGCGGTAGAAGGCGACGCCGAAAAAACCGGCGCGTTGCTCACGGCGGACGGGGAAGCTCTCGAGCCCGAGCGAGTCGCCTCGCTGCAAGTCGAACAATGGGACGCCACGGCCAAAGCCCCCTCCCTCTTTGCCGTCGCCAAGAAAGGCGGCCAATGGGTGATCCCTAGCCATCACGATTATCCGGCGGATGGAGGCACCAAAGTCGGCGAGACCGCAGGAGGCGTGATGAACGTTCCGCGCGGACCTCTCGTTTCCGCCAGCGCCGACCAGCACGCGGATTTCGGCGTCCTCGATCCCCGCAAGGACGGCACGCTGGACGATGAAGCGCGCGGAAAGCGCGTCACATTGAAGGACGAAGGCGGCGCAACCCTCGTCGATCTCATCGTCGGCAAAGCCACGAGCCAGCCCGATATCCGCTACGTCCGCGAATTCGGCAAGGACGAGGTCTACACCGCCAAAGTCAACGTGAACATCTCCACCTCGTTCAAGGACTGGGTCGAGACCGATTTCCTGAAGCTCAATCGCGCCGATATCCGCAGGCTCACGGTTAAGGATTACTCGGTCGACGAAACCAAAGGCGTCATCAAGGAGCGCACCATCACGCCGCTCCTAAAGGCTAAGGACGCCACCGCCTGGACCTCGCCGCGGACGCCTGCCGAGCAGCAGGTGGACGAAGATACCGTCGAGAAACTGCTGAGCGAGGCCACCGGCTTGCGCCTGGCCGGCGTGCGCCCCTTCGATCCCGAATGGCTTCAGGCCCGTGGATTCTTCGTCGCGCAGCAGGGCCAGCAAGTCACCCTTAAAGGTAACGAAGGCGAACTGGAAATCGGCACCAAGGACGGTGTGAACTATTTTCTATTCTTTGGCGAGATCGCGGTGGACGACGAGCAGGATCAGGCCCCCGGCGGGAAGCCGGCCGGCGAAGCGGAAAAGAAGGAGGATGGCAAAGGCCACAATCGATACATGGCCGTCTTCGCCTCCTACGATCCCAAGCTGGACGAGGACGTGAAAGCCTCGGCCGAAGGCCAGAAAACCGAAGCAGAATCCGAGCCTAAGAAGGACGAAAAGGCGGCCGGACTGGCCAAAGCGGAGAAGGCGCAGCAGCGCTTCCAACGGTTCTTTTACGTGATCGGAAACGAGAGCTTCGAAAAGTTGCGCCCCGCCGCCGAGAAGCTCTTCAAAAGCAAGGAAGTGAAGAAAGAAAATCTCCCTGGAGAAGCAGTGCCGGAAGACGAGTCGCTGCAGAAAAAAGAACAGGACCTCCAGTATGCCGAGATCAAAAAAGGGGAAGGCGCCGAAGCGCTCGAAGGCGATGCGGTGGAAGTGCATTACACCGGCTGGCTGCTGAAGGATAAGTCGGAGTTCGACAGCAGTTCGGGACGCAGCGAAGCCTTCAAGTTCACGATCGGCAAAGGCGAGGTGATCAAAGGCTGGGAACTGGGCGTGCAAGGCATGAAGGTGGGCGGCAAGCGCAAGCTCGTCATTCCGCACCCGCTGGGCTACGGCGATGCGGGCAGCCCGCCCAAGATTCCAGGCAAAGCCGATCTGGTCTTCGACGTCGAACTGTTGAAAATCGAGGGCAAGGTCGCGGACAAACCGGGGGCGGAAGTCAAGCAAGCCGATCCGGCGCCCGTGGCCGCCCCTGCAGAAGCGGCCAAAACCGAGCCGGTCGAAAACAAGGCCGAGGCCAAGACCGAGCCCGCACCCAAGGAATAGCGCGCTACCAGGAACGCAGCGCGCGGAGCTGCGGCGTCTTTTTGGTTTGGTGCTCGCTCATGCGTGTCAGCACGTCATGCAGGATGCCAACGGCCTGCGCGATATACGGACCCTTATTGAGCATCACGCATTCGGCGCGCTCGGCCATCGCCGCATCGGTGATCTCCGCGCGCGAAGGCGTTCCCTTTTTCACCAACCGTTCGAGCACCTGCGTCGCCCAGATAACCGGAACGTGCGCGGCCTCGCACAGCCAGAGCAGTTCTTCCTGAATTTCGGCGAGCCGTTCGTACCCGATCTCGATCGCCAAATCTCCGCGCGCGATCATTACGCCTACCGGCTGCTGGCCCGCCGTGCGCACGATCAGGTCAGGCAGGTTGCGCACCGCACGCGCCGTTTCGATCTTCAGCACCATGGCCATCCGGCGCAGGTCCGTCCCTCGATCCACCAGCGCCTGTTGCAAACGCACCACATCGGCGGCGTCCTGCACGAACGAATAGCCGATCGCATCGGCGTGGCGCGCGACAAAATCCAGATCCCGCAGATCCTTTTCGGTCAGCGCCGGAACGCGCAGTTCGGTATGCGGGAAATTGAGCCCCTTCTCAGGCCGGATACGGTCACCCTTCGGCCGAGCCTGCGTGACCCGCACCAGCACGCCACCGGGCAGCCGCGCTTCGACTCGAGCGCCAATCTTCCCGTCGTCGATCCATAACTCCGCTCCCTCGCGAAGCTGATCCACGGCATCCGGCAACCCGCAGACCACCTGCAAGCGCGCCGCGCCCAGTTGCGCATCCGGCCGTGCATCACGGCTCAGCAGAAACAAGTCGCCCGGAAGCAGGCGGTAATCGGAGTTCTCGCCCAGAATTTGGCCGGTCCGAATTTTCGGCCCCGCCAGATCCATGAAAATGGGGCATTCCCGGCCCAACTCATGGGCAGCTCGCTTCACATGAGCGATCATGGCCGCCCAAGCTTCGGCGTGGTCGTGCGCGCAGTTGATCCGCGCGACATCCAACCCGCGTTCCACCAGACTGCGGGCCCATTCGGGCCGCTCCGCCGCATCGCTGGGCAGCGTCACCATGATCCGCACCCGCCGCTCCGGGCGCAACG
This sequence comes from Planctomycetota bacterium, assembly GCA_045863855.1. Taxonomy (GTDB): domain Bacteria; phylum Planctomycetota; class SZUA-567; order H5-PLA8; family H5-PLA8; genus H5-PLA8. The sequence continues at coordinate 12,522 of BTVV01000017.1, read as the reverse complement.
GACCCAGCACTCGCACCGTCTCACGCGCCAGCAGCCGCTCACCGCGATAAAATGTTCGCGCGCGCCGCCGAGGGGGAAGCTCGCTGGCCTCCTCCCCGCAGACCGCGCCGAGCGTCGCGATCACCTGCTCCAGATTGGACACGACTCGCGCCTCGCTTCGGCCCAGCGAACTCAAACCCCAAGGCGCCAGTTCGAGTTGCAGACTCCGCAGATCGCGCCGCCGGAAGGCCAAGTAATGCGCGAGGTTCAGCCCGCCCAAGCGGAATGCCCGCCGCCGAATGTGCGGCCGCCAGCGTTCGTATTGCGCCCTGCCTTCTTCGAGCACGGCATGATGGAGGACCTTCAGGCGATCGAGCAATTCATGGCGTACGGCGGTGGCTTCGAACACGAGGTGTTTTCTCCCGGACCTAGCACGGTGAAAGTAGCGCCCGGGCGACAGGTGACGGTGAAATGAGCGTAAGCAACTCGTGAAGACAACGTGTCTAACGCTCTGCGGCGACGGGCTTGGGAGCCGCGTGCGCTCCGGTCGTACCGGTCACCGTGAGGTCTCGCGCAAAGACTTTGCGGAAGGCCTTGGTCTGGCTTTGGACGCCCCAGATCTCGAGCATCGCGTCCCGCTCGCCGGCCAGCTCCAGGACCACCGCCTTGCGCCCATCGGCACGCAAAACCGCGCTCCGCACCAACCCCGCATGGCTGCGATCCAGGCTTTCGGCCAGCCGCAGCAACGCGCCCAGTTCGCGGACTTTTTTCTGCGTCGCGCGGTCCAGGGAAGCGAACTCCGGATGCGAACGCTGCGGCGCGGGTTTGCGATGGTACAACGCCACTGTGGCGATCACGCTCACTTCGTCCTGATCGAAGCCCAGGAGGTCGGCGTTCTTGATGAAGTAATACGAATGCGCTTGATGGTTGGTGTGCGAGAGAATCATGCCCGCGTCGTGCAGCAGCGCGGCATATTCGAGCAGCTCGCGTTCTTCATCGCCGTACTCCAACAGCCCCGTGTCGCGCGCGGAGTCGAAAAGCTCCAGCGCCAGCCGCGCCACATGCCGGGCATGCGGCTCATCGAATCCGCACAACCGCCCCAGCCGCAACACGCTCTGCTCGCGGACGGACAGCTCCTTGAACGGTTCGTGATGTTCTTGGCGATGCAGGTAATCGAGCAGAAGCCCATCCTGCAGCCCGCGTTCGCTCGTGCGCAACTCCTCGATGCCCAAGTCCTGCACCAGCGTTTCGAGAATCGCGGCGCCGGAGACGATAATGTCCGCGCGCTGCGGATTGAGCCCCGCGACTTTGCGCCGCTCGCGCAGCGGCAGCGAACGCAGGTACGCCGCGGCCCGGCCCAGCCATGCCGCCGGCAGCGTATCGTCGGCGCCGAAGGCCCGGCCGCGAAAGCGCAGCGACGCCACCTGCGCCAGGCTTTCGGCCGTGCCGCTGCTGGCGATCGCCACGTCCGAGGGCAATTGCTTCAAACGCTGCAAGACGCGTACGGCTGTGCTGCGCACGTGGCGCTGGATCGCCGCGTACTTACGATCCGAAACGGGACCGTCCTCGCCACGCTTGAAAAATTTCGACGTCAACCGGATCGCGCCCAGCCGCATGGTGTCGAGGTATGCATAGCTTTTGTGGTTTCCAACGATGACTTCGGTGCTGCCACCGCCGATATCGATAAACAAGCCCGTCCGCCGGCCCAGCTTGATTCCGTTCGAGACGCCCAGATAGATCAGCCGCGCTTCTTCCTTGCCGCTGATCACCTTCAGTTCCAGATTCGCGTGCTGGCGCACGCGTTTGAGAAACTGATCCCGGTTGCTGGCTTCGCGCGTGGCGGCCGTGGCGACCGCATGCAACTCATGCGCGCCCAGCGATCGCGCGGTCTGCACGAATCGGCCCAGCACCAGCGAAGCGCGCTGCATCGCCTCGGGCTGCAACCGGTTGTCGCGAAACTCACCCTCGCCCAAGCGCACCGACTCCTTGTCGCGCCCCAGCGTCGTGTATGTCCCGTTCGGAAAAACCCGGACCACCAGCAGGCGCACCGAGTTGGTGCCCAAGTCGATGAAGCCCACGACGCGACCCGCGCCGAACCGCTTGCTGTTGGCAATCATACGTGCGCCGCCTGATGGCATGCCGCGCGAACCTCACCCGGGCCGCGCTCAGGTATTTTAGAGCGCTTGGAATCATTGTATGCCGTCAATAATGCACGGTGATGTGGAAAACTTTGGGCCGCCACCCAAGAACTTACGGACAGCTCACGGCATCTTTACGGCCAATTGACGATGCGCGCATTAAACCGTCGAACTCTGCTCGGCGGAGGACGGAGGTTGCGCTCCAGTCTCCGGAAGCTCGCCCTTGGAGAGTTCCACCAGCCGGCCCAGCAACTCGTGCCACGCTTGGCGCTCCTTAAGCTGCTTCCAGCAAGCCGCGAATTCGAGATAAACCTGTTTGCGCCGCGCCTGCTGCGCTTGGGAGAAATGGTGCAGACCGGGAATCACCCGTGCCAGCGGACGCGCGTGCCCGAAGTACTCGATCGTTTTGGCGCGCTCTTCTTCTTCGAACTTTGCTAGATACGCAATCCATACCTCCGAGTCCTGCAACTGGCCCAGCAATTCCTGCACTTGCTTCGCCTGCTTGATATAGTCTTTCAGCTCGCCGCCGAATGCCGGGTTGAAGATCTCCAGGGCATAGCGCAAACGCTTGGCCTCGATGCGCATCTGATGCAGTTCGGCGCCCTTCTCTTCCTGCTCGACGTAAGGCTCGTACACCAGCACGTGTGCGACGCGTTCGGCGATCAGGTCGCGCGCCCGCTTGCGCACCGAATGCGCGTCGATCCGCGCACCCTTCATCTGCGCATGAACCCGAATCTGCAGCACCGTCTTTTCCAGTTCGCCCAGCACTTTGCTCTTTTCGAGCTTATCCAGCGCCTTGACCACGTGCGGCTGCTGCGCCTCGCGGTGCTGCTTAAGCCGGAGGATCAGCCGCTCGAGCCCCTGCGAATAGGTATCGTCCGGTGTTTCCTTCAGAAACGCTTCCACGAACTCGATCTGCACGTCCGCGTCGCGCGCCATGCCCAGTTCGCGGGTGATCCCGCGGATCGGCTTGGACCACTTCTTGAAGTCGGGCATCTTGAGCGAACTTTCGAACAGATCCAGCGCGGCGCGCAGTCGGCGGCTGGCCACGCGCATCCGATGGATGTATTCGATATCCTCGTGCGCGCGGTGGCGCACCCCGTCGATCTCCGCGATCACCGCCTCGATCCGCTCGCGAATCGACTCGGCGCCGAGGTAATCGTAGTTCGGGTCGTCGTGCGGCGCATTCATGAGCGCATAATGTCCAGGGCTGGCGATGCCCGAACCCTATCAGAATCGTCCGTGCGCGCCAAGACGGCATTCCGCGCAAGGCTGGCGGTTGGCGTAAAGATGAGTAAAGTATGAAGAATCGGGACCGTGCTCCCGTTTCCGCATTTTCGAGGAGCCTTGCCGTTGGAGGGATGCTCGCGGACCTTGGGCGATGACGCGATTCCTGCCGCCGGGAAGGCCGCCGTCCCCACGGGCGCGGTCCCGGCCCAAGCCGCGCCCGACTGGCGGCGCCTCGACGATGAGGTGTTGCTTCGCGCCATGGTCGAAGGGCACCGCGAAGCTTTCGACGAGTTTTACGCGCGCCATGCCGAGAAAATTCTTTCCTTCCTCGCGCGCCTCAGCGCCGGCAAGCAGGACCCCGAGGATTTGCTTCAAGAAACTTTCCTGCGCGTGCTAACCCACGCCAAAGACTTCCGCAAAGGAGCGCCGATCCGGCCGTGGCTTTTCACCATCGCCCGCAACGCCGCCTTCAATGCGCTGCGCAATGGCCGCCGCCGCGGCGAACTGGAAGTGCAGACCGACCTCTCCGACTGGAATCCGCCGCAAGCATCGCCCGAAAGCCACGACCCAAGCGCGCGTGCCGAGAAGCACGAACAGCAGGCGCTGGTGCTTAAAGCGCTCGAAGAACTGCCCCCGCTGCACCGTGAAATCCTCGTCCTCACGCTCTTCGACGGTTTCTCGTACGAAGAAGCCGCGCAGATCACCGGGGATCCGGAAAGCACCCTGCGTTCACGCGTCTACTACGGCTTGCGCAAACTCCGCGAGCGCCTGAAGGAGCGGCCCTGATGGCGCACGATCCCACGCTTCAGGAATTGATCGTCCGCGCCCTTTCCGGACAAGATCCGCGCGCGCGGCGCCGCCTCGACGACGCCGCCGGACGCGATCCGGACCTAAAGCGCTTCTGCGACGAACTCGACGAAGTGGTCAGCGAACTGATCGGTCACCGCGACTGGCGCCGCCAGGCGCCTTCGCCCGAACTGACCGCCAAAATCCGGCAAGCCGTTATCGCCAAGCTTCCCGACGCGCCGCCTCATTTCGACACGGTGCTGATGGACGCCGACCTCGGCCGCCGCCGCACGCTCTGGAAGGTGCTCGCGGCCGTATTGCTCGGCGCCGTCGTCCTGGCCTTCGTCTTCTGGAACGCCTCGCGTTCGCGGACCGGCTCACCGCGCCTGGCGCTGAGCGGGCGCGTGGCATTCGAAACCAAATTGCAGGGTGAGCCGTTGGAAGGCTGGACCTTCTTGGGCGACGGAAGCTGGGTCGGCAACGCCGAAGGGTCGCGCCTCGATGCCCCCGCCGGCTCCGAAGCCGCGGCGGCATACCTCAAGCGCGGGATCCGCGGCGACGAAGCGCTCGCCTTTAACCTCGACGTGAACGCTCCCGAACTCGAACCCGGATCGCTCGTCTCGGTCTTCTTCGCCGACGGCGCCGACGGGCCAGAAAGCTCCTTTAGTTCCTCCGCGCGCCCCGAACGCGCACTCCTGCTCGAACTCTCCGGCGACGGGCTCGTGCTTTACGGGCCTGAACGTAATCTGTTGCAATCGCGCCCGGTCACGCAAAGCGGTGCGGGTTACTACCGGCTGCGGCTGGAGCACCTGGGCCCGGACGTACGGGTTCTGGTCAATGGCGAAGTTTTTTACGACGGTCCGGTCGGGCGGCCCTTACGCAGCCCTCTCCACCCCGGCTGGAGAGTTGCCGGACCTCAAAAAGGGGTATTTCGCTTCAACAGCGCCCGCCTTGAACGGTAATTCCAGATGGACGCACCCGCGCACGTTATGAAACCGCCCGGAGGATGTACGCATGAGCGAGCCGCAGGCCGCCGAACCGACCCCCGACGAACTGGCGCTGGCCCATAAGCTCGCCGAGGCGCGCACCACGCTCACCCAGGAAGTCCACAAGCTCATCGTGGGCCAGGACGACGTGATCGAGCAGCTCCTGCTGGCGATCTTCTGCCGCGGGCACTGCTTGATGGTCGGCGTCCCGGGCCTCGCCAAAACCGCGCTCGTCAATACACTGGGCCGAGCGCTGGAACTGACCTTTTCTCGCATCCAGTTCACGCCCGACCTGATGCCCAGCGACATCACCGGTACCGACATTATTCAGGAAGACCCCGAAACCGGCCGACGCAAGACCGAGTTCCTGCGCGGACCGGTCTTCGCCAACTTGCTCCTCGCCGACGAGATCAACCGCACGCCGCCCAAGACGCAGGCCGCATTGCTGGAAGCGATGCAGGAACGCCGCGTCACCGTCGGCGCGAAAACGTACACGCTCCCCGCACCGTTCTTTGTGCTCGCTACGCAGAACCCCATCGAACAGGAAGGCACGTACCCGCTGCCCGAAGCGCAGCTCGACCGCTTCATGTTCATGGTCACGGTCGGCTACCCGACGCGCGACGACGAAATCGACATCATGCGCCGCACCACCAGCGCGTACGAAGCCAAGGTTGGCGCGGTTTTCACCGGCGAAGAGCTGCTGGGGCTGCAAGAAATCGTGCGCAAGGTTCCGCTCGGCGACCATGTCTATCGATTCGCGGTGGATCTGGTGCGTGCGACACGCGTCAGTGAAGAGTACGCGGCGCCCGAAGTGAAGCGCTGGGTCGATTGGGGCGCCGGGCCGCGCGCGAGCCAATTCCTGCTGCTGGGCGCCAAGGCCCGCGCGCTCCTGCACGGACGTTTCCACGCCACCGTCGAAGACGTCGTCGCCCTGGCCAAGCCCGTCTTGCGCCACCGGCTGGTGCTCAACTTCGCTGCCGAATCCGAAGGCCTCACCGCCGACATGATCGTGGATAAAGTGCTTCCGCTGGTCCAGGCCACCGTGAAAGCCTAAAAGGGGGAAGCCGGACCGCGGCGGTGAACGGCATTTCAAAGGCGCGTTCGCCCGGCGTTCCGCACCAGCTATGGCGCTGCCGCCCGAAGTCGTCGATCAGCAGGCGCTGGAACGAGTTTCCAAGCTACGCCTCGTCGCGCGCACGGTGGTCGAGTCCTTCGTCTCCGGGCAGCATCGCAGCGTCTACAAGGGCTTCTCGGTCGAGTTCGCGCAGCACCGCGAGTACAGCCGCGGCGACGAAATCCGGCACATCGACTGGAAGGTCTTCGGCAAGAGCGACCGGCTCTTCGTCAAACAATACGAAGAAGAGACAAACCTTCGCGCGCACATCTGCCTCGACGCCAGCGGGAGCATGCGCTACGCCGGGAGCGGCGGCTCCAAGTTCGATTATGCCCGCAAATGCGCCGCGGCGCTCGCGTACCTCATGATCGGCCAGTCCGACGGCGTCGGGCTCGTCACCTTCGACGACCGGATCCGTACGCACATTCCCGCGCGCTCCACCAGCGGGCATCTCAATACGGTATTCAAACACTTGGCCGATACGAATGCCGACCGCGAGACCAACCTCGCGCCGATCTTGCACGACCTCGCCGGCCGCATCCGCCGCCGCGGGCTCGTCGTGGTCCTCTCCGATTTCTTCGCGCCGACCGAAGACCTCGTCCAGGCCCTCGCGCACTTGCACCACCGCCGCCACGAAGCGATCCTGATGCAGGTGCTCGATCCGCGCGAGATAGACTTCCCCTTCGACGAGATGTACGAGTTTCGCTGCCTGGAACGCCCCGGCGTGCGCCTGCGCCTCGACGCCCCGCGCGTAGCCAAGCTTTACCGCGAACGCTTCGCCGCGTTCCAGGACCGCCTTCGCGAAGCCTGCCACCGCTGCCGCTTCGACTACGTCGTCCTTCCCACCGACCGGCCTTGCGATGCCGCCCTTGCCCAGTACCTCACCTATCGGCAGGGGCGCTGACGCATGGTCTTCCTCAACTGGCTCCTCATCGGCGGGCTCGTCGCGGTCTCCGCTCCGGTTTTGATCCACCTTTTCCAGCGCAATCGCGTGATCACCCACGAGTGGGGCGCGATGATGTTCCTGGAAGAATTGCTCGCCGAACGCGCGCGCCAGATCAAACTCCGCGATCTGCTCATCATGTTGATCCGCATGGGCATCCTCGCCAGCCTCGCGCTGGCGCTCACCCGCCCCGCCTTGCTCATGAACAGCGACGCGCGCGCGCCCGACGTACATACCAGCGCCGTGCTGCTCCTCGACGATTCGTACTCCATGAACGCCGGCCGCGCCAAGACGGCCTGGCAGGAAGCCCGCGAGCAGGCGCTGCGCTATCTGGACACGCTGCGCAAGGGCGACGACGTGACGGTGATGTTCGGAAGCGCCGCCGGCAAAGGACCGCCGCCCGCCGCGCTCTTCGATCTCGAACGCGCCAAGGAGATCGTGCGCACCGCCGCGCCGCGGCACGAGCGCACCGATGTCGCGCGCGCATTATCGGCCGCGCTCCAGCATCTCGAAACCCGCCACAACCCGCGGCGCGAATTGCTCTACGTCACCGACTTACAGGCCCACGGCTGGGAGCTGGAAGACGGCGCGCGCTGGTCGTTTCTCGCCGGACTCACGCGCAGCAGCCGCATCCGTCCGCATCTCATCGTCGCTTCCGTCGGCCAGGAACATCCGTCCAACCTGGCGCTCACGGGCCTGACGCCCTCGCGTTCCGTGGTCGATCCTTACGCGCCCGTCACCTTCAACGTCACCGCCGCCAACGGCGGGCCCGAGGAAGCCGCCGACGTGGCCGTCACCTTTTCGGTCAACGGCGCGCCCAAAGAGACGCGCACCGTCCGGCTCGGACCCGGCGCCACCGAATCCCTCGCCTTCACGCATCAATTCGAACGCCCCGGTTCGCACCTCGTCGCCTGCAAGCTCCGCTCCGCCGACGACGAACTGCCCGACGACAACGAACTCCTCCATAGCGTCGTAGTCATCGACCGCCTGCCCGTGCTCCTCGTCGACGGCGACCGCCGCACGCAACCGCTGGCCAGCGAGACCGACTTCCTGCGCCTCGCCCTCAGCCCCAAGGACGACGAAGACCCAACCTGGCGCACTGTGATCGAATCCACCGTCGTGGATTTGGCCGATTTGCGTTACGCAGAACTTTCTAAATACCGCGTCGTAGTCCTTGCCAATGTCGCCGCGCTCCCGGGCACCGTCGTCGGCGAACTCGAACGCTTCGTCGTCGCCGGCGGCGGGCTGCTCGTAGCGCCAGGGGACCGCGTGCAGATCGAAGCGTATAACCGCGATCTGCACCGCAACGGCGCCGGCCTCCTGCCTGTCGCGCTGCAACGCCGCGGCGAACCGGCCGCGCCGCAATTGGTCCGCGCCTCGGGAGCGCGCCGAGACTTCGTGCGCCTGGGCGGCATCGTCACCAACGCCCCCGCGCTCGATCTGTTTCGTCCCGAGAAGGGCCAGGACTGGACCGCCGCGCGCGTCTTCGAACATTTCCAGACCGCCGCACCTGCCGCGCACGAAGACATCCGCGTATTGGCGACTTACGAGAACGGCGATCCGCTCCTGATTCAAAAAACGCTCGGCGAAGGCAAGGTCTTTCTGCTCACCACGGCCCTCGATACCGCATGGTCCGATCTGCCGGTGCATCCGTTCTACGTGCCGCTGATGCAGAACCTCGTCCTCGATCTGGCCTCCGCCGTAATCCCGCCGCGCAATCTGCGCGTGGGCCAGTCGCTCTCCTTCGTCGCCAGCGGCGAAGGCGCCAAGGCCGCGCACGTGCTTTATCGCCCGCAGGAAGATCCGCTCGAACTCCCCGCCCGCCGCCAGGGCGCGCTCACCGTCTTCACCTACGACGCCACCGAACGACCCGGCGCGTACGTCGTTGCGCCCGAAGGCGCGCGCGCCGACGAACGCATCCAGTACACCGTCACCGCCGAACGCGGCGAATCCGATCTCGCGCGCCTTGCGCCGGGCGATACGCAACGTCTAACGCGCGACCTCGACGCGCATTTCGCCGCCGATTGGCCTTCGCTCGCCGCGGCCATCGGCCTCGACGGCGGCGGCTACGAAATCAGCACCTGGCTCCTCGCGCTCGCGGTGGGGCTGTGCTTCCTGGAAACCTGGCTGCTGCGGAGGTGGGCATGATTACGCTGGCCGCCGACGGAGCTTGGGGGCTGATCTTCAAAGGGCATGCGTGGTGGCTCGTCCTGCCGCTGGCCGGCGCGCTGGTCTGGGCCATCGTGCGCCTGTACCGCCACGAAACCGAACCGTATGTTCCCGGCGGCAAACTGCTGCGCGGTCTGCGCGGCGCCGGGGTCGCGCTGTTGGTGCTGCTGCTCTCGCAGCCGGTGATCCACCGCGTCTTCGCGCGCTACCAGCCGCCGCTGGTGCTGGTGCTCCGCGACGCCTCGCCCAGCATGCACGTCACCGATGCGCACGAACCGCCCGAAGCGCGCGTTCGCGCGGCCGTGGCTCTGGGACTGATCGACGCCGCCAAGCGCGATACGCGCGCCGAACAAGCGGCCGATGGGATCGCGCGCGCGCAGACCGACGCCGAAGCCGCCGCCGTCCAGGTGCGCCAGGCGCTGCCCCAGCTTCAATCCGGCGTGGCCGAAACGGCGCGCGACCGCCTCCACGACGCCGCTCGAGCGCTGGGCGCCACTTCCGAAAAGCTCACCGCCGCGCTGGAACTCTGGAAGCCGGTCCCTCAAGCCGACGCCGGCGCACTCAACGAAGCGCAAGCCACGCTCCAGGAAACCGCGGCGTTAAAGACCGAACTCGACGGCGGCGACCTCGAATCGCCCGAAGCGCGGCAGCGCCTCTCCGAACGCGCCAACCGACTCACCGAACTCGCCAAGCGCGTCGCCAAGCTCGCCTTGTCCGCGAAACGCGAACAGGACCGCCTCGACCGCGCACTGGCCGAACAGGGCGGCGACGAGATCAAGCAAGCGCTCGAAAAACTCGCCCGGCTCGACCGGGAGGCGCTCACCGCCGCGATCCTGGATCATCACGTGGCGCCCAAAACGGCCGGCCGGATCGAGACGGTCACGTACGAACTCCACGGCGAACTGCGCCAGCTTCACGCGCCGGCCGATGAGAAGAACGCGAAAGAAAAGCCGGACACGCCGCACACGCAGGGCGAGACCGATCTCGCCACGCCGCTGCTGCGCCTCGCCGAACGCCACGCGCAAGACCGCATCGCCGCGGTGGTGCTTTGCAGCGACGGCCGCCACACCAGCGGTCCCGTCCCGGAAGAAGCCGCCCGTGCGCTGGCCGCCCGCGGCATCCCGCTGCACACGCTCGGTGTGGGCAGCCAGGAGCCGCCCCCCGATCTGTGCGTCGCGCGCCTCGACGGTTCGGGTTCGGTCTTCCTCGAGGAGACCGTCCGGCTCGTCGCGCACATTAAGGTGGCCGGATTCCAAAACCAGAAAGCCAAACTCGTCCTGCGCCGTGGCGAAGAAACCCTCGCCACGCGCGAACTGGTCTTCGACCGCCAGGGCTGGCGCCACGAGACGTTCGAGTTCCCCGCCAAGCACGCGGGCCCCAACGTATTCCACGCCGAACTCGAGGCCCTCCCCGGCGAAGCGCTCGCCGCCAACAACGCCGCTGAAGCGGTGGTCGATGTCGCCAACGATCGGCTCAAAGTGCTTCTGGCCGACCATCTGCCGCGCTGGGAATCGCGTTACGTCGCGGCGCTGCTGCGGCGCGAACGCAAGATGACGCTCGACGAACGGTGGCTGCTGGGGGGCGAGAATCTGGGCTCGCGCCCCGCCGCGCTCCCCGAAAAAGAAGCCGATCTCGACGCCTACGACGTGGTGATCCTGGGCGACGTCCCGCCCGAACGCCTCGACGAAGCCGCGCAAAAGCGCCTCGCGCGCTACGTCAGCGATCGCGGCGGCTTCCTGGTGCTCCTGGCCGGTCCCGAAGCCATGCCGCGCAGCTACCTCGCCGGGCCGCTCTCCGAATTGCTGCCCGTCGGCCAGCAAGCGCCGGCCGATTCCACCGCGCCGGTCACCAGCGCCGCCGCGCCCGATAAAGTCCGCCTCAAACTCGATCCCGCCGCCGACCGCAGCGAGATCGTGCGCATCCTGCGCGACCCGACACTCAACGAACAACTCTGGCCGGCGCTCCCCGAACTGCCTTGGATCGCCCGCCCCGCCTACGCCAAACCCGGCGCGACCCCGCTGCTCTACACCGACGACGCGCGCCGCGATGTCGTCGTCGCGTTGCATCATTACGGCGCCGGGCGCGTCTTGTACGTCGGTACCGATCAGACCTGGCGCTGGCGCGAAAAGATCGCCGACCGCGTCCACGCGGTCTTTTGGGCGCAGGCTATCCGCTGGGGCACCGGAAACCGGCTCACCGGCGGCCCGCGCCTCAAGGCCGCGCTCTCGCGCCGACAGGTTCGGCCCGGCGAAGACGTGGAAGTGCTCGCCCGGCCCCTCGATGCCGAAGGGCGCGCCGTCGAGAACGCCGTGGTTCTGGCCGAAGTCGAGACGCCCGAACACCGCCAGCGCGTACAGCTTAAGGCCATCGCCGATGGCAGCGGCCTGTACCGCGGCGTGCTGCGCAACCTGCCCGCCGGAGCGCACAAGATTTCCGTCAAGGTCGACTCGCCCGCCTTTGCCGGCATTGCGCACGAACTGAATGTCCTCGTCCGCGAAGTGACCGGCCAGGAAGGCGTCGAACTCTCCCGCGATACCGCACGCCTCGCCGCCATGGCCAAGACCGGGGGCGGCCGGCACCTCGACATCCTCCAGGCCCCCGAACTCTTCGAACAGCTTGCCGGCGAAGGCAAGGACGTGACCGTCGAATCGTCCTACGAACTCTGGTCTTCGTATCCCATCCTGCTCCTGATCACCCTGCTCTTCTCGCTCGAATGGATCTGGCGCAAGCGCTTGGGGCTGCCCTGATAGGAATGGCTTAAACGAACGCCGCGCTCGCGGGTACTGGGAGTAGTTTTAACGCAATTAAGGATACCCGATGGCCGAGTCGCCAGAATCGACGCCCGCGCACGAGCCGCCGCAACTGGCGCTGCCCGATCCGCTCTCGCGCGGGCTCACGCGCTTCGCACAGGTGTTGCGCCGCACGCACCTGACCCGCGCCATCGGCTGGGCCGTAGCGCTCCTGCTCGGCGGGTTCACGCTGGCCGCCCTGGCCGACCGCTGGCTCCTGCTCGAAGACTTCTCTCGGCGCGCGCTCGCGCTGCTGCTCTACGCCGCCTCCTGCGGACTGGGCTGGTGGCTGATCCGCCGCGCCTTGCGCAAACGCTCAGCCGCCGAAATCGCCCTCGACCTCGAGTCCCGCGTCCCGCGCGAAGCGCTCGAAGAACGCGTCTCGACC